>NZ_JBCARA010000005.1:0-352234 GCF_038419725.1 Roseateles sp. PN1 | reverse complement strand
GCACAGCCAAGCCGGAAGGCTTGGCTCGGCTGCCGAAGGACTTGCCGCGATACCAGCGGCAAGGCTGTCACCAACTGATTAAGCGGGTTCTGCGTGACTGAGAAGGGGCCGAGCAAGCGAAGCTTGCGACGCCTTTCGAAGGCCTGAGCGCGCGACAAGCGGCCAGGCAGACCGCCCGAACGAAGCGAAGTGAGCCGCCCTGCGACGGCTCAAGCTGCCGCGCTGGCGCGTCGCCCGAACATCCCCCAGCCTTCCATGCTCAGCACCTGCTCATCGTGCTGATTGAACACAGCCCAGAGGCTGCGCACCAGGCCGATTTGCGGGCGGCTATTGCTGGGGCGAGCCTCTTGCACGGTCATGCGCACATGCAAGGTGTCGCCGGGGCGCACCGGCTTCAACCAGCGCAGGTTGTCGATCCCGGGTGAGCCTTGGGAGGTGGAGTCGAGCAGGTAGGCGTCACACATCATGCGCATCACCATGGCGCAGGTGTGCCAGCCGCTGACCGACAAGCCCCCCAGCACCGAGGCGTCGGCCGCGGCCTCGTCCAGATGCAGGGGTTGCGGGTCGTAGGCGGCGGCGAAGCGCAGGCCCTCCTCGCGGTCGACGATGCGGCCACCGAACTCAAAAACGCGTCCGGGCGTGAAGTCTTCAAAGGCATAGGTCGGCATGGCCCGAATATAGCCGTAAGCTGAAAGGGCTTCGCTTCGGCAGGGGCGCGCATTTGGGCGTATCGTCGGCGCTCCTTTGATCCCCAGGAATGGAATCTATGAAGCTCTATTACAGCCCCGGCGCCTGCTCCCTGTCTCCCCATATCGCTCTGCGTGAAGCGGGCCTGTCCTTTGAATTGGTGCTGGCCAGCACCAAGACCAAGAAGCTGGCCGACGGCAGCGACTTCTATGCCATCAACTCCAAGGGCTCGGTGCCCGTGCTGGAGTTGGACAATGGCGAGCGCCTGACCGAAGGCCCGGCCATCGTGCAATACATCGCCGATCAAGCCCCCGCCGCCAAGCTGGCGCCGGCCAATGGCAGCTGGCAGCGTTATCGCCTGCAGGAGTGGCTCAACTTCATCACCTCCGAGCTGCACAAGGGCTTCTCGCCCCTGTTTAACCCGGCTACCGGTGAAGAGCACAAGGCCCTGGCGCGCACGCAGCTGGCCAGCAAGTTGGCTTGGGTGAATGCGCAGCTGGAAGGCAAGCAGTACCTGATGGGCGATGAGTTCAGTGTGGCCGACGCTTATCTGTTCGTGGTCAGCAACTGGGGCCAGTATGTTGGCGTGGAAGTCGCTGGCCTGCCGAATCTGGTGGCCCTGCGCGCCCGCGTCGCCGCCCGCCCCGCGGTGGTCGAGGCGATGAAGGCCGAAGGCCTGATCAAGTAAACAAAGGGGGTCGAATCAGGCGGGCACTGGCCCACCTGATCAGCCCTTGGGCCTTCTACGGGCCTCAGCCCTTCTTGGCCGTCAGCAGCGCCTCGCAGGTGGCGCGTTGCTTGTCGGCGGCGTCCACCTTGGGGCAGATGCCGTCGAGCTGGCTGCGCAGGCGCTTGAGCGATGGCTCGTACTGGCCCTTGGCATTCCACTGCGTCAGGCTGGTGCCCACTTTTTGCAGTGAACGCGCGCTGCGCTCGTAGAAGGCGCCCTTGTCCTGCGCGGCTTCGCTGAACAGCTGGGCGGCAGTTTTCTCGATGCGCGCGCTGTCTTGCGGGTTCAGCTCAATCAGGGTGCTGACGTAGTTGGCACCCCATTGCAAGCGCGTGGCCGGGCCTTCGCTCTTGTTGAAGGCCTCTTCAGACCAGCGCAGCGCTTCGTCCTTTTTGCCCAGCTTCTTGGCATTGCTGGCCAGGCCGCTCATCAGGTAGTAGGGCGAATGGCTCTTGGCCAGGCCGGCCTTGAGCAAGGCGTCGCTGTCCTGCCACTGGCCGGCTTGGCCCAGCAGATGGGCGGCCGAGCTGATGACGGCTTGGCGCTCGTAACCGTCGCTGATTTCGCGGTCGGCGCGGGCGGCTTGTTCCTTCACATCCTTCACCAGGCCGGCGTTCAGCTTGGGATAGAGCTCGGTTTTGGGCAGATCCAGGCGGGCCAGGTCAACGCGGGCTTGCAGGGCTTGCAGGCGGTCGGCGCGGGACAAGCTGGTGTCGGCTTCGAAGCGTTTCAGGCTGCTGTCGAACTGGCCCAGCAGCGTCGCGCGTTCCGCCCCTGCTTGCGGGCTCAGGGACTTGACGATGTCGGCCGCGCCATTGCTCAGCACATCGGCCAGGGCACGCGACTCGGCGGGGCTGGCCAAGACCTTGGCCAGGCGGGCGCGTTGCGCCGTCTGGTCCTTCAGCTCGTTCTTGCCGTCATCATTGGCGGACAGTGACTTGAGCCACAAGCGGGTGGCGGTTTCCGGGTCCACCGCCTGGGCTTGGGTGGCCAATTGGGCCAGCAGGGGCGTCACTTCGGCCGCAGGCAAGAGCTGACCCTGGTCGGTTTCCCAGGAGTAAAAGCCCAGCAAGCGCCACTCGTTGACACTGAGCTTTTTGCCGGCGCGGGCGTCGGCCAGCACCGTCTTCACCGGCCGGCCACCGGCCAGGCCTAGCTGCATCACTTTGAGTACCTGTGGGGCGTCAATCTCGCCGGGTAGGCGGGTCAGTTCTTGACCATCGGCGCTGAACAAAATCATCGTCGGGTAGCCGCGCACCTTGAAGCGGTTGCCTAGCTTTTGCGCGCCGGGCGAGTCACCATCGATGTGCACGGCCACGAAGGCGCGGCTTTGCTCGATGAAGTCCTGGCGGTTGAAAAGCGTGGCCTTGAGCTGATTGCAAGGCGGGCACCATTTGGCACCCCAGTACAGCAGCAGCGGCTTGTTGTCGCTGCGGGCTTGGGCAAAAGCGCGCTCGATGTCGGCATCTGCGCTGGCTTGGGCCCAGGCCACGCCGGGCGTTTGCGGCAGGTTGGCATGCGCGGGCAGGGCGGCCGCGCCAAACAGCGCAGCCAAGGCCAGGCAGCTGGCGCGCGAGAGGGAGGACAAGGGCTTGTTGAGCGTCATGGTCATCAATGAGGTGGCGTTGCAGTGGGGACCAGTGGCTAGGTTCTAGCCGCCGAGCCTGGCAAGGGTCACCAGATTTTGCCTGGCGCCTGGGCTGACATTGTGGGGCCAAGCCGGGCCCTTGCCTTAGGCGCAAAGTGCATATGCTTTTGCGCAAGCGTTGAAGAGCGCCCGCTTTGGCGCGTTCAATCGATCGGCGGCTGGCTGTCGATCTGGGCGCCTGCCTTGTTGCTGCTAGCGCTGTTGCTGCTGAACTGCGCCAGCGCGACACCGCCCAAGGTGATGGCGGCGCCCAGCAGCTTGGGCCAAGTGAAGGATTCGCCGCCGGCCAGCCAGGCCGCCAGGCCCGCAAAAGGCGGCATCAGATAGATCAGCGGCGCGCTGCGGGCCACGCCGCGCTGAGCATTGACCCAGCCCCAGGCCAGCCAGCTCAGAAAACCAATGCCTACCACCGCCCAAGCCGCGCCCAGCCAGAGCCAGGCCGGCACCTCGGCCCAGGCGGTTTGCCGGGCGCCCGGCCAGCTGTAGATCAGCAGCGGCAGGGCGGCGGCTAGGCTGGCATAGGCCATTACCGGCACCGCGCCGTGGCGCTGAATCAGCGGTTTGGCGGCCACCGTGTAGTAGGAAAACATGGCCGCCGCCAGCAGCAAGATCAGGTCGCCGCCGCTGGCACGCCAGTTGGCGGCCAGCAGCTTGTCCGACATGAATAACAGCGCGCCGCAGGCCGCCACCGCAATGCCCAGCACTTGGGCGCGCTGCAAACGCTCCAGCCCGAAGGCGCGCAGGATCAGCAGGGTGAACACCGGCCCGCAAGCCAGCATCACCGAGCTGGAAAACGGCGTCGACCAGTCAATGCCGTAGCTGGACAGTGCCAGGTGTAAGCCCTGGCCCAGCAGGCCCAAACGGGCCAGCGCCCAGGCGTCGGCGCGCGACACGCGCGGCCAATGCAGGCCGTAGCGCTGCAACATCAGGCCCGTCACCAGCAGCGGCATCAAGGCAAAGCGCAGGAACAAAAAGCCCTGTGGCCCGAGCGCCGTGAGCAGCGCTTTTTGCAGCGGGAAGTTCAGGCCCCAGGCCAGCACGACCAGCAGGCCGACCAGCAGGGCGTGGCGGGATTCTTGCGGTTTGTTTTCAGTCATTTCTGGCCCCTCTTGCAGCATGGTGCGCGCATAAAAAAGGCCACCCGAAGGTGGCCTTGCTGGCTTCAGAGAAGCAAGACTTATTGCGCCGGCACGAGGTCGTCGCGGTTGATCTGCACCGTGTAAGGCACGACAGAGTCACCCAGCACGAAGACGGTGAACACGGCATTGGCGGTGAAGTTCACGCCGGTCAGTGTCTGCAGCGGCGGGTTGGCCGTGGGCAGAGCGACGTTGACGCGCGAACCGGTCGCCAAGCTGGTCAGCAGCTGCGGTGTGGAGGCAATGCCGGGCAGCACATTGCTGGCCACGCTGGCGAAGTCCACTTGCATGCTGGCACCGGCGGCGGTCGAGACACCGTTCATCAGGCGCACCTTGGTGTAGCCGGCCGTGGAGGGCAGGCGGTTGTCATCGGAAATCACCGACACCACAGGCGCAGCCACCGTGCCCGACACCAGCAAGGTGTAGTCGCCACCGGCGGTCAGGGTCGGGGCAGCCACGGTCACGGGCACGCCGTTGAGCGTCACGGCCAGGGTCGAGGCACCGGCCTTGGTGGTCACGTATTGACCAACCACTGGGGCCAGCGACTGGGTCAACAGGGGCTGGCTGTTCAGCGTCGCGCTGACCGAGGTGCCGGCCGACGAGGCCACGCCGTTGACGGGTGCGGAGGCCGAAGCCACGCCGTTCACCACGCGAGCACGTGCGGACGAGGTCAGGTAGTTCGTGGTGCTGCCTTGCTGCTTGAGCACGATGCCATTGACCAGCTTGCCGCCGGTGGTGGAGGTGGCGATCAGGGTCTGCACGGTGGCCGAGTCCAGCGTCACGCTGGGCAGGTCCAGGCGGATGTCGTTGGGCTTGCCGGTGCCGGTCAGGGTCAGGCGGAAGGCGCCGCTATTGAGCAGGTTGTAGCCGCTGCCGCCAATGATGTTGGTGGCGATGGGCGTGGAGCTGGTCAGCGGGCCGGCGCCGTTGGCAGCGGTGACGTAGAGGTCCAGGGCGCCGGCATCGGCGGCCAGGTTCAACAGCAGCAGCTTGGCCTTGTTGGCATCCGGGTTGGGTTCGGTTTCCTGCAGCAAGGTGGTGCGCACAGCGCCGGCCCAGCCGTAGGCAATGATGGTGTAGTTGCTACTGCCGGCCAGCGTGGGGGTCAGCGAAACGACGGCGCTGCCGTTGCTGCTGTCCAGCACTTGCGAGGCTGTGGCGCCGGTGTCAACGCTGCCATAAGCGCCGACGCCGCCGTAGGCGACCTTGGCGTTGATGTTCTTGCTGTCCACGGAAAGATCCAGCGCCGAGTAGGAGACGCTGGCATTCAGCAATCGGACATTGGTATTGCTGCTGCTGCCACCACCACCGCAAGCGGAGAGAAGGGCGGCGCCGGCTAAGGTCAGGCCAAGCGCCCAGGGTTTGAATCGCATTGAAAAGCTCCGTTGAATGGTGTTGCGCGATTGGGCTCGATCCCTGTTGCCAGGGCGTGTGGCCAATGTTTCGCTCATGTGAAGACACCTGAAGTTGACACCTCACAAGCCTTCATATTACAGGAGGCGGCTCTAAATCATTCCGGAGCGGCGCTGCTAGCATGGCCCGCACCGCCGCTCACCCGCCCAAAGACATGAACTATCCCCATCTGCTCAGCCCCCTGGACCTCGGTTTCACCACCCTGAAGAATCGTGTGCTGATGGGCAGCATGCACACCGGCCTGGAGGATGGGCGCAAGCATTTCGAGCGCATGGCGGTCTATTTCGCCGAGCGTGCGCGTGGCGAAGTCGGCCTGATCGTCACCGGCGGCTATGCCCCCAATATCGAAGGCTGGGCCAAGCCTTTTGCCGGCACCCTGGCCACCAGTGGCGCGGCGCGGCGGCATCAAGTCATCACCCAGGCTGTGCATGCCGAGGGCGGCAAGATTGCGCTGCAAATCCTGCACACCGGGCGTTACGGCTATCAGCCTTTTTGCGTGGCGCCTTCGCGCATCCAGTCGCCGATCTCGCCTTTCACCCCGCGTGAACTGTCGGCGCGTGGCATCGAGCGGCAGATCCGCGCCTTCATCCGCTGCGCCAAGCTGGCCAGGGATGCCGGTTACGACGGCGTGGAGGTGATGGGCTCGGAAGGCTACTTCCTGAACCAATTCCTGGTCACGCATACCAATCAGCGCACTGACGAGTGGGGCGGCAGCTACGCCAACCGCATGCGCATCGTGATCGAAATCCTGACCCGCATGCGCGAAGCGGTGGGGCCGGACTTCATCATCATCTACCGCCTCTCCATGCTGGACCTGATCCCCAACGGCAGCAGCTGGGACGAGGTGGTGGAGCTGGCGCGCGGCGTGGTCAAGGCCGGCGCCACCATCATCAATAGCGGCATCGGCTGGCATGAGGCGCGCATTCCCACCATCGCCACCTCGGTGCCGCGCGCTGGTTTTGCCTGGGTGACCAAGAAGCTGCGTGATCAGCTGCGCGCTGAAGGCATCACCACCCCGCTGATCACCAGCAACCGCATCAACGCACCCGAGGTGGCGGAAAACGTGCTGGCCGAGGGCAGTGCCGATATGGTCAGCATGGCGCGGCCCTTCCTGGCCGACCCGGAATTCGTCAAGAAGGCGCGCCAGAACCGCGCCGACGAAATCAACACCTGCATCGCCTGCAACCAGGCCTGCCTGGACCACACTTTCGCGCAGAAGATCTCGACCTGCCTGGTCAACCCGCGTGCGGCTTACGAGCAGGAGATACAAGTCCTGCCGCTGGACGCCGCCCGCCATCAGCATCGCAAGAACATCGCCGTGGTCGGCGCCGGCCCGGCTGGTTTGGCGGCGGCCACTACTCTGGCCGAACGCGGCCATGAGGTGCATTTGTTTGATGGTGCAGCCGAAATCGGTGGCCAGTTCAATCTGGCCCGGCGTATCCCCGGCAAGGAAGAGTTCAGCGAAACCCTGCGCTACTTTGCCCGCCGCATCCAGGTCACCGGCGTGCAGCTGCATTTGAAGCGCCGCGTCAAAGCCGAAGAGCTGCTGGGTTTCGACGAGGTCATCCTCGCCACCGGCGTGACGCCGCGCGACCCCCGCATCAAAGGCCAGGACGATCCCGCGCTGGCCGCCAAGGTGCACAGTTATATCGACGTGCTGACCGGCAAGGCCCAGGTCGGCCGCCGGGTCGCCATCGTGGGCGCTGGCGGCATCGGCTTCGATGTGGCCGAGTTCCTGGCCGAGCATGCCGGCCAGTCGCTCAGCATGGATGCGCCCGCCTGGCGGCGTGAGTGGGGCGTGGTGGATCCACAGGAGCAGCGCGCCGGCCTCACCCGCCCGCAACCCGCGCCGCCGGCTCGCCAGATCACATTGCTGCAACGCAAGGCCGGCAAGATGGGCGCGGGCTTGGGCAAGACCACCGGCTGGATCCATCGGGCGGCTTTGAAGATGAAGCAGGTGGAGATGGTGGCGGGCGTCAATTACGAAGCCATCACGGCCGAAGGCCTGTGGGTCAGCTACGGCGAAAAGCGCGCCGACACCCAATTGATCGAGGTGGACAGCATCGTGCTGTGCGCGGGCCAGGAGCCCTTGCGTGAGCTCGAAAGTCCCCTGCGTGCGGCAGGCGCCCGAGTGCATCTGATTGGCGGCGCGCTGGAGGCCGGCGAATTAGACGCAAAGCGTGCAATTTTGCAGGGAACACGGCTCGGCTGCAGCCTCTAAGGGCCACCCCGACTCAAGCCCTGCATTGACACTACCGAAACGGGCTCAAAGCATCCGAGGGGGTGCGCTTCCTTCTTGGGCCATCGGTTTGAAGAACGGTGCCAGGTTCCGACCGCAGTCTGCGGCACGGCACGAGCTGGACATCGTCGAAACTTTTTGTGGGTAGGGCATGGGGCAACAAAAATCTGGATGGCTGCGCACGACGCGGGCCCCGGCGCTGCTGGGGCTACCGGGTGTGTTGAGCGCGCTCGGCGCACTGGGTGTGCTCGGCGTGTTTGGCCTCTTGGGTTTCAGCGGCCCGGTCTGGGCGGTGGCTCAGCAGCCGATGGCCGGCCTCAGCGTCTGGGTCTACGGCCTGGGTGTTGGTGCGGCCTTGGTGCTGGCTTTGTTGCTGCGTTTGCTGGTGGTGCTGCGCCAGCGCCTGCGCCGCCGCCGCGCTGAGTTGCATGCCGAGCGGCGTGAGCGCAGCAAGCTCAGCGCCTTGCTCAACGCCATCCCCGACCCGGTGTATTTCCGCGACCAACAAGGCGCGTTTGAGGGCTGCAACCCCGCGTTTGAGCTGTGCACGGGCGTGAGCGAGACGGCCTTGCGCGAGCAGGGCACGCAGCACGACCAGCCCGGGCTGGAGTGGAGCCATCTGCGCGCTGGCGCCGACCTGGCAGAAGCCACGCAACGCGCCCTCAGCTGGACGACCGGGCCGGACGGCCAGCGCATCTGCCTGGACGTGGTGCAAGCCCCGGTGCTGGTGGACGGCGAAAACCTGGGTTCGGTGGGCGTGGCCCGCGACGTCACCCGCTTGCGCGCGGCGATGACGCAGCTGCACCGTGCCGTCACGGTGTTTGAGCATTGCGGCGAAGGCATCATGGTGATGGACGCCGACTTGCTGATCCGCGACGTCAACCCGGCCATGTGCGCTATCACCGGCTATAGCTGCGAAGAGCTGCTGGGCACCATGCCGCAGTACCTGCAAATTGGCGTGCAAAACCCCGAGCTGCTGCGCGAGCTGTGGGCCGAGGTGGAAGCCAAAGGCAAGTGGAGCGGCGAGCTGGTGGAGCGCAACAAGTCCGGCATCGCCGTGCCCTTGTGGGCCACCCTGGTCAGTGTGCCGCCGGCCGAGATGGGCGGCGAGGGCCATTACCTGGCGGTGCTGACCGATATTTCCCGCATCAAGCAGACCGAGGCCGAGCTGCTGCACCAAGAGCTGCATGACCGTCTCACTGGCCTGCCTAATTCCGCCCTGCTGCGGGACCGCATCAACCGCCAGATCGGCGTGGCCGAACGTGAGCGCAGCGGTGTGGCCTTGCTCTATATCGACCTGGACGGCTTCCGCGACGTCAACGATGTCGCCGGCCATGCCGCCGGCGATGCCGTTTTGCAAGAAGCCGCGGCTCGTTTTGTGAATGTGCTGCGCGCCAGCGATTCCGTCGCCCGCGTGGGTTCGGATGAGTTTGTGGTCTTGCTCTCGGGCCTGGTGGACGAAGAAACGGCGATGCGCCTGGGCGAGCGCCTGATCGACGCGATGAGCGAGCCGGTGCAAGTCAATCTGGGTGAGCAAACGCAGCGCTTCAATCTTGGCGCCAGCATCGGCCTGGCTTTGTACCCGACCGACGGCAACGATGTTGACGATTTGCTGCGCAATGCCGAAGCGGCCATGTGCCGGGCCAAGGTGCATGCGCGCAACTCGGTGCAGGCCTACCGCCCTGAACTCACCGCCGCCGTGCGCCTGCGCTTTGAGCTGACCCATGCCCTGCGCCATGCCAATGAGCTGGCGCAGTTCCGCCTGGAATACCAACCGCAGGTGCGCTTGTCAGACGGCGTGCTCATCGGGGCCGAGGCGCTGCTGCGCTGGCGCCACCCCAGCCGCGGCGCCATCTCGCCGCTGGAGTTCATTCCCCTGGCCGAGGACACCGGCCTGATCGTCCCGATTGGCCGCTGGGTGCTGGAAACCGCCTGCGCCCAAGCTGCAGCCTGGCATGGCGTGCCGGGCAAGCCGCAGCAAGTGGCGGTGAATGTGTCGGCCCGGCAATTGCGCCAGCCCGACTTTGTGGCCATGGTGGACAGCGTGCTGGCCCGCAGCGGCTGCCCGCCTCATGCCCTGGAACTGGAAGTGACCGAGAGCCTGCTGCTGGAAGATGCCGAAGGCGCCATCGAGCTGCTGGGCGCGTTGACCCAGCGCGGCGTGCGTGTGGCGATTGACGACTTCGGCACCGGCTACAGCTCCTTGTCCTATCTGCGCCGCATGCCGGTGCAGACGCTCAAGATTGACCGCAGCTTCGTCAGCGAGCTGGGCAGTGGCGACGCCAACGTCGCGGCGATTGCCCGCACTGTCATCGTGCTGGCGCGCAGCTTGAATCTGGATGTGCTGGCCGAGGGCGTGGAAACCGCCGAGCAAGCCGCCTGGCTGCAGCGCGAAGGCTGTGACTGGGCACAGGGCTGGTTCTTCGGCCGGCCCATGGCCGCAGCGGATTTCAGCTACACGGTCACCCCGGTGGCCGTCAGCGGCGTTGAGGCTGAGATGGATTTACTGCCTGCCTGAATGCAGGTGGGCGCTGCTCGCTAGCGCCGTGGCGGCGCAAGCTGAAGGTCCTCAGACCAGTTTGGGTAGCAGGCTCAGGGTCGGCTCCAGGCCCAGATGCAGCAGGTCGGCGATGTCTTTGACGTCTTGCGCCAGCGCCGGGTGATAGAGCCCGCCGGGCGTGTTCAGCTGCTCCACAGGCAGGTGCATCAAAGCCTTGAGGCTGGGATCTTTGCGGGTGTGGCGCGCCAGCCGTATGGCCAGGCTCACGCAGCGCACCTGGGCGCGCTTGGCATGGTCGTCATCGGTCAGCTGGGCCAGCACATCGGGCAGGTGCCAGGCCTTGATCAGCGCCAGGCGCAGCTCCAGCAAATCGATGCCCAAAACCATGCGGCAGGCCTGGCGGGTGCGCAGACCCGGCGTGGTCGCCTGCAAGGTGTCGATCTGCTGGGCCAAGGTGGGCGCATGCAGCCACATCATCATTTCCACGAAGTGATGCAGCAAGGCGGCCTCGTGGATCAGCGGTGCATTGGGGTCGTCCAGCTGGGTGGCAAAGCCATGGGCAAAGCGCGCGGCGCGGTGGCCCAGGTCCAGCACCCGGTCCAGGCCGCTCATGGCTTCCATCCGCTCGGCCAGCCAGTTCTCGGCGCAGGGCAAGTTGGTGAATGAGCGGAAGAAGGGCGTGATGCCCATCAGGATCAGCGTCTCCAGCGAGGACACGCTTTTCGGGTCGGCCGGGTTGCGGCCCTTCAGATTCTTAGCCCCCGCGTGCCGCAGCAAGCGCAGCAGCATCAGCGGGTCGTTATTGATCAGGGCGGCCAGATCATTCATGTCCACCGTGTCTTCGTCCAGCGCCAAGGCGTCGATTTGCTCGGCGGTGGTGGCCAAGACCGGCATCTCGATGGCGCGAAAGTAGTCCACCCAGGCCGTTAGGCTGGACTTGGGCTTTTCGAGAAACAGCGGGCTGAGGGGAATTGATGGCTCCATGGCGCGAACGCTACGCTCTGCAATGAGTTGCGTCTAGCTGAGTCATCGGCCGCGGCTTAGAAAACTGAAGCCGCGGCACCCCGATATGGACCCACACGGCCCGGCACGGCGCCGGGCCTGTGCTCAGCGCTGCGTCTGCGCCGGCGTCAGCGGCGCCTTCTTGGCCGGCGCTTGCTGCTGCATCATCCGGCTGACCATGGCCACCGGCGCGCTGCCGTAGCTGAGGAATTCCTCGTGGAAGGCCTTCAGATTGAAGCGATCGCCCTTAGCCGCCTTGAGCTGATCGCGCAGCGCCAGAATTTCCGAGAAGCCGGCGAAGTAACTGCTCAGCTGCACAGAGCTGACCTGGGCGCGATGCCACTTCTCGGTCGCCTCTGTGTGCGACTGGAAGGCCTCGCCCTCCAGCAGCTGCAGGCCCTGCGCCTCGCTCATGCCCAGCACATGCACCGAGTAGTCCAGGATGGCATTGCAAACCACGCGCAGATTCCACTTGGCATACATCAGGCCCATCTCGGGGCTGGGCTTGCCGTCCACCTGGCCCCAACCGCTCTCCATCATCATGCGTTCCGAGTAAACCGCCCAGCCTTCCACCATGGCGCCGTTGCCGAACAAGGCCTTGACCTTGGAGGGCGATTTGTTCGAGTACAGCAGCTGCACGTAATGGCCGGGAATGGCTTCGTGGATGCTCAGGATCTGCAGCACCCAATGGTTGTACTCACGCAGATAGGACTCGGTCTTCTCGGGCTTGCCCACGGGGTCCAGCGGGTCCACGTTGTAGTAGGTCACGCCCTGCGGATCCAGCGGGCCGGGCGCGCTGATCGAGGCACCCGCCAGCCCGCGCATAAAGGCCGGGGTCTCGCGCACCTGCAGTGGCTTGCTGGGGTCCAGGGTCAGCAGATCATGCTTGACCACCCAGTCCGCCAGGGCCGGGATCTGCGCGCGGATGTCGTCGAAGTAGCCTTCCGCCGAAACATGCCGCTCCGACAGCTTGTTGATCACCCGCGCGATCTTGCTCAGGCGCTCGGCCGGCGGGGCCTCACCGGGGAAGAGGCTGGGCCATAGGCCATCGGCCAGCTCGCTCATGCGGGCGTGCAGGGCGGCTTTTTGGTCGAGCGCGCGCTGGTACAGCGTCGGCGCGTCCACCGAGGCCTGAATCTCGTAGCGGAACTTCTCGTTGAAGGCCTCGCGGCCGATGCGCCAGCTGCGGCCGCTGCCGTCGGCGGTTTGGCGGGCGTCGATCTGCTCCAGCGCCTTGATGAAACCTTGGGTGGATTGCAAGGCCACATCGCGCAGCTTGAGCACGCGCTGGCGGCTGGCGGCGTCCAGCTTGGCGCTGTCCAGCAGGGCCGGGATGTCTTGGGTGAACAACTCCAGCCCGCCCTTGTTCTGCTGGATGGCCATTTGCAGCAGCGGCGCGGCCGGCGCCTTGATTTGCTGCAGGG
This sequence comes from Roseateles sp. PN1, assembly GCF_038419725.1. Classification (NCBI taxonomy): domain Bacteria; kingdom Pseudomonadati; phylum Pseudomonadota; class Betaproteobacteria; order Burkholderiales; family Sphaerotilaceae; genus Roseateles; species Roseateles sp. PN1. The sequence goes on along the minus strand of NZ_JBCARA010000005.1, from coordinate 339,455 downwards.
CGGCGCGGTAGTAGGCAGGCACCTGGCGCAGGCGCTGCTCCACCAGCTTGACGCGCTGGGCCGGCGTGAACTCGCCCTTGTTGAGCAGGTCGCTGAAGCCACCGGCCACGTTGTAGCCGGTCGGGTCCCAGACATCGCTGCGGAACTGCTGCAGCGTCCAGCGCATACCTTGCAGATGGTTGTCCAACAAGGCCAGATCACCCAGCTGCCCGGCATTCAGGCTGAGCTTGGCCGGCAGGGCCTGCAGGCGCGCCAGCCATTGCTCGCAAAAGCGGATCTGCGCCAGGCGCGCGGCCTCGGTGGGCGCGGGCAGGCGGGCGGCGGCCTGGTAGTGGCCGGCGGCCACAGCCGCGTCGGGCAGCAGCTGCCAGTAGGCCTTCAGAAAGGCATCCACTTCCGCATCGAAAGCCTGCGCTTCACGCGCCGCATCGGCCTCGGTCTTGGCCACTTTGGCCTTGTAATCACGGGCGGCTTGCGCCTCGGGCGTTTTCACCGGCGCGGCCAGGCTGGCTGGGCTCAAAAAGCTGCCGCTCAGGCCCAAAAGCAGGGCGGCGAAACTGGCCCGGTTGAAAGGGATCAGGGCGGGGCGGGCGGGCGAGGCGGAGATGAGCGGCTTGTGCATGGGTGTGGCTGGGCCTGGTGGCTGGGGATAGGGCGAGATTCTGCGCCATGCGTTTGCGACATCAGCTGCCTGAGCGGCTTGAGCGGCGTATGGTTTTCCCGCTGAGGCCAGTTTCGCGCTCCGCGCAGACCTGTTCAGTGACCGCCCATCCATCCACTCACCAGCCCCCGCGTGCGCCCTGCGCCGGCCCTGTGCGGGGACCGTATGGCTTGTCACATGCCCTCACGTAGCATGACGCCATGCTTTCTTCTGTCTCTTCCGCCACCACCGCACCCTTTTCCATATGGCCTTGGCTGACCCGCCTGGGCGAAGCGCAAATCCTTTTGCCGCTGGTGCTGGTGGCATGCCTGTGGCTGTGGCGGACGAGTGAGCGAAGCGGCCGTGATGAAGCCCAGCCGGGCGCCCAGGCCCCTTTCACCCAGCTGGCTCCCGTGGCCCGCCGCTGGCTGTTCTGGCTGGGCGCCGCCGCTGCGCTGACCACGCTCAGCAAGCTGGCCTTCATCGGCTGGGGTCTTGGCATTGAGGCGTTGGACTTCACCGGTATCTCCGGCCACGCCATGTTTGCCTCCGCCGTGCTGCCCATGCTGGCCTGGACCCTGGTGCGCGGGCGCAGCCTGCGCGTGCAGCGTGGCGCCGTGGCGCTGGCTTTTGTACTGGCCGCTTTGATTGCCTATTCGCGCCTGAAGGTCGGGGCGCACTCCTCCGTTGAAGCCTGGGCCGGCATGCTGCTGGGTAGTGGCGCCAGCCTCTTGAGCCTGCCGCGGCGCATGCGCGTCCCCTCATCATCAGCATCTGCCCTGGGCCAGCGCCCACCGGCGTGGCTGCCGGCCGGCGTGGTGGCGGCCTTGCTGCTCTTGCCCATCGGCGCGCCGCCCTCGCGCAGCCATGATCTGGTCACCCAACTCGCCTTGCAGCTCTCGGGCCAGCAGCGGCCGTTTCAGCGTTTGCAGCTGAAGCTGCACTTGCCAGCGCATCAACAACAGTTGCCGGGGGAAATGCAGCAACAGCAACAAGCGCCGCAGCCGGGTATTGCCCATGGGGTGACGGCGCCTGTTTAGCGCCGAGGGTTTGGCAAGCCTGCAAATTCAAGACCTGACCCCCCAGGTTTTGTGCCCCGCAAGGTTCACAAGGTTCTAAAGTCGTCGACATGGCCCCTCTTCAATTGAGAAGGTAGGAACTCATGACTCAGCTTGTCCGCCCCAAACCCATTCCCAGTGCGATCGCGCTTGGATTGACCTTGTTGATCTGGTTTGTGATCCCTGTGCCAGAGAGTGTCAGCCCCGAAGCTTGGCATTTGCTGGCGCTGTTTGCCGGCACGATTGCCGCCATCATTGGCAAGGCGCTGCCCATCGGCGCGGTTTCAATGATTGCGATCGCGTTGGTGGCGATCACGCAAGTCACCCGCCCGGGTTCGCCCGATGGCGCGATTGCAGATGCCTTGAGCGGGTTTTCTAACGCCTTGATTTGGCTGATTGCGATTGCCGTGATGATTGCGGTGGCGCTGACGAAAACCGGCCTGGGCACCCGCATCGGCTATCACTTCATCTCGCTGTTCGGCAAGAAAACCATCGGCATTGCCTATGGCCTGGTCTTGTCCGAACTGGTGATTGCACCGGTAACGCCCAGCAATACGGCGCGCGGCGGGGCCATCATTCACCCCATCATGAAGTCGATTGCGGATGGCTTCAAGTCGAGCCCTGATCTGGGCACTCAAAACAAGTTGGGGCGCTATTTGGCCCTGGTCAACTACAACGCCAACCCCATCACCTCCGCCATGTTCATCACGGCGACCGCACCCAATCCATTGATTGTGGATTTGATCGCCAAGGGCACGGGCGCCGCCATCGAGATCAGCTGGGGCCAATGGGCGCTGGCCGCCTTGCTGCCCGGCTTGTGCATGTTGCTGCTGATGCCTTTGGTGCTGTTCTGGCTCTATCCGCCCGAGATCAAAAACACCCCCGATGCCAAACCCATGGCCGAGGCTGAATTGCGCAAGCTAGGGCCCATGAAGCAGGCCGAATACATCACCCTGGCGGTGTTGGCGCTGATGCTGGCGATGTGGGCGGGCGTGCCCGAGTTGCTGTTTGGCCCCGCGATGGAGGTCAATGCCACCACCACCGCGGTGATCGGCCTGTCATGCTTGCTGCTCACCGGGGTGCTGACTTGGGAAGACATTCTTAAAGCCAAGAGCGCCTGGGACACCTTGATCTGGTTTGCAGCCCTGGTCATGATGGCCACCTTCTTGGGCAAGCTCGGCTTGATCGCCTGGTTCTCGGTCTCGATCCAGCAAGGCATCAGTCACCTGGGCTTGAGCTGGTTGGGGGCGACCGCGATCTTGGTCTTGGTCTATTTCTACTCCCACTATTTCTTCGCCAGCACCACGGCGCACATCACCGCCATGTTCGGTGCCTTCTTCGCCGCCGGTTTGGCCCTGGGCGCGCCGCCCATGCCGCTGGCCTTGCTCTTGGCGTTTTCTTCCTCGCTGATGATGTCGCTCACGCATTACGGCACCGGCACTGCGCCGATCATTTTCGGCTCCGGCTACACCACGCTGAATGAATGGTGGGGCGCCGGGGCGGTGATGAGCGTTGTCAACTTGCTGGTGCTGGTCGTGGTGGGCACGGCTTGGTGGCGCGTGCTGGGATACATCTAAGCTGCCAATCAGGCGGAGCCTGCCGGGTGCGTTGCTGCCCTTCATAATTCGCGCCCGATCCCCGCTTGCTCGCGTTGCCGACCTTTCATCATGGATAAATTTTTGCTGCAGCAGCAGGTGCTGGAACGGCTTGCTGAAGACCTGCTGCAAGTCGAGCAGGCCGCGCGGGCGGCCCATGAAACGGCGACTCACGAAGAAAACATCGCCGAAAACAAGTACGACACCTTGGGGCTCGAAGCCGCCTACTTGGCCACCGGCCAAGCGCGTCGCGCCGAAGCCATCCGCCAGGCGATAGTCAATTGGCAGCAATTCCGCCCAAGCCCCTACGACGCCAGCAAAGGGATACAGCTCGGCGCGCTGGTCTGCCTGGTCGATGCCGACGACAAGCAGCAACAGATCTTCCTCGGCCCGGATGGCGGCAGCATGAAGTTGCTCAGCGGCCCTCAGCCCGTTCAGGTCATCAGCAGCGAAGCCCCTTTGGGCAAGGCCATGCTGGGTAAATGCGAGGGTGATGAGGTGGCGATACAGATCGCTGCAAACCGACAGCAGTTTGAGGTGCTGCGGGTTTATTGAGCCGTAAGCAAATTCGTGCCGGATTGATCAGAAACTAATCGCCTCAATCCGTTTGGGACGCTCTGCGCAACTTCTGGCGAGCTATGCGACGTTCGTTCGTGTTCTCGGCATCGCGCGCATCAATTGATTTCGCGGGCACTGACCTTGTGGCAGGTCATTGCCTAGAGTTGCCCGCGCCCTGCGGGCTGCAGCATCTGCCAATGGTTTGGGAGGCCGTCAAATTCAAGACCGGATTCTCAAGGTGGTGTTGGTGCGGCGACTGAATTTGGCTTCGGCAATGACCAACTCGCGAGGCTCATGGCGGCCCAATCAGGGCGGAAACGTCGCCGTTGCGAAAGGCCGCTTCCATTTCCGCAGCCATGGACAGTATTTTTTGTTGCTCTGTTTCGGTGAAGTGGCTTGACAACGACTCATATGAGTCATCGCATACCCCCCCAGTAAAGCATCGCAGCAGAAGCCGAATATCCTTCGACTCCATTCCTAAACGAGAAGTAGCGCGCATCTCGGCGATGTCAAAAGCGGCAGAGGATGCTTCCCTCGATAAGTTAAGGGATGGCTTGTTTAATACCAGATTGCCCAAAATATAGTTTTTCCCTGCAGTAATCTGCCCTTGTCGCGCTAGCTCCTCCAAGGCGGCCCTGTTTTCCAGCTTTGACTTTGTCATGGAGACATCCAAAGTATTAATCGCGGAAATGTACTGGCTTGCAAAATTGTCGCCCTCTGGCGGTTCAGCAAGTGCTACTAAAGTTTCTCCGGGAACTTGGCTGCAGTAAATTATCAATCGGTCCCTTGCTTTGAGTCGCATTTGATAATTGGTGCTACTGGTAGCCTTCGATAGCGGATCTGAGGCAGGGGAGCGTAGCGCATTCAGTGCTGCGCACGGGCGGAGTAAACGTAGCCCTGCTCCGAATGTACCCAACTGCTTAGACTCTCTGAGCGCAGCCACTTCGCGATACGCATCTGAACTGGCGAAACCTTCAAACCAGCCTGCTTTTGTTGCTTGCGTTCGCCTGTTGTCTTTGTCTACGGTGATAGTTTCTTTCGGTATCTCTGCTGCTGCAGTCGCAGTTTGCGCGGGGACCTCAGTCGTGGGGTTTGTTGGGACTGAGCTGTCGTGAGAGGGTGAGATGCTCTTTATCTCTTCGGGTGAATATATAAATATCACGGCGATCACCAGCGCCAATAGGAAAAAAGAGAGGCCGACGATTCTGAACTTAACCATTCTGATTTTTGTGGAGGTGAATTATTGAGTTCAGAATTCAAACATGGACTTAGACTATTGCCATCTGTCAGGGCTGACAGGGCTAGTAGATCATTCCACCCGCAAGGTGGCGCCTCTCGTCGTTGATCCTCTCCGCTTTCCGACGGTGAATTTGTGAGGGGGGCTGCGTGACCGTATTGAGAGCGGTGCAAATGCTTTGGCGCGTAGCCGTCGGCCGGCCTAGCTGTTTACACGTCTAGATTGTTCCGAACCCTATTGGCACCTGGGCGCCCACGGCAAGCCCATGGCGTTCTACAGCCCATTGTTCCGTTGCGCTCCCAGTAATTAAAACGGCAACGCCGTCGTACTCTTGACTTCCTCCATCACGGCATAAGTCCGCGTTTCCCGCACCCCGGGCAGAGTCCAGATCACGCTGCCGATGAATTGGCGGTAGGCGTTCATATCGGACACCCGGGTTTTAAGCAGATAGTCAAAGCCGCCTGCCACCAGGTGGCATTCCAGGATTTCAGGGCGGGCTTGTACGGCTGCCTTGAAGTTGTCCATCACGTCCTGTACCGTGCGGTCGAGCAAGATCTCGATGAAGACGAGCATGCCGGCGCCTAGTTTCTCGGGGTTCAAGCGCGCTTCGTAGCCCAGGATGAAGCCGTCGCGGGTGAGGCGTTTGACGCGCTCCAGCACGGCGGTGGGTGAGAGGTGCACCGCCTCGGCGAGCTTGAGGTTGGAGATGCGGCCGTCGGCCTGCAGGGCGCGCAGGATGCGGGCGTCGATCTTGTCGAGTTGTGTTTCGTCGGCCATGCTGGATTTTCCACCGCCGAACGCGTTTAGTTGCGAATTTAATTCAGGGCCAACCCTCATAAAGTTCCGCCACTCGCTATAAACCGACAAAGACCCACATCATGAGCACTTTCAACTTGCTGCCCGAAGCCGCCCGCCTGCCCAGCCCTTACCGCGACGAGCAGGCGGTGGTCAGTGCGCTGGTGCAATCCCTGGGCGCGCGCCTGGACTGGCCGCAGGTGATTGCCCTGGCCGGCCCCTGGGTGCAGCAGGTGCGGGCCAACCCGGCGCCGTTCTGGGCCATGGAGTCGCTGCTGCGCGAGTACCCGATCACCAGCTCCGAGGGCCTGGCCCTGATGCGTCTGGCCGAAGCGCTGCTGCGCGTGCCGGACGCACCCACCGCGATCGCGCTGACGGCGGACCAACTCGGCCGTGGCCAGTTCGATGGCGCCTCAGACGGCCCGCACAAGATGCTGGCCAGCTTGTCGGCCTCGGCCATTTCTTTGTCGAAGAAGTTCCTGCCCGATGCCGAAGGCCAGGGCGGCCTGATGACGCGCCTGGGTGCGCAGACCGTGGTGGCCGCCACCGTGCGCGCCATCCAACTGCTGGGCCGCCAGTTCGTGCTGGGCCGCAATATTGGCGAGGCCATGAGCGAAGCGGCGGACGCCCGCAAGATTCAGCCCATGCTGCGTTTCAGCTACGACATGCTGGGCGAAGGCGCCCGCACCGAGAAGGACGCCGAGCGCTACCAAGCCGCCTACGTGGGCGCCATCAAGGCGATTGCGGCCAGCGTCAAGGCCAGCTCGCCGGAGGCGGCCGACGGCATTTCCATCAAGCTCAGCGCCCTGTTCTCGCGCTACGAAGTGCTGCAGCGCGAGCGCGTGTTTGCAGAACTGCTGCCGCGCGTGTGGCAGCTGATCGAGCTGGCCGCCAGCGCCAATATCAACCTGACCATCGACGCCGAGGAAGTGGATCGCCTGGAGCTGTCGCTGGATGTGCTGGACGCGCTGGCCGCGCGCATCAAGGGTAGCTACCCGCAGTGGCGTGGCTTCGGCCTGGCCGTGCAGGCCTACCAGACCCGCGCGCTGGATGTGATTCACGAGGTGGCGGCCATCGCTAAGAAGCATGGCCTGCGCTTCATGGTGCGCTTGGTCAAGGGCGCGTATTGGGACGGCGAGATCAAGCGCGCCCAAGAGCTGGGCCTGAACGCCTACCCGGTGTTCACCCACAAGCAGCACACCGATGTGTCTTACCTGGCTTGCGCGCAGGCGCTGATCGGACACGCCGATGTGATCTACCCGCAGTTCGCCAGCCACAACGCCGGCACCATTGCCGCCATCGTGCAGATGGCCCGCGCGGCCGGTGCCAAGTTCGAAATGCAGCGCCTGCACGGCATGGGCGAGGGCGTCTATCGCGAGGTGCTGAAAGAGGGCACGATCCCCTGCCGTGTCTACGCCCCGGTGGGCGAGCACCGCGACCTGCTGGCCTATCTGGTGCGCCGCCTGCTGGAGAACGGCGCCAACTCTTCCTTCGTGCACCAACTGGCCGATGTGAATGTGCAAGTGCCCGAGCTGCTGGGCTCCCCGCTGGAGCAGGTGCAGGCCAAGAGCGCGCTGCCCCTGCCGCCCGAGCTGTACTTCGACCGCATGGGTCTGGGCCGACGCAATTCCACCGGTGCTGACCTGAGCGACAAGGCCCAACGCCAGCCCCTGGCGCAAGCCCTGATCGAAATCGAAGTGGGCGCCGTGCCGCTGGCCGATGCCGCCGCCGTGGCCGAGGCCATGGCTACTCTGCAAGCCGGCTTTGCGCCTTGGGTCAGCCTGGCCGTGGCCGAGCGCGCCGCGATTCTGCGCCGCGCTGCCGACGCGCTGGACGCCCGCCTGCCCGAGTTCTGCGCCCTGCTGGTGAAAGAAGCCTTCAAGACCCAGGGCGACTGCGTGGCCGAGGTGCGCGAGGCCGTGGACTTCCTGCGTTACTACGCCGACCAGGCCGAGCGCGATGCGGTGCATCTGCAGCAAGGCCGCGGCGTGTTTGTTTGCATCAGCCCCTGGAACTTCCCGCTGGCCATCTTTGCCGGCCAGGTGGTGGCCGCGCTGGTGGTGGGCAATACCGTGGCGGCCAAGCCGGCCGAGCAAACCCCGTTTGTGGCCCAGCGTTTTGTGGAACTGCTGTACGCCGCCGGCCTGCCGCGCAATGCCTTGATCTTGCTGCACGGCGCGGGTGAAACCGTGGGTGCCGGCCTGGTGGCCGATGCGCGCACGGCGGGTGTGTGCTTCACCGGCTCCACGCAAGTGGCGCAGATCATCAACCAAACCCTGGCGGCCAAAGAGGGTCAGGTCGTGCCCCTGATTGCCGAAACCGGTGGCCTGAACGCCATGATCGTGGACTCCACCGCCTTGCCTGAGCAGGTGGTGGACGCGGTGGTGCAAAGCGCCTTCCGCTCGGCCGGCCAGCGCTGCTCGGCCCTGCGCCTGCTGTGCGTGCACGAAAGCATTGCCGACGGAGTGATCGAAATGCTGCGCGGCGCCCTGCAAGAACTGTGGGTGGGCCAGCCTGCCGAGTTGAGCACCGATGTTGGCCCGGTGATCGACGACGAAGCCTTCCAGGGCATCGCCCAGCATGTGCAGCGCCTCAAGCGCGAGGCCAAGCTGATCGCCGAATGCCCGGTGCAAGAGGTGCTGCCGCGCCTGATCGCGCCGGTGGCTTTCGAGATCGGCAGCATCAGCGAGCTGCGCCAGGAAATCTTCGGCCCGGTGCTGCATGTGCTGCGCTGGGGTGGTGATGTGGACGCGGTGCTGGAGCAAATCAACGCCCTGGGCTATGGCCTGACGCTGGGCATCCAGACCCGCATCGACAGCCGCGCCCTGCGCTTGGCGGAAAAGGCCCGCATCGGCAATGTCTACGTCAACCGCAATGTGATCGGTGCGGTGGTGGGCGTGCAGCCTTTCGGCGGCGAAGGCATGTCGGGCACCGGCCCCAAGGCGGGCGGTCCCAACTATCTGTACCGCTTCAGCGCCTTGCCGGCCATCGCCGTCGAGGCCAGCCTGGCCAGCCCAGCCGCTGGCACGCCGCCGGCCAGCCTGGCTGCCTCGGTGGCCGCGCTGAGCGTGGCCCATGCGCAATGGGCGGACGTGCCCCTGGCCGAGCGTGCTGCCTTGCTGCGCCGTGCGTTTGAGGGCCTGGCCAGCGCGCCAGCCCTGTCCAAGCGCCTGAGCCAAGCTCAGCAAAGCCTGGCCGAGCTGAGCCTGCCCGGCCCCACGGGTGAGAGCAATGAGCTGCGCCAGCATGGCCGTGGCGTGCTGGCCCTACTGGCCAATAGCGCTGCCGAAGATCAGCTGGCGCTGGCCCTGTGCGCCGCCCTGGTGGCCGGCAATAGCGTGGCCCTGGTGGTGACGGAGGCCACGCAAGTGCACGCCGCCGCCCTGCATCAGGCCCTGCAGCGTGCTGGCCTGGCGGCGGAAACGTTGCAGCTGCTCTCGGGTGGCGAAGCCTGCCTGCGCGCCTTGCTGGACGATGAGCGCATTGCCGGTGTGGTGTTGGCCGGCGCCGGCGCCGCGCTGGAACGCCGCCTGTGGCGCGTGATGGCGGCCGACAAGGGTGCCATTCGCCCCCTGATCACCGCGCAGGAAGTCAGCGCCGCCAGCCAGCAATACCGCTTCAGCGCTGAGCAGACGCTGACCATCAACACCGCAGCCGCTGGCGGCAATGCCGCCCTGCTGGCCGGCATGCACTGAGGCCTGGCCAGGCCGCCGCAGCGCGACCGACTAATCGGCGTTGCGGCTGAGCTGGCTTGTTGGCGCGGGCTGTAAGCGCTGAATCAATCGCTGAATCAAGCGCCGCAGCATGTGCACGACCAGCCGCCGCCAGCGCGCCTGTGCCGGGCTGCTCTGGCGCAGCGTGTACAGGCAGCTCGGGTCGCGGCTGTCCAGCCTGATCCAGCCCGGCGCTTGCGCCACCCAGACCGCGCCGGCTGTGAGCTGCTGCCTGGCTTGCCAGACGGTGTCGCTCAGGCTCAGCGCAGTTTCCAAGGCGAGAGGCAGGCGCAGCAGCAAACTGCCGCGCTGCACATGCAAGACCCAACCGACCTGAACTTGCAGCAATTGCTGGGCCCCGCTTGGCAAAGCGCGAGGGGCGGGCGGGGGCGTGTGGGCAGAGGTCATGGCGAGTGGCCCTGAGGGCGCTGGGGAAGACGGCTTCAGTGTGGCCAGGGCCGCCGCTTCGGAACAGGGACAGAAAGGGCCTTTGTGCTGCAGAACAGCGGCTTTTTTGCGCTGTTCTGCAAGGCCGCGGGCGCATCTGTATCGGCCCCGGGGCAGGCCCAGCGTCGACAATCCCACCATGCCGCTTTACCTCCAGCTCGCCAGCCATTACCGCCAAGCCATCCACAAGGGTGCCTTGCCGCCGGGTGCGCGCATGCCCTCGGTGCGCGGGCTGATGGGCTTGCATCAGGTCAGCATGTCCACCGCCTTGCAGGCCTGCCGCTGGCTGGAGGCCAAGGGCTTGTTGGAGGCGCGCGCCCGGGCCGGCTACTTTGTGCGTGCGCACAGAACGGCGGGTTTGCCGCCGGCGCATGAGCCTTCGCCCATGGCGCTGATCGATGAGGCGCGCTATGTGGGCGTGCATCAAAAAGTCTCATCCGTGCTGGCCAAGGCGCTGGCCCAGCCGGTGCGGGTGAATCTGTCGGGCGCCCAGGCGGCGCCCGAGTTGTATCCGCTGGAGCGCCTGCGCCAGTCCAGCCAGCGCGTCTTGCGTCAGCATGGCGCCTGCCTAGTGACACCGCCGCCGCCCGGCGGCGAGCCCAGCTTGCGCAGCGCCCTGGCACGGCTGGCGCTGGAGCAGCAGCAACTCCAACTCAGCCCGGACGAAATCGTCATCACCCACGGCTGCACCGAGTCGCTCACCCTGGCCTTGCGTGCCGTGACCCAGCCCGGCGATGTGGTGGCCGTGGAGTCGCCCACGTACTACGGCTTGCTGCAGATTCTGGAAAGTCTGTCGCTGCGGGCGCTGGAAATCCCGACCAGCCCGCACACCGGCATCTCGCTGCCGGCCCTGCAGGAAGCGGCGGCGCTGACGCCGGGGCTCAAGGCGGTGGCGGTGGTGCCGCATCTGCAAAACCCGCTGGGCGCCGTCATGCCGGATGCCGCCAAGCAGGCTTTGCTGGCTTGGTGCGAGCAGCAAGACCTGGCCCTGATCGAAGACGACAGCTACTCCGCCCTGTGGGATGGGCCGGCGCCGCTGCGGCCGATCAAATCGTTCGATCGCAGCGGCCGCGTCATTCTGTGTGGTTCGCTGCACAAGATTTTGGCGCCAGGCATGCGCCTGGGCTGGATGAGCGGTGGGCGCTGGCAGCAGCGGCTGGAGATGCTCAAGTACAGCCAGTCGCGCCCGAATGAGTCGCTGCCCCAGTTGGCGGTGGCGGACTATTTCAATGCCGGCCATATGCCCCGCCATCTGCGCAAGATGCGCGCCCAGCTGGCGCTGCAGCGCGAGCAAATGGCCGAGGCACTAGCCCGTTACTTACCCGCCGAATCGCGCCTGAGCGTGCCCGGTGGCGGGCTCAATTTGTGGCTGGAGTTGCCCGAGGGCGTGTCCTCCATGGCCTTGTTTGAGGCGGCCTTGGCCCAAGGCATTCGGCTTGCGCCGGGGGCGATGTTTTCCAACACCATGCGTTTTGATGCCTTTTTGCGCATCAATTGCGGCCTGCCCATCGATGAGCCGGTGCGGCAGGCGGTGCAAAGCCTGGGGCAGTTGCTGCGCGGGCGCAACTGAGGCGCGGCTGGCTTTGTACCTGTTTTCAGGGGCGAGATGGCGCGCCGCATCGCAGCGCAGGGGTCAAGCCCGAGCTGCTCTTGCGCTTTGATGCCGCTTACCTGCGCTGGCTGCGCGGGGGCGCTTGGCCACAGCAGTGGCAGGCACTTGCACCGCCGACTTGGCAGTTTCACAAAATACCGGGCTAGGCTTGCTAGGCTAGGGCTACGATGAAACGTCTTCGCCAATCACAAAAGGAGATCCTGATGCTGCGTCGAAAACTGCTGTTGACCCCCGCCGTGCTGGCCATGTCTTTGGGCCTGCTGTCGGCTTGCTCGACCAACGAGACTGCCAAGGAAACCCCGGCGCAGCAAAAAGCTGCCATCGAAGCCGGCTATGACGCCACCATGGCGACCTTGTACAAGAGCGTGCCGGGCTCCCGAGAGCTGGCCAGCAAGGCGCGCGCCATCTTGGTGTTCCCCAAGGTCTATGCCGCTGGCTTGGTGGTGGGTGGTGAGTATGGCGAAGGCGCGCTGCGCGCCGGTGGCCAGACGGTGGACTATTACAAGACCACGGCCGCCTCCTTCGGCTTCCAGGCCGGCGCCCAGTCCAAGGCGCTGATCTATTTCTTCATGACCCAAAAGGCCTATGACGACTTCCGCAAGAGCAGCGGCTGGACGGCCGGCGTTGATGGTTCCGTGGCCCTGATTCAGGTGGGCGCCAATGGCGGCATCGACACCAAGAGCTATGACAACGCCGTCAACGCCTTCGCCCTCACCAACGGTGGCCTGATGGCCGCCGCTAAGGTGGCGGGCAGCAAGATTGCCAAGCTGGAGTTCTGAGCCAGGCCTGGCATAACTTCTCATCTCACTGGTAATAAAGAGGGGCTCCGCAGGGAGCCCCTTTTGTTTTGCTTCAGTCTGGATATCTCCGCACTTGAATCGGCAGCCCAAAAAAAAGAGCCCCAAGGCACCGACCCAGCCTGCACGCTCTCCCCATGCAGACTGAGTCGGGCCCGGGACCCGAGGCGGCGCGGCGCAAAGGTGGCGCCCGCCAAAACTTGCTTAGAAAGCCAGTGACTAGGGCACTGGCTGCGCTACTGCGTGCTTAGCGGATCACCGCCAGCGATTCGCGGTTGCCGGCCTTGTAGGTGTACAGGGTCAGGGCACCGTTCTTGATGTCACCCTTGGCATCGAAGCTGATATTGCCCGTCACGCCCTTGTAGCCCTCGGTCTTGGCCAGCACCGGCAGGTACTTGGCGGGATCAGCCGAGCCGGCCTTGACCATGGCGGCGACCAGCACGCCAACGGCGTCGTAGGAGTAAGGCGCGTAGACCTGCACGTCGAGCTTGGTGGTGTTGCGGAAGCGGGCGCGGAAGTCGTCCATGGCTTGCTTCTGCGCAGCGTCAACACCGCCGGCTTCGGCGCAGTAGACCTGGTTGTCGTCGATGGTGCCGGCGGCCAGCTTGGGCAGCTCGCTGGTGCAGATGCCGTCGCCGCCGACGAACTTGGCGGAAATGCCCAGCTGCTTCATCTGGCGCAGCATCGGGCCGGCCACGGCGTCCATGCCGCCGAAGAAGATCACATCGGGCTTCTTGGACTTCAAGCTGGTCAGGATGGCGCTGAAATCGGTGGCCTTGTCATTGGTGAATTCGCGGCCAATGATCTTGCCGCCGTTGGCCTTGACGCCTTTTTCGAACTCATCGGCCACGCCTTGGCCGTAGGCCGTGCGGTCGTCGATGACGGCGATGGACTTGCCTTTCAGATCCTTGGCGGCGTAGCGGCCCAGGGTGCCGCCCAGATGCACGTCATCGGCCACCACGCGGAAGGTGGTCTTGTAGCCGCTGCGTGTGAACTTGGGGTTAGTGCTGGAAGGCGAGATTTGCGGCACGCCGGCTTCCGAGTAGATCTTGGCGGCGGGGATCGAGGTGCCCGAGTTCAGGTGACCGACCACGCCGTTGACCTTGGAGTCCACCAGCTTTTGCGCGGCTTGCGTGCCTTGCTTCGGATCGCCAGCGTCGTCTTCGCCCAGCAGTTCGAGCTTGACCTTCTTGCCGCCGATCACCACGCCCTTGGCGTTGAGTTCGTCGATGGCCATGCGGGCGCCGAGTTCATTGTCCTTGCCCAGGTGGGCGATGGCGCCGCTGGTCGGGCCAACGTGGCCGATCTTCACAACTTCTTGTGCCAGGGCGGCGGTCGAGGCCAGGCCCAGCAGGCTCAGCGCAGCGCAAGCAATGGCGTTCATCTTCTTTTGCATCAGTGAAAAATCTCCGTGAGTGGGAGCCGTGCGTTAGGTTGGCTCAGGGTGTGGACAATGAGAGGAGCCACTGGGCGATCAGCTCGGCCTCGGCCTCGCTGATCTGCACATTGGCCGGCATGCGGGCGACACCCCAGCGCCCGCTGCTGCCTTCGAGAATGCTTTTCTTGAGCTGCTTCGCTGCCAGAGCGGGGTCCCGAATGCCGCGGTAACGCGCGGCAATCTCCCGGAAGGCCGGCCCGGCCTGCGCCTCCTCCAGGCTGTGGCAATAGATGCAATGTCTGGCCCAGGCTGGCGGCTCTTGTGCCGACAACTCTTTGGGGCTGGACAGGGCAGCAATGGCGCACAGCAAGCAGGCAAGCAGCGGGCGTTTCATGGGTCGGCGCATTCCGGAGGCAGGCGAGTTGCTTCAGATCACTTCTTCAGGTCGAACTTCGGTGCGCCCAGCAAGGAGCTGGACACCGCGTAGCCGCCGTGATTGGTGAAGACCCAGATGATGTTGCGGTCCCATTCAATGAAGACGCCGTGAGTCTGGTCACCGAAGTGCTGGTTCACCTTGGGGTCCACTGTGGGCGGCACAAAGTAGCCGGCGATCTTGGGCTTGGCGGGGTTGCTGACGTCGAAGATCTGCGCACCAGCGTTGTAGAACGCGTAGATCAGGTACTTGTCGCTCGGCGTGCCGGGCTGATGCCAATAGCCACTGCGCTTAGGCCCGAAGCTGCCGCGGCGCTGGCAGTAGTCGGTGAACGGTGCGCCCTTGGGTGGTGTGGGGCGGGGCAGGGTGGCCAAGACCTTGGGCTGAGTCGGGTCCTTCACGTCGACGGCGTAGATGTCCTTGTAGGGCTCGTAGCAGTCTTCGTTGAGGGGGTAGCCGCTATAGTAGATGACGCCGGTCTTCTCGACCTTGGTGACGTCGATGTTGTCGCCTTCGGTGCCGGCTTGGCTGACGGGCATGTCCAGCTTACCAACACGCTTCATCTTGGCCGGGTCCGACACGTCGATCACGTGCAGGCCCATGCCGCCCATGGCCGCATAGCCGTACTTGCCGCCCTTCTCGGGGTCTTTGGGAATGAACAGGGGCATGCGCGCGCCCATCCATGAAGTCTTCTTGCCGACGCGCGGGTTCTTCTTGTATTCCTCTTCCTCACCCAGGCGCGAGCCGGGCACCCACCAAGTGCTCAGGCGCTTGGGGTTGTGCGGGTCGGACAAGTCAAATGCCATCTGGGCCTGGTTGTAGAGGAAGTTGGCGTACTCCTGGTTGGCGAAGGTGTCGTCCGGTGCGCCCGACACGAACAGGTACTTGCCACCCCAATACACCGGCACATCACCGCAGCCCGAACCTTGTTGCGGGTACTTGTCGGGTGAGCTGTAGGCGTCTAGCGGCAACTCGGAGATCTTCTTCCATTGCGCCGGATCGGGGCTGTCCACCTCGAAGACGCGGAAGCCGCGCAGCAGCGGCTGCTTGCGGATCACATCGACCTTGGCCTGGTCAGCCGGGTC
This sequence comes from Roseateles sp. PN1, assembly GCF_038419725.1. Lineage (NCBI taxonomy): Bacteria > Pseudomonadati > Pseudomonadota > Betaproteobacteria > Burkholderiales > Sphaerotilaceae > Roseateles > Roseateles sp. PN1. The sequence continues at coordinate 324,107 of NZ_JBCARA010000005.1, read as the reverse complement.
GTACTTATTGCTCAGAATGCCGAAGCGGGTGACTTCGTAGCACTGCACGGCGATGTTCTTCTTGAGCTTCTCGTTGTACTGGATCGTCAGCGGCCCGAAGGGATGCTCGCTGCTGCCCCAGCCCCACTTCTTGTTGGCGATCAACTCGACCTTGCGGGGGTCGGTGATGTCGAACACTTTGTAGAAGGACTTCTCATGCACCACCATGTAACGGTGGCCGTTCATGTCCACCGTGGTCTGCCAAGAGTGGTATGGGCTGCCCAGCATCTCGGGGTGCTGGCCTTCGACCTTGGTGTTGAGCTGGTACTGGTTCAGGTCCAGATGGTCGAGGCTGCCTTTGAAGGGGTGGGTGCCGCCAATGCTGGGCGTTTCGGCCGGGTGTTTGTAGACGCCGGTGACCGGGTCCAGGCCGAAGCTGGCCGCATCGGGGCGAGCCGGCTGGCCCGCAATGGCTTTGGGTTCTTCCCGGTCTTCTTTGACCGGCAAGCGCGCCGCGCCGGGTGCCGGCGGGGTGATGGTTTGTGCCGCGGCCAGCTGGTTCAGGCCGGTGGCGATCAGAAGTGCAGTCAGTGCAAGTTTCATATTATGTTTCCCTCAGGCTCAGAACTTGTGGCGCAGGCCGATTTGCAGGCCGCTGGGGTTTTCGTTGGAAAGGGGCGAGGCATGGTTGAAGCTGACCGGGAAGCGCATCTCTGAGGCGCGTGCATGCTTGACCGAGCCATAGACGGTGTACAGGTCAGTGCGCTTGGAGAAGCCGTACAGATAGCCCAATGTCCAGCTGGTGGCATCGGACAGCGCGGTTTCATCCTTGTCGTCCTTGTGCACCACGCTGGCGAAGATCCGGTGAGTCGGGTTGATCTCGTAGCGCAGGCCCAGTTGCAGATCCGTGCCTTTGGCATTGAAATCGGCGTAGGGCGGGTAGGCGTAATAGCCGCTGTAGCGGTGGTACAGCGCCGTCAGATCCAGGTTGCCCAGGGTCAGCACGCCGCCGACGTAGATGTCGGTGGACTTACCAAACTGCTTGGAGTCGGACAGGGTGCGGCGATGCTGCTGGTCCACGCCGGCCATCAGGTAGAAATCGTTGCCGTAGTAGTCCAGCGCGGCGCTTTGCACCTTCGCGTCCTTGCTGCCATCTTCGCGGCCAGCCGTCATAGCCACGCGTGCCTGCACATTGGCGACTCGGGGGCTGGTGTAGAACACACCGTTGCTTTCGCGCCAGGGCGCGTAGTACACGACGGTGTTGCTGATCGGGCTGTAGTCAGCGTTGAACGTGGGGTCGATGTAGCCATACATCTCGGCGGTGGGGGTGTCGCGACGGCCGGCGCTGAGTTCGCCCCATTGCTTGGACGCCAGCTGGATGTAGGTGTGACGCGGCGATCCCATTTGACCGCTGTCCGCCTTGAAGGCCAGTTCATGCACGCCCGTGACGCTCAGGCCCTGCCCCAAGTCTTCATGGGCCTTGAACTGGAGCCGTGATGTGTTCATCCCGCCCGAGCTCATGCCCTTGACGGTCTTGCCGCCGGACTTGGCGAGCTCCAAATTGACATCGAAATAGCCGCTCAAAGTGACTTGTGCCAGTGCTGGCGTGCAGGCCATCAGCGCAGCAACGGTCAGAGTCAGGGGTTTGCAAAGCTTGGACAGGTTCTCTCGCACGGGGAATCTCCTTGGAAGGATGGGAACGTGGGGGCTGCCGGGGGAGCGGTAGTGGACTAGGGAAAAGGGGGGAGTGAAAGCAAGCGAAAGCAAGCGGCTGCGCGGGCGGGCGGGCGCAGCAGCGGGCCTCAGGTCACGGCCTTCTTGGCCATGAACTCGGGGCTGGACCAAATGCCGCTGGCCATCACGTCTTTCAGAATCGCGACCGCCTGCCAGACATCGGCATGGCTGAGGTAGAGCGCGGCGAAACCGAAGCGCAGGATGTCGGGGGCGCGGAAGTCGCCGATCACGCCGCGTGCGATCAAGGCCTGCACGATGGCGTAGCCCTGTTCATGCGTCAGCGAAACCTGGCTGCCGCGCAGCGCGTCTTCACGCGGCGTGGCCAGGCCGAAGCCGTAGCCGGCCAGTTCCTGATCGACCAGGCGGATGAACAGCGAGGTCAGCGACAGGCTCTTGGCGCGCAGCTGCTGCATGTCAACGCCGTCGAACACGGTCAGCGCCGCTTCCAGCGCGAACAAGCCCATCTGCGGCGCGGTGCCGACCAGCATGCGGTCGATGCCGGGCGCTGGCACATAGGTCTGGGTGAACTCGAAAGGCTTGGCGTGGCCGTGCCAGCCGGTGATGGGCTGACGCAGGGCCTCTTGGTGGCGGCTGGCCACAAAGGCGAAGGAGGGGGCGCCGGGGCCGCCGTTGAGGTATTTGTAGCCGCAGCCGACTGCGAAGTCCGCCTCGCAGCCGTTCAGATCGCAAGGCATGGCGCCGGCCGTGTGGGCCAGATCCCAGATCACCAGGGCGCCTACTTCATGCGCACGGCGGGTGATGGCTGCCATGTCATAGACCTGGCCGCTCTTGTAGTTGACATGGGTCAGCGTCAGCACGGCCACGTCGTCGTTCAGGGCGGTCATCACATCGGCGGGCGCCACGGCGCGGTGCTGGGCGCCGGTCAGCTCGGCCACGCCGGAGGCCACATAGGCGTCGGTGGGGAAGTTGCCGTTCTCGCCCAAGATGATCTTGCGGCCGGGGCGCATGCGCAGGGCGGCGACCAGCAACTTGAACAGATTCACCGAGGTGGAATCGGCCACGATCACTTCATTGCCTTGTGCGCCAATCAGGCTGGAGATGCGCGCACCCACCCGCTGCGGGGCGGGGTACCAGTCGGCATCGTTCCAGCTGCGGATCAGGCCAACGGCCCATTCCTGCTCAATGGCCTGCTTCATGCGGGCCGGCACCGCGGCGGGCATGGCGCCCAGCGAATTGCCGTCCAGATAGATCACACCCTCTGGGATGGTGAACAGGGCGCGGCGCGCGGCCAGCGGGTCTTGGGCGTCCAGCGCCAGGCAATGCGCCTCGCTCAGTGCCAGGGCTTGCGTTTCGATCGGAGGGTGGGAACTCATTTTGGGGACTTCTGTCTGTATATGGTCACGTGTATATGTATACACAGAGGTCACTCTATGTTCTGTGTGACGCATTTGTTACCTTGCTAACCCTACCCACCGCGATTTGGGGTAAATTCAACCCGCAAACATTTGAAAAACGGATTTACTTATGCAAATCGAGATCGACGCGACCGATCGGCAGTTGCTCAAAGCCCTACAAGACAACGCACGCCTCACCACCGGCGAGTTGGCTGCGCTGGTGGGCATGTCGCAATCGCCCTGCTGGCGGCGGGTCAAACGCCTGGAAGATGCCGGCTTGATCGTGGGTTATCAGGCCCGCTTGGATCGCCGTGCTTTGGGTTACGGCGTGATGGCTTTCGTGACCATCAGCATCGACAGCCAGAACGAAGACCACTCGCTGGAATTCGAGCGCGCGGTGCGCGACATCCCCGAGGTGGTGATGTGCCACGGCGTCTCCGGCCCCGAGGACTTTGTGCTGGTGGTGGTGTCCCAAGACCTGGACAGTTATTCGCAGCTGATGCAAACCAAGCTGCGCCGCCTGCCGGGCGTGAAGATGATGCGCACCAGCTTCTCGATGCAAGAAGTCAAGGGCCTGGACGGCATGCCCATGCCGGGCTGAGCGCTGCCCGGCCCCGGCGCCTTAGTGCTCGGCCCTGAACACCCCGATGGCTTCGGCCAGGCGCTGGGCCTGCTCCCGCAGCGATTGCGCAGCGGCCGCTGATTCCTCCACCAGCGCCGCGTTCTGCTGCGTCATCTGATCCAGCTGCGTGACCGCACCGTTGACCTGCGAAATGCCGTCGCGCTGCTCCAGCGCGCCCGCGGCGATCTCCGCAATCAAGTCGTTGACACTGCGCACGCTGCCGACGATGTCTTGCATCGCCGCCCCGGTTTGCGCCACCAACTGCGCGCCGGTTTCGACCCGCTCCACCGAGACGCCGATCAGTGCCTTGATCTCACGCGCCGCGCCCGCACTGCGCTGGGCCAGCGCCCGAACTTCGGAGGCCACCACCGCAAAGCCACGCCCCTGCTCGCCAGCGCGGGCCGCTTCCACGGCCGCATTCAGGGCCAGGATATTGGTCTGGAAGGCGATGCTGTCGATCACGCCGATGATGTCGCCGATCTTGCGCGAGCTCTCGGTGATCTGGCTCATATTGCCCTCCACCTGCGCCACCACCTCGCCGCCACGCGTGGCCGCTGCCACCGCCGATGTGGCGAGCTGATTGGCCGCGCGCGCCGTGTCGGCGGAGTGGCCGACGGTGGCGGTCAGCTCTTCCATTGAGCTGGCGGTTTGCTGCAGATTGGAGGCCGTCTGCTCGGTGCGGGCGCTCAAGTCATGGTTGCCGGTCGCAATCTGGCTGGAGGCGGTGGCCACCGATTCGATGCCTTGCTTGACCTCGCCCACTACGCCGCGTAACTGCAGCACCATGCGGTCCATCGCGCCCAGCAAGAGGCCGAACTCGTCACGCCGCCGCGACTGCGCCCGCGCGCTCAGGTTGCCGCCGGCAATCTGCTCGGCCACCGCCATGGCCTGCGCCAGGGGGCGCTGGATGGAACGAATCAAGACCAGCGCGCCGCCCACCAAGGCCAGCACATTCAGCGCCACAAACAGCCACACCAGGCGGGTCATGGTTTTGTGCTGCGCGGCTTCAACGGCTTGCGTTTCACGCTTGGCGCTGGCCTGCTGTTCGGCAAATGCGCGCAGCGACTTCATGTACACGGCCACGGCGGGGCTGAAGCCCTCCGTCATCTCCTGCCGCGCCGCATCCGCATCCGTGCGCTTGAGGGCGCGCAGCTTGGCCAGTGAGTCCAGCATGGTCTTGCGCGTGGCGGCCACCTCGGCCAGCAGGCGGCGGTCTTGCTCATTCAGCGGCATCGCGTCGATGCTCTTTTTGACCTCGATCACTTCGGCCGTGACGCTGGCGATCTCGTCTTTGAACAAAGCCTCCAGCGCGGGCTCGCTGCTGGCTGCGCTGGCCTGGATGCGCACCACATTGGCGGCGGTCAGCGTGAGCCAGCGGTTAGCGGCCGCCTGCTTGGCGTCCATCAGCGCGGTGGCTTCGTCCGAGGCGGCTTGCAGCTGAGCGCTGCGCAGGGCGGAAAAACCGGTCGAGGCCAACAAGGCCAGGATGGTGGCCGCCACGGCGGCCCACAGCCGGAAGGCCACGCTGTGGCGGCCTAGCTTGGCAGTCAGGGGGAGGTCAGAAGAGGTCATGGATGGATTTGTATTTGTATCCGAAGTGCAATATATGCATACATGAGCATAGTTCATGTTTATGTGTGGAAGCGTCGGCCTGAAGCGCTGGAGCCCGGCCGAGCGGGGACGCACAGCGTGAAGTGGCCGCTTTCCGGTAATCCTGCGCAGACCGATGGCCGCGCTCCCGCGCGGCTGTTGCCAAATCTGCCTCAGGGTAAGTACGTGGCGCAGCAGCAGTAGTTGCCGCCGCTGCTGCCGCGCCCGCTGGCGCTCAGGCCAGCAAGCTCCACAGCATGCGCAGGCCCAGGCCCAGCAGCAGCAGGGCGAACACCTGCTTGAGCCGCGCCACCGGCAAGGCATGCGCCAGCTTGGCGCCCAGCGGCGCGGTCAGCACGCTGGCACCCGCCAGGCCCAGCAGCGCGGGCAGGTAGACGTAGCCCAGGCTGAACGGAGGCAAGACCTGACCCTGCTGCGCCGCATGCAGGCCGTTGAGGATGTAGCCCGCGCTGCCCGCCAGGGCGATCGGAAAGCCCAGCGCTGCCGAGGTGGCGATGGCGCGGTGGATGGGCACCGAGCACCAGCTCATGAAGGGCACGGCGACCGAGCCGCCGCCTATGCCCACCAAGCTGGAAAACACGCCGATGGCACCGCCGGCCGCATGCAGGCCGGCTGGCCCGGGCAGCTCACGGCTGGCCTTGGGGCGTGCGTTCAGCAGCATTTGCACACCCACGTAGAGGCTGAAGGCGACGAACACCGCCTTCAGCGCCGGGGTGGACAAGCGGCTCGCCACCACGGTGCCGGCCAAGGTACCCAGCAGCAAACCCGGTGCCATGCGCCGCACCAGCGCCCAGTCGACGGCGCCCCGCAGATGGTGAGCGCGCACGCTGGAAATCGAGGTGAACACGATGCTGGCCAAAGATGTGCCCAGCGCCAAGTGCGCCAGATGCGCCGCACTGGCCCCCTGCGCGCCGCCCCAGGGCAGGGTGGGAAACACCAGCAGCAAGAGTGGCACGATGACGATGCCGCCGCCCACGCCCAGCAGCCCAGCCAGTACGCCGGCGCCGGCACCCATTGCAAGATAGAGGGCGAGTTCCATCACAACACCTGGCAGGCTTCGGCGAAGTTGAGGCGCGGCAGGCGTTCGAACACGCCGGCGGGGTCGCCGTAACCCAGATTGCAGATGAAGTTCACCGTCACGTCTTCGTCGGCAAAAGCGGCTTGCTTGGCGAAGAATTCGGCGCTCACCGCCGCCGCGTTGAAGCCCGACATGGGCCCCACATCCAGTCCCAGGCCGCGCGCTGCCAGCATCAGGTAGGCGCCTTGCAAGGTGGCATTGCGTTGCGCGGTGCTGGCGGTCAGATCCGCATCGGCATCAAACATATTGCGGGCCTCGGGGCGGTGGGGAAAGAGCTGGGGCAGGCGCGCCTGAAAGCGCTGCGCCGTGCCGATCAGCACCGTCACCGGCGCGCTGCGGGTCTTGTCCACATTGCCGGGGGAGAGCAGGGGCAGCAGGCGCGCACGCGCTGGCTCGCTGCACACAAACACCAGCCGTGCGGGCGAGCAATTCATGCTGGTCGGGCCCATCTTCATCAGCTCGTAGAGCTGCGTAAGCAGAGTCGGCGCCACCGGCTTGTCCAGCCAGCGGTTCTGGCTGCGTGCCTGGCGCAGCAGCAGGTCCCAGGCATCGTCATTCAAGGTAGGGCGGCTTGTCGTCTGATTCATAGCGCAGCTCCCAAGCAAGCAGTGGCGGTGATCTCAACGCGCATATGCGGGTGCGGCAACTGGTGCACGGCCACGGTCGTGCGGGCCGGGCCGCTGCGGGCGTCGAAGAACTCGGCATAAGCGGCGTTGTAGGCGGCGAAGTCGCGCATATCGGTGAGGTAGCACGTCAGGCTGACGCAGTCCCGCAAGCTAGCGCCCTGGCTGAGCAGGGCAGCGCGAATCTTCTCGATCACGACGCGGGTTTGCAGGGCCACGTCAATTTGCAACTCGCCATCGCCCGAGCGTGTGACGCCGGCGCAGCTGCCGTCGGCCTGGCGGGCGCTCATGCCGGAGACAAACAGCCAGTCGCCATGGCGGCGCAGCATTGGGTAGGCGCCCAGCGGCGCCAGCGGCTCGGCCTGGGCTTGTCCTTGCTCGGTGGACATGGTGGGCGTGCTCATGCCAGCTTGAAGTCAATCGCCTGCAGCGCCGCATGCAGGGCGCTGGACTGTTCGGCGCTGAGACCCGTCAGCGGCGGGCGCACGCGTTGCCAGGCCGGGTCGTCCAAGTCTTTGGCGATCACTTCCTTGAGTGCCGCAATCATCGGGAAGCCTTGCACGATCTTGCGCAGCTGGTCCACTTCCGCTTGCAGGGCGGGGCCTTCGGCGCTGCTCCAGGCCTGTACCAGCTGGCTGATGCGGGCCGGGTTGATATTGACCGTGGCGGAGATGCAGCCGCGTGCGCCCAGCGGCCGGGTGCGGGAGATGAAGCTTTCGGAGGCCGGGAAGATTTCCAGCTCCGGGAAGCGTTCCAGCATGGCGGCCAGATTGTCCCAATCGCCCGAGCTGTCCTTGATGCCGACCACGGTGCCGGGGAAGTCCTTCAGCAAGCGGGCGATCACGCCATGGGTGATGGGCACGCCGCTCAGCGCGGGGATGTGATACAGATAAACCTTCAGGCGCGCGTCGCCCACGCGCGCAATCACATCGGCATACCAGGCGTAGAGCCCCTCGTCGCTGATGCCTTTGTAGAAGAAGGGCGGCAGCATCAACACGCCGGCGCAACCGAGCTCCACCGCATGGCGGCTGAGTTCGGCGGCCTCGCCGGCCGAGCAGGCGCCGGTGCCGGGCAAGAGCTTGGCGGGCGGAATGCCAGCGGCCACCAAGGCCTCCAGCAGCGCGCGGCGCTCGGCCAGGGTCAGGGAATTGGCCTCGCTATTGGTGCCGAAGGGTGCCAGGCCTGCGCCTTGGGCGACCAGCCAGCGCGCATGGGCGATGAAGCGGGTGGTGTCGGGGCTGCCGTCGGCAGCGAATGGGGTAACGACAGGCGCAAACGCGCCGGTCAAGCCGGTGGTGACCATAGTGACTCCTGAGAGTGGTGGGATGTGTGGGGGCGGCTGCAGTGGCCCTAGCCACTCAGCGCCGCGCGCCTTTCTTGGCGCGCAAGACGTCGCTAGGACGGCCTGGGCTGCGCCGGTGAGAGCCGGCGGGCAAAGTCCAGCAATTGCTGGCCAAAGCGCTCGTCATCGCTGCCGCTGTCGATGTGGGCAACGATGGAGGTGTGGTTGTGCGCGGGCACGCAAATCAGCGGCGGGATGCGGCCATGCGCCTGGCCCACGCGGTGGCAGAACTCGGCGGCGTAGACGTCCAGCCAGGGGTTCTCGAACTCCGCCACGGCCAGCAGCGTGGGCACATCCAGGCGTGCCGCATGGCTGACGGGCGACTGCGCCTCCAGCGTGGCCGCGTCCTCGCCGAAATAGGCGCGCACGCCGTGGGCATTGGGGTTGTCGGCCCGGGTGTCGGCGCGCAGGCGGGCGCTGATTAGCACGGCCGCGGCCACCGGCGGGCGTTGGCCTTGCAGGCGCGGGTCACACAGCAGGCTGGCCACATGCGATCCGCCGGCGGAATGGCCGATCAGCAAGAGGCGCTGCGGGTCGGCCTGCCAGTCCGCGGCCAGTGCATGCACCTGGCGCAGCGCTGCGGCCACGTCTTCGGCGCCGCCGGGAAAGGGTGCTTCGGGGGCCAGGCGGTATTCCACATTGACGCCCACAAAACCATGGCGGGCGAAGAAGCGCAGCACATTGCCGTAGACCTGCTCATTGCTATTCATCTGCCCGCGCACAAAGGCGCCGCCATGCACGAAGACCACGATGGGCCGCAACGCAGTGCTCGCGTCAGACGACAGATCAGGCGGCAGGTACACATCCATCACCTGGCGCGGGTGTGGGCCGTAAGCGATGGCGCGCTCAATCTGCAGGCCGGGCAGCGGCCGGGCCGCCAGCAGCGGGGTGTAGCAGCGCACGACGGCGTCGCGGTGGGCATTGATGTCCTCGGCCCAGCGCGGGCCGATGCGGCGCAGCAGCTCGGCCGCGGAGAGGCCCTCAGTGATCATCTTTGAAGACCCCCATCAGGCTGGACAGCTCGGCGATGTACTCGCCGTAGCGGGGGTTCTCTTTGATCGACTCGGGGCGGCGCGGGCGTGGCAGGTCGATGGTCAACTCCTTCACCACGCGCCCGGGCCGGCCCGACATCACCAGCACCCGGTCCGACAGAAACACCGCCTCGGCGATCGAATGCGTCACCAGCAGCACGGTCTGGCGCTGCTCTTGCCAGATGCGCAGCAGCTCGACGTTAAGGCGGTCGCGGGTCAGCGCATCCAGCGCGCCGAAGGGCTCGTCCATCAGCAGGATTTCGGGGTCCAGGGCCAGGATCTGGCCGATGGCCGCGCGCTGGCGCATGCCGCCGGAAAGCTGGTGGGGGTGGTTCTGCTCAAAGCCCTTGAGCCCCAGCATGCCGATCAGCTGGGCCAGCTTGGGCGCCCACACCGACTCCGGCACTTTGCGCAACTTGGCGCCCAGCGCCATATTGTCTTGAACCGTGAGCCAGGGCAGCATATTGCTGCTTTGGAACACCACGCCGATCTCCGGGCTGGGCCCTTGCACTGCGCGGCCGTTGACGGCTACCGTGCCGCCTTGGTAAGGCGTTAGGCCGGCGACGATGCGCAGCAAAGTGCTCTTGCCGCAGCCGCTGGGGCCGAGGATGGAGACGAACTCATGCGCGCCGATGCTGAGGTCCACCGCTTCCAACGCCTTGACCTCGTGCTTGCCGGCAAAGGTCTTGAGTACCTGGCGGACTTCTATGACCGCACTTGACGAATCCTTGGACATGACAACCCTGTGTTGAAGCGTTCAGTAGGAAATGCCGCGCCACCAGACGGCGCGCGCCAGCCGCTCGACCATGCCGTAGAGGAACACCGACAGCGCGGTGATCACCAGAATGGCGGCGAACATCAAATCAGTTTGGGCATTGGCCGTGGCCAGGGTGATCAGATGGCCCAGGCCCGCTTCGGCGCCGATGAACTCACCCACGATGGCGCCGATCACGGCCAGCGGCATGGCGATCTTGATGCCGTCAACAAAAGCGGGCAGGGCTGAGGGCATTTGCAAGCGCCAGAAGCGGTCCCAGCGCGAGGCGCCGAGGGCATGGAAATGCTCATCCAGATGGATGGGCACATTCGACATGCCGCCCAGCGTGGCCACCACCACCGGGAAGAAGGCGAACAGAAACGTCGCCGCCACCTTGGAGCCCAGGCCGTAGCCGAACCAGACGATCATCAGCGGCGCCAGTGCGATCTTGGGCATGCTTTGCAGCGCCGTGATCAGTGGGTAGAGCGTGCGGCGGGCCAGCGCGCTGAGGTGAATCAACACGCCCAGCAAGATGCCACCCACCACCGCCAGGCTGAAGCCCAGCAGCACCTCGACCATGGTGACCCAGGTCTCGGCCAGCAGCATCTGCCTGGCCTCCCAGCCGGCGGCCAGCACGGCCGACAGCGGCGGTAGCAAGTAGCGACGCACGCCCAGGGCGCTGACGCCGTATTCCCAGAACGCGGCCAGCAGGCCCCAGAAGATCAAGGACTCGAGTGCGCGCTTCATCTCACTCGCCGTCCTTTTTCTTGCTATCGGCGCTGGCGCCTTGCTTGGCGGCGACCACGGCGGCCGGCGGCGGCACCACGAAGCGGGCGAAGCGCCATTGGTCGAAGGAGTCGATATTGCGCTCCCACACCTTGGCCTCGTAGGGCTGGCTGGGGCTGATTTGGGTCATCTCGCAATACAGCTCGACGTTATTGCCGTCCGGGTCTTTGAAGACCAGGAACAGGTTCTCGCCCGGGCCATGCTTGCCGATGCCGCGCACGATCTCCACGCCATGGGCTTGCAGCACCTTCACGGCGCGTTCCATCTCGGCCAGGTCATCGACCAGGTAGGAGAAATGCTCCATGCCGGGCCGGTCATAGCGCGGCGCTTCGTTCATGCCGGCCGAGCCGGCGGGGATCTGTGCCAGCGCCAGATCATGGTGATCGCTGCCGGCGCGCAAAAAGACCATCTGGTCGCTGATCCAGTCAGACACCTCCAGGCCCAGGATCTCGGTGTAGAAGTGCACGGACTTGTGGATGTTCCGCACCATCAACACCAGGTGCCCGAGCTTGCGCGGTTTGATCTTCTCGATTGTGTTCATTGCTGCTCCTGCGGGGCGCCGACTCAGTCGACGATGAAGCGGTTGGTGTAGACCTCGCCGCCACGCACGGCGGCGGTGACGTTGAAGGCCTTTTTGGAGAATTCGATGGTGGCGTGCATGCGGTCGGCGCGGATGTAGCCGAGCTTCGCGTTGTCGGCCGCGGGGTCGCTGATGATCTCCAGCGTCTCTTTGATCTGCTGCAACAAGATCGGTTTGGCGATCAGCTTGTTGCTGGCGGCGATCAAGTCGACGGCCTCCTCGGGGTTCTTGCGCATGTAGTCGTAGCCTCGGTAAGTGGCCGTGACGAAGCGCTTGACCAGATCCGGGTTGCTCTGCACCAACTGCTCGCTGGTGACGATGCCGTTGCCGTAGATGTTCAGATTGAAATCACGGTAACGCAGGGCGGCGAGTTGCTTGCCTTCGCGCCGCACCAGGGCTTCCAGCAAGGGCTTGTTGGCACCTTCCCAGCATTCGGCCAGGTCAACCTTGCCTTCCAGAAAGCTGGGGTTGATGACCGCCGGGTCCAGGCGCAAGAGCTTGAGGTGCGTGGCGGGCAGGCCGTTGGCCTGCAGCCAGGCGGGCACCAGGTTTTGCAGCGGCGAAGAAGCGCCGCCGCCCACGCTCATGCCTTTGATGTCAGCCAGCTTAGGCGTCTTGCTGAGCTTGCCCGGCACATAGCAAAGTGCGCCCGGCCACTGGGTGTTGATGGCGCCCACCATCACCGTCTTGCCGCCGTTGGCGCGGTTGAGCATCACGCTGATCGGGTCGCCGTAGCCGAACTCGAACAAGCCCTGGTCAATCTCATTGACCGTGCGCTGGCCGCCGTAGCCGCGCTGGGTTTGCACCTCCAGGCCGGCCTCGGCGTAAAAGCCCTTGGCGGCGGCTACCAGCACCCCGCCGGTGCTGCCTTGCGGCAGCCAGGCGAGGTTGAACTTGACCTTGTCCAGGGCATGCGCGGCATTGCCGCCCAAGGCCGCACAAAACACGGCAGCGGTGGCCGCGAGGCGGCGCCAGAGAATCTTGGCCATGGTCGATAAGCTCCTGAAACGAGGGTTGGATCAGCCCGCTACCACCCGGTTGCGGATGCTGCCGATCTGGTCAATGCTGGCCTGCATCACATCGCCGGCCTGCAGAAAGCGGCCGCGCGCCATGCCCACGCCGGTGGGGGTGCCGGTGGCGATCAAGTCGCCGGGCTTGAGCGTCAGCATCGAGGAGAGGTAGGCGATCTGCTCTGCGATATTGAAAATCATCCCCTCGGTGCTGTCGTCTTGCATGGTCTCCTCGTTCACGGTCAGCCGCATGCGCAGCTTCTGCGGCTCGGCGATGCATTCTCGCGGCACCAGCCAGGGACCCATGGGACCGAAGGTGTCGAAGCTCTTGCCGCGGAACCAGTCGTGGGTGAAGGGGAAGTCGCTGCGGCGGTTCAAATCGCGGGCGCTGATGTCGTTGAAGACGGTGTAGCCGGCGATGACCTCATAGGCCTGCTCGACGCTGACATGACGGCATTCCTTGCCGATCACCACGCCCAGCTCAACCTCCCAGTCCAGCTTCTCGGTATTGGCGGGCTTGACCACATCTTCCTCAGTGGCCACCACGCTGGTATCGGCCTTCATGAAGACATAGGGCGCGCTTTCGCTGCGCGGGGCCAGCTTGGTGCCCATCTCTTTGGCGTGCTCGGCGTAATTGGAAGCGGCACCGAAGATGCGGCCGGGCCGGTAAGGGGTGCACAGGCGATAGCTCTGCTCCGCCAGGGGCTTGATCTCGCCGCTGGCGGCCAAGCTCAGTGCCTTGGCGGCCAGCGCGGCAATGGCGGGGGCGCTTTGGGGCCAGTCCGCAATGGCGGCTTGCGTGCCAGTCAGAAAAGGCTTGAGTTCAGGCGCCTCACTGAGGCCGCTGGCTTGGGCCACCACGGTGGCATCAAAAAGCCGGTCATTCAGCACCAGGGCCGGGCGTGGGCCGTGGCCGTTGTCATAGGAAGCAAGGGCGTACCAGGTCACAGGGATTCCTTTGTCATTTGACTGCAGCCAGCGAGGTGTTTGCTAAGCTATGTGCATACAATATCACCATCATGTATACATAACAAGTGATCCAGGGTAAGTCCTCGGATGCACTGTTTGTTCACCCCGGAGCGCCAAGCCATGACCGCGTCAACCCCGCCTCTGCGTCCTCATCTTCTGGTCTTGATTCCGCTGCCGCCGGCCTTTGTGCAGCGCCTGGCCGAGCAGTACGAACTCAGCTATGAGCCCAAGGGCCTCAGCAGCGCGCGCTGGGAAGAATTGGCGCAGCGCCACACGCCTGCCGTGCTGACCAATGGCAGCACCGGCTTGAGCGGGGCGCAGATGCGCGCGCTGCCGGGCTTGGGCCTGGTGTGCTCCTTTGGCGCAGGCTATGAGTCCATTGATCTGGCCGCAGCCAAGGCCCTGGGCCTGGCCGTGACGCATGCGCCGGGCGTCAACAACGCCACCGTGGCCGACCACGCCCTGGCCTTGATGTTGGCCCTGGCGCGCGGCCTGGCGCCGCTGGACCGGGCCGTCAAGGCGGGCCTGTGGGAGCAAAGCCGGGCTGAGCGGCCCACGCTCAACCGTGGCCGCTTGGGCCTGGTCGGCATCGGCAATATCGGCCAACAAATCGCCCGCCGCGCAGCGGCCTTTGATATGCAGATCGGCTATCACAGCCGTCAACCTCGGCCTGAACTGCCGTACCGCCACTTTGCTGATGTGCAAAGCCTGGCCGCTGAGTCCGACTTCCTGGTTCTGGCCTGCCCGGGCGGCGCCGCCACGCGCCATCTGGTCAATCGCACTGTGCTGCGCGCGCTCGGGCCCCAGGGCTTTGTGGTCAATGTGGCGCGCGGGAGTGTGCTGCACACGGGGGATTTGATCGAGGCCTTGCGTGCCGGCGAAATCGCCGGTGCCGGACTCGATGTGCTGGAAGGCGAACCGCAGGTGCCCGAGGCCCTGCTCACCCTGGATCAGGTGCTGCTGAGCCCGCACATCTCGGGCCGCTCACCCGACGCGCAGCGCGCGCAGATGGCTGGCCTAACAGCTAATCTCGACGCCTTCTTTGCGGGCCAGCCTTTGCCCACGCCGGTGCCGGAAATGACCCGCTAGGGCAAGGCAAATGCCAGGGCCGGTCATACCGGCTACGCAGGCCACGCAGGCCAATTCATTCAAGCGCTGGCCTCATAAATCACAAAGCGCTTGCAGGAGGTCTCAATCACCTCCCAGCTGCCCACAAATCCGCGCGGCATCACAAAGCTATCGCCCGCCTTGACGGTGACGCTGTGGCCCTCATCGCTGCTGATCACGCTCACGCCTTCGAGCATGTGGCAGTACTCTTCCTCGGTGTAGCTGACCCGCCATTTGCCCGGCTCGCTGCGCCAAATTCCGGCCATGAATTGCCGGCTCGGGTCGGTGTACTGCAGCCACACCGTTTGCTTGGGGTTGCCGGCAATCAGCTTCTCGGGCGCGAGGTAATACTCTTCAGCCTTCGTATCGGCCGGGGCGCTGGTGTTGTCGAGCTTGAGGACTTGGGGCTTGGACATGATGGCTTAGCGAGCGTAATCGATGAATCAGTGGAATCCGTTTGAATGCGGATTTAGGCCGCAGGTTCACGCAGCTGGAACACATTGCCTTCGGGGTCGAAGCCGTCGCAGGCCCTGAAACCCCGCGCCGTCCATTCCTGCGCGGCTGGCCCCAGCTGGCCGCCGAGCGCCGCGGCCTTCGCGCGTGCTTCTGCAAGGCTGGTGACCGGCAGGCAGATCTTGATGGGGGTTTGGTCCCTGATCTCAGGCGGCTGGCTGATCGTGAAGCTCTCGGCAATGGATTGGGGGATGCCGTGAATGACGAGCTGAAAGCCCGCTTCGTCCAGCACCACATGGGCGGCGTCGCGGTGCACTTCCCTCATCGCCACCACTTCGCGGTAGAAGCGCGTCATGGCTTCAACATCTTTGGCGAAGACGACGGCACTGGGTTTCGGGCGTGTGTTCATGAGGGTATGGTCTGAAAGAGAGGGTGGCTGAGCACGAGGGCCTCAAGGCTTGTCTGCATCAGCTTTCGCCTTGGCTTTTGAATCAACAAAGGCCGAGGCGCCGAAATAAAAGGCCACCACCACGCTGGTCACGGTGGTGAAACTGCTGAGCATGGTCTCGGTGATCGGCGGCAGCTTCTCGACGCTGTTGATAAAAAAGGCCACCAGGCCGACCAGCACGAGGTACTGAACAATCACGGCAGCGGCGATGGCCTGGCGCAGGCGCTCGTTGTAATCCCCGGCCGCGCCGGCCAATCCACTGCGCCTGTCGGTGAGCAGCGCAAAGAATGTGATCACGCCCGCCGCTGGCGTGCAAAATGCCAGCGGCGCGGGGTTGCCGAGATAACGCACCAAGGCCAGGGACCCCACGATCATGATCAGAATGATCGACGCGACGATGTAGTTCCGGTGCAGCTTCATGGCGACTCCTGAGGGGCATGGCAGGCCGAGCGTGACCGCGCCGCGATGAGCGCGGGGCTAGCGACGCGACGCGTCCTAGCCATCACAGACACCCGATAGTATCGGCAGCCCAAAGTCGCGGTCCACTTGGGTGAGTGCCAAGGCATTGGCAAGCCGCTTGAATGCATGATGAGCCTGCATCCTCACAATGCTAGGACAGTGACTCGCGGCCAGCGCTCCTTGTAGCGCTTTTCCTGCACCCTGGCGCGATAGGTCTCCAGGCTCACGCGCCTGGGATTGCGTTGCACGCGCATCGCGAACAAATCATCCAGGCCGTGCGGCGCGATGATTTGAATTTGGTCATCAGCGTCCAGGCTGACGCCGACTGATGTGGCGAACTCTGGCCACGTCGCGATCGCGTCTTCCAGCGAATTCAGCGGCTCGACGGCATGGCCAAAATAGGCCTCGAACCAGGTGTGGACGAAGGCTTGGTTGGTCACCTCCCAGGGCAGGCCCGGCGCAAGCTCCAGCTGTAGCTGGCCTTGCAGTTCTTGGTCCAGGCCAGGGGCGGCCTCTGGGTCGAAGAAGGCTAAGTCGATATCGGCGAGGGCCGAGGGATTTTGGTAGCCATGCAAGTCATCCCAGACCAAATTTCTGATCGCCCCCGCACCGATGCACCAGGATTCAAGCCCGAGTCCGCGCGCCGCCATCAAGGCGGGCATCAGCCAATTGGATTGGGCGACGATGCGCAGCAGGGTCTGATGGTGTTGTGATGGCGGCGTTGTTGCGGGCATGCGAAGCGAAGACAAAGGAATGCTGAGTGGACGGTCTGCCTGCCTGCCCGCCATGCCGGCAAGGCCCTGCAGTGCTCAGCCCGGAATCTCAGGCTCCACCAGGCTTGCCAGCTGCGCCAAAGACTCCTGCCAGCCGAGGTAGCACATCTCCAGCGGGATCATGGCCGGGATGCCACTCTGCGCGATGCTCAGTTCGGTGCCGCACATCACGGGCTTGAGCGTGACCAGCACCTCCATGACGCCAGGCATGTTCGGGTCGTCAAATTTGTCGGTGTACCGGATCCGTTCGTGCGGCACCAGTTCCAAATACTCGCCGCCAAAGGCGTGCCCGCTGCCGTTTGAGAAATTCTGGAAGGACATCCGGAATGTGCCGCCCACGCGCGCATCCATGTGGTGCACCGTGCAGGTGAAGCCGTAAGGCGGCAGCCATTTGGCCATGGCGCCGGCTTCGAGGAAGGCGCGGTAGACCTTCTCGGGCTTGGCGCGCAGTACCCGGTGAAGGCGCACGGTTTGCTCGGACATCTGAAAACTCCTTGGTGCTTAGTGTGGCTCGTTGTTTCTGTGCGCTCTATGGCTGAGCATCAGGCTGATGTTATGCCCGCTACACAGGGCGCTTTGGCCCACTTTGTAGCATCGGCTGCCGAATGATTGTTTTCCAATTCTTCGGGTCTGCGCGACGAATATCGCTCAGGTAGATCTCATGGTGTTTGCCACTTCGGCCCGAACGTTCATCGATGTAGGCATGCAGCCGTTCGATGCTGGGGCCTTCCTCCGTGAAGGGGCCGATGTGCAGCAATTGCGCGCAAACGCCTTCGGTGAAGCGGGCAACTCGCAGGCGCTCGATGGCCGGCAGGGCTTTCTTCTGGCGCACTTGTTCCATGGCCTCTGCAAGCACGTCCTTGGTGACGAACTCGGGCTGCATGATCATCATGGTCCACTCCCAGCGGGCTCGATCGTTTGTGCTGAACGCCGCCATGTCATCGGCCCACCAAAGCCCTTCAAGTGGCATGACCGCATAGTCAATGGCTTGTGGCCCCTTCTTGAGCATGAACTTCGCGGTGTAGGACACGGTGAACAGAGCCTCCACCGCTTGCGCATAGCCTGGCGAAGCATTCGGGTCGCCCTGACCGTCGACCATGAGGTAGTTGAACGCAGGGACATCAAGCTCAACGATGGCCTTGGCCGATGCTTGGTAAAGCTGCTTGAGCTCCGGGCTCTTCTTCAGATCGATTTTCACCATGGCGCCGGTTGTCCAACTAATGAGTGGCGGCGTGATCTTATGCCGGCATGATGACGAAAAACCCAGCCGCGAACGTCACCGACAAGAGCCCGATGCTGCCCAGCGCAAGCAAGAGGCATGAAGAAAGCCACAGCTCAGGCCAAGTGCCAATCTTCGCCTTCGGACCTTGTCCCGCTTGCTCGACTAAAAGCACTGGCACAACTTGTTCTAGCGCCGGCGGGGAGCTTGAAGCAATGGCAACAGCGCTGCGCAGATCCACGAGCTGGCCTGTCGCAAGCGTGAACTCAATGCGGTAGTAGCGCATTGAACGGCCGTAACGGCGGTAGCGCCATTCGCTGACGACGCGGCCCGGAACGCGTTTCGCGCGCCAGACAAAAGCGAGTTGCCGGGCGGCTGACAGCAGCCCCACCAAGAGCACAGAAAGTGCGAGCAGAGCGAGGCTGATGAGGACTGCGTGGGCCATCGCGCCGCGCTTCTATTTCTTGCTTGAACTTGCTGCCGTGCGAACGAGTCGAACATGGTTTGTGTTCTCGTCGTCCGTGGTGGCCCACGCGTCACTGGTGCCAATGGCAGATACGAGCGAGACGCCCTTGGCTTCCGGGGTGGAGGTCCAGAACGCACCGTCGGAGCTCCACGCGGGTTTGCTTGGAAACACCGCCAAGTTGAGCGAGGGGTTGTAGCAATTCGGCTCCCGCAGCGAGAGCAGCTCTTTCCGCGTGGGAATTCGCCAGCGTTCCTCGCTGGTGGACTTGCTCTTGGCGAGCGTCTTCGCTTGCTGATAGCTCAGTCTCGGGCCCGGGTTGACCGCGTCTGGATCATTGGCAACGCAGGTCGAACCGTTCCAGCTTTGATCCTCGATGCAGCGCATCCAGATCAGCTGGGTGCGTTTGTCGACGACCTGTGAACCGTCGCCGATGGCCGAGAAATCAGCGGCATCTCGCTTGGGCGGGCCTTCGCATTGCTGGGAGGCCAGGGCGGGCAAGCCGCTCAATGCGGCGCAGGCAAGCACGAGAGTGAAGGAACGAAGCAATGAAGTCTCCTGTGAGGGCGAAGCTTGAAATTGAGCCGAGTGCGGCGGCCTTAAGCCGCATTGCGAGTGGCAATAGGCCGATCCGGGCGTTTCCAAATAGGGGGCACGATCTTGCCGCGCTTGACCGCCATGACCAACATCACGATGCCGGTCGAGGTGCACAGCAGCAGCGCAAGCACCGAGGACTCAAGGCCGAAGTTGCCGCCGGTCAGCCAGTTGGGGCCGTTCACGGTGGATCTGATCAGACCCTGTTGTGCGTCGTTGCCGGAGACGATGCCCGAGAAGATGGCCGACTGCGTGTAGTTCCACGCCATATGAAAGCCGATGCTCACCCACAGCCGGCGCGTCAGCATATAGGCCGTCGCCAGCAAGGTTCCGGCCTCGACGGCGATGAATAGCGCGCCCTCAATCGTGCCCTGCGGGTTGATCAAGTGGGTCAGGCCGAAGATGAGTGAAGACACCACAAGGGCCGCCCAACTACCAAACCATTGTTCGACCGCGCCGAACAGCACACCCCGGAACAACAGCTCCTCGTAGACGCTCGAACTGAGTGCCATGGCAATCGCCGGAACCATATAGCTCCAGGGATTCAAGCCCACGATGCGGTAGATGCCTAAAGCCATCAGGATCATTTCGCAGGCCGCGTACAAGCCGGCACCGATGAGCAGGCCGATGCCAAATTGCCGCCCCATGCCCGGCAAGCCGAGTTCCGTTAGGGTGCGCTTCTCAATGAAGTAGCCGTAGCCCACATACACGGCGAAGCCGGCAATGGCCAAGGCGATGATGTGTCGAACCGCTTTGACTGGCTCTCCTGCGTAGCTGGTCATCACATCGGTGTTGAGCGTCATGAACAACACCAAGATGAACCCGAGCAACAGGACGCGCGCTGGCGGTGAGCGGAGGATGCGCAGAGCTAGGTTTGGCTGCGGGTTCGCGGGTGTTGTCGTCATTGCGTTCACCGTCAGGGCTGGGTTGCAAGCATCGTGGACTGTAGGCGGAGCTTAACGAGCTTTTGGGTGAGCAGCCTTGACGATGAATGATGCGATCTAAGGCCGCGAGCTTAGTGAGCGGCGGCAGTCTGAAGAATGTCCTTGGTCGGTATAAATGCACTGCGTCCCGAAGGCTCCTGGCGTGGTGCCGGGCTGTTGGCGTACCGCTTCAGAGAAGGCTTAGACCGCGTGTCGCTCTTCTGCCAAGGCCTTGAGCCGAGCAAGTGTGACTGGAAGCCCAGTGTTCAATTGCCGTGAAAGCATGGGCCCCAGCACGACAGACAGCAGCCCGGAGAACGTGACTCTGTGGACCACATCAGTGGCGTCTGGCAGTTGAATCAACTCGTGTTCGAAGAGCATACGAAACAGCGGAATCTTTGACTCAACTGTGAAACAGCGACCTGGCACCACCTGTGTCAGCAGCATCGGTACCGTGTTGCCCTTCGTCGGCGTCAGTCGACCCCTGCTGCCCACCGCGAATGGGCCCTCCAGACTGGCTTGCTTCGTGTCCGGATCCCAGGTGTGCCAGTTCTGCACGTCCTGATAGATATGAAAGATCGTTTCAGGTGAAGCGGCCACGGTGATGCGATGTTCGACTTGCATTGGCATTTGTGAGCGGCGAAGGGGGAGGTGGGCGAACAGCGTTGAAGCTGAGCGGGCGGCGGCCTACTCAAGCGCAGGCTTGGGCCGCATTCTCAGCGAAGCTCCTTACGAAGCACCAACTTCAGCCCTGACCAAACCTCCGTGACGGCACAGACCTTGATATCGACGAACCCAAGCGGCAAGGCCAACTCGCGGATGGTGTCCTCTGTGATCGTGGTTGGAACCTTGGCTGACTTCTTCGGCCAAGAGATCCATAGCGCTGCATCGGGTTTCAGCTTCTTGCGCAAGTGGCTCAGCATCTTTGCAAGGTCTTCTCTTTGGGTCACAAAGGCGTGAGCGATATCGACCGTTGAATCGGCTTGGGCAACAAACACCACGCCCGGTGGGAGTGGGGCCAGCAGGCTTTCGTACTCAGTCGGAACGTCAAGAGGCAGTACGCGATGTGCCTCTTTGATGCCGAGCTTCTTGAAGAGCGGCGTTCCAGAGTACCCGGCGGTGCCTGACGTTTTCATCCGGACTAACGTTGAGGCTGCGCCGTCTCTGTGGCGCAAGCGGACAGGCCCTGAAGTCTGCGCGGGAGAGCATCAATTGGAATCCAGCCTGTCCGCCCAGCGCGTGACCGCACCTCCGCGATATCCGACTTGCACGAGACAGACCCCACTAACTCAATGTCGGATTCAACCGGCATCGCTACCGGCACTGCGCCGAATTGACCTGCCGCAACCGCCCGAGCATCCTCTCTCGAAGCGTAGAACGGATAGACAAGGTCATACCCCACAGGACTCACAGGTGGAGCTGCTTGGCATCCGGCAAGGGCCGCCACAGCTAGACAGAGGATCGGTCGCAGATGGATCGGCTTCATTTGGATCGAGTATTGCAAAGACGGCTGGCATTCTTGCGAAATAGGACTTGCATCTGCGATGGCTAAGGTTCGAGTTAACCGGCCCGAAGGTGGCATGCCGTTGCGGGTCCAGTTGAGCGATGGCTTATGCCAATTCTCCGCCTGAAGAAAACTATTCACTTGGAGAGCTTGCTAACGTGCAATGCAAACAGCCTGCAGGATGAACCGAGCTCGGAGGAGGCTTGGAACTCATAGCGTTCCCCACTTCCAGTAGTTGCGACCGCCCAACTACCGTCAAACTTGTGATTTGAAGGAAGCGAAGCAACTGCAACGGATTTCCGAATGTAGGTGCCATCAGTTTGACGGGAAAGCGGCAACACCGCCTCGATAGGACCGACATAACTTGCCAACTGCACGAGGCCACGAGCGACATCCTCACCTGGCGCTGTAAACATAGACGAAAGCTCGGAGAGCTTACCCTGCGACATCAGGCGAGTGGCTTGAACTGCACACGAGTCGACTGCGTGCGAGGCGCCCGAAACAGCCAATCCGGAAAGTAGAAGTAAAAAACGAATCATTGCTTTTCCTCTGGCCCCAGGGGCTTACCGTTTGAGGTTAACCGCGCACGGAAGCCGAAGGCCGGAGTGCGGCGGCTTGATCGAATGGTTATGCATCGATTGCTTCAAACAATCTTGTCGAACCTACTGTCCATGCACACGCTAAGGTCGGTGGTCACGAATTTTCCGTCGATGAAGAGACTGAAAATTGTTGCGGGCGTAGGGGAAGACTGAGCCTGCTCTAAAGTTTCCAGCTTGACTATCTTCAGCGGTAATCCTCGCTTCTTTGCCGTTTCGGGTAGCGAGGTGTTCACGTGGTATTCCGAATAGGGGCAACGGGTCGAGTAGTAAGCCACCAGTCCTTGTTTATGAGGGCATTGACCGCTGCGGGCAGATTCATTGAATTGAGGCAGGTGCTTGGGGTTCGCGAAAGAGAGCGATAGCAGGCTAAACCCTGCGGGCGTTGTGTCGACGACCTCGAACCCCTGCCCGAGCAGCCATTTGGTATCGCTCATGAAGTGGAACTTCTTCGTTCCCGCTACAGCAATGAGGCCCAGCTTCTTGTTCTTCTTTGCATCGAGGATCGCCTCTTGCAACAGCGCCTTTCCGTGCCCCTGCCCCTTGTACTGGCCAGACACCCAGAAGCAGCCGAGCATCGTGTACCCGGGGGCGGAAACGGGAACCCAAGCACTCTCGGCAGGGCCGTATTCGATGAAGACTTTCGCGCGTTCATCCAAGCGACGGAAGACGTAGCCGTTCTCAAACTCACGTGCCAACCATTGCTTCTTGAGCTCGTAGCCCTCCGTGCACTTTTTGTCGGAGAAGGCGCAGCAGATGTGTTCAGACAGGATGCTGTTAGGTGTCAAGGTGATGTAGGTCACTTGGCTGCCTTCCGTGATGCATAACGCTGAAGCTGAGGGTACAGAACCAGCTGGCCTCGCGGAGCGAAGATCAGCTGCCGAGCGTAGCGCGGCCAGATGGCGGAGGTCCGCTCCAGCGACCGGTTAGGTATCGCGGGCGCGGTAGTCATAGACGTCCTTGAACGCCAGCATCGCGGCCAGTCGCGTTTCGGATGAGCCAGGGAATCCGCATCGATCTGCAAACTCTGGCGCTTCTTTGAAGGTGCCGAACATTCTGTCCCAGATGGTCAGATCGCCAAAGTTGTAGTTGTGTACTCCAACTTGGTGATGAACTGAATGGTGCTCCGGCCTCTGGATGAACCAGCCCAGCCACTGTGGCGTGCGGATGTTGGAGTGGTAAAAGTATTCACCGGCCGCTCCGAAGAAGGATGTCCATGCGCCTGCAAGCGCCGATCCACCAAAGACGCAATATATGAAGAAGCCCGCGATGATCGAGTCGGCCGCTATCTCAAGCGGATGCTTGTAGAACGAGGTGAGCACCTCAATGCGGCTAGGGCTATGGTGGATCTGATGAAAGATCAGCCAAAAGCCTTTGGCGTGCCTGAGCCGATGCCACCAGTAGAAGATGAATGTGCCAACGAACCAGTAGAAGAAGCCTTCGAGGACTGGGTTCGACCAGTGTCCGAGTTGCAATAAGGCGTGCTCTCGGAAGTAGCGGTTCCAAACGATCCCGCCCGCTCCAATAAGGGCAACCTGCATGACATTCATGCACACGGCTCGGAGATACCAGCCTCTAACGTGTGGAAGTGTTCGACCCGGGCGTAACCGCTCCAGGACCAGGAACCCGACGCTGACTAGGCATATCAGCGCCATCGGCAATGCCTGTTCAATGACCTGAGGAGGTATCACGGGCTGCAATTGCGACGCCTAAGGTTGAAGCTGAGGGACCGGAGCCAACAGGCCGCGCGGAGCAAAAAATATACAGGCAGCGTAGCGCGGCCGGCTGGCGGAGGTCCATTCGAACGACTGGCTAGACCTCACTTGCTGCCTTGTGCGCAAGCAAAAGGTACTCTGCAAGTTTCTTGTTCTTGACTTCTGCAATGGACCTGATCTTCAAGTGACGGCGACCTTTGCCTGACCCTTCAAGAAAACCAAATTCATCAGTGATCTTGGCGCCCGCTCCGAATTCGACGGATACATGTTCCTTGTAGGCGAACACACCGCAGAACTGCACTCCTGAAGAGAACAGGATTCCTCCGTACTTGACCTCTTCGGACGTGGACTTGAATGTCTTCTTGACCAAGGCGCGCACGGCTTCAACGATCTCGTGATTTGTCTCACTGATAAGTCGGATGTCTTCGATCAGCGACTGAACAGACTTTGTGGCCATTTTGAATGAAGTCCTTTTTGAAACCGGCCCAGGCCGGGCTTACGGCGCTGGCCGTAGCGGGTCCGGTTGAACCAGTTGTTAGGCCTCACTCGGCGCGGCGAGGCTCGTCTTGCACATACTCTAGCTGGAACCACTCTTGCCCGGGCGGGGCACGGTTGGACACAAGTTTGATGCGGAACGTTGCGCTGGAGCGAAGGACAGGTTGAGGCCTCTGGTTGCCTGTGAAGTCGCCGTTCCTGCGCCAATGATGCTCGGTGTGGACGACCTTCGACTTGTGCCGGAAGACCAGGAAGTATTCATGTTCGTCGATCGAGGAGGGCAGCGTCATCTGGCACGAGAGCCAGCTCAACTGCAAGGACTGGCAGTTACTCTCTCGGATGGAGTACGGGCCAAAAGCATATAGCTCATCCCATTCGACGGAAAGAAACTTGGCGAGATTGACTTCCGTGGCGCGTCCTGTGCGTTGACCTGCAGCAGCGCAGCAGTGTTGTGTTTCGCTGCGCTGCCTGCTTGTTTGCCTACCCGCCTCAGAGCCCTTCGCGGTTTGCCTTCAAGTCGGGGTGGCGCAAGGCCGGGGCCTCGTTGCTGACGCCGACCACGTCTTTGGCGGCGCCGCCCCAGCCGCGGTCGGTCATGTCGATCATCACGCCGTTGGGGTCGAAGTACTTGACCTCGTAAAAGCTATTGCCCTTGACCGGCACTTCACCGAGGAAGTATTTGCCGCCGGCGGCTTCGCAGTCCTTGCGGGATTCGGCAATGTCGTCGACCCAGAAGCCGATGTGGTGCAGGCCCACATGCTCGCGGCCGAGCGGGCCGGCGTGGGCGTCGTTCTTGAAGTTGAGCAAGGCCAGGCAGATCACGCCATCGCTCAGGTAGACGCCGCGGGCGAGCGAAGAGTCGGTCTCGCCGACCTTCTTCATGCCGAAGGATTGTTCGTAGAAGGGGGCCACGGCCCAGGGATCAGGAACGGAAATGGCGATATGACGCAGTTTGCCAGCCATGGGGAACTCCAAAGTTTGCGCAGGGGGTTAAGGGAAGCGGCGATGTTTGCAGATGAATTTCTGCAATGCCGTATGTATACATGAAATAGAATAAGTATGCAAAGGTGTTGAGGCGGCGTGCAGCGCCGCCGCCTTCGCTAGAATCCACCGCGCCACTACTCCCCGTCTGGACCAGTCATGGGTAATGCTTCATCCGCCATCTGCCGCAGCCTCACCGAAGACATCGTCAGTGGCCGACTCGCGCCTGGCCTGAAACTGGAGGAGCTGGTGCTGGCCGAGCGCTTCCAGGTCTCACGCACGCCGATCCGCGAGGCCTTGCGCGAGCTGCATGCGCGCGGGCTGATTGACCTGCAGCCGCGCAAGGGCGGCATCGTCCGCAGCATCGGGCTGGATGATTTGTCCGACATGCTGGAGGCCATGGTCGAGCTGGACGCGCTGTGCTGCCGCATCAGTGCCGAGCGCATGAGCGCGGTGCAGAAAAAGCAGCTGCAAATGGTGCAGCAGCAGAGCGAAGACTGCGTGGCGCGCGGTGATGAGGCGGGCTATTTGCAGCTCAACCACCAGTTCCATCAATTGATTTGTGCCGGCGCGCAGAACCGCAGCCTGGCCGCGATGTTGAGCAATCTGCGCGAGCGGCTGGCGCCTTTCCGCGCCGCGCAGACCCATGTGGAGCGGCGCCTGCCGGTGTCCAATGACGAGCATCAGGCGATTCTGAAAGCCATCCTGGCCTCGGACGCCGAAGCCTCCTATGAGGCCATGCGCAACCACACGGCGCGCTTGAGCATCAATGTGCTGGACCTATTGAAAACGCAGCAAGCCGGTGCCAAGGGGGCGCCTGCGGCGAAGGCGCCCAGCACACCGGCTACTAAAGCGGCGACGAAATCGACGACCAAAGCGGCGACCAAAGCGGCCGCCAAACCACGCGCGCCAGCCGCCAAGCCCCAGCCCGCTGCCAAGGCCGCAGTGAAGAAGGTCGCCAAAGCGCCCGCTAGCGCCCCGGCCAAGCCAGCCGGCCGCGCCAAGTCGCAGGCCTGAACCTGGGCTTGAGCGGCGCCTTCAACAGGCGCCGTTCAGGCTCGGCGTGCTTTGCTCAGAACTTATGCGTCATGCCTAGGCCCCAGGCATAGGGATCTTGGCCGGGCTTGAGGTTGGGGATGCCGTTGGCCGACAGGTTGTAGCTGCTGTTGGCGCCGTTGCTCAGGCGCGTCCAGCCACCCCACAGCTCGGTGCGAGCCGACAGCGTGTGGCCATAGCCCAGGGCGATCTGATGCGCGGCGCTGTCGGTGCCCGGTGCGCCGATGCTGCCAAGGCCCTTGCTGGCATTGCCGGTGGAGGCCTCGCCCTGCACCCAACTGGCGCGCAGCTGGCCGCTGCCGATGTTGTGCGTCACCGCCACTTGCCAGGCATTGCGTTTGAGCTGGGTGCCTGGGCCGGGCTGGTAGCGCAGCTGTTCCCAGGTGGCGCGCAAGCGCGTGGGGCCGAAGCTGTAGGCCGCGGCCAAGCGGTCGGCTGTGTCCAGGCTGCCGGCGCGCAAATAGTCGCGGTGGCGTTCATGGCCCCAGGCCAGGTAGAGCGGGCCGGCCTGGTAGCTCAGCAGCGTTGAGAGCAGATCGGGCGAGGTGCTGGCGGTCTTTTCTTCCGGCACGGCGTAAGCAATGCGTGCCGACACGCCTTGCAGCACCGGGCTTGACCATTGAATCAGATTGGGCTGGCGGCGGTCGAAGGAGGCGGGCGAGACGCCGTTGGCGGCGGTAGCAAAGCCATTGCCCAGAATGCTGTTGGATGCAAAGACGCTGGCGGTGAAAGGGTCGATGGCATAGACCGAGACAAAGCGCAGCGGTGTTTCCCACTGGCCCAACAAAATCTCGCCCGCCGAGCCGCGCAGGCCAATGCCGGTGTTGCGGCCACCCCAGGGGCCATCACCGGTGTCGACTTTCACATTGCTTTCAATCTGCGCCCAGGCTTGCAAGCCATCGCCCAAGGCCTCCACGGCGCGAAAGCCCAGCACCGACTGGTTATTGGACAAGCGCCGCAGCGGCCCGCTCATGCCGCTGGCGCCGACCTGCTCGACGTTGACCTTCAGAAAGCCGTAGACCGTCAGCGCACTGGTGCCGGCGGCATTGGCCGTCGTCTGGCCGATGGCGGGGCTGCTGCACAGGGCGGCCAGGCATGCGGAAAAGCAGGCGGCCCGCTGGATGACACCTTGAGTGGAGGGACTTTGCACGGCTTCTCCTTGTGTATTGATAAGAAATTCTATGTATACATGTGACTTTGTGTGCATCCAAATTTGTGAGAGTGTGGCGCCGATGCGAATTTGCCGGCTTGGGCGCAGCGGCCAATCTCAGCGGCACGGCACTGTGGCTGCCTGCGCGAGGGCCAGAAACGACAACGCCCGAACAGCTGCCTGTTCGGGCGCAAGGGCGGGCGAGGTGGCCGGCGGCTCAGGCCGGCTCACTCACAGCGCAGGGAAGTTTTAGCCCTGGCGACGACGGCGCGCCGTGGCGGCAACAACGCCCAGGCCGGCCAGCAGCAAGGCGTAGGTGCTCGGTTCGGGCACGGGGTTGGCCAGGTGGATCATCAGGAACTCGGTCTTGTCAGAGCCGGCGTCGCGGCCACCGGTGCCGGGGTAATTGTTGTCATTGGCGACCAGCAAGGTGTTGGCGTCGAGCACCAGCACGCTTTCGATGGTCACGTAGGGGAAGGTGAAGCTGGTCTTGCCGTCGCCATTCAGATCATGCGGGTCGGCGATATTCATCAGGTCCACCACCTCGGACTTGCTGACATAGCCATCGGCGTCCACCTTGTTCAGGTCGATGCGGAAGATCTTCTTGAACGGTGTGCCGCCGCCGGTGGCTGTGGCGTTATTGCGTTCGATGATGATGAACTCGTGATCGTTCAGCGCGGTCATGTCGCCGATATTGGTGCCGGCCGCGTCGAGCTTGTACTTCCAGCGCTCGCCGGTGTATGCCTCTTGGTCAACGCTGAAGGCGTTGATGCGCAGGCTGTTCGGCGCGTCGCCGGTGACGCTGCCTTCCAGCAAGGTGTAGAGCTTGTCGCCGTTCGGATTGATGGCCATGCCCTCGAAACCGCGTGAGCCGCCCAGCGTGGGCGTGCCGCCGTTCAGGTAGGGGTTCTGCGGCGACTTCACGCCGTCCATGCCGACTTCGCTGCGCAAGACCTTGCCGCTGGCATCGGTCTTCACCAGGAAGGGGCCGAACTCTTCGCCGAACCACAGATTGCCGTTCTTGTCCTTGCGCACGGCTTCGATGTCGAAGTCAGCGCCGGTCAGCAAGCGGCCAGCGCGGATGCTGGCGTCCACTGCTGGGTTGGTGGCCTTGTTGTAGTAGTTGCTGTAGTCGGCCTGGATCTTGAAGCCGAGCTTGCGGTCCGGGTCGGCCAGGGTGATCTGGCTGGGCTTGGTGAAGCCGGCGAGCTGGGCGCCGCTGTTGTAGTCCACAGCCGAGATGCTGCCGCTGCCGCCGTTCACCGTCTTGAAGTCGGGCCGCAGGGCGTACATGCGCAGCAAAGCATCGGCCGAGTTGCCTTGGGTGCCAAAGCCGTTATCGGGCATGTACAGATAAGTGCCGGCCACCGGGCCATTCAACACGGCGGAGAAGCCTTGCACCGATTGCTTGTTGATCAGGGGCAGCGGGTTGCCACCGGCGCCGGAGGCGAACTGGCCGGTGGTCGGGCCATCGGCAAAGGTGTTGGCGGGCATCATGGCCCAGCCGATCAGGCTGTTGGTGTCGGCCATGGCCGGCAAGGCTGTCAAGCCACAAGACAGGGCGGCCGCAGCGGCCAGGGTGCGCAACGTCAATCGCGTCGTTTTCATTTGAAGCATTCCTTGTGCGCAGAACCGTCTGCGTTTGGGCGCCATTGTTCGGCGGCAAGGTGACCTGCGAGTGACGAGCAGGGCAGGGTGCATGCGCCGCATGGCGCATGGCCTATGCCTTGCAGCTTGATGTTGGCACTCTCTGCGGCGAGTGATCAATTCATTGAGTAAGTCGCATAATTCATTCGAATAATGCGTTTGCATCGAATTGAAGTCCTGGGTCCAATGGCCCCCATGGCAAGCAATTCACACTCACTCTCAGGCCGGCAGCAGCCCGATCTGCTGCGCAGCGAAGACGCCCGGCTGCTGCGCGGTCAAGGCGGCTTTGTCGCGAACCAGGCGGTGCCGGGCCTGGCGCATGCCGTGTTTGTGCGCAGCCCCTACGCCCATGCCCGCATCAGCGAGGTTCAGCTGCTGGATGCACAGGCTCAGCCCGGCGTGCTGGCCGTGCTGGGGCCGGCAGACTTCGCCGGGCTCCAGCAGCCGCGGGTGAATGGCTTGCTGCCCGGGATGCATTTGCCCCAGGCCGAATTGGTGCCCACCGACCGCGTATTGGCCGTGGGTGCGCCGGTGGCCTTGGTGTTGGCCGAAACCCTGCACGAAGCGCAGGCGGCCGCCGAGCTGGTGTGGATTGACTATCAAGACCTGAGCCCCACGGCGGACTTCGCCACCGGCGCCGACGCGCTGTACGCCGCCGTGCCAGGCAACCGCGCCCTGCACAGCGAAGTCAAAGTGGGCGCGCTGCCGCCGGGCGCCTGCACGGCCGAGGCCGCCGTCGAGTTGCCCCGCGTGGCCGCTTCGCCGCTGGAGCCACGCGCGGCGCTGATGCAGTGGAACGAGGCGCAGCAAAGCCTCAAAGCTCATTTGTCCACCCAAACGCCCAGCCGGGCGCGGGAAGACATTGCCCTTGCGCTGGGCTTGAGCCCGGAGCAGGTGCAGGTGATCGCCACCGATGTGGGCGGCGCCTTCGGCGGCAAGGCCTCGGTCTTTGCCGAAGATTTGATGCTGGCCTTGGCGGCGCGCCGCGTGCAGCGCCCGCTGCGCTGGCTGGCCTCGCGCGGCGAGGATTTGCTGGCCGGCACCCATGGCCGCGCCTCGCGCCTGCAGGGCCGCCTGTGGGTCGACCCACAAGGCCAGATGCAGGCCCTGGACGCCCAGCTGCAATTCGCCCTGGGCCACTGGCTGCCTTTCAGTGCCGCCGCGCCGCTGCGCAATACCTGCCGCATCCTGCCCGGCCCTTACCGCATGGACAACTGGCAGGTGCAGGGCGAAGGTCGCCTGAGCCATGCCGCCGCCGTGGGCATCTACCGCGGTGCCGGTCGCCCCGAGGCTTGCATCTTGATGGAACGCCTGGTGGACGCCGCCGCGCATGAGCGTGGCATCGACCCACTGGCCCTGCGCCTGGCCAATGTCTGGTCGGCCGCTGAGTTGCCGCGCCGCCTGGCCAGCGAGGTGTGGCTGGACCGTTGCGATCTGCCCGCACTCTTGCAACGCGCCGCTTGCTTGTTCGATTACGAGGCCCGGCGCGCCGCGCAGCAGGCGAGCCGCAGCAAGCCGGATGATGAGTTCCTCACCGGCATCGGCATCGGCCTCTACGTGGAGCCCTGCGGCCAAGGCGGCGAAAGCGCCCGCCTGACGGCCTTGGCCGATGGCCGCTATCTGCTGGCCACCGGCGCCACCGCCCAAGGCCAGGGGCGCGAAACCGCCTACGCCCTCATCCTCGCGCAAGCCCTAGGCTGCCCTACGCATCACATTGAAGTGCGCCATGGCGACACGGCGCTTTGCCCGCCCGGCATCGGTGCCCTGGCCAGCCGCAGCACCGCCATCGGTGGCTCGGCCGTACTCAAGGCCGCGCAGGCTTTGCAGCAGCGCTTGCAAGATGGTGCGGCCTTGCCCTGCACGGTGGAGCTCTTCCACCAAACCGCCGAAGAAGCCTGGGCTTCCGGCTGCGTGATGGTGGAAATGAAGATCGAGCGCGCCACCGGCATCAGCAAGCTCACCGAGCTGGTCTGGGTGGACGACGCCGGCGTGTTGGTCTCGCCTGAGATGGTGCATGGCCAGCTGATTGGCGGCCTGGCCCAAGGCCTGGGCCAGGCGCTGATGGAGCGCTTGGTCTATGACGACAACGGCCAGTTGCTGACCGGCTCGCTGATGGACTACGCCTTGCCGCGCGCCGAAGACATGCCCACGGTCACGCTGGAAAGCCTGCCTACGCGCAGCGCTGCCAATGAACTTGGCGCCAAGGGCGTGGGCGAGGCCGGTTGCATCGGCCTGCCCGCCGCGCTTTTGAACGCCGCACACGACGCCCTGCGCCCACTGGGCGTGCAGCAACTCGACTTTCCCCTGAGTGCCGCCAATTTGTGGCGTGCCATGCGCCAGGTCGGCGCGGTCTGATTTCACTGAATGACAAGTTGAAGGAAACCAAGATGGACTACAGCAAACAAGACGCCAAGGCCTACGCCAAGGCCCATTTCACCGGCGTTTGGGCCGCCATGCTGACCCCGTTCAAGGCCGATGGCTCGATGGACGAAGCCGCATTCCGCGCCAATGTGGCGCACTGGACCGGCACGCTCAAGCTGGGCGGCCTGTTCGTCAGCGGCAAGCAGGGTGAGTTTTTCTCGATGTCGCTGGACGAGCGCAAGCGCAGCTTCACGCTGGCCGCGGAAGTGGCCAAGGCGCATGGTTCGCGCACGGTGATGTCTTGCTCAGACACCAATCTGGACACGGTGCTGGAACTCGGCCGCCACGCGCAAGACTGCGGCGCCGACTGGATCGTGGTGCACAGCCCGGTGCTGCATTTCGGCGCCGACACGGACGAGACGATTTACGAGTACTACCGCTACATCAGCGAACAGCTCGACATCGGCATCGCCATGTGGAACCACCCGGACTGCGGCTACTTGATGAGCCCCGAGCTGTGCGCCCGCATCGCCGAGCTGCCCAATATCGTCGCCATCAAGTACAGCGTGCCGCGCGAGATGTACGTCGAGTTGAGCCGTTTGGTCGGCGACAAGATTCAGGTCAGCACCGCCTCCGAAGAAGAGTGGCTGGACAATATCGAAGAGCTGGGCTGGCGCCTGTATCTGTGCTCCACGCCTCCGCTGCTGCTGCAAACCGCGGTGGATCAGCGCATCAACGACTACACCCGCCTGGCGTTTGAGGGCAAGTTCGCCGAGGCCCGCGTGGTGCGCGACAGCCTAGAGCCCGCCCGCCAAGCCTTCAAGGCCAGCAAGCCCAAGGGCAAGCCGCAGGCGCACAGCAAGTACTGGCTGGAGTTGCTGGGCCAGGCCGGTGGCCAGGTGCGCCGCCCCTTGCTGCAGCTGACCGAGGCCGAGAAGGCCCTGATCCGCGAACAGTTCGCCCTGAGCGGCCTGAAGCTGGGCTGAGCATCATGGAGCTGCGTGTCAACGGGCAGACCTGCCTGATCCAGCCGCTGCGCAATGCCACCTTGTTGATGGAGGCGCTGCGCGGGCCCTTGGGCCTGACCGGCACCCATCAGGGTTGCGACACCGCGCAATGCGGGGCGTGCACGGTCTTGCTCAATGGCCGCGCAGTGAAGAGCTGCAATGTGCTGGCCGTTCAAGCCGAAGGCGCCGAGGTGCAAACCATCGAAGGCATGGCCTCTCCGGGTGAATGGCACGCGCTGCAATTGGCCTTCTCGCGTCACCATGCTTTGCAATGCGGCTTTTGCACGCCGGGCATGTTGATGCGCGCCAGCGCCATGAAGGCCGAGGGCGTGCCGCCCGAGCCGGACGCGGTGCGCCGCGCCCTGGCCGGCAATATCTGCCGCTGCACCGGCTACGAAGGCATCGTCGCGGCGATATGCGAATGGTTGGAGGGCGGCGATGCAGGACTTTGAATACTGCCGCGCGGCCTCCGTCGAGCAGGTGCAAGCCTGGCTGCGTGACGGCGTTGACAGCAAGCTGCTGGCCGGTGGGCAAAGCCTGCTCGGCGCGATGAAGCTGGGCCTGATGTCGACCGAACGTCTGATCGACTTGCAAGATGTGGCCGCGCTGCGCGGCTGCAGCGCGCCGGCCCGTGGTGAGCTGGTGCTGGGCGCCATGCAAAGCCACGCCAGCCTGGCACGCCATGAGGTGTTGAAGCAGTTCGCCCCCGGCCTGGCCTATTTGGCCAGCCACATCGCGGACGAACAAGTGCGCAGCCAGGGCACCTTGGGTGGTTCCTTGGCCAATGCCGACCCCGCCGCCTGCTGGCCCGCCGGTATGCTGGCGCTGAACGCCACGCTGGCGACGGACCGACGGGAAATCGCTGCGGACGACTTTTTCACCGGCTTCTTCGGCACCGCGCTGGAGCCCGATGAGCTGCTGTGCCGGGTGCAGCTGCGCCGGCCGCGCCGCTTTGCTTACGCCAAGTTTGAGCAGGCCGCCTCGCGTTTCGCTCTGGTGGGTGTGGCCGTGGCGCAGTGGGATGACGGCTCGGTGCGCGTGGCCCTGACCGGCAGCGCCAACGGCGTGCTGCGCCTCCCCGAATTCGAGCAGGCGCTGAACTGTGAGTTCAGCCCGCAAGCCCTGCGCGGCCTCAGCGTGGACGAGGCGCTGATGTCCAGCGACGTGCATGGCGAGGCCGACTATCGCGCCCATCTGGCCGGCGTGCTCGCCGCCCGCGTGGTGCAACAAGCATTGGAGATGAAACATGACGACTAAGCACATGGATGGCCAGCCCCTGCGGGTGGCCTTGATCGGCCTGGGCGCAATTGGCCGCGTCATCGCGCGTGAGCTGATTGCGCGCAGTGCCGAAGGTGTGCAGCTGGTGGGCGCGCTATGCCAACACGCCAGCGAAGGCGAGGGCCTGGGCGTGCCGGTGCTGACTCAGCTGGACGCGCTGCTGGCCCTGCAGCCCGACCTGGTGGTGGAGGCTGCCGGCCACGGGGCCGTCAAGGCCTACGGCCCGGCCGTGCTGCGCGCTGGGCATGATTTGTTGCTGGTCTCGGTGGGCGTGCTGTCTGACGCTGACTTGCTGGAAGGCTTGGAGCAGGCCGCACGCGACTCCGGCCGCCAACTGCTGCTGCCCTCGGGCGCCTTGGCCGGTTTGGACTATTTGCAAGCCGCCAAGCTGGCGGGCTTGAGCCACGTCTGCCTGCGCTCGCGCAAGCCGCCGCTGGCCTGGCGCGATACGCCGGCTGAGCAATTGCTGGATCTGGCCAGCATCACCGAGCCGGTGGTCTTCTTCCGTGGCACGGCGCGTGACGCCGCGCGCACCTACCCCAAGAACGCCAATGTGGCCGCCACCCTGGCCCTGTGCACCTTGGGGCTGGACGAAACCTCGGTGGAGTTGGTGGCCGACCCCACAATCAAGGGCAATGTGCATGAGATCGAGGCGCAAGGCGCCGTGGGTGATTTGCATCTGACGCTGCGCAATGCCGCTTCGCCAGACAACCCCAAAACCTCCCTGGTCACGCCCTACAGCGTGCTGCGCAGCATCATGGCGCGACGCGCCGTGTTGAGCGTTTAGTAGCAGGGGACTTTGCGCGATGCCTTGCCTGAGCCACGGCCAGATGTTGGCGCAGATGCTCGGCCATGCCGAGTGCGGCGGGCGAGAGCGAGCGCTGCTGCAGATGCGCCAGCGAGACCTCGCGCACCACGGCCGGCTCGGTCAGCGGCACGCCCACCAGATTGGCCAGGGCCGAAACCTTGAGCGCGTAGGACGGCAGGATGGCCACGCCCAGGCCCGCAGCGGCCATGGCCATGGCGGTGGCGATATGCGTCACCTCCAGCGCCGGCTTGGGGCAGCCGCCCAGGGGTTCGAAGTGGCGCTCCACCAGGGCGCGCAGGCCGCTGCCTTCGCGCAGCAGCAGCAGGGGCTGGTCGAGCAGATCTTCCCAGCGCAAGGCCTTGGCCTGCGCCAGCGCATGGTTGGCGGTGCAGATGGCCACCATGGCGTCGTGCAGCAGGGGCTCGGCGCTGATATCGGGTTCGCTAACGTCAAAGGTCGCCAGCGCCAGGTCCAGCTCACCCTTGCGCAGCTTGGCCAGCAGCTGATCGGCGCTGGCGTCGAAGAGGCTCAGCTCGATCTCGGGGTAAGCCTCGACAAAGCTGCGCAGCAGCTCCGGCATCAGGCTGGTGGCCAGCAGCGGTGTGGTGCCCAGGCGCACATGGCCGCGTTTGCGTTCGGCCACATCGCGCAGGTCGCCGGCCACGCGGTCCAGGTCGGCCAGCAAGCGCTCCACCGCCGGCACCAGTTCGCGGCCGGCCTCGGTCAGCTCAAGTCGGCGGGTCGTGCGGTCCAGCAGGCGCAGGCCCAGCTCGGACTCCAGCCCGCGAATCAGCGAGGACAGGGCCGACTGGCTCAAAAACAGCTGCTGCGCGGCGCGGGTGAAGCTGCCCTCAAGCGCCACGGCGGCAAAGCCTCGCAGCTGTTTCAAAGACACATTGACGGGCCGGGTATGCGGCTTGCGCGCGAGTGGCAAGGGCACAGGCAACGGCAACAAATCTTCTTTCGGTGCGCTCGAATTCTTGGTCATGGGCGGGCGCATCTTATCAACCACAATCCCAGCCCTTGCGAAGGAACAACATCATGCTGAGTTACGGACGCCCCCTCAACTTTGCCCAGTGGATTGCCGATCACGCCGCCGAGCTCAAGCCGCCGGTGGGCAATCAGCAGATCTGGCAGAACGCCGACTTCATCTGCACGGTGGTCGGTGGTCCCAATCACCGCACCGACTTTCATGATGATCCGCATGAGGAGTTCTTCCACCAGCTCAAGGGCAATGCGCATCTGATCTTGTGGGACCGCGGCCAGTTCGAGCGGGTGGACCTGCGCGAGGGCGATATCTTCCTGCTGCCCGCCCATGTGCAGCACTCACCCCAGCGCCCCGAGCCGGGCAGCTTGTGCACGGTGATTGAACGCCAGCGCGCCGAAGGTGTGCAAGACGCTTTCCAGTGGTACTGCGCCCATTGCGGCGGCCTGATCCAGCGACACGAGGTGCAGCTGCAAAGCATCGTGGGTGACCTGCCGCCGCTGTATCAGAAGTATTACGCCAGCTCCGAGGCCGAACGCACCTGCGGCAGCTGCGGCGAGGTCCACCCGGGCCGAAACTGGCGCAGCTGGCATGCCGTGCTGGCCGCCAAACATGGCCATGCGGCCGTGCCTGTGGCGCCGCAGGAGGCCTGAGGCATGCGCATCGAGAATCAACGCGAGCTGCCTTGCTCGCAGGCGCTAGCCTGGGCGGCGCTGAACGACGACGCCATGCTGCAGGCCTGCATCCCGGGCTGCGAATCGCTGCAACGCGTGAGCGTCAGCGAAGGTGAGGGCAATGGCGAGGGTGCAGGCCTAGTCCAGACCGAACAGCTGCAAGTGGTGGTGATGGCCGCCGTTGGCCCGGTGCGGGCACGCTTCAAGGGTCAGCTGACCATGGAAGATGTGCAGGCGCCGCAGTCTTACGCCATGCGCTTCGAAGGACAGGGCGGCGTGGCCGGTTTCGGCAAAGGCCGCGCCGAGGTCAAGCTCACGCCGCTGGACGGGAACCGCTGCATGCTCGACTACTGCGCCGAGGTGCAGATTGGCGGCAAGCTCGCGCAGATCGGTTCGCGCGTGGTGGATGCCGCCGCCAACAAAATCATTGGCGACTTCTTTGCCCGCTTTGAGGCGGAGTTGCAGCTGCGTCAGCAAGCGCAGCAGGTTCAGCCCGCCGAATCGGCCGTGCCTGCATCAGCGGCGGCGGCAGAACCGGCCGCCGGCGTGGCAGCGCTCGCGCCTATGGTGGCCGCGGCCGCCGCGCCGCTGCCCTGGACGGCACGCCTCTCGCTGTGGCTGCGCCATTGCTTAGGCTTTGGCCCGGCCGGCAGCTGGTCGCAAATGCAAGGCCTGGTCGATGCCTCGGCGCAGCTGCAATCACTGCTGCAAGAGTGCCGCACAGCCAACGACAACGCGGCCAAAAGCATTGCAGCCGAGATCGCCCGCAGCCAGGACAGCCAGCAGCGCTTCGAGGCCGCCTTCAACACCATCCGCTACGAGTTGCTGGCGCGGCTTGATCAGCTGCAAGGGCGGGTGGAGGCGGTGGCCAGCACGGGTGACAGCTCGGTCAATGATCTGGAGCCGGCCTTCGCGCAAATCGCCGGCGCCATTCGCTCGGCGGGTGACCGCCAGGCCGAGGTGCTGGAGCAGCTGGCCGGGCTGGTCAAAAAGCTGGGTGACGATGAGATCGGCACCATGCGCCGCGAGCTGGTCGCCGTCAGCGAGCAGCTGAAGGAGCAGACCAAGGTGCTGGAGGTCTTGAGCGGGAAGAGCTTGCTCGCCGCCTGAGCGCCTTCGTTCGCCTCTCCTGAGCCATGTCTTTGGGGATGGCCGCCGGTCAGGATTTGGGTTAGCTTTGCGCCCATCCTGACTGCCCGAGGCGCCCATGAACTGGCTCACTCCTTACTTGACCCAGCATCCCGAGCTGGCGGTCTTTCTGGCCATCGGCTTGGGTTACTGGATTGGTCAGTTCAAGTTCAAGGGCGTGGGCTTCGGCCCCGTCACCGGCTCGCTGATTGCCGGCCTCTTGATCGGCTACTTCTTCCATGTGCCGGTGGCGGACACGGCCAAGCAGCTGCTGTTCTTGCTCTTTATGTTCGGCATCGGCTACTCGGCCGGGCCGGGCTTTATTCGGGGCATTCAAGACGGCGGCTGGCGCTGGGCCGCGCTGGGCCTGTTGATTCCGCTGACCGGCTTGCTGACGGCAGTGGCCGTGGCCAAGCTGCTGAATCTGGAGATGGGTTATGCGGCCGGCATGATGTCGGGCGCGTTGACCGAGTCGCCCGTGATCGGCACGGCCAGCGAGGCGATCCGCAGCCTGCCCATCAGCGATGAAGAGAAGTCGCGGCTGATCTCGCAGATCCCGGTGGCCGATGCGCTGACCTACATCTTCGGCACCTTCGGCGTGATCTTCTTTTGCAGCTATATCGGGCCCTGGATCTTGCGCCTGGACATGAAGGCCGAGGCCATCAAGCTGGAGGCCGAGATGGGCATGGCGCGCAGCCAGCCCGGCATCAGCTCGGCCTGGCGCATGTATGAGCTGCGGGCCTATTTGCTCGATGCCAGCCAGCCCCTGGTGGGCCGCACGGTGGCGCAAGCCGAAAGCGCGGTGGCGCCCGAGCGCTTGTTCATCGAGCGCATCCGGCGCGGCACGGAGCTTTTCACGCCTCAGCCCGACACGGTCTTGCAGGCCGGCGATGTGCTGGCCATCTTCGGCCCGCACGAGGCTTTGCTGCGGGTGGTGGAGAGCCGTGCTGATGAGGTCTTCGACCGTGAACTGCTCGATGTGCCGCAAGCCAGCTTTGATGTAGAGGTGAATAGCCGCGACATCGCCGGCCGCCGCCTAGCCGATTTGCGCAGCAACGAAGCCATCATCCGCGGCGTGTTTTTGAAGACCATTCAACGCGGCCAAGAGCAGTTGCCGGTGGCGCCGGGCACGGTGATTCAGCGCGGTGACCTGCTCACCATCCACGGCCTGGTGCCGGCGGTGGAGCGGGTGGCGGCCCTGGTGGGCAATATCTCCCGCCCCACGCTCAATACCGACTTTGTCACCCTGGGCCTGGCCATTTTTGTGGGCGCCCTGGCCGGCATGGCCCTGAGCCTGCCGCTGGGCGGCTTGCACATCGCCCTGGGCAGCAGCGTGGCGGTCTTGCTGGTGGGCCTGGCCATCGGCTGGCGCAATTCGCGCCGGCCCTTGTTTGCCTATATTCCGCCGGGCGCGGTGGAGTTCATGAAGTCGATTGGCCTGGCGGCTTTTGTGGCCATGATTGGCCTCAAGGCCGGCCCGGTGTTTGTGGACGCGGTGCGCGCCATCGGCCTGCAGGTGTTTCTGGGCGGCATGGTGGTGACCCTGACGCCGATGTTCGTGGGCCTGTTGGTGGGGCGTTATGTGCTGGGCCTGAACCCCTTGCTGCTGCTGGGCGCCCTGGCCGGCGCGCAAACCATGACGGCCGGCCTGGCGGCGATTCAAGAACGCTCGGAAAGCCCGGTGGCGGTGATTGGATACTCCAGCACGGTGGCCTTCGGCCATATCCTCATTT
The DNA here is from genome assembly GCF_038419725.1 of Roseateles sp. PN1. Classification (NCBI taxonomy): domain Bacteria; kingdom Pseudomonadati; phylum Pseudomonadota; class Betaproteobacteria; order Burkholderiales; family Sphaerotilaceae; genus Roseateles; species Roseateles sp. PN1. The sequence goes on along the minus strand of NZ_JBCARA010000005.1, from coordinate 285,076 downwards.
CCATCGGCGGTACCGCGCTGATCTGGTTTTTGCACTGACGCCGCTTTCCCATATTTCGCATGCAGCTTCATCCATTGCTCCGTTGGCCGCTCCGGCTGTTCTTGCTCTTGCTGGCTCTTTTGCTGGCGCTGGTGCTGGGTTTTTCGATGTATGCCGTGCTGGCCCTGCCGGTGCTGCAGCCCTGGCATACCGAGCGGCTGACGCAGGAGTTCCGCGCCGAGGCCCATGCCGGGCTGGACTTTGACGGCTATCTGCAGCGCGAGGCCTTGTTGTTTGAGGAACTCAAAACCCGCCAAGCCGCCTGGCATGCGCAGGAGCACAGCGCGGAAAGAGGTGAATGGGGCGAATGGGCCGACAGCCGCTTCAACCCCAAAAGCCAGGTCAGCCGCCTGGCCGAGGGCGCGCCTTTCAATCGCTCGATGCGCCTGGGCGTCAAGCAGGCGCGCGGCCAGGCCTTGCTGATCCACGGCCTGACCGATTCGCCCTATGCCATGAAGGCCATGGCCGACACCCTGCGCGCCCAGGGCATGGCGGTGACGCTGCTGCGCCTGCCGGGCCATGGCACTTTGCCCTCCATGATGTTGGAGATGGACTTGCGCGACTGGCGCGCCGCCGTGCGCATTGCTGCGGCCGATGTGGCGAAGCGCGCTGGGCCGGATCAGCTCTTCTACATCGGCGGCTTTTCCACCGGCGGCGCGCTGGCCCTGCTGCACAGCCTGGATACCTTGCAGGACCCCGCACTGCGTCGCCCTGACCGGGTGCTGCTGGCCGCACCGGCCATTGAGCTGCCGCCGGTGGCCGCCGTGTCCAACGTGGTGGATGTGCTGCATTACTTGCCGATCCAGCTGCTGCAAAAAACGCGCTGGCAGGAACTGATCGCCGAGTACGACCCTTACAAATACAACTCCTTCCCCATCAATGCCGCTCGCCAGGTCTTCCACGCCACCCAGGCCTTGCAGCAGGGTTTGAGCGAAGCGGCCGCGGCCGGGCGCCTGGCGCAAATGCCGCCGGTGCTCACCTACCAGTCGGTGGTGGACGCCACCGTCGGCGCCAGCGGCGCGCTGGACACTCTGTACGCGCGCCTGCCCGGCGCCCAGCACCGCCTGGTGCTGTTTGATATCAACCGTCAGCAGCATTTGCGCAGCATCGTCAGCCCTGCCTCGCAAGCCTTGCTGGACCGCGTGTTGGCCAGCCCGCGTGGCTACACGCTGGAGATCGTCAGCAATCTGGACCCGCAAAGCGCCGCCGTGGCCGCGCAGCGCTGGGCGCCGGGGGCGAGCGAGGCCAGCGCTGATCCCGTCAGCGCGGCGCTGCAACCCGCGCCGCAATGGCCTTTTGATCAAGTCTCGCTGGGCCATGTGTCCTTGCTGTGGCCGCCCAATGACCCGATCTACGGCTATTTGCCGGGTAGCGGCCGGCATGGCGTGCCCGCCATCGGCTCTTGGCTGTTGCGCGGCGAGAGCGGCGCCACCAACTTGGCCCTGGGTTCGCTGACGCGACTGCGCAGCAATCCCTTTTGGTCCTTGTTAGAAGCGGACTTGAGGGCCACACTGCTTGCAGACCTGAACGCCAGGGCTGGGGAGGCTAAGCCTCATCCTTGAACGTTTGCTTGAACTTTTTCATGAAGTTCTGCCCTGGCCGCCTGGGTCGCCAACCCTGAGGACTTTTGCCATGCTCAAGCTTCGTCATCACCGCACCCTCGCTGCCCTGTGCGCCAGCAGCCTTCTGCCACTGCTGTTCCTGGCGCCCCTGGCCGCCCACGCGGCGGACGTCGCCTTCAAGGTGCCGGATGAGGCCAGCATGCCGGGCGGCCCGGAGGGCGAGGCCATCAAGCTGGGCAAACTCTTGGTCACCGAGACCGGCAAGTCCCTGCCTGCCCATGTGGGCAATGGCCTCAACTGCAGCAACTGCCATCTGGGCGCGGGCACTACGCCGGGCGCGGCGCCCTATGTGGGCCTGTGGGGCGTGTTCCCTGAATACCGCTCGCGTGGCGGCCGCATCAACTCCTTGCAGGAGCGGGTCAATGACTGCTTCGAGCGCAGCATGAACGGCAAGGCCCTGGCCTTTGATGGCAAGGAGATGAATGCCATCCTCATGTACATCAAGTGGCTGTCCAGCGGCGTGCCGGTGGGCAGCAATGTGGTGGGCCGGGGCATGGGCAAGGTGGACACCAATTTGAAGCCTGATCCGGTCAAAGGGCGGCAGGTCTATGCCGACAAATGCCTCAGCTGCCACGCCGCCCAAGGCGAGGGCATGAAGAACCCGGCCGGTGGCTATTTGTTCCCGCCGCTGTGGGGCGAAGCCTCTTTCAATATTGGCGCCGGCCTGGCGCGCACCTACACGGCGGCCGGCTTCATCAAACACAATATGCCGCTGGCCCAGGGCGGCACGCTCAGCGATCAAGAAGCGGTGGATGTGGCGGAGTTCATGACCCATCAGCCCCGGCCCGCGTTCGCAGGCGCCAAGAACGACTACGCCAAGGGCAATAAGCCTAAGGATGCTCGTAACTGAGACCGCTTGGTCCGCGCTGGGATGAGCTGAGATCGAAGCCGCCGCAAGCGGGTGACGGGGCAGGTCTTACACTGCCTGCTCCCCCTCATTTCCAGCCCAATTCATGAGCAGCAGCATTGCATTCATCGGCGGTGGCAATATGGCCAGCGCCATCATCGGCGGGCTGATTCGCGCCGGCCGCGCGCCGCAGTCCATCCTGGTGGTCGAACCTTTCGAGGCGACGCGGGAGCAATTGCGTCAGAACTTCGGCGTGCGCACCTTCGCCGCGGCCGACGCTGCCTTGAACACGGCGGACTTGCTGGTCTGGGCTGTCAAGCCGCAGTATTTCGCCGAGGCCGCAGCGCCCTGTGCGGGCTTGGTGAGCCAGGCCCTGCAACTCTCGGTGATGGCCGGCATCCGCAGCGAGGCCATCGTGCGGCTCAGCGGCGGTGCTGAGCGGGTGGTGCGCAGCATGCCCAACACGCCGGCGCTGATTGGCCAGGGCATTGCCGGCCTGTATGCGCGCCCGGCGGTGTCTGCGGCGGATCGTGCCTTGGTGGAAGAAGTCTTGGCGCCGACCGGCCGCACGCTCTGGGTTGAGCAGGAAGACGATCTGGACGCGGTGACTGCGCTGTCAGGTTCCGGCCCGGCTTATTTCTTCTACATCGTCGAAGCCATGATGGCCGCGGCGGTGGAGATGGGCTTGAGCGCCGAGCAAGGCCGCGTGCTGGCCCTGGCCACCTGCTCTGGGGCGGCCCAACTGGCCCTGCAATCCAGCGAAAGCCCGGCCGTTTTGCGCAGCCGGGTGACCTCAAAAGGCGGCACCACCCATGCGGCGATCAGCAGCCTGGAGCAAGACGGCGTGGCCGCCGCGATGCAGCGCGCTGTGCTGGCCGCGCAGCTGCGGGCCCGCGAGATGGGGCGTGAATTCGGTGCCTGAGATCGCCTGAGATTGCTGGACACATGGGTATTGCGAGTCGAGACACATTGCGCGATTGGTTGCGCGCGCCGGGTTCACTGAGCCGTCGGCTGGCCCAGTTAGGGCAGAAATTTGAAGTTCAGGTCTTGCGCCAGGGCACAACGCCGCTGCGTGCGCCGGAGTTGCAAGCCCTGGGTTTGCCGCGCCATGGCTGCACCTTTGTGCGTGAGGTGATTCTGCGGGTCGATGGGCAGCCGCTGGTGTGGGCGCGCTCATCCCTGCACGCCACCGCGCTGGCTGGGCCTTGGCGGGCACTCAAAGGCCTGGGTTCCAAGCCACTGGCTAATTTGCTTTATGCCGACCCGCGCGTCAAACGTAGCGAACTCAGCCCCAAGCGCATCGCCCGCCACGGCCACACCCGCCGCCAGATGCAACGCCAGTGGTTGGCCGCCACGGGCAGCCTGCCATCCGCACAAATGCTCTGGTCACGTAATTCAGTATTTCGTCGGGGCGGGGCAGAATTGCGCGTGATGGAGCTGTTTGTGCCTGATTTAGCACGCCATTCACCTAAACATAGGGGGGGGAGCTTGCGCGTTAGGCCCGGTGCTGGCCCTAAACTGTGAACTCCCAGGGAGGTTCATCACACGTTGAGGAATCTCATGAAAACTCGAGATATTGTCATTTTTAGTGGCCAGCAGTTTGCTGTGCCGCAATGTATCCAGCGCATCGACCACCAATCGACCCATGGTTGGCAGTTGCGCTACGGCGGCACCAAGCTGTTCTCTGACCATTCGCAAGATGGCAGTGGCGCAGCGGCGGCGCTGGCTCTCGCGACCAAAGAGTTGCTGAGCCGAATTGCCAAGTTGCCGGCGCCGTCACGCCTGCAACGCCGCCCCAGCGGCAACAAGGGCAGTGGTTTGCCGGTCGGTATTTCCGGCCCTATCGTGCGGCAACGCGCCAGTAGCCGGGTTCGCGATTGCAGCTTTGCTGTGTCGCTGCCGCGCTTTGGCAGCACGCCGCATGGCCGCAGCGTGTACATCGGTACCGAAAACACCTACACGGTGGAGAAGTACCAGGCCGCGCTGGCCAAGGCGGTGGAGCTGCGCGAGAAGGCCGAAGAGGCTTACCAACGCGCGGCCACCAAGGCCAAACGTGGCGAGGCCAAGGCCCTGAAGGCGGCGCTGAAGGCCGCGGCTTGATCCGGTGCCTGCGCTAAGCCGGCGCCGCGCTGAGCCCTGCGGGTTCAGCGGCGCCTGCCTTTGCCTTTGCGTCTGCGCCTGCGCCTGCAGCGGCGTTCCCGTTCGCATCCGTCTTAAGCCGGAGGCGCGGGCATGAGCCGCTTTCGCTGGGGCCTGATTGGCCCTGGGCGCATCGCCGGCACATTTGCGCAAGCCGTGGCCGGCATGCCGGGCTCATGCTTGCACGCCGTGTGGGCGCGTGATCTGGCCAAAGCCCAGGCCTTTGCCGAGCAATGGTCGGTGCCAAACGTGGCGGCTGTGCGGGCCAGCAGTGAGCTCGACGCCTTCTTGCGCGATCCCGCGGTGGACGGCATCTACATCGCTACCCCTCATGCCCAGCATGGCGAGTTCATCGCGGCCAGCCTGGCCGCTGGCAAGCCGGTGCTGTGTGAGAAGCCGCTGGTACCCAATCTGGCGCAGGGCCAGGCCTTGGTGGCCTTGGCGCAGCAGCGTCAATGCTTTTTGATGGAGGCGGTGTGGACGCGCTTTCTGCCGGTTTACGCCCAGGTCGGTGAGTGGCTGCGGGCGCAGCGCATTGGGCCTGTGCGCGCCATGCAGTCGAGCTTTTGTTTTTCAATTCCGTTTGACGAAAGCAATCGCTGCTTTGCCCCCGCACTGGCCGGCGGCGCCTTGCTGGACATCGGCATCTACAACCTCACCATGACCCGCTGGGTCATGCAGCAAGCCTTGGGTGAATGCCCCGAGCCATTGAGCATCCAGGCCCAGGGCGTGCTGGCCCCCAGCGGGGTTGACCAGCGCCTGGCGGCCACCCTGCAGTTTCCGGGCGGTGTGAGCTCGCAATTCGTCTGCGCCTTCGACAGCCAGGCGGAAAACGCCCTGCACATCTACGGCGAGCGCGGGCGGATCAGCGTCAGCGCGCCCTTCTGGGGCGCCAGCGAAGCGACCCTGGTGCTGGGCGATGCCGCGCCACTGCGCGTGCAATTGCCGCCCGCCATCAACGGTTTCGAAGGCGAAATTGAGGAGGCCCAGCGCTGTATTCGCGCCGGCCTAATCGAAAGCCCGCACATCAGCCATGCCGACAGCTTGGCCACGCTGGGCTGGATGGACGAGATCCGCCGCCAGCTGAGCGTGCGCTACCCCTTTGAATGAGTGAACCGGCTTGCGGGCGCTTAGCCGCGCAGCGCCAGGTCTAGCACCGTGCCGGCAAACACCGCCAGGCCCAGCCAGTGGTTTTCGCGGAAGGCCTTGAAGCAGCCCTCGCGGCTGCGATCCTTGATCAGGGTGTAGTGCCAGACCACTTGGGCCGCCGCCACCGCGATGCCCAGCAGGAAGTAGCGGCCTAGGCCAAGGCGCAGGCCCAAAGCCGTCCAGGCGCCGAGGTAGATGGCATAGAAGGCCATCACGCCGATGACGTCAAAGCGGCCCAGCGTCAGGGCCGAGGTCTTGATGCCGATGCGGATATCGTCATCCCGGTCCACCATCGCGTACTCGGTGTCGTAGGCCAGCACCCAGAACAAATTGGCCAGCAGCAGGCCCCAGGCCGATAGCGGCACGGCGGCCTGCACCGCGGCCCAGCTCCACTCAGTTCCGCCCAAGGCGGCTGAGAAGGCCATCGGAATGCCGAAGCTGAAAGCCACGCCCAAGACTGCCTGCGGCATATTGACCACTCGCTTGGCATAGGGGTAGAGCAGGGTCACCGCCAGCGCGGCAAAGCTGAGCAAAATCGTCGGCGCATTGGTGCTGAGCACCAGGCCGAAGGACAGCAGCGCCAAACCGGCGCCCAGCAGCAAGGCCTCTTTGACGCTCAGCGCGCCGCTGGTGACGGGCCGGTTGGCGGTGCGTTTGACATGCTTGTCGAACTCGCGATCGGCCACATCGTTGACGCAGCAACCGGCCGAGCGCATCAGCACCGTGCCCAGGGTGAACACCAGCAGCAAATGCCAGCCCGGCCAGCCGTCCGCCGCGATCCACAAAGCGGCCAGGGTGGGCCACAAGAGCAGCAACCAACCGGCAGGGCGATCCCAGCGGATCAGCTGCAGGTAGAGGCTCAGGCGGGTGGGCGGGGTGGAAGGCGAGGGAGAAGAAGCAGTGCTCATGGGCGTGATTGTCGCGCCCGGATTTCGCGCTTCACCCGCTTCCGCACCCGGTGTTGGAAATTGCCCTCGTCACACTGCTGCCGAGCCGGCGACGGGCGTGAAAAAGGCTGCGGGCATACCCGCGCGCTGGGGCGGCGGGCCCGCTCCTATCATGGGGCACATCCATCTCGGGAGCGGCCCTCATGTTTACCGAACGCGTCAACAGTCTTCTGGCCGAAATTCGTCAGCATGACGATGCTCGCTATCAGCTCGTCAAGGCTTTGCGCGAGATGGTGCTGGGCCTAGGCAAGGGCCTCAGCGAGGAGTTCAAGTTCGGCGGCATTCACTTCAGCGCCGGCCAGCCGGCCCAGGTGTTCTGCGGCCTGACCTCATGCGCCAAGCATGTGGAGCTGGACTTCGATCACGGCGCGGCGCTGGCCGATCCCTTCGGGCACCTTGAGGGCACCGGCCCGCAGCGCCGCCATATCAAGCTGGCCAGCCTGGATGAGGTGGCTGACAAGCATGTGCTGGACTACCTCAAGCTGGCGCTGCAAGAGGCCAGCACCAAACACCACAAGCCCTTCAAAAAACACCACTGAATGAATCAGCCGGGCCGGCGCGCCAACTCCACCCGGTTGCGCCCGCCTTGCTTGGCGCGGTAGAGCGCTTGGTCGGCGTCGCTGATCAGCTCGCTGGCCAGCACGGCCGCGTCGATCCCCGCGTTATCGTTGTTCAGCATGGCCAGGCCGATGCTGGCCGTGACCGACAGAACCTGCGACTGCCCGCTGCTGCCACCGGCAGCCACAAAACGCTGTTGGGCCAAGCTGGCACGGATGCGCTCGGCGATCTCGCGCGCGAAGGGCTCGGCGGTTTGCGGCAGCAGCAGCACGAACTCCTCGCCGCCGTAGCGGGCGATGGTGTCACCAGCGCGCAGCTGGCCTTGCACCAAATGACCCACGCCGCGCAGCACCTCGTCGCCGACCGGGTGACCGTGTTGGTCGTTGATGCTCTTGAAGTGATCCAGGTCGAAGAACAAGCAGGCCAGGGGGTGGCGGTAACGCCGCGCCTGGGCGATCTCGATCAAGCAGCGGTGTTCGAAATAACGCCGGTTGTGCACGCCGGTCAGCACATCGGTCAGGCCGGTCAGCTTGAGCCGCTCCTGGTTGATGGCGCTCTCCAGGCACACCGCCACGATCAGGCTCAGGCGCTCCAGCAATTGGGTGCCGGTGGCGGGGTCGTAACGCTGCGGATCCACGCTGCCGAAATGCAGGCCGCCGATCAACTGGCCATGGCGGGCCAGCGGCAGCAGCGCCACCGAGCCCAAGCCCGCTGAGGCCGCCTCACCACCCAGCAAAGCGGCGTGCGTGGCGGCGTCGAAACGGCCCAGCACCGGCTTGCTGTGCGGGCCGTAAAGCGCTTGCAGTTGAAGGGCCGAGGGCAGCAGTTGCAGACCCGGCAGGGTTTCGTTGAGGTGTTCGCGGCTGCCGGCGTTGGCCTGCAGCAGGCGGCTGATTTCGCGTTCGCTATCGACCAGAACCAGGCTGACCCGGTCGATGGCAAAGGCCTGGGCATAGGCCTGAAGCAGCAAGCTCAGCAGGGCTTGCAAAGATTCGGCGGCGATCAGCTGATGCTCCAGCCGCTCGAAGCGCCGCATCTTGTCTTCGTTGCGGCGGGCTTCCTGCAACAGGGCTTGCAGTTGTTCCCTGAGGGCTTGGTTCTCGGCCTGGAGCTCGCTTTGCATGCGAGGCATTATGCACAGGGCGGCGGCTTTTAGTGGCCGCGTATCTTGTCCCACAGGGCTTGGGCCTCACCCACCACGCCGCGGCGGAAGGCCAGCACGCAGATGATGAAGATCAGGCCTGTGACCAAGCTCACCGACTCGCCCAGGCCGTTGAACCAGGCCACGCCGGTCATGTCGGCCAGGGCCTTGCCGAGATCACCGATCTTGTTCTCCAGCGCAATGATGATCAGCGCGCCCACCATCGGGCCCACCAGGGTGCCCATGCCGCCCACCAGGGTCATCAAGATGACCAGGCCTGAGGTGGTCCAGAGCGCATCGGTCAGGGTGGCAAAGCCCAGCACCAGGGTCTTGGTGGCACCGGCCAAGCCGGCCAGGCTGGCCGAGAGCACAAAGGCCAGCAGCTTGAACTTGTCGACGTCATAGCCCAGCGAGGTGGCGCGGGCTTCGTTCTCGCGGATCGAGGTCAGCACCTGGCCGAAGGGCGAATGCACGGTGCGATAGATCAACCAGAAGGCGGCAATGAAGACCGCCAGCACGACGTAGTAAAGCGTGAGGTCGTGTTCCAGATTCAGGCCGAAGAAGCTGCCGCGCGGCACCGACTGCAGGCCGTCCTCGCCCCCGGTGAAGGGCGCTTGCAGGAAGACGAAGTACAGCATCTGGCTCAGCGCCAGCGTGATCATCGAGAAATAGATGCCGGTGCGGCGGATGGCCAGCAAGCCGAACAGCAGGCCCACGCCGCCGGCAGCCAGGGCGCCGAACAACAAGCCCGCAGGCGCGGGCAAGCCCCACACCTTGAGCGCATGGCCGGTGGCATAGGCCGCGGTGCCCAGAAAGGCGGCGTGGCCAAAGCTCAGCAAGCCAGTGAAGCCGATCAGCAAATTGAAGGCGCAGGCAAACAGGGCGAAGCACAGCACCTTCATCACGAAGATGGGGTAGACGCCCATGGCCGGCAGCAGGGCGATGGCCAGGAACAGGGCGCCGTAGCCCAGCAAGGGGTTGCGCTCCTTGCGGGCGCTGTTGGGCGGCTGCTTGGCAGCTGTTGCGGCGGTGGTGCTGCTAGCGGATGTTGTGCTCATTTCTCTTTTCCAAACAAACCGGCGGGACGCACCAGCAGCACGATGGCCATCACAACGAACACCACGGTGCTCGACGCTTCGGGGTAGAACACCTTGGTCAAACCTTCCACCACCCCCAGGCCCAGGCCGGTGATGACGGAGCCGAGGATGGAGCCCATGCCGCCGATCACCACCACCGCGAACACCACGATGATGAGGTTGGAACCCATCAGGGCCGAGACCTGCAGAATCGGCGCAGCCAGCACGCCGGCAAATGCCGCCAGGGCCACGCCGCCGGCGTAGGTGAGGGTGATCATGCGCGGCACATTGATGCCGAAGGCCTGCACCAGCTTCGGGTTCTCGGTGCCGGCGCGCAGGGTGGCGCCCAGCGAAGTTTTCTCAATCAAGGCCCACACGCCCAGGCAGACGGTGATGGACGCCACCACCACCCAAGCCCGGTAGTTGGGCAGAATCATGAAGCCCAGATTGGTGGCGCCCTGCAAAGCCTCGGGCACCGAATACTGCTGGCCCGACACACCGTAGAAGGAGCGGAACACGCCCTCCATCACCAGGGTGATGCCGAAGGTCAGCAGCAGGCCGTAGATATGGTCCAGCTTGTAGAGCCACTGCAGCAGCAAGCGCTCGATCAATATGCCCAGCACCCCCACCGCCAGCGGCGCCAGCAGCAGCATGGCCCAGTAGTTGATGCCCAGATACTCCAACCCCATCCAGGCCAGAAAAGCGCCCATCATGTAGAGCGCGCCGTGGGCGAAGTTGATGATGTTGAGCATGCCGAAGATCACGGCCAAGCCCAGCGACAACATGGCGTAGAAAGAGCCGTTGACCAGGCCCAGCAAAAGCTGGCCGAGCAAGGCGGGCAGGGGGATTCCGAAGAAGTCAGTCATGGGCGAGGCTGGGTTGGCGTGATGGCTTCAGTGCGGTTGATGCGGTGCAGGCGGCTCGTGCGGCTCATGCAACTCGTGAGCTGCCCCCGGCGCGGTGCCGGCGGCAGCGCGCGGTGGGCGCGCACCCACCGCACTGCGCTCAGGGCTTTAGCGTTTCACCAGCGGGCACTTGCTGTCCGCCAGTTTGGTGAAGGCTTCTTCGCCGGGGATGCGGGTCACGACCTTGAAGTAGTCCCAAGGCTCGACGGACTCCTTCTGCGACTTCACCTGCAGCAAGAACATATCGTGGATGCCGCGGCCGTCTTCCTTGCGGATCGTGCCCTTGGTGTAGAAGTCGTTGATCGGTGTGTCCTTCATCTTGGCCAGCACCTTGTCGGCGTCGTCGGTCTTGAGCGTGTCCACCGCCTTCAGGTAATGCATGGCGGCGGAGTAGTCAGCCGCCTGCAGCGAGGAGGGCATGCGCTTCATCTTCTCGAAGAAGCGGCGGCTCCAGGCGCGCGCCTCGGGGCTCTGGTTCCAGTACCAGCTGTCGGTCAGGTACATGCCCTCGGTGGTCTTCAAGCCGAGCGAGTGGATGTCGTTGATGAACATCAGCAAGCCAGCCAGCTTCATGCTCTTGGTGACGCCGAACTCATTGGCCGCCTTGATGGCGTTGATGGTGTCGCCGCCGGCATTGGCCAGGCCCAGGATTTGCGCGCCGCTGCCCTGCGCTTGCAGCAAGAAGGAGCTGAAGTCACTGGCGTTGAGCGGATGCTTGACGGTACCCACCACCTTGCCACCCGAGGCTGCCACCACCTTGGCGGTGTCGGCTTGCAAGGCGGCGCCGAAAGCGTAGTCGGCCTGCAGGAAGTACCAGCTCTTGCCGCCGCCCTTGGTGACGGCAGCACCCGTGCCATTGGCCAGGGCCACGGTGTCGTAGGCGTAGTGGATGGTGTAGGGCGTGCACTTGTCATTGGTCAGCGCCGAGCTGCCGGCGCCAATGGCAATGAAGGGGCGCTTTTTCTCCGCCGCTACCGTGGCCATGGCCAGGTTGGCACCGGAGTTGGTGCCGCCGATCAGCAGGTCCAGGCCCTGGGTGTCGATCCACTCGCGGGCCTTGGAGGCGGCCACATCGGCCTTGTTCTGGTGGTCGGCAAAGATCAGTTCGATCTTCTTGCCGGCGGCCACGCCCTTCATATCGGCGATGGCCAACTTGAGGGCTTCGACGCCACCGGCGCCGTCGATGTCAGCGTAGACGCTGGACATATCGGTGATGAAGCCGATCTTGACCACATCGCCGGAGACCTGGGCCTGTGCCAAGCCACCGCAGGCGGCCAGGCTGGCGATTGCAACTTGCTTGAGAACTTGGTTCATGGGGGTCATCTCCTTGGGTTTACTTATTGCCAACTCGTCATCAAACACTCAGCAGCACATCGAGCACGGCCTGCTTGGCCGCCAGCTCAGAAGCCGGGAAGGACTCCACCACCTCGCCATGCTCCACCACCATGAAGTGGTCGGCCAGCGGTGCGGCGAAGCGGAAGTTCTGCTCCACCATCACGATGGTGAAGCCTTGTGATTTCAGCGTCGTGATCATGCGCGCCAGGGCTTGCACGATGACGGGCGCCAAGCCTTCGGAAATCTCATCCAGCAAGAGGATGTCCGCACCGGTGCGCAGGATGCGCGCCACCGCCAGCATCTGCTGCTCGCCGCCCGACAAACGCGTGCCCGGGCTGTTCTTGCGCTCGGCCAGATTGGGGAACATGGCGTAGATGTCCGCCTCGCTCATTGGCTTGGCACGCTGGTTCTTCAGCAACGGCGGCAGGCGCAGGTTTTCCTCGGTGGTCAGCGAGGCGAAGATGCCGCGTTCTTCCGGGCAGTAACCCAGGCCCAGGTGGGTGATGTGGTGGGTGGGCATGTCAATGGTTTCCACCCCATGCACGCGGATGCTGCCCTTGCGTCGCCCGGTCAAGCCCATGATGGCGCGCAAGGTGGTCGTGCGGCCAGCGCCGTTGCGGCCCAGCAAGGTCAAGACCTGACCCTGTTTAACGCTCAGATTGATGCCGTGCAGGATGTGGCTCTCGCCGTACCAGGCGTGCAAATCCTTGATTTCCAACGCGACTGACATCAGTGGGCTCCCTGCAACTCAGCGGCTTCGCTGCCCATATAGGCCTCCAACACGGCGGGGTGCTTGGACACGGTGGCGTAGTCGCCTTCGGCCAGCACGGCGCCGCGCGCCAGCACGGTGATGCGGTCGGCAATGCGCGACACCACCTTCATATTGTGTTCAACCATCAAGACGGTGCGGCCTTCCGCGACGCGCTTGATCAGCTCGGTGACCTTGTCCACATCCTCGTGGCCCATGCCTTGGGTGGGCTCGTCCAGCAGCATCAGCGTGGGCTCCATGGCCATGGTGGTGGCGATCTCCAGCGCGCGCTTGCGGCCATAAGGCAGATCGCCCGCTTTCAGGTGGGCGGCGTCGCGCAGGTCCACCAACTCCAGCAATGCCAGCACGCGGGCGTCCAGTTGCTTCAGGCCGGTCAGGCCCTTCCAGAAATGAAAGCTGGTGCCGGTGAAGCGCTGCAGGCCGATGCGCACGTTCTCCAGCACCGTGAGGTGAGGGAACACGGCGGAGATCTGAAAGCTGCGGATCACGCCGCGCCGGGCGATCTCGGCCGACTTCTCACCAGTGATGTCGATGCCGTTGAAGATGATGGTGCCGCGCGTCGGCTCCAAGAACTTGGTCAGCAGATTGAAGCAGGTGGTTTTGCCCGCGCCGTTAGGGCCCAGCAAAGCGTGGATATGACCGCGTTGAACCTGCAGGTTCACCTGGTCCACGGCCGTAAAGCCTTTGAACTCTTTGGTCAGATTCTTGGTTTCAAGAATGAGTTCGCTCATCAGAGGTGTTGCACCGAGTGAGGGCACGGAAAAATTGAGTTCCCCAATGTAGGGCCGAAATTCGGCCGCAGACACAGGAAGAACCTTTACGTAGATTTGTCCTAGGGTTAACACGGGGAGCGCCGATGCGGCTACCCCGAGCAGGGCTTTTGCCCCCGCGCTATGCTGGTCGTCCCCCATTTGGAAGGACATCGTGATGCCCAAGTTTGCTCAACTCGGACTGGCCATAACGCTTTTGTTAGGCGGTATAAATACCGAAGTCATGGCTGCGGCGCCGCAGGTCAAAACCCAGGCGCCGGGCTTCTACCGCATGATGCTGGGTGACTTTGAGATCACCGCCCTGAATGACGGCACGCGCGATCTGCCGGTGGACAAGCTGCTCAAGGAACGCCAACCCGGCCAGGTGCTGCGCGCCCTGCAGCATGCCTATTTGGGCCTGCCGCTGGAAACGTCTTTCAACGGCTTTTTGATCAATACCGGCGCCAAACTGGTGCTGGTCGACAGCGGCGGCGGCAGCAATCTGGGCCCCACTTTGGGGCGTTTGATCACGAACCTGAAGGCGGCCGGCTACCAGCCCGAGCAGGTGGATGAGGTCTACATCACCCATTTGCACTCCGATCACATCAGCGGCGTGCTCAGCGAGGGCAAGGCCGCCTTCCCGAATGCCACGCTGCGCATGGATCAGCGTGAGGCCGATTTCTGGCTCAGCGAAGAGAACGCGGCCAAGGTGGCGGAGGGCGCGCGTGGCACCTTCACCAATGCCCGGGCTGCCGTCAAGCCGTATCAAGAGGCGGGGCGCTTCAAGCCCTTTGAGGGTGACGCCAAGACCGGCGTTGAGCTGGTGCCGGGCATCCGCGCGCTGTCTACCTATGGGCATACCCCGGGTCACAGCGTTTACTTGGTGGAAAGCAAGGGCCAGAAGCTGGCCGTCTGGGGTGACCTGATGCATGTGGCGGCAGTCCAACTGCCCGACCCCACGGTGACCATCAGCTTCGACAGCGATGCCAGCCTGGCTCAGCCCCAGCGCGAGAAGGCCATGGCCGACGCGGCCGAGAAGGGCTATTACGTGGCTCTGGCCCATTCCTCATTCCCAGGCATCGGGCGGCTGCGGCCCGACGGCAAGGGCTATGTCTGGCTACCGCCTAACTATTCCAGCAAGCCCTGAGCGCGCGTCTTTTCAGCAGCAATGCAAAAAGCCAGCACGGTGTGCTGGCTTTTCTGTTTTGACCCTCATTCAGCGCCCAAGCTGGGCGCTGCCTGTCATCAGGCGCTCTTGCGGCGGCGGGCCACAAAGCCCACGGCGGCCAAACCGGCCAACATCAGGGCATAGCTCTCTGGCTCGGGCACGGCGGTGGTCAAGCTGACCTTGTCGAGCGAAGTGCCCAGCGCGTCGTTGGTGCCGGTGGCACGGAAGCCGATCACGGTGCTGGCGCTGCTGGCGATAAAGCTGGTGCTGAAATCGGCCCACTTGCTGCTGTTCAGGGTCGGAGCGGCGTTCCAGGTCTTGCCACCGTCAACCGTCCAGTCCAGGCCGTTGGTGGCAGCGGCTGTGCCTTCACGATTGGCGAAGCTGAAGCTGAAGTTGTAGCTGCTGCCGACGCTGGTGCCGACGGTCTGGAACATGCCGCTGTTGGAATAGCTGTCCAGCTCCACGAACTTCACGCCGTCGATGGCCGAACCGACGATGTTGTTGCGCACCTCAATGCCGGCGCCCGTGCTGGTCCAGCCACTGATATTGGCGAAGACGTTCCACTTGCCGTTGGCAACAGCGTTGTCTTCAAAGCTGCCATTGATCAGCAGATTGGGCTGGGCGGCCAGGGTGATGGCGGGGGCGGCGATCAGGGCGAGAGCGGTAATCAGAGCTTTCATTTTTTCTTTCACTTGAACTGCAAATGTGCTGTTTCAACACGATGTCGCTATTGTTCCCAGCACTACAGATCCTCGCATCCCCGTGGCCCAAGGGGGTGTGCGCTCTGCGTGTGATATGTGTCACGTTTGTGGCGCCGGTTTGACAAGTTTTTGTTGTGGCGCAACTGGTCCGGCGTGAGCCACGACTCCCCGGGCCCCTGGGCGAGAGCAGTTCAGCGGCCAGAGTCTTGTCAAACCTAGTGGGCGATTTGAGGTGCTCAAGCTGAAAAATTGCGCGCGCCAGAGGCTGTATGCCGGCTTGTTTGTCCGCTCGGCGCGGCGAAGTTAGCGCTGCGCTGCCAATGGCGCGGGGTCTTTCTCGATAGTCTCGCCGTGTATGCTGGCTTGCATGTTTGCCGTCGCGCTTTTTCGAATGTTGCTGCCAGCGCAGCCCGCTCGTTTGCCGTGTCAGCGCCTTGTGCTGAGGGCGGCATGCACGCTGGCGCTTGCCCTGGGCGCGGCGGCCCAGCCGAACGGCGCAGCTGCTGCTGAAAAGGAGCCGCTGCGGGTGATGGTGTCCGAAAGCTGGGGCATGCCCTTCGGGCAAGTGAAGCGCCAGGGCAGCGGCCAGCAACTCAGCGCCGGCATTGCCTACGACTGGTACCTCGCCCTGGCCGAGGAGTTGGAGCGACCGTTGGAGCAGCGTGTGCGCTCGCGCCGCCGCCAAGAAGCGGCCTTGCTGGCGCATGAAGTCGATGTGTTCTGCCTGGTGCGCCCGGACTGGCTTAGCAAAAAGGTCAGCACCGCCCTGCAATGGGCCAGCCAGCCCTTGATGGCGGCGGAGGATCGCATTGTTGCCGCGCCTGGCGTGCCGGTGCCCAGCAGCCTGGATGTGCTGCGTGGCCAGACCCTTGGCACCGTCTTGGGCTTCGTCTACCCCAGCCTGGAGGCCGGTTTCGCCGCCGGCCATCTGAGCCGCGAAGACGCACCGAACGAGACGGCCTTGGCCGCCAAGCTGCTGCGAGGCCATAACCGCTATGGCGTGCTCAAGACCTTGGACGCCCGGTATCAGCAGCGCAGCCAGCCGGCAGCCATGGCCTTGGGGATCAGTGCCATCGTGGTGGCGAATGCGCCGCTGTTCTGCGCCTTGGCGCCCCAGGCCCGCATCAGTCTGGCCGAGTTGGAGGCGGCTCAAGCCAGCTTGCTGCGGCGCGGTGAGATGACGCGCATCCTGGCCAAGTACTGATTGGCCGCCGCTGAGGCCCGCCCAGGCGTCAGCTCATGCCCGGCTCAAAGCCAGCGCCGCACCCGGCGCATATAGGCCAGGAACGGCTCGCCGAACTTGGCGTGCAGGGCCGCTTCCTCGGGCCGAATCTGAAATCGAACCATATAGGCCACGTAGACCGGGATCAGCAGGGCGGCTGCCGCATTGCCCAAAGCGATGACCCAGGCCGTCAGGCCCAGGCCGAAGCCCAGATACATGGGGTTGCGGGTGAAACGATAGATGCCGCTGCTGACCACGGCCGAGCTGTGCTCGGGCCGTGTCGGGTCCACCGTGGTGCCATGCTGGCGAAAGGCCCGCACACCCGCCAGCGCGATGGCCGCTGCCAGCACCGCCAGCCCCAGGGCGAACCAGCGCTGGCCGGCAAAGCGCAGGTTCAGTGCCGGCCACTGCCAGGCCAAGAGCCAAGCGAGCGCGGCCAAAGCCAGCACCAGCAGCAGAGGCGGCAGCTTGGTTTCCAAGCGCCGCAGCACGCTGCTGAGCGGCATGGTGTCGATCAGCCTTCCAGGCGCTTCTGGAACACCAGACCCGCGTGCTCGCGCAGGGCGTGGAACTTGATCTTGGGCCAGTTGGCCTCGATGGCGCGCAGCTCGGGCGCGTATTCCACCAGCACGGTGGGCGCGTCCACCGCGTCGTAAGCCATGCGGTGGTCGTTGGCGTCGATGAAGCGCTTGAGCTCTTTCTCGTCGTCGCAGGTCACCCAGCGTGCCACTTGGAAGCGGCTGCCGCTGATGCGGGCCTTGCAGCCGTATTCATGCTCCAGACGGTGCGCCACCACTTCAAACTGCAGCTGACCCACGGCGCCCAGCAGCAGCACGCTGCCGGCAATGGGGCGGAAGACCTGGATCGCGCCCTCTTCGCCCAGCTGTTGCAAGCCGGCCTTGAGTTGCTTGGTCTTGAGCGGGTCGGCCACTTCCACGCTGCGGAACATTTCCGGCGCGAAGAAGGGCAGGCCGGTGAACTGCAGGGCCTCGCCTTCGGTGATGGTGTCGCCCAGCTGCAGCACGCCGTGGTTGGGGATACCGATGATGTCGCCGCCAAAGGCCTCGTCCAGCAGTTCGCGGCGCTGGCTCAAAAAGCTCACCACGGTGTTGGGTCGCAACTCTTTGCCTGAGCGCACTACCTTCAGCCGCATGCCGCGCTCGAAGTGGCCCGAGGCCACGCGCAAGAAGGCGATGCGGTCGCGGTGCGAGGGGTCCATATTGGCCTGGATCTTGAACACCACGCCGGTGAACTTCGATTCCTCGGGCTTGACCACGCGCTGCATGGCGGCGCGATCGCCCGGCGCCGGGGCCAGCTCGACCAGGGCGTCCAGAATTTCTTGCACGCCGAAGTTGTTGACGGCAGAGCCGAAGAACATCGGCGTTTGCTTGCCGACCAGGAATTCCTCGTGATTGAACTCGGCCGCGGCATCGCGCACCAGTTCAATCTCGCCCTCGGCCTGCTCGTACTGCATGCCGAAGCGCTCGGCGTAAGCCGGGTTGTTGAGGCCGCTGAGGATCTCGTCGTCACCGCCCACGCGGTCTTCACCGGGCGAGAACACCCGCATTTGCTCGCGGCGCAAGTCCATCACGCCGTGGAAATGCTTGCCCATGCCGACCGGCCAGGTGAAGGGCACGACGGTCATGCCCAGCTCGCGCTCGATCTCATCCATCAGGGCCAGCGGGTCTTGCACCTCGCGGTCCATCTTGTTGACGAAGGTCAGGATGGGCGTGTTGCGGGCGCGGCAAACCTGCAGCAGGCGGCGGGTCTGTGGCTCCACACCGTTGGCCGCGTCGATCACCATCAGCGCGGCGTCCACCGCGGTCAGCACGCGGTAGGTGTCTTCGGAGAAGTCCTGGTGGCCCGGGGTGTCGAGCAGGTTGATCACGCAGTCGCGGTATTCCATCTGCATGACGGACGAGGCCACCGAAATGCCGCGCTGCTTTTCAATCTCCATCCAGTCGGACGTCGCATGGCGCGAGGCCTTGCGTGCCTTCACCGAGCCGGCGATCTGAATCGCGCCCGAGAACAGCAGCAGCTTTTCCGTCAGCGTGGTCTTACCCGCATCCGGGTGAGAAATGATGGCGAAGGTGCGGCGACGCTTGACTTCGGTTTGAATGCGGGAGGGTAGATCGGCGGACATGGGGCAGGCGGGCGCGACGGCCCCAGGGCCCACGCGCAGATTCGAAGATAAGAGCGGGATTATCGCAGTGGCGGTCCCGCTGCGCGCCCCGCCCCCTTTCTCTGCGCCAGCTCAGCGGGTGACGATGGGGAAGACGCCCTTGGATTTGTCGATCAGGCTGAAGAAGCGGCCCAGGTCCAGGGTGCTGCCGCTGATCTTGGTTTGATCGGACAAGAGCAGGTCTTTGGCGCCGGCCGATCCCGTCATCATGCGCAGGAAGAAAGGCTTGCTGAGCGTCAGCGTGGCATTGGCATCGCTGGCGGGTGGGGCCTGTTTGTGGTGCAGCACCGAGTTGTCCAGCTGCAGCACATAGCTTTCCTGAATGTCTGAGAACACCAGATTGATCTTGAGCTGTAACCCCTCGGCCTTG
Organism: Roseateles sp. PN1; assembly: GCF_038419725.1. Classification (NCBI taxonomy): domain Bacteria; kingdom Pseudomonadati; phylum Pseudomonadota; class Betaproteobacteria; order Burkholderiales; family Sphaerotilaceae; genus Roseateles; species Roseateles sp. PN1. Next base: position 266,154 of record NZ_JBCARA010000005.1, on the reverse strand, counting down.
CCCGCATTGATGCCTGCGGCCATCGCCTCCAAAAAGCGCTCGATGGGCGTGTGCTCCAGCATGTCCATCAGCATGGCGGTGCTGGTGCCTTTCTCGGGCGGCCCTTGCCGCAACTCCAGCGCGCCGGTGAGGTAGAAGTTGCGCCAGGGCGCGGACTCCGCCGCATAGCCCAGCTGCTCAAAAGTGCGGGCCAGCAACTCGGCCGCAGCCTTGTCCTTGGGCTGGCTGTAGACCAGGTGTTTCAGCAGCTCAGCGGCCCAGCGGAAGTCGCCCGCATCAAAGGCTTTCTGTGCCGCGCCCAAGGCCTTGTCCGGGCCGCCGGCCAAGCTCACATAGCGCTGGGCCAGCTCCTGCGCGGGCAAGGCATCCAGATTGGATGGGTGGGCATCAAACCAGCCCATATAGAACTGGTAAACGGCACGCGCGTTATGCCGCACCGTGCCGTAATAGCCGCGCACATTCAGATGGTCTTGCAAGGCTTTGGGCAGCTGCAAGGTCTCGGCGATCTCGGCCCCGTTGAGGCCTGCATTGATGCCGTGCACCGTCTGGTCGTGGATGAATTTGTAGACATCGCGCTGCTTGGTGATGAAGTCGCGGATCTTCGCCTCGCCCCAGACCGGCCAGTGATGCTGGTTGAACACCACTTCGGCCCCTTGGACCTGGGCCAGCGAGCGGTCCAGATAGGCCGCCCACTTGAGCGCGTCCCGTACCTTGGCCCCGCGCAAGGTGTAGAGGTTGTGCAAGGTGTGGCTCATCAGCTCGGCGCCGCCAAAAGCCTTCAGATCGGGCAGGGAGAAGGTGAACTCCGAAGGCGCCTCGCTGCTGGGCACGTTGTGAAAGACGAAGCGCACGCCGTCCAGCACCAGCTCTTCGTCGGCTTTTTCAACCAGGCGGGTGGGCGTCAGAATGCCCAACTGGCCATAGGCTACGGCCTTGCCCAGGCCGTCGTCCACCAGGCCGTTGGCGGAGCGCGGCAGGCGGCTGCCGTACATATACATGGAGCGCCGCGCCATGGCGCTGCCCACCATCAGGTTCTCACTGGTGGCTTCTTCCATGAAGCCGGCCGGGGCGACGATGGGCACGGCGCGGGCCTTGGCGTCTTCGGCCGAGAGCACGCCCAGCGCGCCGCCGAAGTGGTCGGCATGGCTGTGGGTGAAGACCAGGGCCGAGACCGGCTTATTGCCCAAATGCTGGCGCGCAAAGGCCATGGCCGCCGCGGCGGTTTCGCGTGAGGTCAGGCTATCCACCACGATCCAGCCCGTCTTGCCCTCGATCAGGGTGATATTGGCCAGATCAAAGCCGCGCAGCTGCCAGATGCCCTCACTGACCTTGAACAGGCCGATCTGATTGTTCAGCAAGGCCTGGCGCCACAAGCTGGGGTTGACGGTGGCGGGGGCGGCGCCTTGCACAAAGGCGAAAGCCTCGTAGTCCCAGATCACCTCGCCCGCGGCATTCTTGACCTGGCCCTTGGGTGCGGCGATGAAGCCGCGTTTGGCATCGGCGAACGTGGCCGGGTCAGATAGGTCGGCGGCCTTGGCCGTGGCCGCATGGGCTTGCTGGACCTGGGCAGAGACCTCGGCTTGCGCCGTGGCTTCCGGTGGCTTGGGCTGGCACGCGGCCAAGCTGAGCGCCATCAAGGCGAGAGAGAGCTTGGGGCGGTGCGTGCATGAACTCAAGGTTTGTCTCCTCCGTTTGTATTCAGTTTTTGGGTGTCAGAAAAGCTTGCACAGTCTTGATCAGCCGCGCCACATACTCGTCCTTCTCGCCCGCCGGCGCCACATCGTGCAAGGCATCGCGGGTGGCAGCCTCACCGGCCTTGCTGAGCATGACCCAGGTCGCCAAGTACTGTGCTGCCAGGCCGCCGCTGGCGGTGGCGATGGGGCCGTGGGCGTGGAAGGCTTCGTCCAGCACGCGGGCGCCGGCCTCGATGAGCCAGGGCTTGCTGCTCGCATCGGTGCAAGCCGGCTGGTCGCCCAGCAGGCCTAGGCGGGCCATCAGCAAGCTGCCCGAGCCTTGCGCGCCGATCAGCTGGCGCAAGGGGTCCAGCTGCAGCCGGTCCAGCAGGGCGGAGTTCTGCGCAAGCGAGCGCGTGTAGAGCCCCGCGCCGAATAACACGACCTCGGCCTCATTGGCCCATTCCAGCGGGCGCTGCAATTGCACGCTGACGCCGTTCACCGAACTGACGCTGTGACCCGGCCCGCACAGCTCGGCGTGCAAGCCCAGCGGTCGCAGCCGATTTAGCAGCCCCAGGGCAATGAAGCTGTCCAGCTCATTGAAGCCGTCAAAGCTGAGGAGGGCGATGCGGGTGGAAGCACTCATGGGGCGGCGCTGCGCAGAGGACTACAGTGCGCGCCATCCTAGTCAAACTTAGCCCTCATGTCTCTCAGTTCAACTCTCGCCCAGGGCGCAGCCCTAGACACGCGCCGCTGGGCCTGGCTGCCGCCGGTTGGCTCGGCCGCCTATTACCTTTTGCTCGGCGTGGTGGGCATGCTCATCTTGGGGCCGCTGGGCGGCATCACCGCCGCGTTCATGAACTTCTCCATCGGCTTTTACGTCGGTGGCCAGGTGCTGGCCGGCATTCTGGGCTCGGTGGTCACCTTTGGCTATGGCACTGAGGGCAAACACGGCGCCAACTACATCCAGACCACGGCCGCTTCGGTCGCGGGCATGATGGCCATGAGCACCTTGGTGCAAGCCATGGTCTGGATGGGCATGCCGCCTGTGCCGACCTGGCAGCTGGTGACCTATATGCTTTGCATCGGCATGATGGCCGCTGGCATTGGCATGCTCTACACGCCCATCTTGGTTGAGCGCATGCAGCTGACCTTTCCCTCCGGCCTGGCCGTGGCCAACATCCTGCGTGCCTTGACCGACCCGGTGCTGCTCAAGCAATCGGTGTCTCGCCTGTTCGGCGGCATGGCAGCGGGTGCCGTTGGTGGCATCGCGGCGGCCAAGATGGCCGTGTTGGGGGTGATTGAGTTGTCCACTTCCACCTTTGGCGCCGGCCTGATCGTGGGCGCGCGGGTGGGCATTCCGGCCATCCTCGGTGGCTTGGTGTTCTGGTCCCTGGCGCCCTATTTCATCAGCATCGGCTGGTTGAAAGAGGGCGAACCCTTCCGCAAGATCGCTTTCCTGATCGCTCTGGGCATGATTCTTGGCGCGGCCATTGTGGACCTGACGCTGATCATGTTCCGCGCCGTCAAGCGCCTGAGCAGCTTGGCCGCCAGTACGCGCGCCAGTGCGGCGGCGCAGGTGCCGGCCGAGCGGGTCGGGCAGGGCATTGGCCCGCGTGCCAGCATGCCGCGCCTGCTGCTGTGGGTGGGCTGCTGGACCGTGGCCACCATCGTGGCCGGCATGAGCTTCTTCAATGAACCGCTGGGCTATATGTTGCTGGCGGTGGGTCTGGTCTATGTGTTTGCCATCGTCAACGGCATCTCGCTGGGCCTGACCGACCAGAACCCGATTTCCTCTGCCTTTGTGGTGACGGTGCTGATCCTGGCCGGCATTGGCCTCAAAGACCCGATGCTTGGCCTGATGGCGGCGATGGTGGTGTTCGTTTCCAGCAGTGTGGCCGGCGATATGCAGCAAGACCGCTCCACCGGCTGGCGCCTGGGCTCCAACCGCACGGTGCAATTCCGCTTCCAGGTGGCGGGCTTGTTGCTCGGCGCAATTCTGGCGGTGGCGATTGCCCAGCTTTTCATGACCGCCTACCCGGTGCTCAAGCTGGACCAAACGGTGATGAGCGAGAGCGAGGCCCCCGCGCAATGGACCTCGGCCATGACCTTCAAATTCGTCGGCGTGCTGCGCAGCCTGACCGAGCCCAAGGCTTTTCAGACCACCGCCATCCTGATCGGTCTGGGTATCGGCTTTGGTACTGAGTTGCTGCGCAAGCTGATCAAGGCTAACGCTGCGTATCAGCGCTTCGTCAAGGCCGGCCGCAAGGGCTTTGCCGCCGACTTCTGCGTGGACGTGCTGCTCTTGCCCAGCCCCTATGCCTCCTCATTCGGCGGCTTTGTGAACCTTCCCACCTCGGCCTGGTTTGCGGCCGGCGGGACCATTTCCAGCCTGATCAACACCTTGAAGCCCAAGCGCAAGGCCGGTGAGCAAGATCTGCCGGACGATATGAGCAGCACATCCCTGGTCGGCGGCGGCCTGATCGCCGGTGACGCACTCGCCGCACTGGGCCTGGGCCTGGCGGGCTTGGCGGCGGTGCTTTGAGCAATCAGCCCAGCGCGGCCGGCTGGCCGCCCGAGCGGCGCAAGCGGCGCTGAACCGCCCAGGCCGCCAGCAGCGTGAAGGCGGCGGCCTGCGCCAGCAGGGTCCAGCCGTAGGGGGCCACCGCTTCCAGCGGCGCGCCCATTTGGTTCAGGCGCAAAAAGGCTTGGATGCCGACCACGGCGGGCACGGCATCGCCCAAGGTCTGCAAGGCCGCCGGCAGCGATTCGCGCGGCCAGGAGAAGCCGGCGATGAAGGCGATGGGCAGCGAGGTGCACAGCAGCGCCTGCATGGCCCGCTCGCGGTCAGCGAACAAGGCGCCCAGGGCCACGCCCAGCGCGGCCACGCCCCAGCAAAAAGGCAGGAGCAAAAGCGTCAGCCCGGCGTTATTGCCGCCATGTGGGTAGCCCAGCCAGGGGAACATCAGGCCGAAGTACCAGGCCGCTGACAGCAGGCCGAAAAGCGCGAAGGCGGCGATGCGGGCCGACCAGGCCGTGAGGCTGTTGTCCCGCGTAGCCTCAGGCTCGCCGGCTCGCGGGCGGCTCTCAAACCAGGTGCCCACCCACAGCGCCGTGCCAATCAGCAGCAGCTGCTGGATGATGAGCACCGCCACCGCCGGCACCACATAGCTGCCATAGCCCTCGCTGGGGTTGTAGAGCGCAATCAGCTGCACATTGAGCGGGCTGCGCGACTGCTCGGCTTGCAGCGGCGGCTGGCCGCGGGCCTTGAGCGTCTTGAGTTCGGCCCCGGCCGAGACCGTGCCAATCACCTCGCCAAAGCCGCTCAGCACCACCTTGTTGGTGAGGAAGTAGGCGCCGTCCGCCAGCACCGGCAGCGTCACGGCCTGGCCGCGCCCCACATCGCGCTTCATGCCCGCGGGCAGCAGCACATAGCCTTCGATCTGGCGGCGCGCCATCAGCGCGCGTGCCTCGGCCTCGTCGGCGCTCACCACGCTCAAGTCCAGGCGCGGGCTGGCCTGGGCGAAGCGCACGATCTGGCGGCTCAGGCTGCTTTGGTCTTGATCGACGATGGCCACCGGCACGCGCTGCAGCGCCTGCGTCGAATAAGGCCAGGGGTAGAAAAATGAGTAGATCACCGGCGCCACCAGCAGCATCAGCAAGGCGCCCTGGTCCCGCAGGGCCGAGGCCAGGGTGGCCGCGAGGTGTTTGAACCAAGACATATCGGCTTGCCCGCTCATCAACGCCGCCCCCAGCTGCTGGGCCGCAAGGCCAGGCGCGGCAGCATGAAGCAGGCCGCCATCAGCAGCGCCAGGCTGGCCAGGGCCAGGCCGCCCAGGGTGGCTTGCAGGCCAGCGGGGCTCAGGCCCGCTTGCAGCAGGCCGATCTGGCCTTGCAAAACCCAGGTGAAGGGCAAGGCCTGCGCCCACATCCGCGCACCCTCGGGCATGGCCATCAGCGGGAAGGCCAGGCCAGAAAAAGCGAAGGCCGGCGCGGTGATGAAACCCGCGGCCGAGAGCACCAGGCGCAGCGAGCGCCCGGCCAATGCAATCGCCGCGCCCAGCGCCAGGTAGAGCGCGATCATCAAGCCGTGCAGCAACAACAGCGTGGTCAGCGTGCCTTCGGGCACCAAGCCCAGGCGGCCCAGAATCAGCCAGAAGGCGAAGTTCACCAAATTCAGCAGCAGCCAGGCCGGGGCCAGCTTGGCCAGCAGCGCAGGCAAGGCCTGACCCCCGCTGGCGGCCAGCCAGGCGGGCGCGGTGGCGTCGCGCAGCTCACGCCCCACCGTCCAGCCGCCGGCCACCATGGCCAGCAGATGCAGCAAGGCCGGGATCAGGGCGGTGGCCAGAAACTGCTGGTAGTTCAGCGCGCCGTTGTAAAGCGCGCCCAGGCTGCTGCGCAGGGGCTCGAAGGCCTCTTTGGCCGCCAGCGGACTTTGGCCGCGCTTCTCGCGTGCCGTCAACTCAATGCCGGCCGACAAGGTGGCCACCACCGTGCGCACGTCTTTTTGAATCAGGCCCGAGTGGCTGGAGAACTGCGCGTTATGCAGCAGGGCCAGCTGCCCGGCCTGGCCATGCTTGATGCTGCGCGCCAGGTCGGGCGGAATCACCAGCGCGGCATAGACCTCGCCGGCGCGCAAGGCGCGCTGCATGGCTTGTTCGTCACTGAACTGGGCGCTGATGCGCAGCCCCGGCGCGCCGTCCAGCATGCGCTGCAACTGGCGCGACAAGGCGCTGTGGTCGCCGTCCAGCACGCCGATGGGCAAGCGCGTGGGCAGGCCCGCCGCAAAGCTCCAGATCACCATCAGGCCCAGCAGCAAGGGCACCCAGCTCAGCATGGCCAGGTCGAAGGGGCGCGCCCAGAGCAGGGCGCACTCGCGGCGCAAGCTGTCGCGCCAGGGGCGGGGGTTGCTCAGAGTCTCGGGCATGGTGGGGTCAATGCGGCATCAAGGCACGCGGCGGGCGGACAGATGAAGTCTCACTTCACCAGCACACTCATCCCGGGCCGCGCTTGCGCAATCGGCTGCAGCGGCTTGGCCTTGACCTCAAAGGTCCGCAAGTCATAGCCCTGGTTGGCGCGGGTGGCGCGCCAGGTGGCGAAATCCGGCAGCACTTGCGAGGCCGTGACCTTGAATCGCACCGTGAGCGGCTTGGCCTGGCTTTTCAGCGCGGGCAACTCAGCGTCGAATTCCTGGCCGATGGCAAAGCGGGCCAGTTGGTCCTCGCGCACATTGAACACGGCCCATTGGTTTTGCAGGTCCACCACGGTCAGCACCGGCACGCCGGCGGGCGACAACTCGCCCACCTTGGCCAGCAGCTTGGCCACTTCGCCGCCCACCGGGCTGCGCAGCTCGGTCTCGGCGCGGGCGCTTTCCACTTCCTGCACCACGCCGGCCACTTGGGCGGCTTGGGCTGCAGCTGCGGCCTTGTCTTCGCTGCGGGCGCCGGCGCGGGCCATATCGGCTTGGGCCTTGGCTGCATCGGCCAGGCCTTGCGAGGCATGCCAGTTGGCTTCGGCCTCGTCGCGCTTTTGCTGCGCCACCAGGCCGTCTTTGTAGAGGCTCTCCACCCGCTCGTAGCTCTTCTTGGCCAGCTCGGCCCCGACCTTGGCGCGCTCGTAATTGCTCTGCGCCATGCGGATTTCTTCGGGCCGCGCGCCGTTCTTGGCTTTTTGCGCCACCGCTTGCGCGGCCAGTTCGGCGCTATTGGCTTGCGCCAGCTTGGCCGCAACTTCGGGGCTGTTGATGCGCAGCAGCAGGCTGCCGGGCGCGACCTTCTGGCCCTCTTGCACCATCAGCTCGGCGATGCGGCCGGTGAGCTTGGGCGCGATATCGGTTTCCTGCGCTTCCATCATGCCTTGCAGCTGCTGGGGCGGCTCGCGCCCGCCTTGCAGCAGGGCGTAAACGCCCCAGGCGCCCAGGCCCAGCAAGAGGACGGGCGCGACGATCTGGCTTGGTTTGAGTTTCATGGCTTTGCTATTCGTTCTACTTGCTTGCGGGCTTGCTTGCGGAAGCGCTGATTCACTCGACGCGCAGATCGGCTTGCGCCAGGAATTCGCCCAGGCGATGGATCTGGCCGCTGGCTTGCAGCAGGCCGGTCAGCGCCATCACGTACTCATACGCCACTTGGGCGCGCTCGGTGCGCAGCTTGGCCAGATTGAGTTCGGCGTCGATCAAATCCAGCGCCGTGCTGGTGCCCTGGCGCAGGCCGGCTTGGCGCAGGCGCAGCAGCTCCAGGCCCAGCTCGTCTTGCGGCGCTAGGCCGATGAATTGCTCGCGCGCACGTTCGGCGCTGCGCCACTGCTTTTCCACCAGCAGGGCGATGTCGCTGCGGGCCTGGGCATCGGCGGCATTGACCTGCTCGATCTGCTTGGCGTGCGAGCGCGACAAGGCCTCGTGGTCGAGCGAATCCCATAGATTCACCCGCACGCCTACACCGGCCACCCAGTCGCGGTTATGGCTCAAATTGCTTTGGCCGAAGGCAAAGAGCTGTGGCTTGTTGAGCGCGTCGCCTGCTGCCTTGGCTTGCTCGGCCTGGCTGCGTTTGGCGGCCACTTTGGCCAAGCCGGGGTGGTGGGCCAGGGCTTGGTCAATGAACTCTTGCAGCGGTGCCAGCGGCTGGCTGCGCAGGGCCAGCGGCGTGCTGGGCGTGGGCGGCGCGCCAGCCAGCTTGACGCTGCGGGCCAGGGCCACTGCGGCCATCTCAGCATCGCTGCGCGCCTTGCGGGCCTGGTGGCGGGCGTCTTCCAGCGCGGCGCGCGCCTGCAGGCGTTCGAGCTGAGACACGACGCCGACCTTGAGCATCTTCTCCAGCGCCGCATCATGCTCGGCCACGCCTTGCACCACCGCCTCGCGCAAAGCGGCGGCGCGGCGCGCCAATTGGGTCAGGAAGTAACGCTGCGCCAACTGGCCCAATGCTTCTTCTTCGATATGGCTCAGCTCGGCCTGCGCTTCGTCACCCTGGGCTTTGCTCAAGCCGCGTGCCGCGTCGGCCGCGCCGCCCATGTAAATGGGCCAGACCGCGTTGAGGATGGCGGTTTGATTGCTGTTGCGCCGCTCAAGCGTGTAGTCGGAAGGCAGCGGCGGCAGGGGCGGCAACAAGCCTGCAAGTCCTGGCGGCAAGAGGCCGATCGCGTTACCGAGTCCCTGGTTGAGCGGGTCCAGGTTCAGGTCGAGGCTGGCCTTGTAGCTGTAGGCGGCGCCGTAGAGGCTGACGATGGGCCCACCCAGCCGGGCAACGCCTTCGCTCTGCGCCTGGCGGTAGGCCACATTGGCGCGCGCGCCGGCCAGCTGATCGGAGCCTTGTTGCAGCTGCTGCACGGCGTCCTGCCAGCTCAGTCCCGGCGGTGCCGCCGTGTCCGCCGCCCAGGCTTGGGCGAGCAGCATGGGCAGGAAAAAAATCAGCCGCAGCGCGGCTTTCGATGGGGTGGGGGTGGAGGCGCTCACGCCGCTGAGGTTAACCGATCTCGATGGCTGTTTGGCCGCACTGAGGGGGGCTCCAATTAGGGGGTCGCAGGCGGCAGCTTGAAGCCGGCGCAGGGATCATCGCGCGTGGCGGCAGGTGTACGCCAGACATGGGTGTACAAGCCCGCAGTGGGCTGGCCAATTTCTGCGAAGCCCACGCTGATCACACGCGCTTTTGGGGCCTGCTGCTGAATCCAATAGGCCAAGCCATAGTCGCTGCGAATATGACCATTGCCGGCCAGCAGCAGCACCGGTTTAGACCCGTCCTTGGCGGCGGCTTGCATGGTGCTCCACAGGCTGGCGTCGCGCAGGCCCTGCGCCCAGATCATGCCTTCGAGCCGTGGGCCGCTGAGTTGGCCGCAATGGCCTTGCACCAGGTCGGCGGCCAAAGCGGCGCGCCCCGTCGCTGGCAAAGGCGTGGCGTCCATTTGGGCGCGGGCGAAGTCGGGCAAGGCATAGCGGCCTTCTCGTGCGACCTGGCGTGCCAGCGGGGATGCTACATTGCCGCCGAGCAATGTCATGCCCGAAGCCCTGAGCCCTTCAAACAAAGCCTCGTGCAGCGGCCAGCGCCAGGCCCTGGCCTCAAAGCCGGCGCCGCTGAGCTGGCTCAGCAGATCCAGTTCGGGCCGCAGCTGCAGCTGCGCAGGGGCGGGCAGGTGTTCGGCAACGACCACGGCGGGCGCGCGCAACTGGGCCAGCAGCGCGCCGCGACGCTGATGATGCAAAGGGTTGTCATGCACTTCACCCAGCAGCACAAAGTCGCTTTGGCGCATCAGCGTCAGCAAGTCGGCCGGGCTCAGCACTTCTTGGCTGCGGCTATCGATCAAGCTTTCGCCCGTGGGCTCCCTTGCTTCGGGGCTGGCTTGGGCAGTCGTCGTTGTCATCATCACTGCCGCCGCCGCCGCCGCCGCCGCCGCCAGCAGCAGGGCGATGGCCGGACGAGCTTGGTGTGAAGGCGCATGGCGGGCGGGCATGGAGTCGTGCAGCATTGGGATGAGATTCTCAAAAAGAGCTGGCGCTCTGGTGTCGATGGGCCGCAAGAGGATGGAACTCATTGCAGCAGATCTTGTTGCAAGGTGAAGCGCACCGGGTACTCCACCCAGCTGGCGACGGTTTGCTCCCCACGCCGGGCCGGGATGAAACGACAGGCTTGCGCGACCAGCCGGGCCGCTTCATCGAATAGACGCAGGCCGCTGCCCTGCTTGAGCTGGATGTCGGTCGCGCGGCCTTGTTCGTCCACTTGCACCCGCAGCGTCACCCGCCCTTGCAGACCGCGTTCGCGCAGCAGGGCGGGATAGAGCCGGGCGGTGTTGCTGGCCGAGCATTGGCCATGCTCGGGCGGCAGGCTGGCCGCCACCCATTGGGCTTCGGGCGGCTGTTTGCTGGGGGCCGGTGCTGGCGCTGGCGTGGTGGACTTGCTGTCGACGGCCGCGGGCGCTTCGGTGGCATGGGCCAGCAAGGGCGCGGGCTTGAGCGTTGGCGTGGCAGGCGCGGTGGCCTCGCTTGTTTCTTGGCTGGCGACCACCGGCAGCAACGGCAGCGCCGCGGGCGCCAGCAGGCGCGGCCGCAGATGCGCTGGCGCAGGCGCTTGGCTTGCAAGCGCCTTGGTTACCTCGCTGGCAGCGCGCCGCTGAGGCACGATGAAGGCGCTGATCCTGGCGCCGTCGGTGGGCTGGGCGCGCAGGCGCTGCGGCGTGGCGCTTGAACTCCAGGTCCAGCAGCAAAGCAATGCGGCTGAATGCAAGATGAGCGATAGCCATAGGCCTGGCCTCAGGGGCCAGCTCAGGCTCCAGCTCATGCCGCCTCCGCCACCCGGCGCGCGGCAATGTTGCCTGAGCGGCTGGCCAGCAAGGCCATGCCCTCGGCGTCTTGCAAGAGCCGCAGGCGCAGGCCGTAGAGCTGTTCCAGCAGTGGCAGCACGGCGGGAACCGCCTCGCAATCGGCCAGGATCTGGCCGTCCTTCAAGAGCCATAGGCGCTCGAAGTGATTCATGGCCAGGCTCATATCGTGCAAGACCGCGACCAAGGCATGACCGCGCTCGGCGGCAAATTCGCGCATCGCGTGCATCAGCTCCAAGACCAAGCCGGGGTCCAGCGCCGCCAGCGGTTCATCCACCAGCAGCACGCCGCCTTCGGCATCCCAAAGCTGCGCGAAGACGCGGGCCAACTGCACCCGCGCTTGCTCGCCCCCCGACAAGGTGTCGAAGCGCCGCCCCCACAGATGGCTGGCATGCGCCTGGGCCAAAGCCTGGCGCACGAGCGCCATTTGCGTCGGATCGACCTCGCGCGCCACACGGCCGAGCGACACCACCAACTCGACCGGCAAGGCGAACGCCAGGCCGTGGCCCTGGGGCAGTACGGCGCGCCGGCGCGCCAATTCGGGCGCCGACCAATGCTGCAGATCGCGGCCGCCCAAGCTGACCGAGCCCTGAGAGGCGGGCAGCTCCTTGGCCAGCAGTTTCAGCAGGCTGGATTTACCGGCGCCGCTGGGGCCCAGGATGGCGACGCGATCACCGGCCCGCAGCTGCAGATTGAAGCGACCCAGCTGGCGCGAACCCACGCGCAGCGAGGCTTGGTGCACTTGCATCAACATGGCTCAAACACTCCCCATGCGCTGCACCGACTTGCGCAGCATGAACAAAAACCAGGGGGCGCCGATCAAGGCGCTGAACACGCCCACCGGGATTTCCGCCGGTATGGCCAGGGTGCGCGCCAATGTGTCGGCCAGCATCAGCAGCAAAGCCCCCGCCAGCATCGCGATTGGCAGCACGCGGCGCAGGTCTGCCCCCACCCATTGGCGCGCCAGGTGCGGCGCCATCAAACCGATGAAGCCGATGCTGCCGCACCAGGCCACGGCCAAGGCGCTGAGCAAGGCCACGCAGGCGATGGTCTGCAATCGCAAGCTATGGACCTGCACGCCCACATGGCTGGCCGCCGCCTCGCCAAGGGCCAGGGCGTTGAGCCGGGGCGCCATGCGCTTGGCCAGAGTCGCCGCCAGCACCACGGCCCCACCCATCAGCGCCACCATCAACCAGCTGGCGCCGGCCAAGGAACCCAGGGTCCAAAAGCTCAGTGAGCGCAGTTGCTCATCGGTGGCCACGTGGCTGCACAAGCCGACCAGCGCAAAGGCCAGGGCTTGAATCGCCAGGCCGCTGAGCAGCAGCGCGGCGATGGAGCCCGGTGCCAGCCAGCGCGCCAGGCGTTCCAAGGCGAAGCACACCAGCAAGGCGCCGGCGAAGCCGACGGCCGGCAGCAGCCAAACCCGCCAGGGCGCAGGCAGGGCCAATTGCAGGCCGGCGAACAGGGTCAGGCTCAGGGCCACAGCGGCCGCCGCACCGCTGGTGACGCCCAGCAGGGCCGGGTCGGCCATCGGGTTGCGGAACAGGGCTTGGCTCAAGGCGCCCGCCAGCCCAAGCCCCGCCCCAACGCTGGCCGCCAGCAAGATGCGTGGCAGGCGCAGCTGCCACAGCACATGCGCGCCGGCGCTGCCGCTGTCCTCATTCCACGGCCCGTGCAGCCAGTCTTGCAGGCCAATCGGCACGGCGCCCAACTGGCTCAGCGTGAGCAGGAAGACGAGCACGGCGGCGGGCAAGGCAAGCATGCGCAGCAGGCGTGCACGCGAGCCGGGCTGGACAAGTGGGCGATTCAGACCCGCCGCAGCGGGCAGGCTGGCATTGAGGCGGCTCATGGGCAGGCGCTCCTTCTACTCTCGCTCAATTTGGCTCAGGCCTTGGCGTGCAGCGCCGTGGCCAAACGGCTCAAGGCCAGCGGCAAACGGGGGCCGAAGCCCAGCAGCTCCAAGGCATCCATGGACACAAGGCGTTGCGCCCGCCCTGCGGGCGTCTGGGCCAGGCCGGGTAGCTTCAGAAAGTCCTGAATGCTGCCGGCCGCGGCCAAACCTTGGTCGGTGACCAGCAGGATGTCGGGTGCGGCGGCAATCGCGGCCTCGGGCGTCAGCTGCCTATAGCCCTTGAAGCCTTGCACCGCGTTCTCGGCCCGGGCATAGCGGAGCATGGCATCGGCCGCAGTGTCTTGCCCGGAAATGCGCAGCTGTTGCGGGCCATGCGCCAACACGAACATCACCCGAGGCGGGCGGCTGGCGTTTGCGCTGGCTTGCAGCTGCTGCACTTGGGCCACGCTGCTTTGCCATTGCCGGCGCAAGCGCTCGGCCAGAGCTTGGGCCTCGCTGGGCCGCTGCAGCAATTGACCCAGTTTCAGGCAGCGTTCAATCAGGCCTTCAAAACGATGTTCGGCGCTCAGCACATGCAGGGGCACGCGGGCGGCTTCCAGCTGGCGCAAGACGGCCGGAGGGCCGGCATCTTCGGTGGCCACGATCAAGTTGGGTTGCAGCGATAGCAGGCCTTCGGTGGCTAGGGTGCGGGCGTAGCCGACCTGGGGCAGTTTCTGCGCCACGGCGGGGTAGAGCGAGCTGCTGTCCACGCCCACCAAGAGCTGTTGCAGGCCGAGTTCGTAAATCAACTCCGTCACGGCGCCGCCCAGGCTGATGACGCGCAAAGCCTGGCTTTTGGCCGGAGCTTGCGCCCAGGCGCCCGGCAGACCGAGGCCCAGGCCGATGCTGGCCGCCCAGGCCAAGCACTGACGGCGCTGTGTTGGCGCCAGCGCTGTGCGTGGGGTGGGGGCGGGCTTCATGGGCACGCGGCCAACTCCGCCGCCGGGTCGGTCAGGCTGTTGAGCAGGCTGCGCCAATCGCAGCGTTCGGCTTGGCCCGGCTTGCGTTCGCCGAACAGCATGGCGATGTTGCGGCCTTCGGCGTCGAAGAGTTCCAGTGAACTCACCAGGCCATCGACGGTGGGCTTGCGCACCAGCCAGACCTGCGCGATGTGATCTTCTCGCAGATGGAGATTGAAGCCGGGATCGAGGATATTGATCCAGGGCCCCATGACGGCCACTTTCTGCACCGGCCCGGTGTGGATCTGGATCAGGCCGGGGTTGCCGACGAAGACCATGATGGACACGCCCTGCTGGGCGGCACGGCTGATGAGTTCGTGCACGCTGCCGATCGGCAGTGGCTGAACAAACTGCGCATCCGCGAGCCGCAGGGCTTGGGTTCGGCTGAGGCCAAAGCGCTTCAAGAGGCTGAAGAAGTCATGCGTATCGCGCAAGGAGGCCCAGGCCGCGCGCAGGCCAGGCACGTCGATGTCGGCGTCGCTGCGCTCGCTGGGCTCGGCGGGCACTGGGCCGAGTTCAAGGCCGGGCGTTTGGTCTTCGGCCGCAAAAGCGCTCAGCAATGCGGTGTAGGCGGCCAGATCGCTTTGCGGGCGCAGGAAGACCTTGTGGATGGCCGAGCCCGCTGCATCAAAGAACTGCAAGCTGCGTTGCAAAGCGCCGTCGGACAGGCGCTCGCTGACCGCAAAGCCATGCGACCAGACGCGATAGAACAGGCGCAAATCGATCTCGCCGAGCACCAGGCCCACGCCGTGCTGGGCCGAGGCCTCGCGGTAGACGCCCACTTTCTCGTGCACGCAAGAGGCGTTGCGGGTCAGCGCCATCAGCTCGCCCAAAGGCTCCAGGGCGGCGATCAGCTCGGGCCACTCGGCCTTCAGCCGCAAGGCCTGCAGCGGTGACTCCTGCGCTTCGAAGTGGCCGACATGCGCGGCGATCAACTCGCCTTCGCTGATGGCCAGTGACTCGGCAATATCGCGATGACGGGCTCGGTGTTGTTGGCGCGCCGAAGTAAAGGCTTGGCGCAGATCGCTGTAGCGGGTTTGCATAGGGGGCTCCTGGGTAGGGGGAATCAGAAGTCGGCGCGCAGCGAGAGCTGCACCTGCCGGCCGGGGGCGGTGTAGGCATCAAGCACGGCGTTGCTGGCTTCCAGGCCGCGCACGTCGGCCCACTGCCAATACTTGCGATCGCCCAGATTGGTGATCAGGACATTGGCGCTCAGGCCAGCGCTGATGCGATACGAGGCGCCGAGATCAACAACGTCGAAGCTTGGCGGCAAGAATGCCTTGGCATCGCTGACTTGTGAGGCTGGCTTGGCCGCGCTGTGCAGCCAGTTGGCGCGCAAGCTCCATGGGCCGACTTCGTACTTGGCGCTGAGGCTGGCGCGGGTGGGCTGAATCGTGTCGAGTGGCCGGTCGGCGCCGTCGACCTGGCTGTCGCCGCGGCTGTGGGCGATGGCGGCATTGAGTTCCAAGCCCGGGGCGGCTTGCCAGATCAGCCTTGCCTCAGCGCCGCGAATCTGCGCTTGCTGCAAGTTGATGTACTGGAACACCAGCGGATCGTTCGGCCGGCCGCTGCCGCGCACCACTTGCTGGCTGATGAAGTCTTTGTAGCGGTTGTAGTAGGCACTGAGTTGCCAACGCAGGCCGCTGATCGGCTGGCCGCGCAGGCCGGCTTCCAGGCTGTTGGCATGCTCGGCTTTGAGCTCGGGATTGCCGATGCTCATATAGCCGTGGACCGGATTGGCAAAGCCATTGTTGACCTGATCGGGCGCGGGTGCGCGGAAGCCCAAGGCCCATTGGGCATAGGGCTGCAATTGCTCAGTGGCGCGCCAGACCAGGCCCAGCCTTGGCGTCAGGGCCTGGTCGCTGAGGCGCACGGCCGTGCCGCTGTAGCCCTCGGGCTTGGGGGCCAGCCGATAGCTGTCGTAACGCAGGCCGGGCACCAAGCTGAAGTTGCCCGCTGCCAGCTCGCTTTGAACGAAGCCGCCCAGTTGGGTGTAGTCGGTGTCAGGGAAGGGTTTGCTGGGGAAGGTCTCGCCGGCGGGCGGCACCGTGCCGTCACGCAGCGCTTGGATGTGGTTGCGACTCAGGTCGAGGCCATAACTGATCATTTGGCCGGGCAGCTGGGTCTGGGCCTGGCTGCTCAGGCCGAGCAGACGCTCGCGGTATTGGCCCGATCGGGTGCGGTCGGGCGAGATGTGGCGGTCTTCGCTGGCAAATTGCCGGGTCTCGCTGTCTTGCACATAGAACTGGGTCTTCAAGGCATGCAGCCAGCTGGCGTTCAGGTCCTCAAAGCGATGCTCCAGCGAAAAGCGTTGCCGCTCCAAGCGGTCTTGCGCTTGCAGATCGACGACGGCGCTGGGTGCCTTGGCATTGACGGTTTCGGCGCGTGCCGAGAGCACATCGGTGTCCACCTGGCGGCGCCGGCCTTCCGCGGTGGCTTGCACCTGGTGTTGGCCATTGATGCGCAAGCCGGTCTTGAGCAGCCAGCTCTTGCTGCTGATATCGGCTGGGTTGGCCGCGGTGCGGCTGCTGTTGGGGGCTTGGTTATCGCCGTGGTTTTCGGTTTCATGGCCGCTGCGGCTGCTCAGCAAGAGCAAGCCAGTCCAGTCGCCGCTGCGGCCGGCCACCGCGCCGGACAGCCCGAGGGAGCGATCGACCGACAACCAGCTCGCGCGCGCAAAGCCGCCCGTGGTTTTGCCGTTCACCAGCAGGTCTTCCGGGCTGAGGGTGCGCAGGCTGAGCGCGCCGGCGAGGCCGTCACTGCCGTATTGAGCCGAAGCGGGGCCGCGCAGCACTTCGGCGCCGGCCAGGGTGTCCATCTCGGTGTAGTCGAGTCGGCCGCTGGAGAACGCGCCGAAGTTGAAGCTTTGCGGCAAGCGAATGCCGTCCACCAGCATCAGCACCTGATTGCCTTCCAAGCCGCGGATATTGAGCCCCTCATTGCCGCCGCGGCCGGTGGCCGCACCTGCCGCTGTGAAGCGCGGTGACGCCGCGCGCACGGCCAGATCGACCTCCTGATCCAGCAAGGCTTTGAGGTCGCGGGCATCCCGCTGCGCCAGCTTTTTCTTGCCGTAGACGCTGACCGTGTTCGGCACTGCGTCAGTGCTGCGCTCGGTGCGGGTGCTGCTGACGGTGACTTCACTCAGCACAACACTGCTGTCGGGCGCTGGTGCTGAATTCTTTGTGGAGTTTTGCGCCCAGCCGATCGAAGGGCTAAAGGGCAGGCATAGCGCAGCGAGCGCCAGCGCGACGGGAGTCTTGCGCAGCATAGGGAATCAGTCCGAAGTGATGACACACGGGCTGGCTCACAGTGGCTGGCTGGTGCAGAGGAAAGCAGGGATCAGGGTGACCGGAAAGCCGCTTGCTCAGCGGCGCTGAACGCAAGGGCACCCGTCATTGCTTCGCAGCATAGCACAGTACATGCGAATCATTCGCATTTAGATTTGTGAGGGGTGGCGGGGTGATCGTTGATCGCGGTTGGCTTGCGATGCCGTGGCCACAAAGAAAAGGCCCCGGCGCTGAGACAGCCGGGGCCTTGTGGATCACTTGAAAATTCGCGCGGGCCAGGTCTCGCAGGTTTGGCCGATTGGCGGGCGCAGCCTGCGCTGCGGCCTCGCCTGTACTTACTCTTCCAGCAAGCTGCGCAGCATCCAGGCGGTTTGCTCGTGCACCGTCAGGCGTTGGGTGAGCAGGTCGGCGCTGGGCTCATCGGCGGCTTTTTCCACGGCGGGGAAGAGCTTGCGGGCGGTGCGCGCCACGGCCTCATGGCCTTCCACCAGAATGCGCACCATCTCCAGCGCCTTGGGTGGCGTGGTGGGCGCGTCGGACAGCGAACTCAGCTGCGCGAACTGTGCATAAGAACCCGGCGCCACATGGCCCAGGCTGCGGATGCGTTCGGCAATCGGGTCAACCGCATTCCACAGCTCGGTGTACTGCGCCATGAACATGGTGTGCAGGGTGTTGAACATCGGCCCCGTCACATTCCAGTGGAAGTTGTGCGTGGTCAGGTAGAGGGTGTAGGTGTCGGCCAGCAAATGCGCCAGGCCGCTGGCGACCGCGGCGCGGTCCTTGTCGGAGATGCCGATATTGATCGCGCTGCTGCCGATGTTCTTGCCCTTGCTGGTTGCTGCCTTCTTGGCCATGGGATGCTGCTCCTGGTTGGGTTTGAGTGAATGTGGTGCCGGCTCGCGACAGACCCTGGCTACTCAGGGCTGTCATCCTAAGCGGGACTATATTCCTCGCTTGGCCCACCTAGGCCCGGCCCCTGGGTTCCTAGGGATGCGCGGCCAGGTTTTGCAGCCGTTCGCCCAGTTCTTGCAACTCGCGCCGCAAGGCGGCTGGCTTGATGACGTGCCAGGCAAAGGGCCAGCGGCTGATCTCGCGGGCCAGCGCAGCAAGATCGTCGATCTGCGCGTGCAAGCTGAGTGGACCGCGGCTGCCGTCCAAGCGCCCCAACTCCGGGGCGATATGCCGCTGCGCCGTGGCCAGGTCGGTGTGCAAGCGCATCTGCACGCTGTGCGTGCGCGGCAGCTCGGCAATCGCTTGGGCCAAATGGCCCAGCACATCAAAGCCCTTGGGCCGCAAGAAGCTGGCGGGCTTGGCCTCCACCGCTTCCACCCGGTCTAGCCGGAAGCAGCGCAAGGCGCGGCGCAGATGGCAGTGGCCCACGGCATACCAGGCACCGGCCCGGAAGGCCAAACCGTAGACATCGACCTCGCGCACGCTTTCCTCGCCCGAGGGCGCGCGGTAGTGCAGTTCCACCCGCTGCTGCGCCCGCGCAGCGGCGGACAGGGCCAGCAACTCCTGGCTGCGCGGCAATGCGGCGGAGCGGCCATCTCGGGCCTCCATCGCCACCACCTCGCTGACATCGCGCAGGCGTTTTTGCAAATTCTTGGGGCTGACGCGCTCCAGCTTGGCCTGGGTGCTGGCAATGGCGGGCAGGATGCCGTGCAGGCCCAGCTCGCGCGCCGCCCGCAAGCCCATTGCCAGGGCCAGGGTTTCGTCCTGCGTGAACATCAGCGGTGGCAGCTTGTGGCCGGGGCCGACTTGGTAGCCGCCGTCGCAGCCCCGGCGCGCTTGCACTGGCACACCCAGGGCCTGCAAGTGGCCGATGTAGCGGCGCACCGTGCGGGCGTCCACCCCCATGGTCTGCGCCAGCTCGGCGCCGCTGACTTGTTGCTTGGACTGCAGCAATTCCAGCAGGGCCAGCACGCGGCTGGTGGGTTTGCTCTTGTTGTCAGTGGGCATGCTGGCGTGGGCAAGCTTGGCGCAAGCCGAACAAATCGATATAGGGCGGATTCTGTCCTGATTGATGCTTAGACTGCGAGCCGCTTTCCATTCATCGTGCTGACCTCAGCCAACCCCCGCCATGCAAACCGCCAACAGCTTGTGGATCTTCTTCGCCTTGACCCTGGGCATCATCGCCCTGCCAGGGCTGGACATGGCCTTCATCGCCGGCAGCGCCACGGCCGGCGGCCTGCGGGGTGGGCTGGTGGCTATGGCCGGCGTGGTGGCGGGCGGCTTTGTGCATGTGCTGCTCAATGTGCTGGGGCTGGCGGCCTTGCTGATGCTGTGGCCGGGCGCGTTTCAGGCCCTACTGCTGGCGGGCTGCGTCTATATGGCCTGGATTGGCTGGGGCATGTTGCGTGCACCCGTGGGGGGCGATGAAGGCGCGAGTGCGGCGTCAGCGGCAGCGCCCCCGCCGGCCTTGGGCTCGATGCCGCGCGTGTTCATGCGCGGCATGATGAGCTGCTTGCTCAATCCCAAGGCCTATGCCTTCATGCTGGCGGTCTTCCCGGCCTATTTGCAGGTGACGCAGCGCAGCGTGGCGGCGCAAGCGGCCTTGCTGGCCGCCATCATTGCCGGTAACCAGATCGTGGTTTACGGGGCGGTGGCGGCTGCGGCAGCCGGGGCGCGCCATTGGCTGGGGCCGCGTGGCGCCACGGCGGGCTGGATGGTGCGTGGCGTGGGCCTGGTGTTGATCCTGGCTGCTGTGTTCACGCTGTGGCGGGCGTGGCCCTGAGCATCAGCTGGCGCTGTGGCGCATCCAGTCGACGATGAACTGCGCGCCCAGGGCGCTGCCTGAGAGCTGAATGGCCAGGCCGAGCAAGTGGCGGGGTTTGTTGAACATGGGGTACTCCTTTTGGGGTGGATGCATCGGGGCTGAGCCGCAGCTCAGCCCCGATGCGTTGACCTTAGGCCAGGTCGAAACGGTCCAGGTTCATGACCTTGGTCCAGGCGGCCACAAAGTCAGTGACGAACTTGGCTTGCGCATCGCTGCTGCCGTAGACCTCGGCCACGGCGCGCAGCTGCGAGTTGGAGCCGAAGACCAAGTCCGCGCGGGTGGCGCTCCAGCGCAGGGCGCCGGTCTTGCGATCACGGCCTTCAAACAGCTCTTGGTCCGGCGACACGGCCTTCCACTCGGTGCTCATGTCCAGCAGATTGACGAAGAAGTCATTGCTGAGCGTGCCGGGCCGCTGCGTGAACACGCCGTGCGGTGATGCGCCCACATTGGCACCCAGCACCCGCAGGCCGCCGACCAGCACGCTCAACTCCGGCGCGCTCAAGCCCAGCAGCTGGGCCTTGTCGATCAGGAAGGCTTCCGCCGGCACGCTGTAGCGGGCCTTGACGAAGTTGCGGAAGCCGTCGGCCACCGGCTCCAGCACGGCGAAGGCGTCCACATCGGTCTGCGCCTGCGAAGCATCCATGCGGCCCGGCGTGAAGGGCACGCTCAAGGCTTGCCCCGCCTTTTGCGCGGCCAGTTCAATGCCCACGCCTCCGGCCAGCACGATCAGATCGGCCAAAGATACCTGCTTCTTGCTGGCGGCTTGGCTGACATTGAAGGCGCTTTGAATGCCTTCCAGCGTCTGCAGCACCACGGCCAATTGCGCGGGTTGGTTGACGGCCCAATCCTTTTGCGGTGCCAGGCGGATGCGCGCACCATTGGCGCCGCCGCGCTTGTCGGAACCACGGAAGGTGGCGGCCGAGGCCCAGGCGGTGCTGACCAGTTGCGCCACGGTCAGGCCTGAGGCAGCGATCTTGGCCTTGAGTTCGGCGATGTCCTTGGCCTCGATCAGTGCATGGTTGAGCGCGGGGATCGGGTCTTGCCAGATCAACTCTTCGGCCGGCACGTCCGGGCCCAGGTAGCGGCTGCGCGGGCCCATATCGCGGTGGGTCAGCTTGAACCAGGCGCGGGCAAAGGCGTCGGCGAACTGATCCGGGTTGGCCAGGAAGCGGCGCGAGATCTTCTCGTAAGCCGGGTCCACGCGCAGCGACAAGTCGGTGGTCAACATGGTGGGCAGGTGGCGCTTGGCGGGGTCAAAAGCGTCGGGCGTGTTGGCCGTGGCGTTCTTGGCCACCCACTGGTGGGCGCCGGCGGGGCTCTTGCTCAGCTCCCATTCGTAGCCGAACAGGTTTTCGAAGAAGTTATTGCTCCAGGCCGTGGGGGTGGTGGTCCAGGTCACTTCCAGGCCGCTGCCGATGGCGTGCGAGCCCTTGCCGCTGCCGTAGCTATTCACCCAGCCCATGCCTTGCTGGGCCATGTCGGCGGCCTCGGGGTCAACGCCCACATGCTTGGCATCTGCCGCGCCATGGGTCTTGCCGAAGCTGTGGCCACCGGCGATCAGGGCGACGGTTTCTTCGTCATCCATGGCCATGCGGGCAAAGGTTTCGCGGATGTCATGTGCAGCGGCCAGCGGGTCAGGGTTGCCGCCGGGGCCTTCCGGATTCACATAGATCAGGCCCATCTGCACGGCAGCCAGCGGGTTCTCCAGATCACGCGCGCCGGAGTAGCGCTTGTCGTCGCTCAGCCAGGTGCTTTCCGAACCCCAGTAGACGTCTTCCTGCGGCTCCCACACATCGGCGCGGCCACCGGCAAAGCCGAAGGTCTTGAAGCCCATGGACTCCAGCGCGACGTTGCCCGTGAGGATCATCAGATCGGCCCAGGAAATCTTCTGACCGTACTTCTGCTTGATCGGCCACAGCAGGCGGCGCGCCTTGTCGAGGTTGACGTTATCGGGCCAGCTATTGAGCGGCGCAAAGCGCTGCTGGCCGGCCCCGGCGCCGCCACGTCCGTCCCCAGTGCGGTAGGTGCCGGCGCTATGCCAGGCCATGCGCACGAACAGGGGGCCGTAGTGGCCGAAGTCGGCCGGCCACCAGTCTTGGGAATCGGTCATCAGCGCATGCAAGTCTTGCTTGAGCGCGGCCAGGTCCAGGCTCTTGAAGGCCTGGGCGTAGTCAAAGCCCGGGTCAAGCGGATCGGACAGCGCCGAATGCTGATGCAGCACGCCCAGCTTCATCTGGTTGGGCCACCAGTCGCGGCTGGACTTGGCTTGAGCGGCGCTCGCGGCGGCGGCCGCGCTGTGGTTGAAAGGGCACTTGGCTTCGGTGGACATGGGCATCTCTCCTTGGGTTTTGAGCGCCGCCCATCGCAGGGAGGCGTCGCCTTGTGGGGCCAGCTGGGCTGACAGTGCTGCAAGCTTAGGGCGCCTGGATCAATAGCGCCAGTTAATAGAATCAAACTCGTCGATAGCTAAACATAAACTCGACGTCATATCTTCATCAGACAAGGTTTGCCGCGCAATCCCACATTGCTTGGCCGCGCTTGGCCAGCGCACAACTGGCGCCGCAATCAGGCTGCCTGGCGCCGCGCCGTGCGGCCTTGGTCGCAAAAGCCTGGGCCGCCCCGGCCCGATTCGCGACATTGCAGCCCAGCGAAGCCACATCGGCTTCGAGCCCCGGCTGCCATCCTTTGGGTCCGAGCCGGGCGGACCTTGTTTTTGATGGAGTGACAAATCATGTCCAAGACTGCAACTTTCACGCGTTTTTCTTTGCAATCCCTGCGCCCGGCTGCGCTGCTGCTCGCGGCGGCTTGGGCTGGCTGCGGCCCGGCACAGGCGGCCGATAGCAAGCCAGCGGTGCAGGCGACGCCAGCAGCCTCGGCGCCATCGACTGAGCGCAGCCGCGCCGAGGTGGTGGCCGAGTTGGTCAAAGCCCGCGCCGAAGGGCAGATGCCCGCCGACAACGAGGTCGACCCCTTCACCACCCAACGCCGCGCCGAGGCCAAGCTGCGTGAAGAGCGGCGCCTGGCAGCGCTCAAGACAGAGCAGGCCAGTGCCGCCGTCAAGACCGCGCGGCCCCAGTAATCTTCGGCGCAGCGCTGCCCTTTATGCCATGAACTTCCAGGGCGCATAAACCTCTTCGGGGTGGGCGCTGGCCAGGCGCGAGGCCTGCGGCAGCGCCTCGGCGCCATCGCCATAGAGTTGGCGGAACTTCATCAGCAGGGGCTGCCAGCGCTGCGGTGCAATGCGGTGCGAGCCGGGTGATTCGAGCAGCGCGGGGTCAACATGGGTGGCCAGCAAGCGCAGCTCCACCATGCAGGCGGGCACGGGCATGCGCGGGTCTTGAGCCGCGAAAGGGCGTATGTCCACCACCTGCGCTTCCAACTGCACCTGGCATTCGCGCACCCGCGGCGGCGCGACCTGGGTGGAGGCCTCGGCGCTGAGGCCAGCCGCGCCAAATTTGTCGGCGCAAAAGCGATAGTCCAGCATGCGTTTGTGGGCAGGTAGCTGGGCGCTGCCGGTCAACAGCGCCAGTCGGTCGACTGCCTCGGCATTCTGGGTGGAGGCGAGATTGAGCACGCACTCGCCTTCGCGCCGTAGGTTTGCGACTGTTTTCGAGCTGGCATCCAGGCCCAGCATGCAGCTCCAGCCCAGCCACCAGGCCGAGGACATCGGGGCCAGATTGGCGCTAGCGTCTTCGTTCAGCGTGCTGATCAGCAGCACCGGCGTGCCCCAATAATGGATAGCAGGCGTGATGGTGGTCTTGGTCATACAAGGGCCTCGCATGGCGGTTGAGAAAGCCGCAGTGTTGGCGGCCCCGCGCGCAGGTGCCACCCGATTCTTGCGTTCTGCACCGGCGGGGTAATTGCTCCACTCGCTGGCTGCGCAGGTGGGCGTCAGCGCAGCCCCCAAATGAGGCCTTCTGTGCATGGCAGAAGTCCCTGGCCGCGCATGGTGGAGCGGGCTTGCGCGTAGACTGCAAGTGAAGGCCCAGCGGAGGCGCCTGAGGAGAGCTTGTTGAGCTTTGCATCGCCCAGCGGATGGCCTGCACTATCGTGAACGAGCGTCGTTCTTCCCGCAGGCCTCGGATAGGCATCGGCCTGCGTCTGGCACTCAGCTACGGCGCCATCATCCTGCTCTTGGTGGGCCTGAGTGTGGTGGCGGTGCTCAAGCTGAAAACGCTCAGCGAGACCACCAAGCAGGCCCTGCAGCGCGAATACCCGAAGACCGCCCTGGTCAATGAGGTGAACAGCCAGCTCGGCATCGCCGCCCTGGCCATGCGCAATGCGCTGATCTTCAGCGAGGACGCGGCCCTGGCTCAGCATCAGGCGGAAATCACCGAAGCCAATCAACGCATGCTGGCCGCCCTGGCGACGCTGGCGGCGCAAGTCGAAGACCCCTTGGGTCGCGATCTGCTTCGGCGCATGCAGACGGTGCAGTCGGCTTACAGCATCAATCAGGATGATTTCATCGGCCTGCTCAACCAGCATCGCTTGAGTGAGGCGCGCAATCTGCTGATCGTTGATTTGCATGGCTACCAAACCGACTACTTCGCCTTGCTGGAGCAGTTCAGCCAACACCAAGCGGCGCAGATGCTGGCGGCCAGCCGTCATGTCGAGCAAGACTACCTGGAAGCTCGCTGGCTGATCTTTGCGCTTTCAGGCATGGCCCTGCTGCTGAGCGTGCTGGTTACGGTGCTGA
This sequence comes from Roseateles sp. PN1, assembly GCF_038419725.1. NCBI lineage: Bacteria > Pseudomonadati > Pseudomonadota > Betaproteobacteria > Burkholderiales > Sphaerotilaceae > Roseateles > Roseateles sp. PN1. The sequence continues at coordinate 241,572 of NZ_JBCARA010000005.1, read as the reverse complement.
TCACCCGCTCCCTGCTGCGCCGCCTGGGCGGCGAGCCTGAATATGCGGTGGACATTGCACGCCGCATCGCGGCGGGCGATATGCAGATGGCGATTCACTTACGAGGCAGTGACAGCAGCAGCTTGCTGCACGGTATGGAGGTGATGCGTAAGCGCTTGATCGAGCGTGACGATGCCCTGCGCTGCGCCAATGCCGAGTTGCAGCGCAGCCTCGACGCCATGAGCCAGATGCAGGCGGACCTGGTGGCCAGCGAAAAGCTGGCGGCCTTGGGCGCCCTGGTGGCTGGCGTGGCCCATGAGCTCAATACGCCGATCGGCAACGGCTTGCTGGCGGCCAGCACCATGGCCGATGCGACCCGCCAATTGCATGAGCAGTTGGCCCAGCCGCTGGCCCGCAAGACCATGAACAACTATGTGTCAGAGATGCAGACCGCAAGCGAGATCGTGCTGCGCAATCTGGGCCGGGCCGCTGACCTGATCAGCAGCTTCAAACAAGTGGCGGCTGACCGCGAAAGCTCGCAGCGCCGCCCCTTTTTGCTGCACGAGGTGGTGAATGAAATCTGCAACTCCTTGCAGCCCGCCTTGAGCAAGGCCAGGTGCAGCCTGCTCGCCGAACTGCCTCATGACTTGCAAATGCTCAGCTTCCCCGGCCCCCTCGGTCAGGTGCTGGGCCATCTGATCAATAACGCGATGCTGCATGCTTTTGAGGGGCGTGAGCAGGGGCAAATCAGTATCAGCGCGCGCAGCTTGGGCGCCGATCAAGTCGAGCTGAGCGTCAGGGATGACGGTTGCGGCATCCCGGAAGAGCATTTGAAGCATGTGTTTGAGCCCTTCTTCACGACCACCTTCGGTCGCGGCGGCTCGGGCCTGGGTTTGCACATCGCATTCAATATCGTCACCGGCATATTGGGTGGCAAGATACGCATCGTCAGTCAGCGAGGCCAGGGCACCACGGTCTTGATGAGCCTGCCGCGCGAGGTTGCCAGCGGGGCGCCTGACGGTCAATCCAGCCCCCAGGCGTCTTGAGTCAGTGAACAAGGGAGAGTTCGCCATGTCTGAGCCCAGTGCCTCGCGCCGCGACTGTTTGCGTCAACTGATCTACGGCAGCAGCATGGCGGCGCTGGCGCCCTGGCCGCTGCAGGCCGCGCCGGCGCCGCTGGTGGCCTATCTGACGCCGGGCCTGGATCTGCCCTTCTGGCGCATGCTGGGGCGGGGCGTGCAGACGGTGGTGGAGCCGCAGGGCTTCGCTTTCGAGGCGCTGGACAGCCGCAACAGTGATGCGCAGCAATTGCAGAATGCGCGCGCCGTGTTGGCGCGCGGGGCGGCCGGCATCGTGCTGTCGCCGACCAGCAGCAAGTCGGCGCTGGATGTGTTGGAGCTGGCCAGCCGGGCCAAGGTGCCCGCGGTGGTGGCCGACATTGGCACCAATGGCGGCGAGTATCTGTCCTACATCAAGTCCGATAACTACAAGGGCGCTTTTGGCGTCGGCGTGGTGATGGCCCAGGCGATGAAGGAGCGCGGCTGGCAAGGCGGTGAATACGGGCTTTGCACCATCGCCCTGGATCGCAAAAACGGCCAAGACCGCACCAATGGCTTTCGTGACGCGATGCGCGAAGCGGGCTTTGGCAAAGAGGTGGCGCTGCGGCAGATGAAGAGCTATTCCACCGAGGAGACGCATGGTTTCGTCAAAGAGATGCTGATCCAGTTCCCCAAGCTGCGCGGCCTGTTTGTCGAGGTGGATCAGCCCACCCTGGGCGCGCTGCAGGCGGTACGCGAGGCCAAGCGGGGCAATGATTTGCTGGTGGGCTCTTTTGATGGCATTCCGGAGTTCGTCGACCTGCTCAAGAGCAAGGCCTTGTTGGCGGTAGGCATGCAGCAGCCCTTGCTGATGGGCAGCCGTGCGGCCGAGGCTTTGTTGGCCGGGCGCGCCGGGCAGCTGCCGGCCAAGCAGATTCTGGTGCCTGTGCTGATCGCGACCAGCCGCAATATTGAGGAATGGTTGCCGACGGCGCAGAAAACCGTCTTCGGTCAGGCCGGCCCGTAAGGCTTTGCTCAAGCCAGCGAATGCTCGGCACTTATCGCAAAACCAGAGGCGGCGCCTCGCGCCAGTTCCAGCCCCAGCAGCGCGCGCTTGGTCTGCGGCCCCCAGCGGTATTCGCCAAAGTCGGCATTGGCGCGAATCACCCGGTGGCAGGGGATCAGATAGGCAATCGGGTTGGCCGCCACGCAGCTGGCCACTGCCCGCACCGCCTGCGGCGCGCCGGCCAGACGGGCCAGCTGGCTGTAGGACAAGACCTGACCCTCGGGTATGGCCAGCAGGGCTTGCCACACCTTCAGGCGCAGCGGCGTGCCGCTCATCAAGAGGCCCAGGGGCAGGCGCGCGCCCTGACCGCCGAGCCGGCGCTGCACCTCGGCGGTCAGGGGTGCCAGCTCCTTATGCGCTTCACGCCAGCTGGCCTGGGGCAGGGCAGCGGCGGCCTCGCGCTCGATCAGCTCGGCTGCTGAGGCGTCGCCCATGAAGACCAGGCGCATCACGCCACGCTCACTCGCGGCCAGCCAGATGGGCCCCAGCACGGTGTCAGCACAGGCCCATTGCAGCGTAAGACCGGCGCCACCGTTTTTGAAATCACCCGGCGTCATGCCGTCCAGGCCGATGAACAGGTCATGCAAGCGCGAAGGCCCGGACAGCCCTGCCGCCAGCGCCGCTTCCATCACCGAGTCGGCCTGCGCCAGGCTTTGCTTGGCGCGCTGCAGGGCCAGCGCCTGGCTGAACTCCTTGGGCGTCACGCCGGCCATGCTGACGAAGCTGCGCTGGAAGTGAAACGGGCTCTGTCCGGCCTCGTCGGCCAGCGCTTGCAGCGGCGGCGCCTGCTCGGCCGCGGCGAGCCGCTCAATGGCGGCGCGAATACGTTGATAGCGCGCATTCATCGCGGCGCTACCTGCTGGCATGGTGGGCATTGCCGGGCGGCAAGGTCGCGCGCAAGCAGCCGGGCAGACGGCTCAGCGGCACGGCTTTGAAATTCAAATCGACTGAGGCGCATGGCAAGGGGCTGAAGCTGCGAATGAGCGCATTGTCAAATTGCGCTGCCGTTCTGCCCACCCGATTCTTGCGCCGCCCCGCCGTCCACCCCCTGTGGCGCCTGCAAGGGCAGGTTCACTACAAAGCAAGCGCCTGGCCCCGGCTTGGGCTCCAGCGTCAGGCTGCCGCCCAGCAGGGAGCTCACGATGTTGTGGCTGATTGAGAGGCCCAAGCCGCTGCCGCCCTGGCCGAACTTGGTCGTGAAGAAGGGCTCGAAGATGCGCTTGGCATGGGCCGTGCTGATGCCCAGCCCATCGTCCGCGAAGCGCAACTCAACGCGTCCATCCTTCAGCAGCTGGGCGCTCAAATGCATCTGGCCGCCGCGCCCTTCCCCGAAGCCGTGCAGCATGGCGTTGTTGATCAGATTGCTCAAGACCTGGCCAAAGGGGCCGGGAAAGCTGTTCATCAAGATGCCGGCCGGGATGTCCAGCGTGATCTGGTGCCCCTGCTTGCGGATGCTGGCGTGCAAGGTGGCGACGAGCTGCTCGCACATACCGGCCAGATCAAAGTCGCGGCGCTGCTCCACCGTCTGGTCGACCGCCACCTGCTTGAAGCTGGTGATCAGGCGTGCGGCGGTCTCCAGGCCTCGCATGATCAGCCGCGCCATCGAGCGCGCTTCGTCAAAAAGTCCGCCAACTCGCTGCGGCGCAAGGTATTGGCTACGGCGGCGCGCTCCACCTCGGCCGTTCTTTGTTCCAGCGTGCTGGCCATCAGCAGGCTGTTGCCCAGCGGGGTGTTCAGCTCATGCGCAATGCCGGCCACCAGCGCACCCAGGGCGGCCAGCTTCTCCTGGGCAATCAGCTGGCTTTGCGCCTGCTGCAGGCGCTGGTAGGCGTTGGCGTTGTCCAGTGCGATGGCGGTGTAGGCATTCAGGGTGCGAAAAATCATCCGCTCATGCTCGCCGTAAGCATCGGCCAGTGGCGACTGCACCGTCACCACGCCAAGCAGACGATCCCCGATCAACAGCGGCGCAAACAGCGCGCTGAGGGTGCGCATGGTGCCGGGGACCTGACTGGGGTCGCTGCCGTCGGCCGCCAGTTGCACCGACAGTTCGCTGCGTTCGAGCGCGCAGCGCGCTGCATTCGAAGCCGAATCGTTCAGTGGAATATGGTCGGGCGGCAGACGTGCGCCGCCCTCGAAACCGAACACCGAGTTCAGACCCTGGCCCTCGGCGTCAAGCAGATAGATTTCGAACGAGCGGGCATCCAGCAAGGAGGGGATGTGCTGGCTGAGCGCCGAGAAGATCGAGTTCAGGTCGAGTTGGCGGGTCAGCTCCTGGCCGATCAGGCCGAGCTTCTCCAGCGTGTCGCTATTGCGCTGCATCAGCTGGGCTTTTTGTCGCTCGGCCTCGGCCAACTGGCCCAGGTAGTCGGCCTGGGCGCGCGCACTCTCGCTCAAATTGCGCAACTGGATCGAGGCCAGGCGCTTGTCAGCCTCGCGGCCCAGCGTCTGGGCACGCGAACTGGCCGCCAGTTGGCTGGCCTCAAAGGCCTCCTGGTAGCGCCCTGCATCGGCATAGGCGATGGCCAGGGCATTGAGCAGATCGGCCCCGTCCTGGTAGCCGGCGATCGACTTGGCGCGCTCGCGGGCGCGTTCCAGGTATTGCAGCGCCAGGCCTTGCGGATCGGCTGCTTGACGCTGCGCGATGCGTGCCAGCAGCAGGCCCAGCTCCACCTCCAGTTCACCCGCGCCGCGCGATGCCGCCAACTGCAAAGCCTGCTGTGCAAAGCGCTCGGCCTCATCTAACTGTTCCAGTTGCAGCATGGCCTGGGCTTGGCCGCGCAGCGCGACCATTTGCAAATCGACGAATCCCCCCAGGGCCTGCAGGCGCGCAAAGTAGCCGGTGGCCTCTTGCGCCCGCGTTTGATCGAGCGCCAAACGGCCCAGATAACTCAAGCCCAGCGCGTAATTGCGCGCTTGCGCTTGGTTGGAAAAGCATTGCAGCGCCTCGGTCAAATGCTGCTGAGCCAAGTCCAGTTGGCCGAGCCGGCGCAGCGTATCGCCCAAGAGCATCAGGCAGTTGCCGGTGCTGTTGCGCCAGCCCTGGCCGCGCGCCATATCCAGGGCGCGCTCGGTCCACTCCAGCGCCGCTTCCGGGGCATTCAATTCATTGAAGGAATGTCCCAGATTGACCTGGGCGGTGATGGCCTCGCTGATATGGCCGGCGTCCTTGAGGGGCTCGATCAGGGCCGAAAAACGTTGGATCGCTTCGCTCAGCTTGCTGGCGCGCATGACCCGGTAAGCGCCGTAGAGCTCAATCAGGGGCCGCGATGCGGGCGCGAGCGCGGCGTCGATGTGCTCAAAACGGTCGCCCCAGCGGGCCTCGGCGGCGTAGCGGTCCGTCAAGCCGGCGTAGCGGGCTTGGCTGCATTCCAGCAGCCATTGCCGATCAAGGTCGCCGGCGCGCCGCGCCAGCTCGAAGCCGTGGCCGACCAGGTCGCAGCGGACCATATCGCCGTCGGCTGGGCTCAACAGCGCCAAAATCCAGCAGGCATCGGCAGCCGAAATCCAGTCGGCCGCCGCCTCGGCTTGTTGAAGAATCAGTGTGGCCAGGGCCTTGTCTTGGGCCGGCTCACCGCGCAGTCGGCGGACTTCAATGCCGGTCAGTTGCAGGCGCCAGCGCAGCGAAGCGAGCAGCTCGGGCGGCAGGGCCGCGCAGGCCGCTGGGCTCAGCGCTTGCTCGACCTGCTGGGCCAGGGCGAGGGCGCGGCCGCAGTCGCGTTCGCGCAAAAGCCAGGCCAGCCGCGTTTGCGCCGGCAGCCGTTGCGGCGAGGGCAGGCCGGCGACTTCTTCCGCCAAGGCCTCGACCTCGGCGTTCAAGGCAAAGAAGGCCGGCGCCTGCCTCATGACAGGCGCGTCACCCCGGCCAGCTCGCAGCCGTAGACGGCATTGCGCAAGGCGGCAATGGCCTCGTAGCGGGTAAAGGTCTTGCGCCAGGCCAGCACCACCCGGCGGGTGGGCACGGGCGCGGCGAAGGGAATGAAGCGCAGATGATCCAGCTCTTGGCGCTGCTTGGGCACCGACATGGCCGGCACCACGGTCACGCCCATGCCCGAGGCGACCATGTGTTTGATGGTTTCCAGCGAGCTGCCTTCGAAGCTTTTGCGTATGCCTTCGGCGTCGCTGGAAAAGCGTGCGAATTCCGGGCAGACCTCCAACACCTGATCGCGGAAGCAGTGGCCGGCGCCCAGCAGCAACATGGTTTCTTGCTTGAGCTCCTGGGTGCTGATGCTGCTGCACTGGGCCAAGGGGTGCTTGGCGGGCACGGCGACCATGAAGTCCTCGTCATACAGCGGCGCCACGGCCAGGCCGGTGTCGGGGAAGGGCTCGGCCAGGATGGCGCAGTCCAGCTCGCCGGTGCGCAGCATATCGAGCAGGCGCACGGTGAAGTTCTCCTGCAGCATCAGCGGCATCTGCGGGTAGTCTTCAATCACCCGCTTGACCAGCTCGGGCAACAGATAGGGGCCGATGGTGTGGATCAGGCCCAGGCGCAACTCACCGGCCAGGGGATCTTGGCCGCGCTTGGCGATTTCTTTGATGGCATGGGCTTGCTCCAGCACCGACTGGGCCTGGCGCACGATGTCCGCGCCCAGGGCGGTGACCGAGACCTCGGCCGCGCCGCGCTCGAAGATCTTCACATCCAGCTCTTCTTCCAGCTTCTTGATCGCCACGCTCAAAGTGGGCTGCGACACAAAGCAGGCTTCGGCGGCACGGCCGAAATGCCGCTCGCGGGCCACGGCGACGATGTAACGCAACTCGGTCAGGGTCATGGGTTCGGCTTTCTGCTGGGCAGCTGGCGCAGGCAAAGCCTATATTGTCAGGGGCGAAGTGCAAGCCGTGCTTGCCGCATGACATCGGGGCACACAGCTACACTTCGGGCCGCTGGCATGGGACTTTCAATTGCCGGCCCAGCTTTTCTTTCAACGCTCAGGTGCCATCATGACCGAACGCAAACCCATCAGCATCCAGCGCCTGTTGGACATGCACGCCAGCGGCGAAAAAATCGCCATGCTGACCTGCTACGACGCCGCCTTCGCCACGCTGCAGGATGAGGCGGGCGTGGACGTGCTCTTGGTCGGCGACTCGCTGGGCAATGTGCTGCAAGGCCAGACCAGCACGGTGCCGGTGAGCCTGGAAGACATGGTTTATCACACCCGCTGTGTGGTGCGTGGCCGCAAGAACGCCTGGGTGATCGGCGATCTGCCCTTCGACAGCTATCAGGCCAGCCCACAAGAAGCCTGGAAAAGCGCCGCCGCGCTGGTCAAGGCCGGCGCGCATATGGTCAAGCTCGAAGGCGGTGGCTGGACCGCGCCGGTGGTCAAGTTCATCGTCGAGCGCGGCATTCCGGTCTGCGCCCATCTGGGCCTGACGCCGCAGACCGCCACCATGCTGGGCGGCTTCAAGGTGCAGGGCCGCGACGATGCCGCCGCCGCGCTGCTTAAGCGCCAGGCCATCGAACTGGCCGAGGCCGGCGCGCAAATGCTGGTGCTGGAGATGGTGCCGGCCGGCCTGGCCGCCGATCTGACCCAGACCTTGAACATCCCCGTCATCGGCATCGGTGCCGGTGTGGGCTGCTCCGGCCAGGTGCTGGTGCTGCACGACATGCTCAACATCACGCCCGGCCGCCGGCCGCGCTTCGTCAAGAACTTCATGGCCGGCGCGGCCTCGGTGCAAGACGCCGTGGCGCGCTATGTGGCCGAGGTCAAGATGCAGACCTTCCCGCAGAATGACCTGCACAGCTATTGATTGACGGATAAGTTCTCAATCTGGCTGTCCCTTTTCTCTTCTCGTTTTTTCATGCAACTGATTCACGACATCGCCGGCCTGCGCCAGGCATTGGCCGCCGACCCGCGCCGCGCTTTTGTGCCCACCATGGGCAATTTGCATGAGGGCCATCTGACCCTGATTCGCCAAGCCCGCGCCGCGCTCGATGCGCAAGGCAGCGGCGGCCTGGTGGTGGCCAGCATCTTCGTCAACCGCCTGCAATTCGCGCCGCACGAGGACTTTGACCGCTATCCGCGCACCCTGGCGCGTGATTGCGAACTGCTGCAAGCCGCGGGTTGTGACGTGGTGTTTGCGCCCGACGAGCGCGAGCTCTACCCCGAGCCGCAGGGCTACAAGGTGCAGCCGCCGACCGAGTTGGCCGACATTCTTGAAGGCGAGTTCCGCCCCGGCTTTTTCACCGGCGTGTGCACGGTGGTGGCCAAGCTCTTCAATATCGTGCGGCCCTCCATCGCCCTGTTCGGCAAGAAGGACTATCAGCAGTTGATGGTGCTGCGCCGCATGGTGGCGCAGATGGCGCTGCCGATTCAGATCATCGGTGGCGAAACCACCCGCAGCGCTGAAGGCCTGGCCCTGTCATCGCGCAACGGCTATCTCAGCGAGCTTGAGCGCGCGGAAGCCTTGCGCCTGAGCCGCACGCTCAAAGCCATGTTGGCGCGTTGGGCCGCGGGCGAGCAAGACCTGAGCCTGCTGGAAGCCGAGGCGATGGCGCATCTGCGCGCCCACGGCTGGCAGCCGGACTATGTCTGCCTGCGCCGCCAGCATGATTTGGGCCCGGCGCAAGCGGGCCAGCCTGTGGTTGCCCTGGCGGCGGCCAAGCTGGGCGCGACCCGGCTGATCGACAACATCGAGGGCTGAGGGCCGCGCAGTGCGGGCCCCGATCGGGGCCTGCCGCTGCTGATGCTGCTTTACTTGACCGTCAGCAGTTCCACATCGAACACCAGTGCCGCATTGGGCGGAATCACATTGCCGGCGCCTGCCGTGCCATAGGCCATGCTGGCCGGGATGATCAGGGTGCGCTTGCCGCCCGCCTTCATGCCCAGGATGCCCAGCTGCCAGCCTTGAATCACCGAAGACACGCCCAGGGTGAAGCCAAAGGGGTTGCCGCCCACCGAGCTGTCGAACTTGGCGCCGCGCAGATCGGCGGCCTTTTGGTCATACAGCCAGCCGGTGTAGTGCACCGTCAGCACGCTGCCGCCGACGGCTGTTGCGCCGGTGCCGACCGCGGTGTCGTTCGTCTTGAGTGCGGTGACGGAGGCCCAGCCTGCGCTGTCTGTTGAGCTGCCCGAGTCATTGCCACCGCCGCAGGCGCTGAGGCCCAGGGTCGCGACGAGGACGGTGGCAGCCAAGTTCGAGGCACGGAAAAAAGGCTTGATCATGATGAGTGGGCAAACTTTGTTGTATTGAAAGTGAAGACGAGGGCAAAAAACAATCAAGCCCTTGGCGGATCGAAGGCCGCGATTTTGCGCGCATTTGTTGGCTGGCTTGTTTCACCCGCCGCACTTCCCAGGCGCCATTCGCACAAGACCTGTCATCCCCTGATCACGCTGCGGCGTTGAAAGCTCTGTCAACAGGGAGTTTTCAAGCATGCGTACCGATCTTTGTACTGACCGCAATCTCAACCATCGCCGTGCTTTTGGCACCCGCGCGCTCACGGCCGCGGCCCTCGTGCTGAGCAGCCTCTTGCTGAGCGCCTGCGGCGGCGGTGGAGATGGCGGTGATCATGACCGCCTGCCTTTGCCCACACCCAACCCGAACCCCCGACCCAATACTCTGAGCTGCAGCAGCGAAGGCCTGGCCAAGTCGGCGCAAAGCAGCTATGCCACCGTGTGCATGCTGACCAGCAGCGGCGAAATCGTGTTTGAGCTTTACACGCCCTACGCGCCGGTGACGGTCAACAACTTCCTGCGCTATGTGGCCGATGGCGCCTACAGCAACACCTTGTTCCACCGGGTGGATCGCGACTTCGTGATCCAGGGCGGGGCCTACACCAGTGGCATGGTGGAGCGCTTCCCGGCCTACGCGCCCATCGTGTCTGAAAGCAATAACGGCCTGGCCAATCTGCCCGGCACCTTGGCGATGGCGCGGCGCGGCGACCCCAATAGCGCCACCAACCAGTTCTTCATCAATGTGGTCGACAACCCTGGGCTTGACTACAAGAACGCGGCCCAACCCGGTTACACCGTCTTCGGCCGCGTCATCTCCGGCATGGCCACGGTGCAGGCCATCAATGCGGTGCCCACTTACCGCTACAGTGATACCGATCTCCAGCCACAACAAGAAGTGTTGATCTATTGGGTGCAACGCCTGAAGTAATGAGGAACCGAAGCGGGCCGCCATCGCTGCAACAGCAAAAACTGCAGCAGCAGCGGCCCGTGAGCTTGACGGCTATGCGCCTGAGCGGCAGCGCTGCCGAGTTGCGCGCCTTGCTGCGCCGCTGGTCCGGCTTTGTGCTGGTGGTGGCCATGGTGCTGGGCCCGTTTTTCACCACCTTGATCGGCTGGCCGGCCTTGCCCTTGTTCTGGGCGGTGCAGCAAGCGCCGAAAGGCGCGGGCCTGGCGCTGCTGGCCATCGCTGCCCACGCCATGCCTGCCGCCCTGCTGTGTTGGGCGCTGCGCGAGCAACTGCTGCCCGCGCGCTGGTTGCCGGCCGAGGCCAGCCTGCCGCTGAGTGGGCGCCAGCGCCTAGCCGCCGACTTGGCCGTGCTGGCCTTGGCGCAAGCGCCCTGGCTGCTGCTCAATCTCATTTCCATGCTGGCTTGGCGGCGCGACAGCCCCGCCTGGATGCAGGGCCTGTGGCTGGGTGTGCTGGCCGGCTTTGCCTCCTCGTTGATCATCTCCAGCGCCTTGGGCGTGCTGGCTCTGCATTGGCAGCGGCGCCGCCCGGTCGTGCCGGCCCGCCGAACCCCGAGCAGGGCTGCTGCCGACGCTAGCTCGGCTTCGCCCCAACCCTTGCTCGCCAAGCGCTCACCCTGGTTCAGCCTGCTGTGGCTGCCGCTGTGGCGCGGCCCGGCGCGGGCGGTGTTGTGGGCCTGGCTGCTGGCGCTGCTCTTGCCTGGCTTGAGCTTGTTGCTGGCCTGGCATTGGCCGCAACAGGCCTCCTGGGCCTTGGCCTTGTTCACTTTGATGGTGATGGGCTGGACGGCGCGTCTGCACAGTCTGGCCGAGCGTTGCTACGGCCCGCTGCGCCTGGCCAGCCAGTTGCTGCCTGTTGCCGATGTGTCCTGGGCCTGGCGCTTGGCCGTGCTGAGTCTCTTGCCCGCCGTCTTGGCTTGGCTGGCCCTGGCCGGCTTGTTGATGGTCGGGCCCTGGGTCTTGGCGCCGCGTGCCACGCCGCTGTTCATGCTGCTGGGCTTGCTGGCGCCGACGCTGGCGATTGCCTTTGATGGCGGCGGTGCAGAGCTGCGTGCCGCGCGCTGGCTCTTGTGTTGGGCGGTGTGGGTGGCGGTGGCCAGCGAGGTGTTGATGTGATGAAAAAACAAGAAGCGAAAAAGAGCGCCGCATGAGTCTCGAAGCGAACTTTTTGCACTGCGATGCGCTCAGCTTTGCATACACCCAGCAGCGCAGGGTGGTGGACCTGTGGACGCAGACCCTGGCGCCGGGCCTGTGCTGGCTGCGCGGCGCCAACGGCACCGGCAAATCAACCCGCTTGAAGCTGCTGGCCGGTGCCCTCACGCCGCAATACGGCACGGTGCGCCTGCAAGGCTTGGACTTGCAGGCGCAGCCGCTAGACTATCGCCGCCAAGTCAGCTGGGTGGGCGCCGAGCCGCCACCCTTTGAGCATCTGAATCCGGCCGAGCGCTTTGCCTTTCTCGCCGGGCTTTACCCCCACGCCGATGCGTCGCAGTGGCAGGCTCATGTGGACGGCTTTGGCCTGACGCCGTTTCTGCACCAGCCCCTGAGCCAGCTTTCCACCGGCACCCAGCACAAGGCGGCCCTGGCGGCGGCGCTGGCTTTGCAAACGCCCTTGCTCTTGCTGGACGAGCCGCTGAACGCGCTGGATGCGCAGTCGCTCAGCTATCTGCGCGCACGCATGGCTGAGGCGGCGCAGGCCCGCGATCGCCTCTGGCTGGTGGTCAGCCACGAGGATCTTGGCGTGCCGCCCAGCGCTTGTCTTGACCTGTAGCAAGGCGCAGCGCGGCGCTGGCGCATAACCTAGCGGGTTGCTTGCCTTTTGCTTGCCACCTTCTCGGCCATTGCCATGAATCAGCCCCACACCACCCCCGCAGCGCCCACCCTGCGCGCACCCGAATTGCTGCTGCCCGCCGGCGACCTGGAGCGCATGCGCGCCGCCTTCGACTTCGGCGCCGACGCGGTGTACGCGGGCCAGCCGCGTTATTCCCTGCGCGCGCGCAATAACGACTTCAAGCTGGAGAACCTCAAGACCGGCATTGCCGAGGCCCATGCGCGTGGCAAGAAGTTCCTGGTCGCCAGCAATATCCTGCCGCACAACGGCAAGCTGAAGAACTATCTGGCCGATATGGCGCCGGTGGTGGAGATGGCCCCCGACGCCCTCATCATGGCCGACCCCGGCCTGATCATGATGGTGCGCGAGCGCTGGCCTGAGCTGCCGGTGCACCTCTCGGTGCAGGCCAATACGGTCAACTACGCGGGCGTGAAGTTCTGGCAGAAGCTGGGGCTCAAACGCATCATCTTGTCGCGCGAGCTGAGCCTGGACGAGGTGGCGCAGATCCGCCAGGAATGCCCGGACATCGAGCTGGAAGTCTTCGTTCACGGCGCGCTGTGCATTGCTTATTCCGGCCGCTGCCTGCTCTCGGGCTATTTCAATCACCGCGATGCCAATCAGGGCACTTGCACCAATGCCTGCCGCTGGGACTACAAGCTGGGTGATGCCTTCGAGGACGAGGCCGGCCAGGCGCAAGAGGCGCAGAAGATCAATTTCGACTTTCGCAAGGCGGCCGAGCTGGCCGACCAGAGCTTTGCCGCCGCCGGCGGCACGAGCCGCCACCCGGCGGCCGATCAGGTCTATCTGATCGAGGAGTCGCAGCGCCCGGGTGAACTGATGCCCATCATGGAAGACGAGCACGGCACTTACATCATGAACTCCAAGGATCTGCGCGCGGTTGAGCATGTGCAGCGCCTGGTGGAAATTGGTGTGGACTCGCTCAAGATCGAAGGTCGCACCAAGAGTCGCTACTACGTCTCGCGCGCCGCCCAGGTCTACCGCCGCGCCATCGACGACGCGGTGGCCGGCCGCGCTTTTGACCCCAGCTTGCTGGCCGAGCTGGACGGCCTGTCCAACCGCGGCTACACCTCGGGCTTTTATCAGCGCCACCGCAGCCAGGACACGCAGAACTATCTGGACGGCCATTCCAAGGCACGGCGCAGCCAGTTCGTCGGCGAAGTGCGCAGCGTGGATGCCCAGGGCTGGGCCGATATCGAGGTGAAGAACCGCTTCGAAGTGGGCGACCGCCTGGAAATCATCCACCCCAGCGGCAATGTGATCGTCGACGTGACCCAGCTGCGCGGCAAGCTGGGCGAACCGGTCAGCGAGGCCGCAGGCAATGGCGTGGTGGTGAGCATGCCGCTGGAAGCGCGCTTCGAAGGGGCTTTGATGGCGCGCTTGCTCTAAAGCTTGCCCTGCAGCTTGCGTTACTGAATTGCGGTGTTAGATTGGTGCGCAGGTCCTCTCTCCTGACTACAGCGAAGGTGAAACCGATGATCAAGCGTCTGTCCAACACATGGTTCTTCTCGGCCCTGGCCTTGGCCGCCGCGGCGTCCAGCGCCCAGGCCGCTGAGTCGATGGCCGCGCCGGCCGATCTCAGCATCACCGTCAGCCAGGTCAACCCGGCCGGCGTGCTCAAGTCCCTGGGCACGGTGGCCGTCAGCCAGACGCCCTACGGCCTGGTGTTCACCCCCGATTTGCAAGGCCTGCCGCCCGGCGTGCATGGCTTCCACATCCACGAAAACGGCAGTTGCGATTCGGCCATGAAAGATGGTCAGCCCGTCGCCGGCCTGGCCGCAGGTGGTCATTACGACCCGCAGGGCAGCAAGAAGCATGGCAGCCCTTGGGGCGACGGTCATCTGGGTGACTTGCCCGGCTTGGTGGTGGATGCCGCTGGCAAAGCCAGTTATGCCGTGCTGGCGCCGCGCCTCAAACTGGCCGATATCAAGGGCCGCAGCCTGATGGTGCACGCCGGTGGTGACAACCATGCCGACCACCCCATGCCTTTGGGCGGCGGCGGGCAGCGCATGGCTTGCGGCGTGATCGCGAATTGATGATCCGCTGAGCGGCGCTCAGTTCACGAGACCTCAGGCCTTCAAAAACTCCGCCTTGCCGCCGAGCCAGCGCATCACCTGCTTGGCGGCCACCTCGGGCTGTTGATCCAGTAATACAGGCGCCAGGCGCCGGGCGGTTTGCAGCAGCACCGAGTCTTCCTGCAAATCGGCAAAGCGCAGCAGCTCGGCGCCGCTCTGGCGTGAACCCATAAACTCGCCGGGGCCGCGGATGTCGAGGTCGCGGCGGGCGATCTCGAAGCCGTCATTGGTTTCAGCCATGGCGCGCAGGCGGTCTTTGCCGGTTTGCGACAAGGGTCCGGTGTAGAGCAGCACGCACACACTGGCCTTGGCACCACGCCCGACGCGGCCGCGCAGCTGGTGCAGCTGGCTGAGGCCAAAACGCTCGGCATGTTCGATCACCATCAGGCTGGCATTGGGCACGTCCACACCCACTTCGATCACGGTGGTGGCCACCAGCAACTTCATCTCGCCACCGGAAAATTGCGCCATCACCGCCGCTTTTTCGGCCGGCGCCATGCGGCCATGCAGCAGGCCGACGCTGAAGCCTTCGAGCGCCGCGCTCAGCTCCGCATGGGTTTCGGTGGCATTGCTGAGGTCCATGGCCTCGGACTCTTCGATCAGCGGGCAGACCCAGTAGACCTGGGCGCCGCGCGCCACTTCTTCCTGAATCTTCTCGATCACATTCCAGCGCTTGGCGTCAGCAAACACCTTGGTGACGATGGGGCTGCGGCCGGGCGGTAGCTCGTCAATCGTGCTGACCGCCAGGTCGGCGAAATAGGTCATGGCCAGGGTGCGCGGGATAGGCGTGGCGCTCATCATCAGCAGATGCGGCTCCAGATCCATTGAGGCCAGCTTCTTGCGTAGCGCCAGCCGCTGCGCCACGCCGAAGCGGTGCTGCTCGTCGATGATGGCCAAGCCCAGCTTGGCGAACTTGACCTTGTCTTCGATCACCGCATGGGTGCCGATGACCAGCTGGGCCGAGCCGTCAGCGGCGGCGTCCAGCATCTTCTGGCGTGCCTTGCCCTTGACGCTGCCGGTTAGCCAGGCCACTTTGAGGCCCAGCGGCTCCAGCCAGCCCAGCAGCTTTTTGAAATGCTGCTCGGCCAGGATTTCGGTCGGTGCCATCAGCGCGCATTGCCAACCGGCGTCGATGGCCACGGCCGCCGCGAGTGCGGCGACCACGGTCTTGCCCGAGCCCACATCGCCTTGCAGCAGGCGGTGCATGGGCTGGGGCAGGGCCAGGTCTTGCGCAATTTCTTCGCTGACGCGTTGCTGCGCGCCGGTCAGACCAAAGGGCAGGGCGGCCAGCAACTGCTCTACCAGGCCGCCGGGCTTGGCGCGCAGGGCCGGGGCGTGCAGCAGGGCGCGTTCGCGCTGGGCCTGCATCTGGCTGAGCTGCTGGGCCAGCAACTCCTCGAACTTCAGGCGCTGCCAGGCCGGGTGGCTGTGGTCTTCCAGCGTGGCCAGCGGGGTTTGCGGCGTCGGGTGATGCAGGAAGTTCAGCGCCTCGCGCAGCGTCGGCAGCTTGGCCGGCACCACACCGGCGGGCAGCAACTCACGCAGATCGGCGCGCTGCAAACCGGCCGCCACGGCCTTGCGCAAATAGGCTTGCGGCAGGCTGGCGCTTGCCGGGTAGACGGGGGTGAGTGCGGCGGCCAGCGGCGTGTCGGCCTGCACGGCCTTGAACTGGGGGTGCACCATCTCGCGGCCGAAGAAGCCGTGGCGCACCTCGCCGCGCACTCGCACGCGGTTGCCGACCGCCAGTGTCTTTTGATGCGAGGGATAGAAGTGGATGAAGCGCAGCAGCAGTTGCTGGCCGCTATCGTCCTCGATGCGCACCAGCAAGACGCGGCGGCCACGCAGGTCGATGCGGCATTCGCTCACCTCGCCCTCGCATTGCACATTGTCGCCCTCGAAGGCCTCGGCAATCGGGGTGACGCGGGTTTCGTCCTCGTAGCGCAGCGGCAGGTGCAGGGCCAGGTCGATATCGCGCAGCAGGCCCAATTTCTCCATCGCCTTCTGCGGGGCAGATTTGGGCGTGGAGCTGGCTTTGCTGGTGCTGGCGGCTTCTGACATCGGCGCCATTCTGCCGTGTGCTGAGCCCTTAGCGCTCAAGCTTAAGCGTCAGCGGAACTCGCGCGAATACTGCAGCATCAGGCCGGCATCACCCAGGGCGTGCACGGTCAGCGCGTCCTTGGGTGTGAACTGCCAGCCCAGCGAGAACAACAAGCCGGGCGAGATGCCACGGTAGTTGAAGGGCACTTTGTTCTTGTATTCGCCGCGGTACCCCCACAGCACGCCGGCGGACCATTGCGCGAAGTACTCGTTCGAAGTCCAGCCCCACAGGCCGGGGTAGCGCTTGCCGACGTAGACGTAGGCGCTGTCCTGACCGAAGGAATTGCTGAAGTAGGAGGCACCGGCCAGCCAGTCGGTGGCGTCCCATTGCTTCTCGACGCCCACGGCCCAAACATGGCGATGCTCGGGGCTGGGGTGGAAATGCAAGGTGTAGGGCGAGCCCGCGAAGCGCCAATGCGAGGGGCCAGTGAAGCGGCCGCCAAAGCTGTAGCCGCTGGCGCTGGAATCGCTGGCATCATCAGCGGCGTGAGCCGCCATTCCCGAGCCCAGTGCAAAAACGGCGCACAAGGCCGCTGCGGCGACTCGGGGACTATTTGATGTTGAGGACACCCGCATAGATATGGACGACAAAGGCAATTTCATGGCGCGCATTATGGCGGCGGGAATCGCAAGGCCTGTGACAGGGCTTGCACGCGGCCTGACCCTGGCCATGGCGGTGTCCGCGCTGAGCGGCTGCGCCTGGTGGGATGCCAAACAGCGCGAGTTGGCCCTGCGCCCCTCGCCAGGCCGCCCGGCGGCCTTTGCCGAAGACGGCGCGGGCCTGCGCCCGGGCGACCAGCGCTGGTTAGTTCCAGCGGCCAGCGATCCGCAGCAGATGCTGGCGCTGTGGTGGTTGCCGCAAGTGGGCAAGCCGGAGGCGCCGACGCTGCTCTATCTGCACGGCACGCTGCGCAATCTCTTTGAGAACCTGCCCAAGATCGAAGCGCTGCGGGCGGCCGGCTTTGCCATCCTGGCGGTGGACTATCGCGGCTGGGGAGATAGCGCGGCCATCATTCCCTCGGAAGCGACGATTGCGGCGGATGCGGCTCAAGCGTTTGCCGAACTGCAGCGCCGGCAACCCGATGCGCGCAAGCGGGTGATCTTTGGCCACTCCATGGGGGGCGCAGCAGCGGTGCGTCTGGCCAGCGGTTTGCACCACGGTCAGGATTACGGTGCGCTGATTTTGGAATCCACCTTCACCAGCCTGCCCGATGTGGCGCGCGAGGTCGGCAATATCGGCGAAGTGGCTGCCGCCATCACCACGCTAGACTTCAACTCGGCGGGGCGAATCGGCAAAATCGATGCGCCCATCTGGATGCTGCATGGCAGCGCTGATAAGACCGTGCCGGTGCAACTGGGCCGGCGCCTGCGCAATACGGCCGAAGCCGCGGGGAAGGCGCCGGTGCGCTGGGTGGAGATTGCCGGCGGCTCACACAGCGGTTTGCACCGCGAGGCCTCCGGCATTTACCGGGAAGCCATGCGCAGTGCCATGAGTGGGCTGACTTCGCCCTGAACCTTGCAGAGCGAGGGCGAGGCGGCAGGCGCCGCCTCAGCGCACGGTGCTCAGGTCGGGGTGGGCACGCCGGCCATGCGGTCGTACTTCAGGAAGTACTGGCGGGCAAAGGCCAGCAATTGGTTCTCGGTCGGGTGATCCACGGTTTCATAGGCCACGATGGCCTTGCCGGCTTGCGGGCGGTGCTTTTCAACATAGTGCTTGAAGTCGGCCTGGGCGGTGCTGGAACCGACCACCAAGACTTCGGTGATGCCGTTCAGTGCATCCACCACTTCACCGAAGAATTCATGCTCGGTGCGCACCGCGCTGCCGCGCTGCTTGGTGTGGTGGGAATGTGCCTTGATCTTCTCGGCCTGCACATGCTCGGTGTCGAACTGCAAGACCTTGGCTTGTTGGTGATCGAGCCAAACGACGGCGTGAAAAGTGCTCATAGCGCGAATGCCTTTATGGGTTGAGTTGATAGGTAAAGCGTTGAAAGAGGGGCTGATGACCTCGCCTGCTGTTGCCGCGCCAGCGCTCAAGTAGCTGGCGCTTCAAACTCACAAGCTGTGCGAGCGCAGCGCACCGTGGCTTTGCTCTTGCTTGGACTGGCAGTCGATGCAGCGCAGCACGGCCGGGTTGAGCTTGAGGCGGTCAAAAGCGATGGCGGCGCCGCAATCGCCGCACAGGCCGAATTCGGGGTCGTGCACCCGCTGCAGTGCCTCGTTGACCTGACGCAGGGATTCGAGGGCCTGGTCGCTGCGGGCCAGATCGACCTCGCGGTCGGCTTGGTGGGCTTGCTCGCCGTCCACGACTTGCAGCAATTCTTCGCGGGCATGTTCCACGCGGCCCTGCGTGCCGAGTTGGTTGCTCAACTCCTGCTCCAGGGATTGCTGGCGCAGTTTCAGGGCGGCTTCCAGCAGGGCTTGTTGCCCCGAGGTGAGATGGTGTTTGCTCATAAGCTGTGATCTCCTTGGAACTCATGCTCGCACCGGGCGGCTGCGGCCACCTTGATCGGCGTCAACTTTTGCTGCTCGCCCAGTGCTTGCCGATGCCCGGCGTGCGGCATGGGAAAATCCGCGTTCTTTCTTTGCTTGGTACGGGTCCGTCCGGCCCTCAACACACAATGTCTGCTCGTCAACACAGCGTCAGTGACTTCGACTTCGAACTCCCCCCGGAGCTGATCGCCCAACACCCCGCCGCCGAGCGCAGCGCCTCGCGCTTGCTGGATGGACGCCATGCCACTGCGGTGGATCGCATCTTTCGGGAATTGCCCGACTTGCTCGCCCCCGGCGACCTGCTGGTGTTCAACAATACCCGTGTCATCAAGGCCAGGATTTATGGCCAGAAGGCCACCGGCGGCAGCGTCGAAGGCCTGATCGAGCGGGTGATTGCCGGAACCAATGAGGTTTGGGCCCATCTGCGCGCCAGCAAGTCGCCCAAACCGGGTAGCTGGGTGCGCTTCAACGAGGCCTTTGACGCCGAAGTGCTGGGCCGCTGCGGACCCGACAACGGCATGTTCCATCTGCGCTTCCCCAGCGACCCCTTCGCGCTGCTGGAGCAACACGGCCATGTGCCGCTGCCGCCCTATATCGAACATGCCGATGAGGCCGACGATGTACGGCGTTATCAAACCGTGTTCGCCAAAGAGCCTGGCGCGGTGGCCGCGCCCACGGCCGCCCTGCATTTCGACGAGGCCTTGCTGGCCCGCTTGGCAGAGCGCGGCGTGGGCACGGCGCATGTGACCTTGCATGTGGGCGCGGGCACTTTCCAGCCGGTGCGGGTGGAGCAGCTCAGCGACCACAAAATGCACAGCGAATGGTTCGAGGTCAGCGCCGAGACGGTGGCTGCCATCGCCGCCTGCAAGGCCCGCGGTGGCCGTGTGGTGGCGGTGGGCACAACCACCTTGCGCGCGCTGGAGTCCGCCGCCCAGGGCGGTGAGCTGCAAGCCGGCGCGCGTGAAACCGCCATCTTCATCACCCCCGGCTTCCAGTTCCGCGTGGTCGACACCCTGGTCACCAACTTCCACCTGCCCAAGAGCACTTTGATGATGTTGGTCAGCGCTTTTGCCGGCTATGAGCCCATCATGGCGCTGTACCGCCATGCCATTGCCCATCAGTACCGCTTCTTCAGCTATGGCGACGCCATGCTGCTGCAGCGCGCTGGCTGATAATCAAACGCAAATTTCGTTTTGGAGACCAAGCCATGTTTCATCACGTCGAACCTTATGCCGGTGACCCGATCCTGAGCCTCAACGAGGCGTTTCAGAAAGATCCTCGCCAGGGCAAGATCAATCTGTCCATCGGCATTTATTTCGACGATGACGGCCGCATCCCCATGCTGGACTCGGTTCGCAAGGCCGAACTGGCCGTGGTGGCCGAGGCTGGTGCGCGCCCCTATCTGCCGATGGAAGGCGCCGCCAATTTCCGCAGCGCGGTGCAAGCCCTGCTGTTCGGCGAAGCCAATCCGGTGCGTGAACGCACCGTCACCATCCAGAGCGTGGGCTCCAGCGGCGGCCTGAAGGTGGGCGCGGATTTCATCCACCGCTACTTCCCCGACAGCGCCATCTACGTCTCCGACCCGACCTGGGACAACCATCGCGCCGTCTTCGAAGGTGCTGGCATCGAGGTCAAGACCTATCCCTACTACGACCCCGCCAGCGGTGGTGTGCGCTTTGCCGATCTGCTGGCCGCCGTCGAGGCCCTGCCGGCCAAGAGCGTGGTGCTGCTGCATGCCTGCTGTCATAACCCGACCGGTGTGGACCTGACGCCCTCGCAGTGGGATGAGCTGATCCCGGTGCTGAAGGCGCGTGAGTTGCTGCCCTTCCTGGACCTGGCCTACCAGGGCTACGGTGAGGGCATCGAGGAAGACGCTTTCGCCATTCGCGCCATGGCCGATGCGGGCCTGAGCTTCTTCGTCGCCAACAGCTTCTCCAAGAGCATGAGCTTGTATGGCGAGCGTTGCGGCGCGCTGAGCGTGGTTTGCCCCAACGCCGCCCAGGCCGTCAATGTGCTGGGCCAGCTGAAGTTCCTGATCCGCCGCAACTACTCCAACCCGCCCATGCACGGCGGCCAGATCGTTGCTCGCGTGCTGACCGACCCGGCCCTGCGCAGCCTGTGGGAAGGCGAAGTGACCGAGATGCGCGACCGCATCCACGCCATGCGCAATGCCTTGTACGAAGTGCTGACGGCCAAGCTGCCGGGCCGTAACTTCGACTACTTCCTGACCCAGCGCGGCATGTTCAGCTACACCGGCCTGAGTGCCGAGCAGGTGGACCGCCTGAAGGACGAGTTCGGCGTTTACATCCTGCGCTCGGGCCGCATGTGCATCGCCGGCTTGAACAACAAGAACGTCGAAGCCACGGCCGCCGCCATGGCCGCGGTGCTGAGCTGAGTTGCGCTAAGCAACCAGCCTGCACCGTGACCTTTAGCGCTTGAAGCCCGCCCTGCCCAGGGTTGTTGGCCTTCAGCCGGCCTGGCGGCTCGTGTGAACACGGGCACCAGGCCGCCATTGCCGAGTCGGCTGGATCAGCTGGATGGCTTTCTGGCCGCCAGCGAAGCGCGCTGGGGTGATGTTCGTCCCGGCACCGAAAAAACCATCATTTGGGGCGCAGGAGGTCAGCAGCGCGCACCTTGGGCGGTGGTCTATCTGCACGGCTTCACGGCCACCCGCCAGGAAATGGCGCCGCTGGCCGAACAGGTGGCGGCCGGCCTGGCTGGTCATGTCTTCTACACCCGCCTGGCCGGCCACGGCCGACCCGAGCTGGCCATGGAAGGCATGCGCCTCAAGCAATGGAAGGCCGATGTGCGCGAGGCCCTGGCCATCGGCAGCTTGTTGGGCGAGCGGGTCTTGGTGATCGGCTGTTCCACCGGTGCCACCCTGGCCGCCTGGGCCGCGCTGAAAACCAAGGCGGTCGATGCCTGGGTGATGGTGTCGCCCAACTTCCGGCCCAAAGACCCGTTCTCTGCCCTGCTGAATTGGCGCCTGGGCCGCTGGCTGGCGCGCCAGGTGCATGGCCGCATGATGGGTGAGCCCGCCAGCAGCGAAGCCCGTCAACGCTTCTGGACCAGCCGCCACCCCACCAGCGCCCTGTTCCCCATGATGACCTTGGTGGCCCAGGTGCGCGCCAGCCGACTGGACAAGGTCACTGCGCCCTTGCTGATGCTGTACTCGTCGCGCGACACCGTCATCCATGTGCCGGCCTTGCTGGCTGCCTTCGAGCGCTTCGGCAGCCAGCCCAAGCAACTGATCGAGGTGAACTACAGCGAAAGCCCGGGCCAGCATGTGCTGGCCGGTGATATCGACGCGCCGCTAGCCACGCCGCGTATGGCGGCAGAGATTCTGGCGTTTGTGCGCGGCTTGGGCTGAGGCCCGCTCGCAGGCTCAGGCGCTATCGCGCGCAAACAGGCGGCTGAACCAGCCGCGCTGATCGCGGCCGACGCCCGGCGATGCTTCTGCCATCGCGCCGAGCTGCATTAGCCTGGCCTCTAGCCCGACCAACTTGGCCTTGCGGGCGGCTTGAATTGGCGTGAGTTCGTCAAACTCGGAAGGCAGATGCGGATTAGCGCCTGAGTCCAATAGGTACAGGGCGATTTCCTCCTGGCCCGCCAAGGCGCAGGCGACCAGCGGCGTGGAGAGGAACTCCGGGTGGGCGTAATTGACATCCACGCCTTGCTTGACATGGTATTTGACGAGTTCCAAGTCGCCCTCACAGCCGGCGATGTACATCTCTTTCCAGTTGCCACCTGCCATCAGTGCCTCCACTTTTTTGTCTGCGCTTGGCTACGCACTATATGGGTTTGCGTCTTGGCCCGCTGAGGGGCTTGCTGCGCTGTCACACATGCGGTCAAGTTATGGCTTGCGCCCGCGCTTTCATTGGTCAGCCGGGCGGCCCTTCACTAAGCTGGCGGCTTGTTTTCCCAGTGGCAGGCCGAAGGACGAATGAGCGGACGACAGAAAAAGCATTGCGTGGTGATCGGCGCCGGAGTGGTGGGCCTGACCAGCGCCTGGGCCTTGGCCGAGCGCGGCTTTGCCGTCACCTTGGTCGAGCGCGAAGCCCAGGTCGGCCAGGGCGCCAGTTTCGCCAATGGCGGGCAGCTCAGCTACCGCTATGTGTCGCCCCTGGCCGATGCCGGTGTGCCCATGAAGGCGCTGCGCTGGCTGCTGGACCCGGACGGCCCGCTGCGCTTCAAGCCCGATTTGACCTCGCTGCAGCAATGGCGCTGGATGGCGCAGTTTCTGCGTGCCTGCCGCGCGCCGGTGAACCAGCAGATGACCACCCGGTTGCTGGCGCTGGGCGCCTATAGCCAGGCCGCGTTTGCGCAGCTGCATGCCGATGCGAATCTCAGCGCTCCAGCCCTGCAATTGCGCAGCCCCGGCAAGCTGGTGCTGTACCGCCATGCCGCCGAGTTCAAGCGGGTGCGCCAGCGCCTGCAAGCCCAGCCGGCTGGCGCCGAGCAGGCCTTGGATGCGGCAGCCTGCTTGCAGCTGGAACCGGCCCTGGCCGCCAGCAGCGTGCAGCTGGCGGGCGGCATCTTCACCCCGGGCGAAGCGGTGGCGGACTGCCATGCCTTTTGCACCCACCTGGCCGCCAGCCTGCAGCGCCATCCCAATTTCCGCGGCCTTGTCCAAGGCGAAGTGCAGGGCTTCACGCCCGGTGCGGGCGGGCGCGTCGCCGCCGTGCGGATGACGCAGGGTGAGTTGGCGGCGGATGACTTTGTGCTCGCCGCCGGCTTGCAAAGCCGCAGCCTGGCGCAGAGCCTGGGCCTGCGGCTGCCGCTCTATCCGCTCAAGGGTTACAGCCTGACGGCGCCCATCGCCGCCGAACACCTAGCGCCCGAAATCAGCGTCACCGACTTTGAGAAGAAAGTGGTCTACGCCCGCATCGGCGCGCAGATGCGCGTGGCCGCCATGGTGGACATGGTGGGCGATGACACCAGCTTGGACCCGCGCCGCTTGGCCTCGCTGCGCGGCCATGTGCAAGCCATGTTCCCGCGCTCGGCCGATTACACCCAGGCCAGCGCCTGGGCAGGCTTGCGCCCGGCCACGCCCAGTGGCGCCCCCATTCTGGGGGAAACACCGCTGCGCAATCTGTGGCTCAATGTCGGCCATGGCGCACTCGGCTTCACCTTCTCTTTCGGCACGGCCAATATCGTGGCCGATTTGGTTGCGGGCCGCGCCAGCCCGGTGCCGCTGGATGGTTTCCAACTGGCTTGGGCGAGCCCATGAGCTTTACCCACGCTGACCTAGCGAGCGCGCTGCTGGCCGCGGTGCGCGCCCAAGCCTTTGAGCAAACGCCCGATAGCTTGCAGGGCGGTGCGCCCCTGGGCCTGCACCCCAATATCGACCTGGCCGTGGTCGCATTCCCCCGTGGCGCCGCGCCGGTGTTTGCCAATGTGCTGTTCTCGCGCGAGCACCCGCAAGGCCTGGTGGCCGAGATTGCGCCGGGCGCCGGTGCCGTCAGCAATATCAGTTACTTGGCGGATTGCCAGGACGCCCAGGGCAATTCCATCGCCTGGCTGCCCGGTGCGGATTGGTCGCAAATGAACTGGCGTGCGCTCAGTGGCCGGGGGGCGCAGCGCTTTGTCGCGCCCTATCCGGCCTCGCTGCTCAAGCTGATGGTGTTGGTGGGCATGGGCTTGCTGGTGGACTTGGGCCGTAGCACCTGGGAGAGCACCGTCAGCTATGCCGGCCAGCGCCGCAGCATGGCGGACTGGGCGTTTGACATGACGGCCAGCAGCAGCAATGAGGCCACCTCGGCCCTGGTGGCCCATCTGCATGCGGTGGGCGTGATCCGCCGCCATGCCGGCTTGGAAACACATAACGAGTTACACCGCTGGTTTGAAACCTTGGGCCTGAGCAGCTTGCGCCTGGCCAATACCCGCGCCGACGGCGGCTGGGGCAATGCCGCCGGATCTGGCGTGGGCCATTGCCAGATGACCGCCTGGGACACCGTGCGCCTGCTCTGGTGGCTGGACCCGCAGGCGCCGCCCGCCCCCTGGCTGGGTGCCGATGCGCCGCGCCTGAGTGACTACAGCCGCTGCCAGATCCTGCACTGTCTGCGCGAGCAAGGCCTGCACGAAATCTTGTCCAGCGGCTTGCTGATGGGCCTGCCCGCCTGGGTGCCCGGCCTGCCCGCGCGCCTGCCCGCCCGCTGGGTGCGCGCCGACGGCACGGCCCGCGTAGCGGGCACTGACTTCCCCGGCGACCTGCGGCCGGCCACGAGCCAGCCGGAATTGCTGTTCGCGCACAAGACCGGCAATACCCAGAACTACAGCGCCAACGCCGGCATCGTCATGGGCCTGGCCCCGGCAACGCGCCGCTACCTGATCGCCATGACCAGCAATTTGGGCAGCCGCTACGCGCCCGAGGCGCGCTTGGCTACCACCTGGCGCCTGCCGGCTTTGGGGGCGGCGGTGGATGCGGTGATGCGGGGCTGGCTGGAGGCCTGAGCGGCCGCACTCTCAAGCCCCGGGGGGCGGCATGGTCAGCGCTGGCGCTGGCTCCACAGCACACCGGCGGCGATCAGTGCCATGCCCAGCAAGGTGCCGCCATCGGGCTGCTCGCCGAACAAGGGCATGGCCATCAGCGTGGCCAGCACGGGGGTCAGGGCGCCGGCGGTGGCGCTGCGTTCCGCACCCAAGCGGCTGACGGCCATGCTGTAGCCCAGCGTGGACAGCAGGCCCACGCCCAGGCCTTGAATCGCCAGTTGTAAATAGAGTTGGCTGGCGGGCAGCTGGGGCAGGGCCAGCGGCTGCTGCAAGGCATGCCAACCCAGCAGGGGCAGCAGCAGGATCAGTGACACGCCGGAGATCAGGGCGGCCGCCTCAATTGGCGCCAGCTTGGCCTGGCGCAGCGCCAGGGTGTAGGCCGACCACATCAGGCTGCCCAGCAAGAACAGGCTGTAGCCCTGGGCTAGGTCGGCTTGCCCAGCGCGCAAAGCCAGCAAAGTGGCCACGCCGGCGGCAATGCACAACAGGGCCGGCCAACGCCGCAGGGCCGAGCGGCCATGCAATGCGGCGGCCAGCAAGGCGGTGAACAGCGGCAAGGTGCCGGGAATCAGGGTGGCGCCATCGGCCACCGGCGCATGGCGCATGCCCCAGCCGGCAATCAGAAAGTAAGGCAGGCCGGCGCCGGCCACCACCAGCAGCAGCAAGCGGGCCGGCACGGCGGCAAAGCGGGCGCGGCGCGTCCACAGCAGCGGCGCCAGCAGCAGGCCGGCGGGGCCGAAGCGCAGCAGGGCCAACTCCACCGGCGGCAAGGCGGCGCGCGCGCCGGCGCGCAGCGAGATGAAAAAAGCGGCCCAGATGCACAGGGTCAGCGCCAGGGCGGCCCAGCCTAGCCATTGCGTTTGCTTGCCCTGCTCGTCTTGTGGCTGGGTGGTGGCGGCGGAAGCCAAGGTGGCGCTGGGCGACAGAGTGGGGGAGGACATGGACAGCAGGAGGCGAGGCGAGAGCAAAAAGGCGCAAGCGCGGCGGCAGCAGCGCCGCTGGCAGGGGGAGAGGCAGGCAGAATTTTCTGGCCACGGCCGGGCTGATTTGCCGCGTAATCAGCACTCGGTTGACTTGAAAGAGGTGGAATTCGCCAATAATCAATCAACTATTGATTGAAACAAGCCATGGACAGAATTGACATCCAGCTGCTGGACTTGCTGCAGCGCGAGGGGCGGCTTTCGATTGCCGAGCTGGCCGAGCGGGTGGCGCTATCGCCCAGCCCCTGCGCACGCCGACTCAAACGCCTGGAAGACGAAGGCTTGATCGCCGGCTACCGCGCCGTGCTGGACCGCAAGGCGGTGCAGCTGGCCACCACCGTCTTCGTCAATGTGCGCCTGATGCATCACCGCGAGGATGCGGTGCAGCAGTTCGAGGCTGCCATGGAGGCCATGGCCGAGGTGGTGGCCTGCCATGTGGTGAGCGGCGCGCATGACTATTTGCTGGAAGTGGTGGTGGGCGAGCTGAGCGCTTACGAGCACATCGTGCGCCGCCTGCAGGCCCTGGCCATGGTGCAGGACATCACCAGCAATTTCGCCATCCGCTGCGTCAAGAGCGGCGCGCCGCTGCCGCTCAATCGGGTTTGATTCAGGAGTGCCCCGCCATGCCCCGCTTTGCCGCCAATCTGTCCATGCTCTACCCCGAGCATGGTTTTCTGGACCGCTTTGCCGCCGCCGCCCAAGACGGCTTTGCGGGGGTGGAATATCTATTCCCCTACGCGTTCGCGGCCAGCGACATCGCGCAGCGCCTGCAGGCGCATGGCCTGAGCCAGGTCTTGTTCAACGCGCCCCCGGGGGATTGGGAGGCGGGTGAGCGTGGCCTGGCCTGTTTGCCCGGCCGGGAGGCGGAATTCCGCCAGGGCATTGACTTGGCGCTGAGTTATGCCCAGGCGCTGGCCTGCCCGCGCATCCATGTGATGGCGGGGCTGGCGCCGGCCGGCGTAGACCGGGCGCGGCTGCAAGCCACGTATGAAGCCAATCTGGCTTGGGCGGCGGCGCAGGCGGCCCAGGCTGGCCGGGAACTGCTGATTGAGCCGATCAACCCGCGTGATATGCCGGGCTATTTTTTGCAGCGCCAGGATGCGGCGCACGAGATCGTGCAGCGCCTCGGCGCCGCCAATCTCAAGGTGCAGATGGATCTGTACCACTGCCAGATCGTCGAAGGCGATGTGGCGATGAAGCTGCGCGACTACCTGCCCAGCGGCCGAGTCGGCCATCTGCAGATTGCCGGCGTGCCCATGCGACACGAGCCTGACCTGGGCGAGCTGAACTACGCCTATCTCTTGCCGCTGATCGACGAAATCAGCGCGGCAAGCGGGTGGAATGGCTGGGTGGGCTGCGAGTACCGCCCGGCCCGCGGAGCGGTCGCGGGCGGCACGAGTGATGGCTTGGGCTGGGCCGGCATGAACCGGCCGCAGCCGGCCACAGCCCGAGGCGCTTACTTGAAGGTGTAGTTCGCCAGCAAGGTGAAGGCGCGGCCACGCGGGTCGGCCACACGCGGGTCCCAAGAGCTGCCCGAGCCCAGATCGGCGTCGTAGTAGGTGCTGAACGGCGGGTCGGTATTGAGCAGGTTCTTGACCCCGGCCGTCAGGCGCAGGCTCTTGAAGCCGCTATACGTGACCGAGGTGTCGAAGGTGCTGTAGCTCTTCACATCCTTGACCCAGTTCGCCGGCTTGACCGTACCGTTGGCCACGCCGGGCAGCACCGCGTCTTCGTAGCCGCCGGTGAAGCGCTGCGTCAGGCTGCCGACCCAGTCGCCCTTGGCGTAGCTGAAGCTGGCCACATGCTTCCAGCGGATGCCGGGGTCGCTGTAGCGGTTGAACTTGCCCAGCTCGCTCGGGCCCCAGGGGTCGGTGTCGCTGATGCGGGACTTCTTCTCGATCAGATAGCTGCCTTCCAGGCTGGCCACCCATTTGCCTTCCAGCATGGTGCCGGCCCAGGCGGCGCTGACATCCACGCCTTGCGTCTTGCCACCGCCGGCATTGAACCAGCGCTGGTCGATGGCCACCAGATCACCGGCCGCATTGCGGCTGAAGCGGTCGGAGAAGCGCGTGTAGTTTTTCAGCAGCTCGCTCATGCCCGGCGTGCGGATGGCGCCGCTGCGCTCAATGCTCCACCAGTCGGCGCCCAGGGTCAGATCTTGCATCGGGGCCAGCACAAAACCGAAGGAATACTGCTTGGAGGTCTCGGGCGCCAAGGCCGCGTTGCCACCGCTGATGATGTCGGGCGTGACTGCTGCGCAAGCCGGGTTGCTGGCACTGACCACCAGGCTGGCGCATTTGGCCGGGTCCACCAGATCCTTGCCCGCGTAGGGCGAGATGGTCGCGCCGTTGAGTGCCTGGCTGAAGGTGGGCACCTTGAAGCCGGTGCTGTAGGAACCCCGGAACAGCAGGGCGCTGCTGGGGGTGAAGCGGGCCGAAATCTTGGGGTTGGTGCTGCGGCCAAAGCCGGTGTAGTCGTCGGTGCGCAGCGCGGCGGTCACTTCCAACTGCTTCAGCACCGGGATCATCACCTCGCCGTAAGCTGCCTTCACATCACGGGTGGCGCCGGTCACCGAGTTGCTGCTGTCGAAGGGGGCGTTGGGGATGTTGAGGTCGGTGTACTTGTCGCTGCTGGGGGCGCCGTCGATGCCGCCGAAGCGGTAGGTCTCACGCCGCAGGTCGATGCCGAAGGCGCCCATCACCGTGCCGGCCGGCAGCTTGAACAAGGGGCCGGTGGCCGAGGCATCCAGCTGCGTCACCTTGAACTTGCCGCCATAGAGCTTGAGCCCGCGTGCCGTGGCCTCTTCCAGCGCCGCCAGGCCTGCGGCGGTTTGCGCCTCGCCGGGCATGGCGAAGGGATTGAGCTTGCCGGAATCAAAGGCGGCGATCAGACCTTGGCGGTAGTAGTAGCCATTGCCCAGCTTGGAGCTGTCTTCGCTGCTGGCGGCGGAGATGCCGGTTTTGTAGTCCCAGTCGGCAAAAGGCAGCGGGCCGTCCAGGCCGATGAAGAAGCGGCTGGATTCGGTTTCGGTCTCGATCTCACGCGCGCCGCAAGGCATGCAGCGCCAGCGGAAGGCGATGGGCTTGCCCTTGTTGGCGGCAATGCTGGGGAAGACGGCCGCGATCGAATTGAACACCTTGTCATAAGACGCACCGGTGCTGGGGTAGAGGTACTTATTGGTGCCGCTGGTGCTGAGCTGCGAATTCGAGAAGGACTTGGCCGAATGCACTTTGGCGGCGACGAATTCCGCCGTCAGCAAATGCTCGCCCAGGGTTTTGCTGACGCGTGCGACCAGATTGTTGTTCTCCACCGGTTGCTGCAGCGTGGCCGCCACGCCGGTATCCCAGGCGCAGCCATAGGCCGCACTAGGGGTGGCCCAGAGGGCGGCGTCGTAGGCGGCGGAATTGGCCATGGTCTGGCAACCGGCTGCGCCCGGCAGGTTCAGCACATTGATGCCGTTATAGGCCTGTGTGCCGCCGGGCAGCTTGGGGCCCGAGCCCTTGCCCAGGATGTTGTCCGGGAAGGTGCCGGCGGTGCTGGTGAAGACCGTGCCGGTGGGCGTGCCGCGGGTGTCCACCGCCAGGCCGCGGTCGGGCTGGAAGGTGTTGACGAAGGAACGGTCGCTGCCGCTGAGAATCTTGTTCTCGGTGCGGGTCAGCGCGAACATGGCGTTATAGCCATCCGTCGCCAAGTTGCCGATGCCACCGGTGGCGGCGACGCGGTAGATATTGCCGCCGCCTTGCTGGGTCGCATCCGCCGAGGCTTGGAATTCCAGGCCGGTGAAGTCGCGCTTGAGGATGAAGTTGATGACGCCGCCGATGGCGTCCGTGCCGTAGATGGCCGAGGCGCCGTCCTTCAGCACTTCCACCCGCTCCACCGCGCTCATGGGAATGGTGTTGAGGTTGACGGCGGTGCCGTTCAGGCCGTGGGCCGCCACACGGCGGCCATTCAGCAGCACCAGGGTGTTCTCGGAGCCTTGGCCGCGCAGATTGGCGAAGCTGGCGCCGTTATTGCCGCGCGAGCTGCCGGCCACCACATCGGACTGGCTGGCCATATTGTCCAGACCATTGCCATTGCTGGTCAGCGTGGCCAATAGCTGCTCGGCGGTGACGATGCCGGCGCGCTCCATCTGTACGGAGGTGATCACCTGCACCGGCAGCGAGCCTTCGTCTGAGATGCGCTTGATGCGCGAGCCGGTCACCTCCACGCGTTCGATCTTCTGTGCGCCATCTTGCGCTTGGGCCAGCGCTGCCGAGCCCAAGAGGGCCAGATGGGCGCCCAGGCCCAAGAGGGCCAGGCGATGCGTGAGAGGGGACAGCTTCAACATGGGTTTCTTCTCCTTCGGGGGGGGGATAAACGGGGCGGCAGGATTCTCAGGCCATGATGGACTCTTGCCGGCCCTGCGCGCCTCAGGGAAGGCCAGCGTTTGTTGCGTAAGCCCCAATGAAAGCTTGTCGGGCTTGCATAACCTGGGGTGATGAACAAGCCAAACGAGCGGGCGCGAGACCGTACAGTCAAGCCACTTTTGATCCTTGCTCATGCGCCCCATGCTGCCCTTATTGCCAACATCGCCCAAGCGGATTGCCCTTGTTCTGGCCCTTAGCCTTGGCCTTGGCGGCTGCGCCAGCTGGCAGCAGCCGGCCAGCAAGGCCTTGCCGGCCGAGCTGCAGCAGGCCTTGCAACAAGCCGGCTTGCCCGAGTCGGCGTTGGGCCTGGTGGCCTTTCCGCTGCATGCGCGTGGCACCGGGCCGCGGGTGCAAGCGGATGTGGCCATGCAGCCCGGCTCCACCATGAAGTTGGTGACGGCCGTGGTGGCGCTGGATCAACTGGGCGCCAACACGCGTGGCCGCACGGATTTGCTGATCGCCGACACGCCGCAGGGCGATGTTCTGCCCGGCCCGCTTTACTTGCGCGGTGGCGCCGACCCCGACCTGGACTGGCCGGCGCTGTGGCTGATGTTGCGTCAGCTGCGCGAGCAAGGCCTGCGCGAAATCCGCGGCGGCCTGGTGGTGGACCGCAGCCTGTTCAATCCGGCCCGCCCCGAGCTGGGCGTCGCTCCCTTTGATGAGGCGCCCGAGTTTCCCTACAACGTCATTCCGGATGCGCTGAACCTCAACGGTAGCTTGCTGCAATTCGAATTCAGCGCCGACGCTCAAGCGCTGCGCGCCCGCAGCAGCCCGGTCTGGCCAGGCTTGCAAGTCGATGTTTCGTCTGTGCGCTTGTCGCCCAATCGTGCGTGCAAAGACTGGGAGCAAGGCTGGTTGCCACCGCAAGTGCGCCATCGCCCCGAGGGTCAAGTCGTGCTGCAGCTGCAGGGTGAGTTTCCCGCCAACTGCCAGCAAAGCCAGGCCCTCAATCTGCTGGACCGCCAATGGCTGACGGCGCAGCTGCTGCGCCAGCTCTGGCGTGAGCTGGGGGGCGAGATCAGCGGTCCCGATGTCGAGGCGGCCACGCCCGCCGGGGCGCAACTGCGTGCCAGCCATCAGGGCCGGCCCCTGGCCGAGGCCATGCGCGGCATGATGAAACAGTCAGACAACGCGCTGACCCGGCTGGTCTATCTGCAGCTGGGTAGCCGCGTGGCAGCGCCCGGCCAAGCCACACAGGACGCCGCCGCCGCCCAGGTGCGTGCCTGGTTCGCGGCCAAGGGCCTGGACAGCAGCGGCTTGGTGATGGACAACGGCTCGGGCCTGTCGCGCAGCGAGCGCATCAAGCCCGCCCAGCTCGCCGCCTTGTTGGCCGTCGCCTGGGATGGCCCGCAAGCGCCCGAGCTGCTCAACAGCCTGCCCATTGCGGGTGTGGACGGCACCATGCGCCGCCGCCTCAAGGGCACGGCGGCCGAAGGCCATGCTCGCCTCAAAACCGGCACCTTGCGCGATGTGACGGCACTGGCCGGCTATGCCTTCGATGCCCAGCACAAGCCCTGGGTGCTGGTGGCCATCGTCAACGACGCGACCGCTGCCGCCAAGGGCCGTGCCGTGCTGGACGCTGCGGTGGAATGGGTGGCCAAGCAATGAGGGGCATGC
Organism: Roseateles sp. PN1; assembly: GCF_038419725.1. NCBI lineage: Bacteria > Pseudomonadati > Pseudomonadota > Betaproteobacteria > Burkholderiales > Sphaerotilaceae > Roseateles > Roseateles sp. PN1. The sequence goes on along the minus strand of NZ_JBCARA010000005.1, from coordinate 209,352 downwards.
GCGGCCCTTGCGACTAACAACTTACCTCGCCGGACGATTTAGGGCTGGCGCATGCCCGTCCACTTGTGTTTGGACAAAGCCAGAGCCCTCGCCTATATTCAAATCACAGCTATCAAACGTATCAGTTTGAGCCTTGTGCCGCGCACTGTTCCACACCAGTGCCTCCTTAGGCCTCAAACCAATGCAGGGTTTGAAATGACAGGCAGCTTGAGCAAAGAGCTTTCTCGCCCCAGGTCATGGCGGCATGCCGTGGCCGACTTTGTGGCCAGTGCTTTCGGCCATGACGGCGGCGACGGCTGGCGGGATATCAGCCTTGCGCCGCCACCGGCCGGCTTGGCCATCAGCCTGGCGTATGAGATCGATGGCCAAATCTGCACGCCGCTGGCACCGATCCACCTAGCCCCTGGCCGCGCCATCTTGGCTCGCCCGGTGGCGCTGGGTTTGCCGGCTGCAGATGCCAGTCGGGCGCGTTGGCAGGTGATTGACGCAGCCGCCTTGCCTGCCGGTCTGGCTTTGGACATGGCCACCGGTGCGCTGTGCGGCACACCACCAAGGGCAGGGCATTTCACCCTGCACATCCGCCTCAGCCTGAGCGGCTACCTTGGCAGCATCGAGGCGCAGTTCGAGTTCTACGCCTGAGTCAGCACCACCGGCTGCAGCAGCTGCAGGGTGCCTGCATCGGCATCGATTTCGGCCGCCGCGCCCACCGGCAGGGTCAGTTGGCGCTTGATGTGGCCGAAGCTGGCGCCGCGGTAGACCGGGATGTTCATGGGTTTGACGAAGTAGTCGTCGAAGACCTCGTCCAGGGTCAGTGAGCCATAGCCCTCACCCGGCTCGCATTTGGTGAAGCCGCCCAGCACCACGCCGGCCAACTGATCCAGCGCGCCGGACAGGCGCAGGGTGGAGAGGCAGCTGTCGATTTTGTAGATGGGCTCGTTGACGTCTTCCAGAAACAGAATGGCGCCGCGGAAGTCGGGCCAGAAGCGCGAGCCCGCCAGCCCGGCCAGCACGCTCAAATTGCCACCCAGCAAATGGCCGCGTGCTTTGCCGCCGCGCAGGGCGCGGGTGCGGTCGTTCTTGGCCACCAGGGCGTCGCCGCGTTCGGGCGTGGGGTTGCGCAGCAGCGCGGCTTCGCCTTCCATCACCAGTTGGCGGAAGTTGTTCAAGCTGTAGGCATTCCACTCGGCCGTGCCCATCGGGCAGTGGAAGGTCACCAATCCGGTGCGGGCGTGAATGGCGTTGGTCAGCGCAGTCAGGTCCGAGAAGCCGCCGAAAAACTTGGGGCGCGACTGGATCAGGCCGTAGTCCAGCTTGTCGACGATGCGGCTGCAGCCGGAGCCGCCGCGCAGGGCCAGGATGCCGGCGACGCCATCGTCCGCAAACATGGCGTTTACATCGGCGGCGCGCTGCGCATCGGTGCCGGCGAACTGGCCGTAACGGGCGCGCAGATGGGCGCCTGGCTTGACCTTGAAGCCCATGGCTTGGACGGCTTCAAACGCCAGCTCGAAGGGCTCGCGCTCGAAGAAAGCATGCGAGGGGGCGACCAGGCCAATGGTGTCACCAGGCTGCAAGCGGCGCGGCAAAAGCAGGGCCGGTCGGTGGATTGCATTGCTGCTGCCGCTAGCGGCCGACGCGGCCAACGCCGTGCCGGCGCCCAAGGCGGCGAGGGATTGCTGGGCAAACAGGCGGCGGGTTGTCGTCATGCGTGGCGGCTTGGGGTTAGCAAGGATTGGTTGTTTGATGGGCGGTCGGTGGGCTAGCGGCACAGGCCTCATCACCCAGCCGCGCCATGAACTCCAAGCAGTTCAAAGCACGCGCGGCAAATCCCGGCGCACCGCCTCGCGGTCGCCAAAGTCGAAATGCCACCATTCGGTGCTGATGGTTTGAAAGCCGGCCTGGCGCATGGCGGCGCGCAGCCAGCCGCGCTCGATCAGATGCTCGTGGCGCAAAAGGCCCAGGGCCAGGTGCTCGGCTTCATGGTCGGTGTGCGAGATCAGGCTCATTTCGTCGAAGGCCGCGCCCATATCGACCTCGCGGCCCTGCGGGTCGAGCAGGCTCACGTCCACCGCCATGCCCCAGCTGTGGATGGAGCCGCGCGCTGGGTTGGCCAGGTAAAGCGTCAGCGGCGTGCCGGCCAGCTCGGCCCACAGCAGCTCTTGCACGCGTTGCGGGCGCAGCGCGTCCAGCACCACGATGCGATAGCCGGGGCGGTGACGGGCTAACCACTGCGCGGCTTGGGCCAGGGCATCGGCGGCCTCGCGGCGCAGCCAGCTGCAGTCCAGGCCGCCGTAGATATTGCGGCTAACGAAGTTGTCCGGGGTGGCGTAGCGCAGGTCGACGGCGATGCCTTCGATGCTCAGCAGGGCGCGAAAGTCGGGGTGCTGGGCGATGTCCTCGCAATCAATCATCGGTGGCGTCGGGCTCATGGGGCAAGGCTTTCCAGGCTCAGGCGAGCCGCTTCGCCTAGGTACTTGACCAGGCGGCGTGAGGTTTGGGCCAGCGGCGCATTGGCGGCGCTGAGCAGATAAAGATGCACCGGCACGGCGGGTGCCAGCGGTCGCAGGCTCAGGCGGCTGCGGTCGGCTGAAGCGGCGGTAAAGGGGTCCACCACGGTCATGCCCACACCGGCTTCCACCAAGGCGCGGGCCAGCTGATAGGTCTGCACGGTCAGGCGGCTGTGCAGTGGCCGGCCCTGGGCTTCGGCCGCGCTTTGCACCACATCGGAGAGGGGATCGTCGGCGCCCAGGCCGATCAGCTCGGTCTTGATATCGTTCACGCTCAAGGGGCCGACGCCGGCGGCCTCGGGGCTGCCCAGCGGGCACAAGGCCATCATCGCGCCGCTGGCCAGCACCTCGGCCTTGATGCCGGGGTGATGCGGGTCTTGCAGCGACAGGGCCAGATCGGCTTCGCCCAGCAACAGGGCCGAGACAATCTCGCGCGTGTGGTGGGTGGCCAGGGAGCAATGGCTGTCGGGGAAGGCGGCGCACCAGCGCGTCATGGCCGCGGGGATCACCGCCGCACCCAAGGTCGGCGTGGCGACCAGGCGCACCCGTTCTGACTCGCCGCTGCGCAAGCTGGCCGCCAGGCGCCGGATGCTGACCAGATCGCGGTTGAGCTTATCGATCTCGACGAAGAGCCGGTGCGCCTCGGGCGTGGGGTAGAGCTTGCCGCGCACGCGGTCGAACAGCGGCAGGCCGAGCTGCAGCTCGCAATGCTGCAGCACCTTGGTGACGGCGGGTTGGGAGATATGCAGCAGCTGGGCGGCGCCACTGATGGTGCCGGCCTGCATGATGGCGTGGAAGACTTCGATGTGTCTGAGTCGCATGGGCCTAGGCTCTGGCTGACTGGCTGGAGCGCCCTTACTTGCGGTAAACGTCTTCGAAGTCCACCGTGCCGTTGGGCGCCATGATGAAGCCCTGCACATCCTTGCGGACCGGGATGTAGACGGTGGAGTGGGCCATGGTGATCCAGGGCCGCTCGCGCTTGAAGATGACTTGCGCCTGCTCGTACAAGGCATTGCGCTTCTTGGCGTCCGGGGTGGCGCGGGCCTCGTCGATCAGTTTTTCAAACTCTGGATTGCAGAACTTGACGCCGCTGCGGTTGGCCGCGCAGCTGAGGTTGGGGGTCAGGAATTCGTCGGCATCGCCGGTCTCGCCGCCCCAGCCGCTCATATAGACGTTGTGCTCGCCGTTGTTGGCGCGCTTGAGGTATTCGCCCCACTCATAGGTTTTGATATTGGCTTTGACGCCGATCTTGGCCCAGTCCTGCTGAATCAGCTGGGCCATCAGCTGGCCGTTGGGGTTGGTGGGGCGGCTGACCGGCAACGCCCACAGGTCGATCTCCAGGCCCTTGGCGAAGCCCGCCTTGGCCAGCAGCTGCTTGGCGCGCTCGGGGTTGTATTCGTTCTTGAGCTGCTTGTTGTAGCCGGGAATGGCGGGTGGAAAGGCGCTGATGGCCTGCGTTGCATCGCCACGCGGGAACAGGGCCTTGAAGATGGCATTGCGGTCCACCGCGATGTCCAGCGCCTCGCGCACCTCGCGCTTGTCGGTGGGCGCCTTCTTCATATTGAAGGACAGATAGGAGATGTTCAGTGCCTGAATCTTCATCACCGTGATGTCGGCCCGGCCATCCATGGCCGACACATCCACATCGCGGATCGCCGAGGCCACCTGGCATTCACCCGCCAAGAGCTTTTGCACCCGCACATTGGGTTCACGGCTGATGCTGAAGATCAGCGCTGGCGTCTGCTGTTTTTTGCCCCAGGTGTCGGGGTTAGCCGTCATGCGCAGCACATCGTCCTTGGCATAGGACTTGAACACATAGGGCCCGGTGCCCACCGGCTGGTTGTTGATCTGGGCGGCTTGGCCGGCCTTGAGCAGCTGTGCGCCGTACTCGGCCGAATGGATGCCCGACCAGGCCATGGCCAGATTGGTGGCGAAAGTGACGTTGGGCGACTTCAGGCGGAAGCGCACCGTCATGTCGTCGACCCGGTCAATCCCGTCCAGCAGCTTGGCCAGTCCCATGTTCTGCGGGTAGATGAAGTTGGCCGGGAAGGCCTTGTTGAAGGGGTGCTGCGGATCGATGAAGCGCTGGAAGGTGAACAGCACATCGTCCGCATTGAGCGTGCGGCTGGGCTTGAAGTAGGGCGTGCTGTGGAACTTCACACCCGGCCGCAGGGTGAAGGTGAAGGTCTTGGCGTCGGGCGAGATTTGCCAGGCGGTGGCCAGCTGCGGGATCAATTCCGTCGTGCCGCGCTTGAAGGCCAGCAGGCCTTGGAACATCTGGCTATTGGCCGTGTTGGTGCTGGCGCTGTCCCACAGACCGGGGTCAAAGCCCTCGGGGCTGGCATCGGCGCAGTAGACCAGGGGTTTGGCGGCCTGCGCTGCCAGGCCGGTACTGGCCAGCACAGCGGCAAGCGCCAGGCTGATGAAGGGGGTTCTGGGCTGGGTCGACAGGGGCGGCAGGGTCGGCAGGGTCGGCAGGGTCGGCAGGGTCGGCATGGGGCGTAAATGCTGGCAGCAGAGGTGCTGGGATTGTGCGGGACGAGGTCAGTGCGGAGCAGTGACGAAGCGAGTTTTAACCATAACATGAGCTTATGGGCTGGAGCCCTGGCTGGCCTGCTTCGGCGCTGCTGGCGCCATCGCCGTCAAGATTCACCCCAAGCGTTTGAGACTTCTGGCATCCCCCGTTTTCTGTCCTAGACTGCGGCGGCAACATTTTGAGCCGGCTCAGCTGAGTTGCCGGCATTTCATGAATCTATTGGGGAGGGGAAGGCCATGTTTAAAAAAATAGCAGCTTCCAGCGTCGGCGCGCGTCGTCGCCAATGGCTGGCGCTGGCGGCCGGCTTGCTCGTGGCCGGCCAGGCGTCGGCCGCTGGTGAGGCCGCGGCACGCAAATATGTGGCGGTGTCCTTGTTGGGTGACACGGTGCATGTGGTGACGCGCCAGGATCAGACGGGTAGCCGCCTGGACGCCAATCTGCGCGAGTCGTTCGAGTTCAACGGCGGCGTGTTCGACCAAGCCGCCCTGGCCGCCCTGGATGCGGCCGTGCGCAAAACCGATACGAGCGCGCAGTTCTTTGGCCTCAAGCTGCCCTCGGCCAAGGTCTTCGGTGACCCGCAAGCGTTGATCGACGGTGAGCGCTTTGTCACGCCTGCCGCCTTGGTACCGGTGCTCAAGCAGGTTCAGGCGACGCATTTGCTGCTGATTACCAACTTCCGCACCGACAACAAGATCAGGTCCATGGATGAGAGCGTGGGCCTTGGCTATCTGGAAGGCCAGGGTTTTTTCATTGATCGGGACCGCTGGATGAAAGCGGAATCCGACAGTGAACGCTACAAGGGCTTCCTGGCGCCTTACACCTACTTCAAGGTCTCCTTGGTCGACCTGGCCAGTGGCAAGGTGCTGGGCAACCAACAGGTGACGCGCGGCCAGGCCTGGATCAGCAAACGCAAAGAGGCGGCCGCGAACCCCTGGGAGGTCTTCACCACCGAGCAGAAGGTTGAGGCCTTGCGCACACAAATTCGCGAGGAAATCACCGCCGCCGTGCCGGTGCTGTTGCAACCACTGCAGGCGAAATAAGGAAAGGGGCCAGGGCGACATCAGCGCCCTGGCCTGAGTCCTTCACATCAGACCTGGTTCGCGGCGATGCGCCCGCATAGATAGGTCCACACCAGCTGCGCTGCCGCATAGCTGGTCAGTTCGGCGTGGTCGTAAGGGGGCGCAACTTCCACGCAGTCCATGCCGACGAAGTTGAGCCCGGGCACCAGCTCTTCCAGGATGCTGAAGAGCTGATTGGTGTTCATGCCGCCGGGCTCGGGTGTGCCGGTGCCCGGCGCGAAAGCGGGGTCCAGGCAGTCGATGTCCAGGCTCAGGTAGAGCGGCGGGTGGCCCAGCGCGGCCATGCGTTCGCGCACGCGGTTCAGAATCGGCGCCAGCTGGCTGGCATTGTCCAGGCCGCGCAGGCTGCGGGCATCGAAGATCATGCCGCCCTGGTCGGCCACATATTCGCGCGCCTCGCGCAGGCCGGCTGAGCGAATGCCGAACTGCACAAAGCCCTCTTTCAGCACCAAGCCTTCCTGGATCGCCTCATAAACCCAGGTGCCGTGGCCGCTGGGTTCGCCGAAATGGTCTTCCCAGGTGTCGCAATGGGCGTCGAAGTGGATCACCGCCAGGGGCTGGCCGTAATGCGCCCGGTAGGCGCGCAGCAAGGGCAGGGTGATGGAATGGTCACCGCCCAGCCAAGTCATGTGATGCTGGGCCAGCATGGGCGCCACCAGCGGCAGCATGGCCGCGCGCATGGCATCCAGATTGGTATTGGGCAGCACCAAGTCGCCCAGATCGGTCAGCTGGCCCTCGGGCGTGGTGTTGAAGAAGGGGTGGATGCCGTCGCACAGCATATGGCTGGCTTCGCGCACCGCGCGCGGGCCGAAGCGCGCGCCTGGGCGGTTGGTGACACAGCCATCCCAGGCAATGCCGGCTAGGCCGAAGGGCTTGCTGGCGTCGCCACGGGCGAGCTTCATGAAGGCGTTGTCGGCGTTGAAGGCGAAGGTGCTCATGCGGAGGCAACGGTGGAGTGGTGAAAGTTTGATTGTGGACCCAGCGGTACGGGTAATTTGTCGCTTAAGTGTGCGGCCAGTGTTCCGAAAGGTGAGGGTGCGATGCCATTCACTCAAGCCAAGGAGTCAGCGATGAGCCTGGAAAGCAGCAAGTCCGAAGCCGGTCAAAGCAATGCCAAGTTCCGCCTCGTCACCCGCAGTGACTTTGACGGCCTGGTTTGCGCCGTGCTTTTGAATGAGTTGAAGCTGATCGACGACATCAGCTTCGTCCACCCCAAGGACATGCAAGACGGCAAGATCGCCATCACCCCGCGCGACATCACCACCAATCTGCCCTATGTGGCAGCCGCGCATTTGGTGTTCGACCACCATGCCTCGGAAACCGTGCGCAATACCGGCGAGCGGCTCAATCACATCATCGTGGCCGATGCGCCGTCGGCGGCGCGGGTGGTTTATCAGCACTACGGCGGCAAGAAGGCTTTTCCTCGCATCAGTGACGAGATGATGGACGCGGTGGACAAGGCCGACTCGGCCCAGTTCACCCGTGAGGAAATCCTCGACCCCAAGGGCTGGCCGCTGCTGAACTACCTCATGGACTCACGCACCGGCCTGGGCCGCTTCCGTGAGTTCCGCATCAGCAACTACACGCTAATGATGGATTTGATCAAGTACTGCGCCGACCACGACATCGACGACATCCTCGACCTGCCCGATGTGAAAGAGCGGGTCGATCTCTACTTCGAGCATGAGCGCAATGCCAAGGAGCAGCTCAAGCGTTGCGGCACCGTGCACGGCAATCTGGTGGTGCTGGATCTGCGCGGCGAGGAGACGATCTGGGCCGTCAATCGATTCATGATTTATGCCATGTACCCGCGCTGCAATATCTCCATCCACCTGATGTGGGGCATGCAGAAGCAGAACATCGTGTTCGCCACCGGCAAGTCGATTCTGGACCGCAGCAGCAAGACCAATATCGGCGAGCTGATGCTGGCCTACGGTGGCGGCGGCCACCATGCGGCCGGCACTTGTCAGATCGACAAGGATCGCGCCGCCACGGTGCTGCAGGAATTGATCGCCAAGATCAACGCGGACGGCTGAGCCAGCGCTGCTCGGCCGCCTGCACGCTGGCTTCCAGCTCGGCGGCCTGCACGGGCCCGCCCGCTCCGTCATTGCCGGGCAACTCCACCATCACCAAATAGCCTTTGACCATGGGGTCCAGGCCGCCCGGGTTGCGCTCCTGCGCCTGGCTGTAGGCGCGTGCAAAGGCCTGGGCCAGCTGCAGCTGGCCGCTGGCCAGCAAGCGGCCGTTGGCGGGATCCCATTGCTCCGGCGCAGTGAGGCAGCCGGCGGTGGGCGTGGCGGGGTAGTAGCTGGCACCGCGGTAGTAGTCGGGGTTGACCACGCTGCCGTGCATCAAGATTTCGTCACGCCCGGCGCGCCCGGCCAGCCAGGCTTCCTTGATCGGCTCCCAGGCCTGCCAGCTCGGCGGCAGCAAGGCGGCGTAAAGCGGCTCGCTCCAATCTAGGTCGCTGCCGTCGACCTGGAAAAACTCAGAGACGCTGGCCTCGATGGGCAGCTTGGTTTCCAGAAATGGCGTCGGCCCAATGCTGGGGTTGCTGGCCGTGCTGCTGCCGCGCACCGCGAAGATGCCTTGCGGCGTATTGCCCAAGGTGATGGTGCCGGGCAGGTTTGACAGCGCGCGGGCCAGCTGCGGCACTTGGAACAGCCGGCCATCAGCCTCACGCACAAAGCGGCCGTCGGCGCCGCGCAGCAGGGCCAGGCCCAGCACCTCGCGGCCGGGCCGCTGCAGGCTGAACACCACCGGGTAGCCGGGGCGCAGGGGCGCCGCCAGCAAATCGGCCAGGGGCGGCGGGGTGAGGGCCGGCGCACGGGGCTGCAAGGCTTGATCGAGCGGCCAGCTCAAGGCGCGCAGCCGAGGCTCATCGGCCCAAGTGGTGGGGAAGCTCAGCTGCATCTGCGCCTTGATTTGCGCGGCAGCACTTTGGCGCGCCGGGCCCGTCAGGGGTTTGAGCAAGGCGTTGGCTGCGATGGCGAACTCACGCGGGCTGCTCAGCTTGGGCAGCAGGGACCACAGCTGTGCGCTCGCCTCTGGTGCGTAAAAGCGGTAGACGGCGGAGAGCACCGCGCGCTGGACGTCGACAGGCTTGGTCTCCAGGCCCGTCAAGCCGCTCAGGGCCGGCGCACGCGCCGCGTCGATCTCGGTGTTGTAGTGCAGCACGGCGGCCAGAATTTCGGGCAGCGCCGCCTGCGCCTCGGCCGAGCCGGGGGCCAGGCTCAAGCGCTGGCGCAGCAGGCTCAAGTCGCGCTCACGGGCGGCTTCTTCGGCGCCGGCCCGGGTGGGCTGCCAGCGGAAGTCGCCCGGTTGATAGCTCAGCAGCTCCTGGGTGCTGTGGCGCTTGCCGGGGATGGCATCGGGCGCTGTGGCGCAGCCGGTCAGCAAGGCCAGCAGGGCTGCCAGCAGGGCGGGTGCGCGCAGCGCAGCGTGGTGAGCGTTCAAGTTCAGGTCCTCAGGGCTTGGGAGCATGGGTGTCTTCTGAGTCGGCGAATCGGCGAATCGGCTCAAGTATGCTGGATGCATCCATGCTGGGGTGAATCGACCACGCCATCATCTCGTCACGATTGAATCAAGGGAGCAACAAAGCTATGAACTGGGCAGATCTGGTCATCGTCTTGGCACTTTGCCAATTTTTCTTCTTCGGCATTTTGGTCGGCAGTGCACGCGGCAAGTATGGCGTCAACGCGCCTGCGGTCAGCGGTCATGAGATGTTTGAGCGCATCTATCGCGTGCAGATGAACACGCTGGAAATGCTGGTTATCTTCGTCCCCGCCTTGGCGCTTGCCGCCAAGTACTGGTCGCCCACCTGGAGCGGCGCGCTGGGCGCCGTGTTCCTGCTCGGCCGCTTCATCTACTGGCGCGCCTATGTGTCCAAGCCCTCCAGCCGCGGCCTGGGTTTCGCGCTCAGCGCCGGGCCGACGATTGGCCTGCTGATTGCGGCGGTGGTGGGCATGCTGCGCCAGGCCGCGGTTTGAACTGACGCCGCAAGCGATCACGCAGCAGGCCTCGCGATCCGGGCGAAGCCTGCTGGCCTGCCCTTAAACCAGGTGGCAAGCCACCTGCCGCCCGGCCACTTCGCGCAGCAGCGGCTGCTCGGCGGCGCAGCGGCTTTGCGCCATCGGGCAGCGCTTGTGGAAAGCGCAGCCTGAGGGGGGATTGAGGGGGCTGGGCAATTCGCCGTGAATTGGAATGCGCTCGCGCCGGTCGGCAGCGCGCAGGGCCGGGGTGGCGCTCATCAAGGCCCGGGTGTAGGGATGCAAGGGCTGGGCGAACAAGGTGGCTTTGGGGCCGATTTCCACCGCGCGCCCCAGATACATCACCATCACCTCATCGGCCACATGCTCCACCACGCTGAGGTTGTGGCTGATGAAGACATAAGCGCAGCCGAATTCGGCTTGCAGGTCCATGAAGAGGTTGAGGATCTGCGCCTGGATGGACACGTCCAGGGCCGACACCGGCTCATCCGCTACGACGATTTTGGGGTTCAGAATCATCGCCCGCGCGATGGCGATGCGCTGGCGCTGGCCGCCCGAGAACATATGCGGGTAACGGCGCAAATGCTCGCTGCGCAAGCCGACTTTGGTGACCAGGGCTTCGATGCGCTCCAGCCGCTCGGCCTTGCTCAAGCGGGTGTTGATCAGCAAGGGCTCATCCAGCGTGGCGGCAATCGTCTTGCGTGGATTGAGCGAGGCAAAAGGGTTCTGGAACACCATCTGCACCTGCTGGCGCAAGGCCTTGAGCGTGGCCTTGTCGGCGCTGGCGGCATCGGTGGTGCCAAAGTGCAGGGCGCCGGCGCTGGGCGGCTCGATCAGGGTCAGCTGGCGCGCCAGGGTGGACTTGCCGCAACCCGATTCGCCCACCACGGCAAGCGTCTGACGCGGCTTGAGGCTGAAGCTGACGCCGTCCAGCGCCTTGACCGTGGCCTTGGGCGCGAACAGGCCGCGGCTAACGCGGTAGTGGCGTGCCAGGTCTTGCGCCTGCAGCAAAACGTCCTGTTGCTCAGCCATGGGCCACCTCCACTTGGGTCAGCACCGGGGCCAGCACAGGGAAGAAGCAACGCACGCCGTCCACCAGGGCGGGCCGCTCGGCGCGGCAGCGCGGCTGCACATAGCGGCAGCGCGGCGACAGCAGGCAGCCCGCCGGCCGGTCCAGCGCGCCGGGCACGATGCCGGGCAGGGCCGAGAGCCGGTGCGCGCCGCGGTTGTGCTCAGGGATGGCTGCCAGCAAGGCCTCGGTATAGGGGTGGCGGGGCGCCTCGAACAGCGCGGGTACCGGGCCGCATTCCACCGCCTGGCCGGCATACATCACGGTGACTGAGTTGCGGCCGGCCTGGGCCAGCTCGGCGACGATGGCCAGGTCATGCGTGATCAGGATCAGGCCCATGCCTTGCTCGCGCTGCAGGCGCAGCAGCAAGGCCATGATTTGCGCCTGTATGGTCACGTCCAGCGCGGTGGTGGGCTCGTCGGCAATCAAGAGCTTGGGCTTGCAGGCAATGGCCATGGCGATCATCACGCGCTGGTTCATGCCGCCGCTGAGTTGGTGCGGGTAAGCGTCCAGGCGGCTGGCGGGGTCGGGAATCTCCACCAGCTGCAGCAATTCCAGCGCCCGCTGCGTGGCCGCCGCGCCGCGCAGGCCCAGATGCTCGCGCAGCACTTCCTTGATTTGATAACCCACGGTGTAGCTGGGGTTGAGGCTGGCCAGCGCGTCCTGAAACACCATGGCGATGTCTTTGCCAATCAGCTGGCGGCGCTGCTTAGGCGTGAGCTGCAGCAAGTCCTGACCCTGAAATTCGACGGCATCGGCGCTGACCTTGCCGGGCGCGTCGATCAAGCCCATCAGGGCCAGCATGGCCACCGACTTGCCCGAACCCGATTCGCCCACGATGCCGGCCAGGTCGCCCGCTTCCAGGCACAGATCCAGTCCTTCCACGGCGGGGAAGGCGCCGAAGCTGACGCGCAGGTTTTTGATATTCAGCAAGGGCATGGTTCAGCCCACCTTCTTCAGCTTCGGGTCCAGCGCATCGCGCAGGCCGTCGCCCATCAGATTGATGGACAAGACAGTGATCAAAATCGTCAGGCCCGGCAGCGTCACCACCCAGGGCGCGCGCTGGATGTAGTCGCGCGCGGCCGACAGCATGGTGCCCCACTCGGGCCTAGGTGCTTGCACGCCCAGGCCCAGAAAGCCCAGGCCTGCGGTTTCCAGAATCGCCGAGGAAAAGCTTAGCGAGGCATTGACGATCAGCGGCGCCATGCAGTTAGGCAGCACGGCGTCGAACATCAGGCGCAGATTGCCTGCGCCGGCCACGCGGCTGGCGGTGACGTAGTCTTTGCCGATTTCCGCCAGCGCCGCGGCGCGGGTCAGGCGGGTGTAGCCAGGCAGGGCGCCGATGGCGATGGCGATCACGGTATTGATCAGACCGGGGCCCAGAATGGTGATGACGCAGATCGCCAGCAGCAAGCCGGGCAGGGCCAGCATGATGTCCATCACCCGCATGATCAGCGGCGAGGCCAGGCGCTGGTAGAAGGCCGCCAGCAGACCCAGCAGCACGCCGGGCAGCAGGGACAGCAGCACCGAGGCCAGGCCTATGCCCATGGACACCCGCCCGCCGTAAAGCAGGCGCGACAGCATGCAGCGGCCCAGCTCGTCGGTGCCCAGCAGGAATTGCGAACTGCCGCCGGCGGCCCAGACGGGTGGGACCAGCATGTGATCGCGGAACTGCTCGATCGGGCTGTGCGGCGCCAGCCAGGGCGCCAGCAGCGAGGCCAGGGCGATCAGGGTGAACAGCAGCAAGGCGGCCAGCGCGCCACGGTTGGCGCTGAAGCCGCGCCAGAATTCCTGCAGCGGGGTGGGGTGGGGCGCGAGTGGGGTCAGGTCTTGCTCGCGTGCGCTGGGTTTGGCTGTGCTCATCGTCGCGGTCATCAATGCTGGGAACGGATGCGTGGGTTGACCACGCCGTACAGAATGTCCACCAGCAAATTCACGCCGATGAAGGTCAGGGCCGAGATCAGGATGCCGGCCTGCACGACGGGATAGTCGCGCCGGGCGATCGAGTCGATCAGCCATTTGCCGATGCCGGGCCAGGAGAAGATGGTTTCGGTCAGCACCGCGCCGGCCAGCAAGCTGCCGGTTTGCATGCCCACCACGGTCAGCACCGGGATCAAGGCATTGCGCAGGGCATGAATGATCACCACCCGGCTGGGTGAGAGGCCTTTGGCGCGGGCGGTCCGGATGTAGTCCTCGCGCAGCACTTCCAGCATTGACGAGCGCGTCATGCGCGCCACCACGGCCATGGTGCTGGTACCCAGCACCATGGCCGGCAGCAGCAGATGCAGGCAGGCGGATTGGAAGGCGCCGGGCTCACCCGAAGCCCAAGCGTCGACCAGCAAGAAGCCGGTGACGGGCGCCACGTCGTACTCGATGCTGATGCGGCCGGACACCGGCGTCCAGTCCAGCCCCACCGAGAAGAACATGATCAGGATCAGGCCCCACCAGAACACCGGCATCGAGTAGCCGACCGTGGCCACGCCCATCACGCCCTGGTCCAGCAGCGAGCCGCGCTTAAGCCCGGCCAACATGCCCAGCAGCAGGCCTAAGCTCACCGCCAGCAGCAGCGCAGCCAAGGCCAATTCCACCGTGGCCGGGAAGAGCACGGCGAACTCCTTGGCCACCGGCTCGCGGCTGACCAGGCTCAGGCCCAGGTCGCCCTGCGCGAGTTTGCTGATGTAGTCGAGGTATTGCACATGCAGGGGCTGATCCAGGCCCATGCGCTGCACCAGGGCGGCGTGGGCCTCGGGGTCGAGCCGGCGCTCGCCCATCATCACTTCGATGGGGTCACCCGGAATCAGGCGGATCAGGCCAAAGGCCACCAGGGTGATGCCGATCAGCGTCGGAATCAGGGTGGCCAGCTTTTTGAGCAGGAAAGTGAACACGGCGCGGTGGCTGGCTTCAGAGTCAGAACTTGGAACCGCCGGCCTTGACCGGTGGCGCGGGGAAAGGCGACTTGGCCAGCAGCATGCCGCCCGGCGTATTGGCCACGTCCAGCAAGGCGGCGGTTTCGGCATCCAGCACGCCGCTGTAGTCGCTGGGGCGGTACTTCATCTGGAAGGTTGAGACGACATCTTTGGTCGCCTGATCCAGCTCGCCATGGCGCGGCACGCTGTAGCCGAAGCGGGCCAGCTTGTCTTGGAACCAGGCCGCGTCGGGCGGCAGCGTTTCATACAGCGGGCGGCGCGCAGCCACTTGGGCGCTGTCGGGCCAGGGGATCAGGCCGGCATCGGCCAGCTGCTTCCAGGGGAAGAGCGGGCCGGGGTCTTGCTTGCGGCCAGGGGCGATGTCGGCGTGGCCGATGATGCGCTCGGGCTTGATCTGGTGGCGGTTCTGGATGTCGCGCACCAGCTTGATCACCTCGTCGATCTGCTTTTGCGGGAAGGGCGCGTAGACGCGGCCGCTGGGCGTGTCGGTGTAGCCGGCGTTGACGATTTCGATGCCGATGGAGCCGGCGTTCAGGTTCTGGCTATTGCCCCAGCTGCTATTGCCCGCATGCCAGGCGCGGCGGTTCTCATCGACGATGTAGTAGCTGATGGGGGGCTCGTCGCGCACCAGGTAATGGCTGCTGACCTGGCCGCCGGTGGTCAGCACCCTGAGCGACTTCTCGAAGTTCAAGACCGTGTAGTGCAGGATCAGGAACTGCGCCCGGCTGTCCTGGTTCAGCGAGGTGTAGGTCTTGTCGATGGTGGGTGGCGGCGCCGTCGGGGTGCGCGGGGCACTGGCGCAAGCGCTCATCAAGAGGACGGAGGCGGTGCTGATCAGGAGATTTTTCTTCATACCGTGGCGGTGGTGGCGGCAAGGGCTTAGTGCCGCATTGTTGCAGGCTGGCCAAGCTCCTTGGCGCGGGGCTGCATTGCAATGCCGACGCGAGGTATAGCTTTTGCACATGGGCGAGGGCCGCTCACCCTGCCGGCGGCCGTGTTGGGCGTATCAGTCCTTCAACCAGCCAATGCGACCCTGCCCAGCTTCGTTCAGGCGCAGCACCAGATCGGCCGCGGCGCTTTGCGGCAGGCTGAAGGAGGCTTCCACCTGGCTGCCGTGCGCCACCGCCAGCAGTTGGGCGCCGGCGCCCTCCAGTTCGCGTCGCAGCAGGCCTTCAAAGGCGTAGGGCAGGGTGCAGCGCAGGGTTTGCTGGCGCACCAGGGGGATCTTGTCGGCCTTCAGCAGCGCCTGGGCCACCGCATCGGTATAGGCCCGCACCAGCCCGCCCGCGCCCAGCTTGCAGCCGCCCCAGTAGCGCACCACGGTGGCCAGCACGCCTTCCAGGTCCTGGTGCCGTAAGACATCCAGCATGGGCCGGCCGGCCGTGCCGCTGGGTTCGCCATCGTCCACAGCGGCCGATTGCCCGCCCGCCAACAGGGCCCAGCAGACATGCACAGCGCCGGGATGCTCGGCGCGCAGGGCGGCGACGCGCTCAGTGGCGCTTTGCCGATCCGCCATGCGTTCGACGCAGGCGATGAAGCGGCTTTTCTTGATGATGACTTCGCTATGAACCGGCGCGGCGAGTGAAAAGGGCATGGCGCTATTCTCGCCGGGCCTCGCCGGGCCGCTCAGCTCGGCAGATCGGCGTTGGCGTCCAGGCGCAGGCTTGGCAGCAGTTCGGTGCCGACGTAGCGTTTGAAAATGGCGTCCAGCGTGCCATCTCGGCGCATGGACAGCAGCGCTAGACGCAAACGCCGCCGGTCGGCCTCATTGACCTTGTGGCGGGACACCACCAGACCGGCCGTGATGTGGTCTTGGGGTGCCCAATCCAGCAGATCGAATTGCTTGTGCGCCTCCTCCCGACGGACCAATAAAGCCCAAGTGGTCGGCAGGGCCAGCATGGCATCAACCCGGCCAGCCTTGAGCACGCGCAGCGCGGCCTCGAAGTCTGGCGCCTCCATCACCCGTTGCTGCGCGCGTAATTGCTCCAACCACGCATCCAGGACGAGGCCATGCTTGAAGCTCTTGACCACCACGATTTGCCGGCTGCTGTCCGCCAAGAACGCCGCCATGGAGGTCAGTTGCGAGTTCAGCCCTTTGGGCATCAGCACATAGTTGTGCGACTGCATATAGAGCATGAACTCGGCATATTGCACGCGCTCCGGCGTCGGGATGCCGGACACCGTGATGTCGAGTTGCTGTCGTGCCAACTGGTCCCAAATGCGCACCCGGGACTCCAGCACGGGCTTGAACACGCAGCCGCTGCGCTTGGCCAACTCCGCGACCACATCAGAGTCAATACCGGCATATTGACCTTGGGCATCGCGAAAATGCAGCACGCCGTGCTCATAGAAGGCCAGTTTGTAAGGGCCACAGGCCAGCGCTGCGCCACTCATCAGCCCAAGGCTGGTGAGGAAGAGGCGCAAAGGGCGAAGCAGCTTCATCTCAATCTCAGTTGGGCAGTGGCGTGAGCTGCATATCGTAGGCCAAGTCCTTGCCCACATGATGTTTGAAGATCCGGTACAGGCTGCCGTCGGCCTGCATGGCCGCAAGTGCGGCCCGCAGTGTTTGCTGGTCTGCTGGGCTCACGCGCTGGCGCGAAACAATCAAGCCGTGGACAAGGCGCTCCTGCGGCGCCCAATCCATCACCTTGATGCGGTCCTTCAGGCCCTCTTTCTGCAGCAGGCGGATGAGGCTGGTGGGCAGTGCCAAGACGGCGTCGACACGGCCGAGCTTGAACATGCGGACAGCGGTTTCAAAGTCGGCCAGTTCCACGACTCGCTGCTGTTCGCGCAAGCGCTGCAGCCAGGCATCGTAGAAGCTGCCGTGCTTGAAGCTCTTGACGACCCCAACCTTGCGCGTTGCATCGGCGAGAAATGCTTGGGGTGTCGGCAAGGCGTTGCTCAGCTCCAGGCGTAGCAAGGCGTAGTTGCGGGTTTGAAAGTAGGGGATGAAGTGGGCGAACTTCTCACGCTCCGGTGTGGCAATGCCTGACACGCTCAGGTCCAGCAGCTGCTGCGACATCTGATGCCAGATCCTGACTCTAGATTCCACCACCGTGTTGAATTGGCAGCCGGTGCGGCGGGTCAGCTCTTCCACCACGTCTTTGTCTATGCCCGCCGCGGTTCCGTCCACGTCGCGGTAATAGAGCACACCCAACTCATAGAAAGCCAGTGTGTACTGCCCGCATATGGGTTCCACGGCTGCCGCCGGACGCGGGCACAGCAGCGCTGCGATCAAGAACAGACCCAACAAGAATGATTGCATTGCAGTGCGGCGAGGCCGGTTTTAGGACATGCCCGCTTGGCGGATCTGATGTTGGCCCTGAACGCTCAGTCTATGGCCGGATGACAGCTGCGACAATCGGGCCACTATGCTGAAGTTCGACCTCCTCAAGACCGAGGGCCGCGCACGCCGCGGCCAGATGACGCTTAACCACGGCGTTGTGCAAACCCCCATCTTCATGCCGGTGGGCACGTATGGCACCGTCAAGGGTGTGATGCCGCGTTCACTCGAAGAGGCGGATGCGCAAATCATTCTCGGCAACACCTTCCACCTCTGGCTGCGGCCGGGGCTGGACATCCTCAAACAGTTCGGCGGTTTGCACCGCTTCGAGAGCTGGAACAAGCCCATCCTCACCGACAGCGGCGGCTTCCAGGTCTGGAGCCTGGGCGAGATGCGCAAGATCACCGAGGAAGGCGTGCGCTTTGCCTCGCCCGTCAACGGTGACAAGCTGTTCCTGACGCCCGAGATCAGCATGCAGATTCAAACCGTGCTGAACAGCGACATCGTCATGCAGTTCGACGAATGCACGCCTTACGAAAGCAAGGGCGTGCTGACGACCGAGAAGGAAGCCCGCGTCTCGATGGAAATGAGCTTGCGCTGGGCCAAGCGCTGCCAAGATGAATTCGCGCGCCTGGAGAACCCCAACGCGCTGTTCGGCATCGTGCAGGGCGGCATGTTCGAGAGCTTGCGCGACCATTCCCTGGCCGGCCTGGCCGAGCTGGACCTGCCGGGCTATGCCATCGGCGGCTTGAGCGTCGGTGAGCCCAAGGAAGATATGCAGCGGGTGCTCAGCCACATCGGCCACCAGCTGCCGCCGCACAAGCCGCGCTATCTGATGGGTGTGGGCACGCCGGAAGACCTGATCGAAGGCGTCAGCCAGGGCATCGATATGTTCGATTGCGTGATGCCCACCCGCAATGCCCGCAACGGCCATCTGTTCACCCGCTTCGGCGATCTGCGCCTGCGCAACGCCCGCTACAAGACCGATGAGCGCCCGGTGGACGAGACCTGCAGCTGCTACTGCTGCAAGAACTTCTCCCGCGCCTATCTGCATCATCTGGATCGCTGCGGCGAGATGTTGGGCCCCATGCTGGCCAGCATCCACAACATCCACTACTACCTGAACCTGATGAAGGAAGTGCGCGACTCGCTGGAGCAGCCGGGCACCGATGGCTTCGCCACCTTCAAGCTGAAGTTCGCCGCCGATCGGGCGCGTGGGGTTTAGCCTCCTGCTGACTCGATCGCCCGCCGCCATGCCTTTTGGCAGCGGCCGGGCCCTCGGCCATGATGGCCGCTCATGCTGAAAACCTTGCTCACGCCGCTGCGTTGGCTGGCCCGCGCCCTGCTGGCGCTGCTGATCCTGTTCGAGGAATGGGGTTGGGCGCCGCTCTCGCGGGCAATGGCGCGCCTGGGGCAGCTGCCTCTGCTGCGGCGCCTGGGGCCGCTGATTCGCGGCCTGCCGCCTTATGCGGCCCTGTGCCTGCTTTTGCTGCCCAGCTTGCTGATCATCCCGGTCAAGCTGCTGGCGCTGTGGTTGGTGCTGCAGGGCCGCACCCTGCTGGGCCTGGCGGTGGTGCTGCTGGCCAAGCTGGCCGGCACGGCCTTGTTGGCGCGCTTGTTTGAGCTGATTCAGCCGGCCTTGATGCGCCTAGGCTGGTTCGAGCGCCTTTACCGGCGCTGGATCGGCTGGAAGCAAGGCCTGATGGATTGGCTACACCAACAAGCCCTGTGGCGCAGCGCGCGCCTACTCAAGCGGCGCTTGCGCAGGATTTGGGCGCGCCACTGAGTTTCAAGCGGCAGCTTCGGCAGGGCTTGGGCCCGATACGTGCAAATCGACCCGGCTGAGCAGGCCTCCCGTGTCGCTGAGTTGCAGCGTCAGCACCGGCACATCGGGCCGGGCTTTGCGCAGTTTTTCCAGCAGCTCGGTGGCACCCGCATCCGCCTGGCCCAGGCAGACCAGCTCACCGGCCGTCAAGCGCTGGCGGGCGTGGCGCAAGGCCAGCTCGGGTGGCGCCAAGGGACAGGCCATGTTGGCCCGCCACAGCCAACCCGCGACGGGCCGGGCGACCAGGGGCCGGGCCATGAAGAAGTTGATGCTGCGCGGGCTGGCCGCCGTCAGCAGCAGGGCGTGGCTGGCGCTCACGGGCTTGTTCTCCAGCAGCAGCAAGGCCGCGCCTGTGGCCGGAATGGCGCCCGTGCCGCTGTGGCCCAGCCGGTAGCGCAGGCGTGAGCAGACAAAAGCGATCGCACGCAGCAGGTATTCCGGCACCAGCACGCAGATATAGACCGCCACGGCCAAGTTGAGCAGGCCCACGGTCAAAAAGACCTCGGGGATGCTGAAGCCCGCGCCGATCAACACGCCCGCGCCCAGCGAGCTGGCGATCATGAACAAGGCGTTGAGAATGTTGTTGGCGGCGATGATGCGGGCGCGGTGCGAGGGCTGCGAGCGCAGCTGTATCAGCGCGTACATGGGCACGCTGTAAAGCCCGGCGGACAGGGCCAGCATGCCCAGGTCCAGCAGCACGCGCCAATGGGCGGGTTGGCTGAGGAACTCAGCCACGCCCAGTAGCGGCGCGGCGGGCAGGCCGCGCGAAGCGAAGTAGAGGTCTACCGCAAACACCGTCATGCCCAGCGCGCCCAGCGGCGCCAGGCCGATCTCCACATGGCGGCGCGAGAGCAACTCGCACAGCAGCGCGCCAATGCCCACGCCCACCGAGAACACCACCATCAGCAGCGAGGCCACGGCGCTCTGGCCGTGCAGCACCTCTTTGGCAAAGCTGGGGAAGTTGGCCAGGAACACGACGCCGAAGAACCACATCCACGAAATGCCCACCAGCGAGCGGAACACCACCTTGTCCTGGTAGGCCAGCTTGAGGTTGTTCCAGGTCTCGGTAAAGGGGTTCCAGTTGATGCGCAGCTGGGGGTCGGTGGCGGGGCTGTGAGGCACGAACTGCGCGGCGATGCGGCCGGCCACGGCCACCGCCAGGCAGGCCAGGCCGGTGGCGATGGCGCCCACCTCGGGCAGGCCAATCAGCAGGCCGCCCAGCACATTGCCCAGGATGATGGCCACAAAAGTGCCCATCTCCACCATGCCGTTGCCGCCGGTGAGTTCACGCTCGCTCAGCTGCTGCGGCAGGTAGGCAAACTTGACCGGGCCGAACAAGGTGGAATGCATGCCCATCATGAACACGCAGGCCAGCAGCAGCGGCACTTGCGCATGCCAGAAGCCCCACAGGGCCAGGGCCATGATGGCGATCTCGAAGTTCTTCACCAGGCGCATCAGCCCGCCTTTTTCGAACTTGTCGGCCAGCTGCCCGCTGGTGGCTGAGAACAGCACAAAGGGCAGGATGAACAGCGCCGCAATCACCACACCGGCCTGCGCCGCCGGCAACCACTGCAGCTGCAGCTGGTAGGTCACCATCACGGTCAGCGCGAATTTGGAGATATTGTCATTCGCCGCGCCGAGGAACTGGGTCCAGAAGAAAGGCGCGAAGCGGCGCTGCTTGAGCAGGCCGAACTGGCTGGTGTGCTGGCTTGGGGGATTCACCGCGGGGACTTTCTTGTCATGGAATGTGGACGGCATTCTGGCTGAATGAAGCCGCTGGGCGGTTTGCCGGGTTCCAGCGTGCCGAGGCTCAGGGCTTGTTTTGGTTTACCAGAATTGCCATTGCCCGGTCTGCACCACCCAAATCCCCAGTGCGCCGTTGGTGACGGCATGCGCAATCACGGCGGTCCAGAGTTTGCCGGTGCGCCGGTAGAGATAGGCATAGGCCAGGCCGGCCACGATGGCCGCCAGCCACAAGGTGTGGGCCAGCATGAACACAAAGGTGGACAGCACGATGGCCTTGACGCCCACCCGCTGCGGATCCACGGTTTCGAACTGAGGCGATTCGATCCAGCGCATCAGGAAAGCGCGCCAGAACAGCTCTTCCATGATGGGCACCAGGAGTGCCGCGCCAATCAGGCGCAGGGCGATCAAGGGCCAGATTTTTTGACCTTGCAGGTCCAGGGGCAGAAAGCTGGCGGTGGGCTCGCCGATCTGCATCCAGGGTGCGTCAAGCTGAATCCATAGCCCGAAGACCAGCAGGCCGACGGCACAGCTCAGCAAGGTCTCGCGCAGGCTGGGCAGGTTCTGCCGGGCCAACTCGCCGTAGCCGCGCCAATACCAGACCAGGGCGCCGCCCACCACCAGCACCGAGACGCCGTAGATCCAGCGCGCATCCACGCCCGCGCCGCTGGGCAGGTAGCCGCGCAAGGCCAGCATCAGCATGAACAGCGCAAAAGGCACGCAGCGGGCGAGGGCGGCTGGGCTCAGGCCCAGAATCGGGTTCAGCTTCATGAGGCGGTGAATGGCGGCCACAGGACCAAGTCAGGAAGGCTTGCAGCGTAACCCGAAATGATGACTGTCTTGGCCGCGGCCATCCCCACTTCATGGGCCCGGCCATGGTGGCGGGCCGGACCAGACATTGCGAGGTTCAGGGCGACGTGGAATAAGTCCCCGTGATGCGGCGCGCCTCGCTTCGGGATGGACAACAAGGCGCAAACCGCAGCCATAGCCCGAGCTATGGCGAGGATTTGCAACGCCGTTGTACGCCCGAAGCGGGGATGCGGCGCGCACGAGGGACTTGTTCCGCGTTGCCTCAGCTCGCGCGCTGCTCCAGCAGGAAGTTGGCGCCGTCGTACAGGCCCAGCTTCTCAACCAGATAGGGCAGGCATTCCTGCAACTCGTCGTGCAGGGTGAAGGGCGGGTTGATGATGAACATGCCGCTGCCCAGCATGCCGATGCCGCGGGTGTTTTCCTGCTGCGCCACGGTCAGGCGCACATGCAACCAGCCCTTTTTGGCACCTTCGCCCGCATCGGCGGCGGCCTTCAGGCGCTGGGGCAGTTGGGCCGATTCCAGCAATTGCAGCTGCGGGTACCAGACCATGAAGACGCCGTCCTTGAAGCGCTCCAAGCCTTCGCGCACGGCGGTGATGACCTTGCCGTAGTCGCTCTTGATTTCGTAGCTGGGGTCCATCAGCACCACGCCGCGGCGCGAGGGCGGCGGCAACTCACCGCGCAGCGAGGCGAAGCCGTCTTTGTCGCTGACAAAGGTGTTGGGGCGGGTGGAGAGGTAGGTCTGCAGGATGCGGTAGTCGGTCGGGTGCAGCTCGAAGCAGCGCAGCCGGTCTTCGGCGCGCAGCAGCAAGTTGGCAATCGCCGGGGAGCCGGGGTATTGGCGCAGCTGGCCGCCGGGGTTGAAGGCGCGTACCGGTTCCAGGTAGCGCGCCAGCGGCGCGGGCAAATCTTTGGCGTCCCACAGGCGGGACACGCCGTGCACATACTCGCCTTTTTTCTGCGCGTACTGGCCTTCGATGGAATAGCCGCCGGCACCCGCGTGGGTGTCGACCAAGGTATAGGGTTTGTCTTTTTCCGCCATATAGCGGAGCACCTCGGTCAGGACCAGGTGTTTGAGAACATCGGCATGGTTGCCGGCGTGGAAGGCGTGTCGATAGGCGAGCATAGGTCGAACTGTACCTTCCTAGCCTTGCAAGCGGCGCTCCGGCCCGGTTTATGGGAACTGGAAAGCGCCCGGATGGCTCGCCGGCGCCGGCGCCGTCAGCTTAAGCGTGCCGCGTGGCGCCAGGAACTGGGCGATGGGGCGCAGGCTGAGCCCGTCCACCTCACCGGGGTCGACCGCCTTGCCGCGCACTTTGGCACCGGGCTTGAGCAGATAGTTGTCGCGGTTGGCCTGGACGAAGACGTCGTAATCCACCGCCAGATTGCCGCCTTGCTGCCATTCGGCCTGCTCGGGCAGCTTGGGGTTGCCGACCCAGAGGTTGTTGAAGATCCGCACTTTTACTTGCGCCGCCCCCTGGGCCGGGCTCACACGCAGAAAAATCCCACCGCTGGGTCGCCCGTCCACCACCGTGTTGTTGATCAGATGCAGTTCTTGGCGCGGCCAGGTGTAGCCTTCTGCGCCAAAGGAGATCATGTGCGGGTTCTCGGAGGTGGCGCTTTGCGCGATCACATTGCCCACCACCAGGCATTGGCCGCCGTTGGGGAATTCCAGCTCGTAGCTGGACTGGCCGCCGATTTCGTCGGTTAGCCGGTTGTAGAAGATGTGATTGATGGCGGCCCGGCTTTTCAGCAAGTGGCCGGACTGGCCGTGGTGGAAGTAGCAGCCCTCGGCGCGGAAGTAGGCAATCGCGCCGACGTAAATATTGTGGTTCTTGCCCTGGCGGCGCACGATGGTGCCGAACTCGCAGTTCTCGACCTCCAGGCGCACGCTGTTGTCATTGCTGGTCAAGACACCGTTTTCGTTGTCTTTGAAGCTGCAGTCGCGCAGCTTGAGGGAGCCGGCCTCTAGGCGGATGCCGGCACCGTTTTGGTCTGGCACCACGGTGCCGAAGAAGTCGAAGCCTTCGATGCTGATGTCACGCCCGGTGGTGACGAAGATGCCTTTGTTCTGCATGCTCATACCCGACGCTCGCAGCACCACCCGCCCGCCCACGGCCTTGAGCGTGATGCCGTTCTGGCTCCACAAGGCCACATCGCCCAGGTAGTCGCCGGCGTCGACCTCGATCAACATACCGTCTTTGGCTTCACGCGAGGCGGCGGACAGGCTGCGGATCTCGCGCTTGGGGCCGACCTTGAGTGTGGCGCGGGGTTGGGCTTGCGCCTGAGGCTGAGCCGCACAGAACCCGGAAGGCAAGGCGAGCCAGGACGCCGTAGCGGCCGCGCCCTGCAG
This sequence comes from Roseateles sp. PN1, assembly GCF_038419725.1. Taxonomy (NCBI): domain Bacteria; kingdom Pseudomonadati; phylum Pseudomonadota; class Betaproteobacteria; order Burkholderiales; family Sphaerotilaceae; genus Roseateles; species Roseateles sp. PN1. The sequence continues at coordinate 185,234 of NZ_JBCARA010000005.1, read as the reverse complement.
GGCCAGTCGGCGTTGGGGGTTGAGCGCGCTATCCTTCATGCCATCGTCCTTGTTTGATCTGTCCGTCATCAAGAAAACTGCCTTGCCAGCGCGTGACAGTCTAAGCGCGCCGTGTGAACCCACCGTTAATTTGAAGCCCGCCACCATGCCCAATCTTTTTGACCCGATACAGATCGGTGACCTCGCCCTCGCCAACCGCATCGTCATGGCGCCGCTGACGCGCAGCCGCTCGCGCGGTCTGCTGCCCGGTGAGATGGCCGTCGAGTATTACCGTCAACGCGCCAGCGCCGGGCTGATCATTAGCGAAGGCACGCAGATCTGCGCTGAAGGTCAAGGTTATCTGGACACTCCGGGTATCCACACGCCCGAGCAGATTGCCGCCTGGCGCCGCGTCACCGACGCCGTGCATGCCGAGGGCGGCAAGATCGTGGCGCAGCTCTGGCATGTGGGCCGCGTCTCACATGTGCAGTTCCAGCCCGAGGGGCGCGCGCCGGTGTCCTCCACCGCACGTTCGGCCGGCGGCAAGACTTACACGGCCGAGGGCTTTGTCGAGGTGTCCACCCCGCGCGCGCTGAGCGCGGCCGAGATCCCCGGCGTCATCGCCACCTTCGCCCGCGCGGCCGAGAACGCCTTGGCGGCCGGCTTCGACGGGGTGGAAGTACACGGCGCTAACGGCTACCTGCTGGACCAGTTTTTGCGCGACAGCATCAATGACCGCAGCGATGAGTACGGTGGCTCCATCGCCAACCGCGCCCGCCTGACGGTGGAGGTGATGAGCGCGATTGCCAAGGCCATCGGCCCCGGCCGCGCCGGCCTGCGCCTGAGCCCCGTCACGCCGGTCAATGGCGCGGGTCAGGACAGCGCCGCGCAAGACTTGTTCAATCACCTCGCCGGGGCGCTGGCGCCGCTCAAGCTGGCTTTCTTGCATGTCATCGAAGGCCAGACCGGTGGCGCGCGCGACATCGCCTCGTTTGACTACCAGGCCATGCGCGCCCACTTCGGCGGCAGCCCCTGGATGGTCAATAACGGCTACACCCGTGCCATGGCCCTGCAGGCGGTGGCCGAGGGTCAGGCCGATCTGGTGGCCTTTGGCCGCGATTTCATTGCTAACCCCGATCTGGTGCGGCGCCTGCGCCTGAATGCTGCGCTGAACCCGCTGGACAAGGCCACGCTCTACGGCGGCGATGCGCGTGGCTATACCGATTACCCCAGCTTGTAGCCACTAACTCGCAGCCGCCTCACTGCCCGGCAGGCGGCTGCCACAGCTCGACCTTATTGCCCTCGGGGTCGATGACCCAGCCGAACTTGCCGTAGCCGGCTTCATCGTCGATGCGCTGATCAAGCACCTGGCAGCCCTCGGCTTGCAGCTGGGCCAGCAGGCCCGCCAGGTCGTCAACCCGGTAGTTGATGACGAAGTTGCTGGGGCTGTTGGCAAACTGCTCGCCGTCCTGCGGCGCCACGCACCAGATGGTGCTGCCGCCCACGGGCTGGCCCGCGGCATCGGCCCAGCGGAAGGCTGCGCCGCCCCAAGCCTGCACATCGATGCCGAGGTGACGCTGGTACCAAGCCTGCAAGGCCGGCGCGTCCTTGGCCTTGAAGAAGATGCCGCCAATACCGGTCACGCGTTTCATAGGGAACTCCGTTGGTGGGCAGGCCGTAGCAAGCGTTTGACGCCTAGGCCCGGAACTTGGCTCTGAACAATTCCGCAATGCTGACTTCGCGCGGCCCCGGCTGCAGTTCAAAGGCCTGGCCGGCCTGCAGCGTGCCGGGCGTTTTCACCGCCAGGTAGAAGCCGCACCAGCCGCTCTGGCCCATCATCTTCACGGCCTGGTTGAAGCCCATCACCGCGTTGAATTTGAAGCAGGGGAAGCGGGGTTCGCTGACGACCAGGCTGCAGTCGGGGAAGGCCAGCACATCGCCGACCCAGACCTGCGATTCCAGCAGGCCGCTGAGGGTGAGGTTCTCGCCCATCGCGCCATGCGGCAGTGCTTCTTGCCAAGCCGCCACCTTGGCCTGGGCGCGCACTGTTTGCCAGAAGGGGTAATGCTCTACCGGGTAGGCGTAGATGGCCTTGCTCAAGCCACCGTGCACGCTCAGATCGGCCTGCTCATCGCCTTCAAGCCCGAGCGGGCGCACGGCCAGGGCCTGCGCCTTGGGCGTTTTTCGGATCGCGCTGCTGACGGTCTGGCCGCCAGGGACGAGCAGGGCTTGGGCGAGGGCGGTGTTGAGGCTGAGGAGGCTAAGAGGTTGAGGCTGCATGAGCGCAGTTTAGAACCTGCCGCCGAGGGCTGAGGGCCAAGTGCAGGCCCGCCCTCAAGCGCAGCGCATCTGCGCGCTCATCGCGCCGTCCAGGTCCAGGCTTTGCACATAGGCCAGGTTCACCACCGTCCCGATCACCAGGATGGCGGGGCTGCTGATGCGCTCGCTGTGCAGCTGCGCGGCCAGCGTGCCCAAGCTGCAAATCGTGGCGCGCTGCTGCGGCGTGTGCGCCGCGGCGATGGCGGCCGCCGGCGTGTCCGCCGCCAGCCCGCCGGCGCGCAGGGCCGCCACCAGCTGTTCCACCCGGGCCAGGCCCATGTAAATCACCAGGGTCAGGCCGCTGCGGGCCAGGGCCTGCCAGTCTGGGTTGACGCCCGCCCCGCCGTCTTCGCGCGCATGGCCGGTGACGAAGGCCACGCCGGGGGCGTGGCGGCGGTCGGTGACCGGGATGCCGATGCTGGCAGGCGCGGCAATGCCGGCGGTGATGCCGCTGACCACCTCCACCGTGATGCCAGCTGCGCGCAGGGCATCCATTTCCTCGCCGCCACGGCCGAAGACAAAGGGATCACCGCCCTTGAGCCGCACCACCTTCAGGCCGGCGCCGGCCTCGCGAATCATCAGCTCGTGAATGAAGCGCTGCTCGGTGGACACACAGCCGCCGCGCTTGCCGACAGGGATCAGCCGCGCGCCGGGCTTCATCAAGGCCAGCACGCGGGCGTCGACCAGATCGTCGCTCAGCACCACGTCGGCGGCTTCGATGCGGCGCAGGGCGCGCAGGGTCAGCAGCTCCGGGTCGCCGGGGCCGGCGCCGACCAGGCTGATGCTGGGGGCTGGGTGGTGAGGGCGCTGGTTCATCATGATGTGAGGACCTCTTCAAGAAAGGGGGTTTGTGCCTCCAGCCGCCGCAAGCTGGGCAGGCAGGAGCCGCATTGGGTTCCGCAGCGCAGGCTGGTTTGGAGGCCTTGCAAGCGCTCTTGCGACGTGCCGGCCAGGCTTTGCAGCTGGGCGCAGATGCGGGCTTCCGACACATCCAGGCAGTTGCAGACCTGCGGGCTGCGCGGCGCCGCCAGTGGCTGGCCCGGCAGCACCGGCTTGGGGCTCAGTAGCTGGGCGCCCAGGGCGGCCACTGGCGCGGCCTCGCGCCACAACGTCAGCAGCCAGGCGCCGGCCGCGCGCTCATCCATCTCGGCCCCGCCGACCAGCAGCAAGGCACGCAGACGCGCATGGGCGCCCAAACGGTCCAGGCCCAGCAGGCGGCTGCGCTGGCGATGGCTGTCGGCATAACTCAGCACTTGAGCGCCATGTAAACCCAGCAGCGCGCGCAGCTGGGCCAGCAGCGCGGAGGCCGGGGGCGTGGCCGCCGCAGCGTCAAAGCACCAGCCGGTTTGCTCGGGCGTGGCGCCGGCCACCGGCAGGCAGCTGGCGTAGTCAAACTCGCCCATCAGCGCGCGCAATCCGGCGCGCAGCGCCACGGCCTCGGCGGGCGTGCACCAGATCGCAGCGCTGAGCCGCCAGGGCAGCGCCACCGACTTGACCTGGACGGCGGCGAACTTCAGCTCCGGCTGCTGCGAGTCGGGGCAGCATTGCTTGCCCAGCAAGGCATTGATGCCGGGCCAGACTGGGCCGTCGTCCTGTCCCTTGCCCTCGCGGCTGCGGCCGGACACAAACTCCTCGCCCCAGTGCATGGCCAGATAGGCCTGGGCGGGGCGCATCAGCGGGTCGGCGCGCACCGGCAGGATGAGCTGGCCGTGGCGTGAGCTGATCAGGGCCAGCTCGCCATCTTTGAGCCCGCGCAGGGGCAGGTCTTGCGGATGCAGGCGCAGGGCCGGTGCGGGTTCGTGGCCGAACAAGCGCGGCAGCAGGCCGCTGCGGCTCATGCCATGCCATTGGTCGCGCATGCGGCCGGTGGTGAGGGCCAGGGGGAAGCGGGCGTCAAGCTTGTCGACGGGCGGGCGGTAAGGCTGGCTGATGAAGCGGGCGCGGCCGTCGGCGCTGGGGAATTTCCCGTCCAGATAGAGCCGGGCCTGGCCTTGGCTGGCGCCGGCCGGGTAGGGCCATTGCTGCGGGCCGTCGCGGTCCAGAATGGCCCAGCTGAGGCCGCCGATGTCGAGGTCACGGCCGACGGTGGCGGCGCGGTGCTCCAGCCACAGGTCTTCGGCGCAGGCATAAGGCAAGCGGTCGGGCTGGCCTAGCAAGGGGGCGAGCTGGCGGGCCAGGTCGCGCACGATTTGCCAGTCGGGCCGGGCTTCACCCGGCGGTGCAATCGCGGCGCGCACGCGGCTGATGCGGCGCTCGCTATTGGTGACCGTGCCTTCCTTCTCGCCCCAGGAGGCGGCCGGCAGCAGCACATCGGCGAAGGCGGCGGTAGCGGTGTCGGCAAAGGCCTCTTGCAGGATCACCAGCTCGCAGCGCGCCAGCGCACGCCGCACCAGGGCCTGGTCGGGCATGGACTGGGCGGGGTTGGTGCAAGCGATCCACAGCAGCTTGATCTCGCCATTGGCGGCGGCCTCGAACAGCTCCACCGCCGTCTTGCCCGGCGTTTCGGGCAGGTCGTCCACGCCCCACAGGCGGGCGATCTCGGCGCGATGTGCGGCATTGCCTGGGTCGCGGTGGCCCGGCAGCAGGCTGGCCATGCCGCCGACCTCGCGCCCGCCCATGGCATTGGGTTGGCCGGTGAGCGAAAACGGCCCGGCGCCGGGCCGGCCGATCTGGCCACAGGCCAGATGCAGATTGATCAGCGCGGTGTTCTTGGCCGTGCCGCTGCTGCTTTGATTGAGGCCCTGGCAGTACAGCGACAAGGTGGCGGGCGACTGCGCGAACCAGCGCGCGGCGGTCAAGAGATCGGCCTCCTTGATGCCGCAAATGCGCGCCGCTTCCTTGGGCGTGCTGCTGCGCACGAGGGCTTTGAGCTCATCAAAGCCCTGGGTGTGGCGGGCCATGAAGTCGGCGTCCAGCCAGCCCTCCCAGATGCAGGCGTGCAGCAGGCCGTGCATCAGGGCCACATCGGTGCCGGGCAGGATTTGCAGATGCAGATCGGCAAGCTCGGCGCTTTCGGTGCGCCGTGGGTCAACGACGATGAGCTTGAGCGCCGGCCGCTGAGCCTTGGCGTCTTCAAGCCGGCGGAACAAGATGGGGTGGGCCCAGGCGGGGTTGGCGCCACTGATGAAAACGCAGTCGGCCAGCTCGATGTCTTGGTAGCAGGCGGGCGGCGCGTCCGCGCCCAAGGCTTGCTTGTAACCGGCCACCGCCGAGCTCATGCACAGGCGCGAGTTGCTGTCGATATTGTTGGTGCCCAGCAGGCCGCGCGCCAGCTTGTTGAAGGCCTGGTAGTCCTCGGTCAGCAACTGGCCTGAGATGTAGAGGCCGATGGCGTCAGGCCCATGTTCGGCATGCACGGCGGCAATGCGCTGGGCCAGGCGCTGGTTGAGGGCGTCCCAGCTCAGCGCCTCGGGCGCGGCGCCGCGGCTGGGCCGCCAGGCTGGTTGCAAGAGGCGCTGGGTCTGGCGGATCAGCGGCGTGGCCGTGAGGTGCAGGGTGCTGCCCTTGCTGCACAGGCGGCCGAAGTTGGCGGGGTGCGCGGGGTCGCCTTTGACGCCGGTGATCTCACCCGCGCTGCTTTCGATGATCACCCCGCAGCCGACGCCGCAATAAGGGCAGGTGGAGCGAGTCTCGGTGCTCATGGCGCGCTGCTCTTGCTCAGGCGGCCTTGGCGCAAGGGCCGGCCTTGAGCGGCGCGAACTCCAGGCCCACGGTGTCGAGCTCGGTTTGGTCGAGCTGCACCTGGCCCTCCAACACGCGCACCTGGAAGCGCGCGGCGCAGCCCTCGTCCGGCGCGATGGCCTGGCCGCTGTTCAGTGCAATCGTCCAACTGTGCAGCGGGCAGGCGACCGAGTGGCCAAAGACCAGGCCCTGGCTCAAGGGCCCGCCCTTGTGGGGGCAGCGGTCCAGCAGGGCGAAGACTTGGTTGTCTTCGGTGCGGAAGATGGCCACTTGCGGGCCTTGCGCGCGGGCCACGCGGCGGGCGCCAAGCACGGGGATGTCGGCCAGGGCGCAGATGGTTTTCCAGCTTGGTGTCATGGCTGTGTCTCTATCTATCTCTGTCGGTGGGATGGAGCAGTTCAGAGCGGCTCGAACTGGCGCAAATCGACCTTGGCCTTGGCGAAGTCGAACCAGGGGTCGGGCTCGCCGGCCAGGGCGAATTGAAGCTCGGCCCAGAGCGTGCGGCGGCCGTCGTGATCGTCCAGAATGCGGCGCTTCACATAGTCCATGCCGACCCGGGCCAGGTAATGCACCGTGCGCTCCAGATACCAGCCTTCGGTTCGGTAGAGCTGCATGAAGGCGCCGGTGACTTCCATCACTTCTTCGGGCGTTTTGACCTTGACGAAGAACTGCGCCACCTCGGTCTTGATGCCGCCGTTGCCGCCGATATAAAGCTCCCAGCCGCTGTCCACACCGATGATGCCAACGTCCTTGATGCCTGCCTCGGCGCAGTTGCGCGGGCAGCCCGAGACGGCGAACTTGACCTTGTGCGGCGCATACATACGCCACATGGCACGCTCCAGGTCCTTGCCCATCTGGGTGCTGTCTTGGGTGCCCATGCGGCACCACTCGCTGCCCACACAGGTCTTCACCGTGCGCAAGGCCTTGGCATAGGCGTGGCCCGAGGGCATGCCGATATCGGCCCAGACTTGCGGCAGGTCTTCCTTCTTCACGCCCAGCAGGTCGATGCGCTGGCCGCCGGTGACCTTGACCGTGGGGATCTTGTACTTGTCCACCGCATTGGCGATGCGGCGCAGCTCGTCGGCCGTGGTCTCGCCGCCCCACATGCGCGGGATCACCGAGTAGCTGCCGTCCTTCTGGATATTGGCGTGGCTGCGCTCGTTGATGGGGCGCGACTGCGGGTCGTCCTCGGCCTCTTTGGGCCAGGTGGAGGTGAGGTAGTAGTTCAGCGCGGGGCGGCAGGTGGCGCAGCCATTGGGGCTGCGCCAGGCCAGGGCGCTGTAGAGCTGGGGCAGGCTGATCAGATGCTGCTGGCGGATGGCATCGCGTACGTCCTGATGGCTCAGCTCGGTGCAGGCGCAAACCGCCTTTTTCTTTGGCGTGGCCGAATAGTCGCCACCGGCGCTGAACATCAGCAGCTGTTCTACCAGGCCGGTGCAGGAGCCGCAGCTGGCGCTGGCCTTGGTGTGCTTGCGTACCTCGTCCAGGGTGAACAAGCCCTTGTCTTTGATGGCCTTGCAGATCGTGCCCTTGTTGACGCCGTTGCATCCGCAGACCTCGTCGCTATCGAGCATGGCGGCGGCCTTGCTGTGGCCCTGGTGGCCGACGTCGCCGATATTGCTTTCGCCGAACATCAGCTTGTCGCGGATGTCGGCCACCTTGCGGCCTTCGCGCAAGAGCTTGAAGTACCAGCTGCCGTCCACCGTGTCGCCGTAGAGGCAGGCGCCGATCAGGCGGTCGTCCTTGATCACCAGCTTTTTGTAGACACCGGCGAAGGGGTCGCTCATCACAATCTCTTCGCTACCTTCACCGCCCATGAAGTCCCCGGCGGAGAACAGGTCGATGCCGGTGACCTTGAGCTTGGTTGAGGTCTGCGAGCCCTGATAGCGGCCGATGCCGAACTGCGCCAGATGGGTGGCGCAAACCTTGGCCTGCTCGAATAGCGGCGCCACCAGGCCGTAGGCAATGCCTCGGTGGGCCGCGCATTCGCCCACCGAGTAGATGCGCGGGTCGGTGGCGGTTTGCAAGGTGTCGCTGACGACGATGCCGCGCTGGCACAGCAGGCCGGCACTTTCCGCTAATGCCGTATTCGGGCGGATACCGGCGGCCATCACCACCAGGTCGGCGGGGATTTCGCTGCCGTCCTTGAATTGCACCGCCATCACTCTCCCGTCCTTGCCGCCGATCAAGGCCTGGGTCTGCGCGCCCAGCATGAAGCGCAGGCCGCGCGCTTGCAGGCTTTGGCGCAGCAAGTCGCCGGCCACATCGTCGAGCTGGCGCTCCATCAGCCAGTCGCCCAAGTGCACCACCGTCACCTGCATGCCGCGCAGCATCAGGCCGTTGGCGGCCTCCAGGCCCAGCAGGCCGCCGCCGATGACGACGGCGTGTTGATAGCGCGTGGCGGCGTCGATCATCGCGTTGGTGTCGGCGATGTCGCGGTAGGCGATCACGCCGTCCAGGTCTTTGCCGGGCACGGGCAGGATGAAGGGGCTGGAGCCGGTGGCGATCAGCAGGCGGTCGTAGTCGGCCTCGGTGCCGTCGGCGGCCACCACCTTGCGGCGTTGCCGGTCGATCTGCGTCACCGTCTTGCCCAGGTGCAGGGTGATGCCGTGCAGGGCATACCAGTCCAGTGGGTTGAGCACGATCTCGTCCAGTGTCTGCTCACCCGCCAGCACCGGGCTCAGCAGGATGCGGTTGTAGTTGGGGTGGGGCTCGGCGCCGAAGACGGTGATGTCGTAGAGATCGGGCGCGATCTTGAGTAACTCCTCAAGTGTGCGCACGCCCGCCATGCCATTGCCAATCAGCACCAGCTTGAGTTTCTTGTTCGTCATGCGGCCACCTCGCTGCGGGCATGTCGGGTGTAGAGGAAGTCGATCACCGCCTTGCGGCAGCTCAGGTAATGGCTGTCATCGGCCAGGGCCACACGCTCGCGCGGCCGGGGCAGGTCCACGCGCAGGATCTCGCCGATGGTGGCGGCCGGGCCGTTGGTCATCATCACGATGCGGTCGCTCAGCAGCACGGCCTCGTCCACATCGTGGGTCACCATCACCACGGTGCTCTGGGTGCGGGCCACGATCTTCAGCAGCTCGTCTTGCAAATGGGCGCGGGTCAGGGCGTCCAGCGCGCCAAAGGGCTCGTCCATCAGCAAGACCTTGGGCTCCATGGCCAGGGCGCGGGCGATGCCCACGCGCTGCTTCATGCCGCCGGAGATTTCATGCGGGCGCTTGGCGCTGGCGTGGGCCATGCCCACCAACTCCAGCGCGGCCTGGGTGCGTTCTTGCAAGCGGGGCTTGGCCTCGCTGGCGCCGAACACCGACTCCACGCCCAGGTAGACGTTGTCGAAGCAACTCAGCCAGGGCAGCAGGGAATGGTTTTGAAACACCACGGCGCGTTCCGGCCCGGGCGCATTGATCTCACGCCGGTCGCACAGCAGCACGCCTTGGCTGGCCTGCAGCAGGCCAGCGATCAGGTTGAGCAAGGTGGACTTGCCGCAGCCGGAGTGGCCGATCAGGGTGATGAACTCGCCCTTCTCGATTTGCAGATGGATGTCGCGCAGGGCATGGAACTGGCCCTTGCGGGTGCTGAATACCATTTCAGCGCCCTGGACTTCGATGAATGCTTGGCTCATCGGGAAACTCCTTCAGTCTTCAAACGAGAAGCGCCGGGCCACGCTCATCAGCAGCCATTCGAGCAAGAGCCCGACGATGCCGATGACGAAGATGGCGATGATGATGTGGGCCACATTGAGGTTGTTCCACTCATCCCAGACCCAAAAGCCAATGCCCACACCGCCGGTCAGCATTTCCGCCGCAACGATCACCAGCCAGGCGGTGCCGACCGAAAGCCGTACGCCGGTCAGGATGTAGGGCAGCACGGCGGGCAGCAGGATGCGGGTGATGACCTTCCACTCCGACAGCTTGAGCACCCGCGCCACGTTCAGATAGTCCTGCGGCACCCGCTGCACCCCGACGGCGGTGTTCACCACCATGGGCCAGATCGAGCAGATGAAGATGGTCCAGATCGCCGCTGGGTTGGCGCTCTTGAACACCAGCAGGCCAATCGGCAGCCAAGCCAGCGGCGAGACCGGCTTGAGCAAGCTGATCAGCGGCGACACCATGCGGCCGATGAACTCAAAGCGGCCGATCACAAAACCCAAAGGGATGCCCACCGCAGCGGCCAGGCCAAAGCCCAGGGCCACGCGTTGCAGCGAGGCCAGGATGTTCCAGCCAATGCCTTGGTCATTGGGGCCGCGGCGGTAGAAGGGGTCGGCGAACAGCTGCACGGCCGAGTCCCAGGTGGCTGCCGGCGTGGGGATGCCGCTGCTGGTTTTGAGGGTGAACAATGCCCACAGCCCGGTCATCAAGGCCAGGCCCAGCACGGGCGGCAGCAGCTTCATCCACAGGCCATGCCAGTCGAAGCCTGGCCGGCTGTGGGCGAGCTTGGCCCCGGGCTTGCGGGCCGGGCCGGCCGCCAGTGGCGCTGGCACGGCCGGGGCAAGAACTTCATCAACATCGCCACGCGGCGAATGGAACACGGCGCTCACCATGATGGGCCTCAGGCTTTCAGCTTGAAACTATCGGCGTACTTGGCCGGCGACTTGCCGTCCCACACCATCCCGTCCAGCAGCTTGGCGCTGCGCAGCGCCTCCTTGGGCACGGCGATCTTGAGTTGGCTGGCGGCTTGCTTGTAAAGCTCGATCTGGTTGATCTGCGTGGCCACGGTCAGATAGTCCGGGTGCTCCTTGAGCAAGCCCCAGCGCTTGTGCTGGGTCAGGAACCACATGCCGTCGCTCAGGTAGGGGAAGTTGACCGCGCCGTCGTTGAAGAACTTCATCGCGTTCGGGTCGTCCCAGGTCTTGCCCAGGCCGTTCTGGTAGCGGCCCAGGATGCGCTGGTTGATCGCATCGGCGCTGGTGTTGACATAGGCCTTGTCGGCGATGGTGTCGGCCATCTTCAGCTTGTTCTGCAGATTGGCGTCGATCCAGCGGCTGGCTTCCAGCACGGCCATGATGACGGCGCGCGCGGTGTTGGGGTTCTTCTTGGCGAAGTCGCCGCTGCAGGCCAGCACCTTCTCGGGGTGGTCGGGCCAGATGTCTTGGGTGGTGGCCGCGGTGATGCCGATGCCGTCCATGATGGCGCGGTGGTTCCAGGGCTCGCCCACGCAAAAGCCGTCCATATTGCCAACCCGCATATTCGCCACCATCTGCGGCGGCGGCACGGTGATGACCTTGCTGTCCTTCAGCGGGTGAACGCCATGCGCGGCCAGCCAGTAATACAGCCACATGGCGTGGGTGCCGGTGGGGAAGGTCTGGGCGAAGGTGTACTCGCGCTTGTCTTGGCGCATCAGCTTGGCCAGCGAGGCGCCGTCCACCGCGCCTTGGTCGGCCAGCTTCTTGGCCAAGGTGATGGCCTGGCCATTGTTGTTGAGCGTCATCAGCACGGCCATGTCCTTCTTGGGCCCGGCCACGCCCAGGTGGACGCCGTAGACCAAGCCGTAGAGGGCGTGCGCCATGTCCAGCTCGCCGTTGACCAGCTTGTCGCGCACGCCGGCCCAGGAGGCCTCCTTGCTGGCGACGATCTTGATGCCGTACTTCTTATCAAAGCCCAGCACCGAGGCCATCACCACCGAGGCGCAGTCGGTCAGCGGGATGAAGCCGATGCGCACTTCTTCTTTCTCGGGCTTGTCCGAGCCGGCGGCCCAGGCGCCTGTTGATACCGCTGTGGCGGCGGGCAGGGCGGCCGCAGCGGCGGCGCCCAGCAGCAGTTTTCGACGTGGTTCGCTCATCAAACCCTCCATGGCGTGCTTGACCTTGTGCATGAATGAAAACCTCCAAGACAAAACGAAAAAAGGCGTCGCGACCATCAAGCCCGGCGCCAAGAAATGGCGGGGTTGAACGGTCGGACGCCTTTGCCCGAAAGAAGAATGCGGTACGGAAAATTCAGTCTTGCCGGCCCACGTCGTTGCGGGCCGCAGGGTTAATTTAGCAGGAAGCGTGCCAGCGTTTTGCCCGGGCGGGCGGCCCCTGATGCACGCATTGCGGGCACTTCTGAGTGGCCGGGCGGGCCAGCTTGGTGCACTGCAGCATCAAATCGGGCGCAAGAGGCTGTGGGCGTCGATGATGCGGTCGGCCAGTTCCACCAGCGGCATGCCGCGGTCCATGGCCATGCGGCGCATCTGGCGATAGGCGCCGTCTTCGTCCAGCGTGAGCTCGCGCATCAGGATGCCTTTGGCCTTTTCAATGCACTTGCGCCCGGCCAGCTGGGCCTGGGCGCGGCCCAGTTCCTGGCGCAGGGCCAGGTCTTGCTCGAAGCGGGCAATCGCCACCTGCATCACGCCGGCCAAGCGCCCGCTTTGCAGGCCCGCCACCACATAGGCGCTGACGCCGGCCTTGAGGGCGTGGCGCATCGGGTCATCGTGGCTGCTTTCCGAGAACACCAGCACCGGGCGCGGCATGCGCTCGTTGAGAGTGGCCAGGTTCTCCAAGGTGTCGCGCGAGGGCGAGGCGCTGTCCACAATCACCACATCGGGCTGCAGGCGCAGCACGCAGTCGTGAATTAAGGTGGCCTCGGCAATCACCCCCACCACCTCGCAGCCCTGCGCCGCCAGCTCTTGCTGGATCAGCTGCAGGTGATGGGCGCCGTCGTTGATCAACAGCACGCGCAGCACCGGGGTGTCGGGTGGCAGGCTTGGCATGGTGGCCAAGGCGATGCAACTTCCGTACCTGTGGGCCTAGGGTGTCAACTCAAAAACTCAGCACAAAGGCCGCGCCACCTTCCAGCGGCCGCACATGCCGCACCCGGCCGCCCATGCCGTTGACGAGCTGGCGCACCACGGTCAGGCCAATGCCTTGTCCAGCTTGGCCGGCTTGTTCGGCTTGACCTTCCTGGCCGGCCGTTCCGTCAGCTTCGGCGCCGTGCTCGCGCGCGCTGAAAAAGGGCAGAAAGATTTGCCGCTCTAGTCCAGCGGGTACGCCGGCGCCGTTGTCGCGCACGCTGATCAGCAGCCGCCCGCCGCGCCCTTGCGCGCATTTGACCCACAGCCGTGGCACGGCCAGGCCCCAGGTGGCTTGTTCGGCATTGCGCAGCAGGGCCAGGAGGGCTTGCTCCAGTTGTCCGGCATCGGCCTGCAAGCGCAGGCCCGCCGTGGCCAGCTCAAAGCTGACGGCCCCGCCGCGCGCCAGCCAGGCGGGGCCCACGGCCTGCTGCAGGCGCGCCATCAGGGCGCCCAAGTCCACCGGCGCGAGTTGCGGCGCCGGCCATTGGCTGACGCGCCGGTAGTTGCGCACAAAGCTGGACAAGCTCTGCGCCCGCAAGGCAATCGCTTGCAGCGCCTGGCGCATCTCGGCGCGGCTGTCGGTGCTCGAACTGACGGGATGCGCGGCCGGGCCCTCGTCTTGCTCATCCATCAAGAGCAGGGCTGTTTGGCTGAGGCTTTGAATCGGTGTGAGCGAGTTCATGATCTCGTGCGTCAGCACCTGCACCAGCTGCTGCCAGGCCAGCAGTGACTCGCTCTCCAGCGCTTGCTCCAGCGGCACCAGCACAAGCAAGACCTGGGCTTGGCCGTCCAGCGCCAGGGGCTGGCGGCGCAGCTGCCAACGTTCATCGCTGCCGCGCTCGGTGTCCAGCAGCACCGGCCCGCTATGCGTTTGGGTGAGCAAGAGCTGCTGCAGTGCCGCCACATCGCGCACGCCGCCGGGCGCTTGCAGGCGGCGGGCGCGGCTGCTCAGGGGCTTGAGCTGGCTTTCACCCGTTTGCAGCCAGGCGGCCACGGGCAGGTGTTCCAGCTGGGCCAGCGCGATGGCCAGGCTTTGTTGGGATACGGCGGTGGCGGCGGCGCTGGGCTGGGGCTCGGGAAAGGCCGGTGGTGGCAAGCCGCGCCGCCAAGCCAGGGCCAGCGCTGCTGTACTCAGCAGGGCTGGGCCGACCCAGCCGCGCGCCGTGCCGTCAGCACCATGGGCCAGCGCCCCGGCAGCCGCGAGCAGCAAGGCGGCGCCGCCCAGCCGGGCCAGTGCGGAGTTAAAGCCCATGTTTATCCAGGCGACGGTAGAGCGCTGCGCGTGACAAGCCCAGCAAGCGCGCGGCGGCGCTCAGATTGCCCTCGGCCTGGGCCATGGCCGCCAGCACGGCGGCGCGTTCCTGTACCGCCAGGGAGCGCGGTGCTTCCTGCTCCGGCGCGGGCGGCGTCAAGGACCTGGGCGGCTCAGCGCTGGCCGCTGCGCCTTGCGCCAAGGCTTCGCGGCAGGTGGCGATCAGTCGCACATTGTCCCAAGGCTTGGTGAGGAAGTCGTAAGCGCCCTTGCGCAGGGCTTGCACGGCCAGGTCGATGTCGGCGTAAGCCGTCAACACGACGACCAGTGGCGGCTCGGCCAGGGCCTGCACCTCGGCCAGCAGGCGCAGGCCTTGGGCGCCGTCGCTGCGGCCGGGGCCGAAGTTGAGGTCCAGCAGCAGCAGGGCGGGGCGCAGGCGGCTGATGGCCGGCAGCAGCTCGGCCGGGCGGCGCAAGCAGGTCAGCGGCGCCACCCGGCGCTGCAGCAAGAGCTGCGCCGCCAGACCCACATCGGGGTCGTCGTCGAGCAGCAAGATGGAGGGGAGAAGCGGTTCAGCGGCGGGCATAGGCGCCTATCTTCGCAGCCACGCGCGCGGGCGCGCCAGAGCCCTGTCCGAAAGCGGACAGGGGGCTTGGCCGGCGCTTGCCGTGCCGCGATGCTGCACAGCAAGATGTCGTTAGAACCTGTCCCCCAAACCCTGCCCCCCAGCGGCGCCGCGATGGACCGCAGCCTGCCGCGGCCACCTCTCTGGCGGCGCGCGCGGGTGATTGCCGCTGCGGCAGTCGCCGCGCTGGCGCTTGGCGGCGCTTGGCTGTGGGCGGTGCGCGCCACGCCGGCCCAGCCGCTAGGTCATATGCAGCTGGCTACCGTTCGCCTGGGTGAGTTCCGCGACGAGTTGGCGCTGCGCGCTCGCGTTGAGCCGCTGCGCTCGGTGCAGCTGGATGCGGCCGAGGCCGGGCGGGTAGAGGCGGTGCTCGCGGCCGACGGCGACAAGGTGCAGGCCGGCGCGCCGCTGTACCGCCTGCTCAGCCCAGAGCAGGAGCAGCTTTTGATGCAGCGCAGCGCCGAGGTGGCGCAGCAGATGGCTAACGTCTCGGTCCAGCGCAGCGCGCAGGCCGCCAGCCTTGCCCAGAACCGCCGCGAGCTGGCCCAGCTGCAAGCCGCCCAGCAGCAGGCCGACAACGAGCTGCAACGTGCCAGCCAGCTGGCGCAAGACGGGTTTCTGTCGGCCGCCGCTCTGGAGCAAGCGCAGCGCCAGCAAGGCCTGGCCACACAGCTGCTGCAGCAAGCGCGCCAGGATCAGGCGCTGGAGGCGCAGACGCGCCAGCAATCCCTAGATGAGATGGCCCGCGCCGTGCAGGGCTTGCAGCGCGGCCTGCAGTTGCTGGAGCGCGCGCGCGACCGGCTGTTGCAGCGCGCGCCCATTGCCGGCCAGCTCAGTGGCTTTGCTCTGCAACCCGGCACCAGCGTGCGGCTGGGCGACCGCCTGGGCCGCATCGATGACCCGGCCGGTGGCATGCAGCTAACGGCCGAAGTGGACGAATACTATTTGCCGCGCCTGCAAGCCGGCCAGAGCGCCCACAGCGAGGGCAAGGGCGTGCTGAGCCTGGCGCAGATCCTGCCGCAAGTGCAGGGCGGCAAGCTGCGCGTGCTGCTGCGTTGGCCCGCCGGGCAGGCGCCGGCCGAATTGCGCCCCGGCCAGGCCGTGGAGCTGCGCCTGGCCCTGGCCCAGCCCGCGCCGGCCTTGCTCTTGCCCGACGGGCCGGGCGTGCAGAGCCAGCTTTTTGTGCGTCAGGGTGGCGAGTTACGTCGCCGCGCGGTGCAGCTGGGCCGGCGTGCGGCCGGCCAGGTGGAAGTTTTGTCCGGCTTGGTGGCCGGCGATGAAGTGCTGGTGTCCCAACCTCCCTCTTTTGATCTTGAAAGGCTGACTCTCCCATGATCGAACTCAAAGCCGTGAGCAAGCGCCACCGTGCCGGTGATATCGAAACCACCGCGCTCGATGCCATCGACCTGCACATCGAGGCGGGCGAATATGTCGCCATCACCGGCCCCTCGGGCTGCGGCAAGTCCACCTTGCTGGGCCTGCTGGGCTTGCTGGACCTGCCCAGCAGCGGGCAGTACCGTTTACTGGGTGAGGACGTCACGGCGTTGCGCCCGCGTGAGTTAGCTGCCCTGCGGCGTGGCCGCATCGGCTTTGTGTTCCAGAGCTTCAATCTGGTTGATGAAATGAGCGTGGCCGACAACGTGCAACTGGCCCTGCGCTACGGCCCCATGCCCGAGCAGGCGCAGCGCCAGCGCGTTGCCGAGGTGCTGGGGCGCCTGGGCCTGAGCCACCGCGCTGCCCACCACCCCAGCCAGCTCAGCGGTGGCCAGCAGCAGCGGGTGGCGATTGCCCGTGCCATCGCGGCTCGCCCGGCTCTGCTGCTGGCGGATGAGCCCACCGGCAATCTCGACAGCGGCCATGGCCAGGAGGTGATGCAGCTGCTGCGCGAACTCAATGACGAAGGTACTACCTTGGTGATGGTGACCCACAGCGCCGAGCACGCGGCGCTGGCCTCGCGCACCGTGCGCCTGCTGGACGGGCGGGTGCTGGTGGATGCCTGCGCCGAGGTCGCGGCATGAGTGCAAGGATCGCCTTGCTGCGCGACGCCTGCCGTGGCCTGCGCGCCCGGCCCTGGGCCACGGCCGTGGCGGTGGGTGGGCTGATGCTGGCGCAGGCGGCCTGTGTGTTGGTGGCTTTGCTGGCGGTGGCCTTGTCTGACCCCGACCCGGCGATCCCCGCGCCCGAGCGCGTGGTGCTGCTGGACTTCAAGGGCAATCTGCCGGGCGAGCAAAACTTCTGGTTCAGCGCCTCGCCGCTCGTGTTCGCTGAGATGTTGAAGGAGCGCAAGGTCCCGCTGGAGTTGATCAGCCGGGCCAGTGGCGGCGGCTTGGACATCAAGATCGACGGCCGCCTGCAAGCCAGCTATTTGCTGCTGGCCGACCCCGATCTGGTGCCGCTGCTGCAACTGCCCTCCCTGCAGGGGGACCTGCGCGCCAGCCTGGCGCGGCATGACGGCATTGCCATCAACACCGATCTGCTGCGCAAGCTGTGGGGCGAGCTGCCGCCCGAACAGGCGCTGGGCCGCCGCATCGAGGCGGGCGGCAAGACCTACACCGTCAGCGCGGTGATGCCCAATATCGATGCCCGCAACCCGCTGGCCAATCCCGGCGCGCTGGCCTCGGTGGGTGAAGCCATGGCCATGGTGGGTTATGACTCGCAAGCCAATACCCGCACGCCGGCGCAGCGGGAGGCGCTATTCGTCATCAACGGCCGGGTGTTTGCTCGCCTGGCACCGGGGGCCACGGCCGCGCAGGTGGGTGGCTGGATGCGCGCCGCCTTCATGGCCAACCCGCAGTATGCAAAGCTGCCGGCCGAGTGGAAGGCCAATGGCCGCGAGGCCGCCTTCTTCCGTGGCCTGCCGCTGACCGAGCTGCCGTTTGAGGCGCGTGGTGTGGAATTGCGTTGGCAGCTGCTGGGCGCGGTCGGTCTGGCCTGCTTGGTGCTGCTGCTGCTGGCGGCCTTCAACACCATGAATCTGCACACTGCCAGCTTGCTGCAACGCCAGCGCGAAACCGCTTTGCGCCGCAGCTTGGGCGCGGATGGCCCGCGTCTGCTGCAGCTGTGGGGCTTGGAAGTCTTGCTGCCGCTGCTGCTGGCCGCCGCTGGCGCGCTGCTGTTGGCTTGGTGGCTGGCGCCCGCGCTGGCGCAGTGGATGGGCTTGTCCGCGCAGCACCCGGTGGCTGATCCGCTGCCCGGCCGGGTCTTGCTGGGCTTGGGCTTGAGCGTTTTGCTGCTGTGGCCGCTGACCCTGGCTTTGCCGGCCTGGGCCGCCTTGCAACGCGCCCCGGCGCCGGCCTTGCAAGGCCGCACGGCCAGCGAAGGGCCTTGGGGTCGACGCCTGCGCCAGGGCTTGTTGACGTTGCAGCTGTGCGGCTCGATGGCGCTGCTGGGTTTGGCCGGGGTGCTGGCCCTGCAGCAGCAATATCTGCTGCATCTGGACCGCGGCTTTGACACTCACAACCGGCTCTGGCTGGGCATTGTGATGGACCCCGACGAGGTGCCGCAGATGGCGCCGCTGATCGCCGCGCTGCGCTCACATCCTGCCATTCAACACTGGGCCTTCAGCGGCATGCGCCCGGCGCGTGACACCGAGGGTGAGATCGATCTGCACGTCAGCGCCAGCCAGCACAAACAGGTGCTGCGCGTCAGCACCGTGTCCAGTGGCTTCTTCGAGACCTATGGCATGACCGTGCTGGCGGGCGACCCCAAGCTGGGTTCGAGCGCCGCGCTGAGTTCTGTTGCGAATGCAGCGGGCGAGGACGGCGAGGCCAAGTTGGTGATCGATGCCAAGGCGGCAAGACTTTTGGGCTTTGCCAGCCCGCAGGCGGCCATCGGCGCGCAACTGCGCGCGGGCGGCGGCTTTTTGCAAGAAGGCAAGGCGCTGCGCCGGGTGGTGGCGGTGGTGAAAGCCGTGCGCCTGGAGTCGGCCCGCGAAGCCGCCCGGCCGCAAGCCTTTTTGCTCAGTGAGGCGCCGCAGTGGGATTTGACGGTGCATGGCCCCGACCCGGTCGCCTTGCGCCGGGCGCTGGACGAAATCTGGGCCGCCCACGGCCCGGCCGTGCGGCACGAAATTCAGGCCGCCGACGAGCAGCTTGCCGAGGTCTACCGCCAGGAGCAGCAAATCACCAGCCTGCTGAGCGCCATCGCCCTGCTGGCGGTGGGCGTGGCCATGCTGGGGGCTTACGCCCTGGTGGCCGACACCCTGCGCCGTCGCCGCACCGAGCTGGTCTTGCGCCATCTGCACGGCGCCAGCCCGCTGCAGGTCGCGCTCAGCGTCGGGCGCGAATTCGCGTGGCCATTGCTCGGCGCCGCAGTCTTGGGCCTGCCCCTGGCCGGCTGGCTGGGCTGGCAATACCTGGCCGGTTTTGAAGACCGCATCGCGCTGGCGCCTGGCCTGGGCTGGCCGCTGGCCGCGGCAGCACTGCTGACCCTGGGCGTGAGCACGCTGGCGGCAGCGCGGCACTTGCGCCTTGCGATGGGCTTGCGGCCGGTGGAGGCTTTGGGTTGAGCTGAAATCAGTAGCGCGGGGGCTGCACGGCGCCGAGGCGGTGAGGGGTGGGGCGTTTGCTGGCGCCATAGCCGCCCCTATTCCCGCCGCGGTCCTTGGGGAAATCAGCGCTGCGAGACAATCTTGCGCTATGTCTTCCCCCGCCGTATCCGAACCCGATCCCATGCCTTTGCCGCCCCCGCAGCCCGACCTGGACGCCTGCTGCGGCAATGGCTGCGATCCCTGCATCTTTGATCTCTACGACCTGGAGATGGACCGCTACCGCCAGGCCCTGCGGGCATGGCGGGCCCGACATCCGGAGTGACCCGGTCAGCGTCACGTTCGCGCGCGAGCTGTGAGTTCTTGCATAGCTTCATTCGGCAAATGCATAAACCCGGGGTTTCGGCGAGTTACGGCATGGTTACATTGGGGTGACAATCACGTCTGTGCGAGCCCCAACCGGGGCTCGTGCTGCTGCACCAGTCCGAACACCACCCTGCGTCGGCTTTTGCCACATCTCGCCAAAGCCTCCTATCGGGGCCGGCCTGTTGAACGGCATTGGGTCAGGCCCGACCCGCGGCACGCGCCATTAGGTGAGTGCTTGCTACCGAGCTTGACCCAATACTGATTTAACTTTGATTGGGAAAGCTATGAACCAGCCCGTGATGGAAGGCCTGCGCTTGAATGTGCCGGCATACGTGAAACACCAGCGTTTGATCGCCTGGGTGGCCGAAGTCGCCGCGCTCACGCAAGCGCGTGATGTGTACTGGTGCGACGGCAGTCAAGCCGAATACGACCGCCTGTGCGAGCAGTTGGTGGCCGCCGGTACCTTCAAGAAACTCAATCCGGCCCTGCGCCCCAATAGTTTCCTGGCTTGCAGCGACCCCAGCGACGTCGCCCGGGTTGAAGATCGCACCTATATCTGCTCCGCCAAGAAGGAAGACGCCGGCCCGACCAATAACTGGATGGCACCGGCCGAGATGCGCGAACTGCTGCAGACCGGCGACAAGGCGCTGTTCAAGGGCGCCATGAAGGGCCGCACGCTCTACGTTGTGCCCTTCAGCATGGGCCCCATCGGCTCGCCGATCGCCCACATCGGCGTGGAACTGTCCGACAGCCCCTACGTCGCCGTGAATATGCGCACCATGACCCGCATGGGCCGCGCCGTGTTGGACGTGCTGGGTGATGACGGCGTGTTCGTGCCTTGCGTCCACACCGTGGCCGCACCGCTGGAAGCCGGTCAGGCCGATGTGAAGTGGCCTTGCAACCAGACCAAGTACATCGTGCATTTCCCCGAAACGCGCGAGATCTGGTCCTACGGCTCCGGCTACGGCGGCAATGCCTTGCTGGGCAAGAAGTGCTTCGCCCTACGCATTGCTTCCACCATGGGCCGCGACCAAGGTTGGTTGGCCGAGCACATGCTGATCCTGGGCGTGACTTCGCCCGAGGGCAAGAAGTACCACTTCGCGGCAGCCTTCCCCAGCGCTTGCGGCAAGACTAATTTCTCCATGCTGATCCCGCCGGCCGCCTTCGAGGGCTGGAAGGTCACCACCATCGGTGATGACATCGCCTGGATCAAGCCCGCCGCCGATGGCCGCCTCTACGCCATCAACCCGGAAGCGGGCTACTTCGGCGTGGCGCCGGGTACCAACACGCTGACCAACTTCAACTGCATGGCCAGCTTGAACAAGGACGTGATCTTCACCAACGTCGCACTCACCGACGACGGCGATGTGTGGTGGGAAGGCATGACCGACACGCCGCCCGCCCACCTGATCGACTGGCAAGGCAAGGACTGGACGCCCGCCATTGCCAAGGAAACCGGCGCCAAGGCCGCGCACCCGAACGCACGCTTCACCGTCTCGGCCATCAACAACCCGGCGCTGGACTCCGAGTGGGACAACCCCGCCGGCGTGCCCATCGATGCCTTCATCTTCGGCGGCCGCCGCTCGACCACCGTGCCGCTGGTGACCGAGGCCCGCAACTGGGTGGAAGGCGTGTACATGGCTGCCACCATGGGTTCGGAAACAACCGCCGCCGCTGCTGGCCAGCAAGGCGTGGTGCGCCGCGACCCCTTCGCCATGCTGCCCTTCATGGGCTACAACATGTCGGACTACTTCCAGCACTGGCTGGACATGGGCAAGAAGCTGCAAACCCTGTGCGCCACCTCGGGCGCCAAGCTGCCGCAAATCTACTGCGTCAACTGGTTCCGCAAGGGCGCCGATGGCAAGTTCGTCTGGCCTGGCTACGGCGAGAACATGCGCGTGCTGAAGTGGATGCTGGACCGCGTGGAAGGCACTGGCCAGGGCGAGGAACACGCGTTCGGCGTGACACCGCGCTACCAAGACATCAATTGGAACGGCCTGAACTTCAGCCAAGAGCAGTTCAACATCACCACCCATATCGACAAGGCCGCCTGGGCCACCGAAATGAAGCTGCACGATGAGCTGTTTGCCCAGCTGGCCTACCACCTGCCGGTGGAACTGCCCGCCACCAAGGCGCTGATCGAGGCGCGCTTGCAGGCCGAGTAAGGTCCGCTCAGCGCCTGCCGTCGCTTTGCACAGCAGCGGCGGCAAGTAAACCAGCCCGGCCTCGGCCGGGCTTCTTTTTGCTTGTGCGATATTCGCCGGATGTCGAATCTACCGCCCAGCATGGGGGAGGGCGCGAGCGCGCCCGACCCCGTCTCGCTTCGTGAGGCCTTTGTGTTCTGGCTCAAACTGGGCTTTGTTAGCTTCGGCGGGCCGGCTGGGCAGATCGCGCTGATGCACCAGGAACTGGTCGAGCGGCGCCGCTGGATTTCAGAGCGGCGTTTCCTGCATGCGCTCAATTACTGCATGGTCTTGCCCGGCCCGGAGGCGCAGCAGCTGGCCACCTATATTGGCTGGCTGATGCATCGCACGCCCGGCGGGCTGGTGGCGGGCGGGCTTTTCGTGCTGCCGTCCCTGTTCATTCTGATTGCGCTGTCCTGGGTCTATATGGCCTTTGGTCAGCAGCCGGCGGTGGCAGGGGTGTTGTATGGCATCAAACCTGCGGTGACGGCCATCGTGGTGTTCGCCGCCTATCGCATCGGCTCGCGGGCTCTGAAAAATGGCTGGCTGTGGGGCATCGCCGTGGCTGCGTTTGTGGCCATCTTCGCCTTGCAGCTGCCCTTTCCCTTGATCGTTTTGTGCGCGGGCGCCCTCGGGTATTTGGGCGGCCGCTATGCACCAGACAAGTTCGCGGTCGGCGGCGCCCATGGCGCGGCGAAGCTGTCTTATGGCCCCGCCTTGATCGACGACGACACACCCACGCCCGCGCATGTCGTGTTCAGCTGGCGGCATTTCCGCCGCGTGTTGGCCTTCTTTCTGGGGCTATGGTTCTTGGCCATCACGGGCCTGACGCTGGCCTTTGGCTGGGACGCGGTGCTGACGCAGATGGCCTGGTTCTTCACCAAGGCGGCCTTGCTGACTTTTGGCGGTGCGTATGCCGTGCTGCCCTATGTCTACCAAGGTGCGGTGGAGCATTTTCAGTGGCTCAATGCGGCGCAGATGATGGACGGGCTGGCCTTGGGCGAGACCACGCCCGGCCCACTGATCATGGTCGTGGCCTTCGTCGGCTTTGTGGGTGGCTGGAGCCGCGCCTTGTTTGGCCCGGACGCGCTGTTTCTGGCCGGCGCGGTGGCGGCAAGCGTGGTGACCTGTGCCACCTTTTTGCCGTCCTTCATGTTCATCTTGCTGGGCGGCCCTTTCATCGAGACCACGCATGGCAATTTGAAACTCACCGCGCCGCTGACGGGCGTCACCGCGGCGGTGGTGGGCGTGATCGTCAATCTGGCGCTGTTTTTTGCGACCCACGTGCTGTGGCCGCAGGGCCTGGCCGGGCCCTTCGACTGGCGCTCGGCGCTGATCGGCTTGGTGGCCGCCGTGGCCTTGTTTCGCTACCAGGTAGGTGTGATGGCCGTGGTGCTGGGGGCGGCGCTGGCGGGCTTGGCGCTCAGCATGGCCCGCTTGCTGCTTGCTTGAGACGAGCCCGACATTGGCCGGCAACAAGCGGGCCACAAATGCAAAAAGGCCCCTGAGGGCCTTTTTTCTGCGTGAACCGGCCAGCGCGGTTCAGCTGCGGCGGTTGTAAGCGGCGCGCAGTTCGGCGGCGAAGGAAGGCATGCTGGTCTCGTACTCTTGAGCCAGGGCCAGCAGTTCGCGGGAAGCGCGGGCTTCGGAAGCGGCGGCGATACGTGCCTTGACCTTGGCAGCCAGGTTCAACCAGACGCGGGCGCCGATGGCGGCGAAGGAACCGCTGTGGCGGACATTGAAATGCAGGCTGTGGCTCAGGGGACGGCCGAAGGTTTGGGTAGCGACGCTCATGGTATTTCCTAGATTTGGCAGTCGACGCTTCCGTTTTAACCGGTTGGTACCGAGGCGGACTGACTGCAGTGGGTGCTTCTTGTTGAAGCGATGGGTGAATTATGGGGTAAACCCTAGTAATGCCGCCAATGAATTGTTTGAATCCGTTGTATAAACAATTCGCATATCAACGCCTTCACCTCAATTCGGCGCCATGAACTTCCTCAATCTGGATCTGAACCTGCTGCGCGTGTTTGACGCCGTGATGGCCGAGCGCAATCTGACCCGCGCGGCGCAGCGCCTGGCCATGACTCAGCCCGCCGTCAGCCATGCGCTCAAGCGTTTGCGTGAGGCCTTGGGCGAGGAACTCTTCGTGCGCCAGGCCTTTGGCATGAAGCCCACTTCCCGCGCCGAAGGCCTGTGGCCCGAGGTGAGGCTGATCCTCCAGCGCTTGCAAACCCTGTTGGTCCCGGGTGAGTTTCAGCCCGAAAGCGAGGAATACACCTTCCGCATCGCCATGGCCGATGCCACCGCCGCGTTGCTCTTGCCGCCGCTGGTGGCGCAGCTGGAGGAGGCGCGGGCGCTGGCCAATGTGCATGTGTTGCCGCTGACCACCCGCGATCCCCGTGCCTTGCTGGAGCAGGGCGAGGTGGACTTCGCCGTGGGCTACTTTCCCAGTGCGGTGGCGGCGCTGCAGTCGCAGGGCAACCAGGCGGCCATACGCCAGCACCGCCTATACGACAGCGAATACGTCTGCGTGATGCGCCGCGACCACCCCTTGGCCGACTTGCCTTTGGACCTGGACGCTTTTTGCGCGGCCCATCATTTGCTGGTGAGCTTTTCCGGCCGGGCGCATGGTTTTGTGGACCAGGCCCTGAACGCGCTGAACCGCAGCCGCCGCATCGTGCTGACGGTGAATCAGTTCTTCACCGCAGGGCGGGTGGTTTCACAGTCCGACCTGCTGACCGTGTTACCCACCCGATTCATCGAAGCCACCGGCTTTCGCGACAAGCTGCTGGAGCGGCCGCTGCCGGTGCAGCTGTCCAAGGTCAATGTCGACATGCTGTGGCATCTGCGCAGCGAGGCGCGCAGCGCCCAGCGCTGGATGCGCGCTTGTTTGATCGCCGCGGCGGGGCGGGCGCAGTTGCCGGCTGTGGTGGTGGGCAGTTCGCCGCCGGGCTAGTTTGCTGTCGCCCAATTCCGTTTGTTGGCTTCTGCGGTGACAAACTCAGTCAGGCCTGGTTGAAGCGGACATCCGCTTGCAGTTTGCCGCCGCCAATTCCGTTTGTTGGCTTCTGCGGCGACAATTGGCGCATGAGCACCTCCGACCTGACCGAATCCGAATTCGCCGAACTCGACGAATTGCTTGCCAACACGCCCGCGCCGCTGCAGCCGCTGGATGCCTCCATGCTGGACGGCTATCTCTGCGGTGTGCTGGTGCAACCGCGCCTGATCGACATCGATGAGTGGCTTCCCAATATCTTCGATTACGACGGTGGCGTGCTGCCCGAAGAAGTCGACCAAACCTGGCTGGCCCGCATCCGCGAGCTGACCGAGCGCCGCCACACAGCACTCAACAAGGCCATGGTGGAGGACGGCTGGTTCGACCCCGTGGTGCTGGATCTGGACGAGCCGGCTGAGTCTGCAGAAGGTGCCGAGGCGGCTGCTGAGCAAGCGCCGGTCGACGAAGATCCCGAGCAGGCCGAAGCCCGCGCCACCTACAACAGCATGAGCTTGATCTCGCGCACCCTGATGCCCTGGGTCGCTGGCTTCCAGCATGCCGCACTGTGCTTCCCCGAGCTGTCGGAGATGGACAACGATGCCGTGATGGCTGCATTGGCTCGCCTCTACCGCCACCTGCCGGCCGAAACGCCGGAGGAAAAGGAAGTGGTTGCCACCCTGGACCGCGAGCATCCGCTGAAGGACTTGGACGATGCTATCGAAGAGATGGTGGTGACCGTGGCCGACCTGTGTGACCTGACTCAAGAGCAGCGCTATCGCGTCGAAACCCTGCGCCGCGAAGGCCCCAAGCTCGGCCGCAACGACCCTTGCCATTGCGGTTCGGGGCGCAAGTACAAGCAATGCCACGGCGCTAATTAAGACTTTGCGGGACAGACCGCCCGAGCGCAGCGAGTAGCTCTGTCCCCAACTGACTTGGCCTTGCGGGACAGACCGCTCGAGCGCAGCGAGTAGCTCTGTCCCCAACTGACTAGGCCTTGCGGGACAGACGGCCCGAATGCAGCGATTAGTTCCGACCCCAACTGATCTAGCGGGTTCTTGCGGCACCGGCCGCCACCTGAGTCTTCATCCCGCCCCATGCGCCTCCAACTCCTCTCCGACCTCCACCTCGAAACCGAAGCTTTCGAGCCCGAGCCTGCACCGGGCGCGGAGTTGCTGATCCTGGCCGGCGACATCGACAGCGGCTGGCAAGGCCTGCGCCGCTTTCAGAACTGGCCGGTGCCGGTGCTCTTCGTGCCCGGCAATCACGAGTACGACCAGCGCGATTTCGACGCGGCGCGGGCCGGCTTGCAGGCCCTATCGGCCGAGCTGGGCTTCACCTTGCTCGACAACAGCGCTTGCATCCGGCTGGACGATCAAGGCCGTCGCGTGCGCTTTCTGGGCAGCACGCGCTGGAGCGATTTCGATGTCTTCGGCGTGGCCCAGCGCGAGCGCGCCATGCGCGCCGCGGGCTACTTTCAGCGCGTGATGGCGGCCAGCCGCGACGGCCAGTCGTTTGATGCGGCGGCTGTGCGTCAAGAGGCTCTGCGCTGCCGCGACTGGTTGGCCGAGCAGTTGGCGCTGGGTGAGCAAAAAAGCGGCGAGTGGGATGCCACCGTGGTCATCACCCATTTCGCACCTTCGCTGCGCAGTGCCGACCCGCGCTACGGCAAGCAGCCCGGCACGGCCAGCTTCTGCAATGACGACGAAGCCCTGCTGCCCTTGGCGCGCCTGTGGCTGCATGGCCATCTGCATTGCCAGAACGACTACCGCTTGGGTGCAACCCGCGTCATCTGCAATGCCCGAGGACATGCGCGCAAGAACGAGCCCGCGGGCTTTCTGGCAAACGCACACATCGAGGTTTTTGATTGACTAAGGTCAAGCAGAGTGCCGGCTTTACTGTCAAACTTTGACTTGGATTTGTTGAGTACATAACTCTTGGAGCACACACCATGAAGATCTTGATCGCCGTTGATGGCAGCCCATTCACCAAGCGCATGTTGGCCTATCTGGCGGCTCACGACGAATGGTTGAGCGAGACCAATGCCTACACCGTGGTCCATGTGGTGCCGGCCGTGCCACCGCGCGCTGCGGCAGTGCTGGACAAGGAAGTGCTCAAGGGCTACTACGCCGACGAAGGCGAGAAGGTGCTCAAGACCTTGCGCACGTTCTTCGCTCGCAAGAAGGTCAAGGTCGAGTACGTCAACAAGGTTGGCCCGGCCGCCGATGTGATCGCCAGCACCGCTGACAAGGGCGACTTCGACCTGCTGGTCCTGGGCTCGCACGGCCATGGCGCGCTGGGCAATCTGGTGATGGGCTCGGTGGCCACCAAGGTGATGGCGAACTGCCGCGTGCCCACCTTGCTGGTGCGCTGAGCTGAATTTGCTTGCGGCCTAGGCCATCTGGCTAGGCGCCAAGAAAACGATGGGCCGCGTTTTGCGGCCCATTTTTTTTGGGCGTGCCGCTGAGGGGGGGCTTCAGTTGCTGCGTCTGGACAGCCAGGCCAGCGGTGACTCTAGATGGCCGCCATTGCCAGCGGCCGCGCGCTGGGATTCCAGCTCCATCGGGGGCTGACTGCTGCGGAAATCATCGCTGCCGTCCAGGCTGGCTTCCATGCCGAAGGCCGTGCCCATATCGGCCGGGTCTTGCTCCAGGGGCGTGGCGGGGCTGCGGCGGAAAAAGCGCAATGCAGGTGCAAATCGCATATCAAACCTCGCTTGTCTCTTCGTGTGGGCCGAATCAGATGGCGGCTTCGAGGCTGCTACTTAGGCGCTGCGTTCTTGTGCTTTCAGTGTGCGGCAGGCGCGCGAAAAACGAACCCCCAAACTGGGGGTAAATATGTACTTAGTTGGGAAAAGGTGACTGTTGTCACGGCCGGGGCTGACCGGCGGCGGCCGCACTTGGCGCGCACGCCACAGTCAGGCCAGTGCCAGCTTGGCGCCGGCCGCCAGGGCTTGGCCGATCTGATCCAGCAAGGCCACGCGGGCCGGCGCGGCGGTCTGCTCGGTCAGCAGCTTCCACTGGTGCCAGTAGAGCGTCACATCGACGCTGATCTCGGGCCGCAGCACTTGCAGCTCACCGCTCTGGATCAGCGGGCGCACTTGCAGCTCCGGCGCCACGCCGACGCCCCAACCCATGCACACCGCCCGCACATAGGCCTCGCTGGACGGCACATAGCGTTCTTGCAGGCGCGGCTGGCGCACGCCGAAGGCCTTGCTGACCCACAGGGCCTGGCTGTCGTCTTTGCGGTTGAACACCAAGAAGGGCGTGCTGGCGAAATTGCCTTCGAATAGGCCCTGGGGCAGGCGTTTGGCGCAAAAGGCGGGGCTGGCCACGGCCACATAGCGCATCACCCCCAGGGTTTGCACCGCGCAGCCACGCAGGGCCTGGCGCACGGTGCTGACGCAGCCCAGCACTTCGCCCTGGCGCAGCCAGTCGTGGGTGAAGTCCTGATCGTCCACCACCAGCTCCAGGCCGAAGCCCTGGTTCAGGCCGTCTTGCACCACCCGGTCCAGGGCCGGCAGCACCCAGGTGGCCAGGCTGTCGGCGTTAACGGCGATGGCAATGCGCTCGTCCATGGCCACTCGGCTGCCCAGTTCGCGGGCCATATCGGTGCGCATGGCTTGCAGCTGGCGGGCGTAGCGCAGCAGCACTTTGCCGGGCTCGCTCAGGCGCAAGGGGCGCGAGCGCACCACCAGCAACTGGCCTACCTGCGACTCCAGGCTGCGCAGGCGCTGCGAGACGGCGCTTTGGGTGATGGCCAGGCGCTGGGCGGCGCGCTCGAAGCTGCGTTCATCCGCCAGGGCGGTGAGGCAATCGAGGCTGGCGAGATCGAGGTCTTTCATTAGTGTGCCTAATGTGTGCCGAGAAATATGAATCCTACTTCTAGTTTGCCGGCTTCCTGTAGACAATCCGCGCCCAATGAGCCTCACTCCCGACAGCGCTGCCGCAATGACCCAAGGTTGGCTGACGGGCGCCGGCTTGATCATGGCCATCGGCGCGCAAAACGCGCTGGTGCTGCGCCAAGGCTTGTTGCGCCGCCATGTGGCGCCGGTGGTGCTGTTTTGCAGCTTGTCGGATGTGATCTTGATCGCCCTGGGCTTGTTCGGCCTGGGCACGCTGATTGCTTCCAGCCCGCTCCTGCTGAACGTCTTTCGCTGGGGCGGTGCGGCCTTCTTGCTGCTGTATGGCTTGAAGGCAGCGCAGCGTGCCTGGGTGGGCGCGGGCAGCTTGCAGGCGCAGGCCAGCGGCACGGATTTGCGCGCCACTTTGCTCAGCGCTGCGGCCATGACATTTCTGAATCCCCATGTCTATTTGGACACAGTGCTGCTCTTGGGTACTGTCGGCGCGCAATTTGCCGATGTTGCTGGTGTTGACCTACGCTGGGCTTTTGGCCTGGGCGCGGGCCTGGCCTCGGTGATGTGGTTTTCCTTGCTGGGTTTCGGGGCTGCTGCGGCGGCGCCCATGCTCAGCAAGCCTTGGGTGTGGCGGGCCATTGATGGCGCCGTTGCCCTGCTGATGTGGTTTTTGGGTTTTCAACTATTGCTGGGCCCGCTGGGGGCCTGACGCATGGAGTTCAGACAATGAAAGTCGTCGTACTTGGAGCCGGCATCATCGGCGTTTGCACCGCCTGGTATTTGCTGGAGCAGGGCCATGAGGTGACGGTGGTGGACCGTCAGAAAGACGCCGCGCTGGAAACCAGCTTTGCCAACGGCGCGCAGATCTCGGTCAGCTTCTGCGAACCCTGGGCCAATGCCGGTGCGCCTTTCAAGGTGGCCAAGTGGCTGTTGCGCGATGACTCGCCGCTGCTGTTCCGCCCCAGCCTGGATCCCAAGCAATGGATCTGGGGCCTGAGCTTTCTGACCCAGTGCACCAGCGCCGCTTTCGAGCGCAATGTCGAGCAATTGGTGCAACTGGGCCGCTACAGCCACGCCGCCCTGAAGGACTTGGTCGGGCAGACCGGCATCGAGTACGAGCGCCTGGAGCGCGGCATCTTGCACTTCTTCTCCTCGCAAGCCGACTTTGACAACGGCGTGGCCGGTGCCGAAATCATGCGCCGCCACGGTGTGGACCGCCGCGTGCTGAGCCGCGAAGAAGTGCTGAAGGTGGAGCCCGCCCTGGCCAGCTTCGGCGCCAATATCTTCGGCGGCACCTTCACGCCCAGCGATGAATCGGGTGATGCCTGCGTGTTCACCCAGAAGCTGGCGCTGCTGTGCCAGCAGCGTGGTGCCAAGTTCCTGTGGGAACACGAGGTGCTGCAGCTGTCGCGCACGGGCTCCACCATCGACCAGGTGCAGATCGCGAGTGTGCGCAGCGGCGCCAAGCAAGACTTGAAGGCCGACGCCTTTGTCGCCGCCATGGGTTCTTACACCCCGGCCCTGGTCAAGCCGCTGGGCGAATTCCTCAATATCTACCCCGCCAAGGGCTATTCCGCCACCTTGAAGCTGAAGAAGCCCGAGCAGGCCAGCGTGGTGAGCTTGCTGGACGACACGCGCAAGATCGCCATCTCGCGCCTGGGCGACAGCATTCGCATTGCCGGCACGGCCGAGCTGTGCGGTTTTGACAACGACCTCGACCGCCCCACCTCGCGCACCCGTTGCGCCGCGCTGGTGCGCCGTTATGAGGAGCTGTTCCCTGGCGTGGCCGATCTGAGCGAGCCCAATTACTGGACCGGCCTGCGCCCCAGCACGCCGACCAACATCCCCTACATCGGCCGCAGCCGCAAGGCCAGCAATCTGTGGATCAATGCCGGCCACGGCACTTTGGGCTGGACCCATGGCGCCGGTTCCGGCCTCGCCATGGCCGAGCTGATGGCCGGCCGCAAGCCCGCGATGGATTTCGGCTGCTACGGGGTCTAAGTCCGCGCACGGGGACTTGATCGCCCTTGCCTTGAGTGAGGGGCAAGGGCGGAAGAAGGGCGCGCCCGGTACAATCCGCGCCCCTTCTGTTCGCGGTCCCCATGAGCTCCTCCATCCCCCATTCGGCCAGTTTTTGCGCCATCGACTTTGGCACGTCCAACTCGGCGATTGCCATTCCCCGTCGCCATACCGGTGACGGCAAGGCCGCCATGGACCTGGTGGAGCTGGAGCCCGGCCACCTGACCATGCCCACGGCGGTGTTCTATTTCGTCGAAGGCCGCCACGACGCCGACGGCCCGCCGCGCGCCTTTGGCCGCGCCGCGGTGGCCGCCTATGTGGAAGGCAGCGACGGCCGCCTGATGCGCTCGATGAAGAGCATTCTGGGCTCGGGCCTGATCGACCAAACCACCGATGTGGGCGGCGGCCGTGGCATCAAATACGTCGACATCCTGGCCGGCTACCTCAAGCGCCTGCGCAGCAAGGCGCTGGCTGCCGGCGCGGAGGCGCCGCTGAACAAGGTGGTGCTAGGCCGGCCGGTGTTCTTTGTGGATGGCGAGCCGGCGCGTGACGCCGCTGCGCAGAAGTCGCTGGAAGGCGCGGCTCATGCCGCCGGCTTTGATGAAGTGCATTTCCAGTTTGAGCCCATCGCGGCCGCGTTCGACTTTGAAAGCCAGGCCACCGAGGAGCAAATCGTTCTGGTGGCCGACATCGGCGGCGGCACCTCGGACTTTTCCGTCGTGCGCGTTGGCCCGCAGCGCATGCAGCGCCTGGATCGCCGCGACGACATCTTGGCCAACCACGGCGTGCACATCGCCGGCACCGACTTTGATCGGCACGTCGAACTGGCCAGCATCTTGCGTGAGTTCGGCTACCGCAGCCACGGCCCCGAGCGCCCGGGCTCGCCAGCGCGTGAAGTGCCCAGCGGCGTCTACTTTGACCTCGCCACCTGGCATTTGATCAACACCGTTTACAGCCCCGGCCGCGTGGCCGAGTTGCGCAGCATGCGCAGCTTCTACGGCAATGTGCAGCATCACCAGCGCCTGATGACGGTGGTGGAAGACCATCTGGGCCATGAACTGGCGGCGCGTGCCGAGGGCGCCAAGATCGCGGTCTCGGGCGGTGGCGACACGGTGATCGACCTCGGCATCGTCGAGAACGGCTTGCAGATCGAGCTGTCGGAAACCGTGGCCGTGGCGGCGCTGGACGCCGACATCAACCGCATCGTGCAATGCGGCCGCGAAACCGTGGCCATGGCGGGCCTGAAGCCGGAGCAGATCAACGCGCTCTACTTCACCGGCGGCTCCACCGGCCTGCGTTTGTTGGCCGAGCGCATCGCCGCCGACTACCCGCAAGCCACCCTGGTGCGCGGCGACCGCTTTGCTTCGGTGGCCACGGGCCTGGGCTTGCACGCGGCGCGCTTGTTCGCGCGTTGATCAGAGGTACTGAAGCCCGGTATCACGGGCTTACGGGTTCAGCTGCTCAATAAGGGCTCAATAACGGCCGCGTGGCGGCGGCCCGCGCCGGGCTGGCGGGCGCTGTGGCGCCGCGGGCCGGGCTTGCGGCCGCGACACATCGGCCAGCATCAGGCAGGCGCTGACGAGGCTTTCCACCGCCTCGCTGACGTCTTTCGGCGGCTCCAGCGTTTCAATCTCTTCCAGCAAGTCGTCGGCGTCTTCCAGATCCTCGGGATCCAGGTGCATGAAGATCGCGGCCAGGGGTTCCAGCAAATCGGCCGCATCCTCGCGCAGCAGATCGGGGAAGACATCGGTGGCCAGGGCAAAACCGGCCACCCAGGAGAACAGCACTTCCGAGGGGTTGGCGTCGTCGTCGGCCTCTTCGTCTTCCTCATCGAATGCCAGCTCGAACACCCAGGGGTCGAACCACTGGCGATCGACGATGGCCTGGTTGAGTTCCTGGTAGCGGCGCTTGACCAGATTCATCAACACGCGGCTGTCAAAGCCGGCCGGCGCGGCGCGGCCTTCGCTGTCCAGCACATAGCGGCCCCACTGAAAGGCCGGCACGGCCTTGGGCTGCAGCAGCACGCCGACCAAATAGCCGTCCAGCATGCTGATGTCCAGCGGCTCCAGCGGTGCGGGCACGCGGTCCAGCAAGTCTTCCAACTGCGCCATCTCGCTTTCATTGAGCGGCAGCAGGGGCGCCTTGGGTGTGGGGGCGGCGGCAGGCTTGGCGGCGGCGCCACTGGGTTTCGCACCTGGTCGTGAATCTGGCCGTGAATCCGGCCGGGCACCTGGGCGCTCACTCTGGCGCTCACCTTGACGTGCACCTTGGCGCGCGCCCGGATGTGAGGCGGGGCCAGGGCCGCTGCGGCCACCGGGCCTTGCAGCGGCCGGGCGGGAGGAAGAGGGGCGAGGGGGCTTGGAGGTGCTCATGGCGGTATTGTCCCGCCGTTTGGGTGTGTGGGGCTTGATGTGTTCAGCCGCTGTGTCCCTTCGATGCGGCGCCCTTGCCCACTTCAGGCCCAAACCCCGCCTTCATGTTTTTTGCCAGATGTTCGATCAAGAGCTTGACCGGCCTGGGCGTGGTGTTGCTCCAGGGGTGAATGGCGTAAATCGCCTCGCCGAAAAAGCCGACCGGCCGCCAGTCGCTGAGCACCTCGACCAAGCGGCCGTCGCGCAGCGCGGGGCCGACGGTGAAGTCCGGCAATAGGGTCAGGCCTTGATGGGCGAGGGCGGCCTCGCGCAGGATCTCGCTATTGCCGGCGCGCAGCGGCCCCTGCACCGGCACGCGCTGGCGCTGCGGCTCGGCGCTTGCACCGGCGTCGCTGGCGCGTTCGAACAGCCAAGCGGCCGGCCCGGGGCGCAGATAAGCCAGGCAGGCGTGCTGGGCCAGCTCTTGCGGATGGCTGGGCGCGCCATGCGCCTGCAGATAGCTGGGGCTGGCCACCAGCAGGGCGCGTGAGGCGCAGAGCTTGAAGGCCACATGGGTGTCGGGCGGCGCGCTGGTGTGGCGGATCGCCAGGTCAAAGCCTTCTTGCGCCAGCGGCACCAGGCGGTCGCTCAGGTCCAACTCCACCTGAATCTCGGGGTACTGCTGGAAAAAGCTCAGCAGCAGAGGCGCCACATGCTGGCGGCCCAGCGCCACCGGTGCGGTGATGCGCAAGAGTCCGCGCGCCTGGCCCACGGAGTCACGCGCCGCGCCCAGGGTGCGGGTGATGTGGGCAAAGCTGGCCTCGGTTTCGGCCACCAACTCCCGGCCGGCTTCGCTGAGCCGCACCGAGCGGGTGGTGCGCGCCACCAGGGTCTGGCCCATGGCGCGCTCCAGCTCGCTGATGCGCTGGCTGACCGCCGCTTTCGACAAGCCCAGTCTTTGCGCGGCCTTGGTGAAGCTGCCCAACTGGGCAATCACGGTGAGCGCATGGAGCTGGCCCCACAAGACATCGTGGCGGAATTCGGAGGCCTTGGTGGCTTTGTTGAGCTTGTCGGCTTTCATGATTGTTCATGATATCGAACAATCAAATCGGCGAAATGGGATTGGCAGCGCGGCGCGAGCTGCCTAGACTCTGTCCAAGCTCAAGGAGACCTGTCATGCCCACCCCTTACACCAGTACCGCTGACCTGACCCACTTCATCAGCGGCCAAGCCCAAGCCGCCACTTCCGGCCGTAGCCAGGCTGTGTTCAACCCGACCACGGGCGCCGTGGCGCGCCAGGTTCAGCTGGCCAGCATGGATGATGTCAACGCGGCTGTGGCTGGCGCGCTGGCCGCCTTCCCGGCCTGGGCCGATGCGCCGCCGCTGCGCCGCGCCCGCGTGATGTTCAAGTTCCTGGAATTGCTGAATCAGAACAAGGAAGTGCTGGCCGCCATGATCACGGCCGAGCATGGCAAGGTCTTCACCGACGCGCTGGGCGAGGTGGCTCGTGGCATCGACATCGTCGAGTTCGCCTGCGGCGCGCCGCAGCTGCTCAAGGGTGATTTCACCGACCAGGTCTCCACCGGCATGGACAACTGGACCCTGCGCCAGCCCCTGGGCGTGGTGGCGGGCGTGACGCCTTTCAACTTCCCCTTCATGGTGCCGATGTGGATGGCGCCCATGGCCATCGTCACCGGCAATTGCTTCATCTTGAAGCCCAGCGAGCGTGATCCTTCGCCCAGCTTGTTCGTGGCTGAATTGTTCAAGCAGGCTGGCCTGCCGGATGGCGTGTTCAGCGTCGTGCAGGGCGACAAGCTGGCGGTGGACGGGCTTTTGAATCACCCCGATGTGAAGGCGCTGAGCTTTGTGGGCTCCACCCCCATCGCCCAATACATCTACGAGACCGGCGCCAAGAACGGCAAGCGCGTGCAAGCCCTGGGCGGCGCCAAGAACCATATGGTGGTGATGCCTGACGCCGACATCGAGCAGACCGTGGACGCCCTGATCGGCGCGGCCTACGGCTCGGCCGGTGAGCGCTGCATGGCCATTTCGGTGGCAGTGCTGGTGGGCGATGTGGCCGACAAGATCGTGCCCAAGCTGGCCGAGCGTGCCCGCGCTTTGAAGATCAAGAACGGCATGGAACTCGATGCCGAGATGGGCCCCATCGTCACCCGCGAAGCGCGTGATCGCATCGAGGGCTATATCGGCACCGGCGTTGAAGAAGGCGCGCAGTTGTTGGTTGATGGCCGCGGCCACAAGGTGGCGGGTTTTGAAGACGGCTTCTTCACCGGCGGCACTTTGTTTGACCATGTCACGCCTGAGATGCGCATCTACAAGGAAGAAATCTTCGGCCCGGTGCTGGCTTGCGTGCGCGTGGCTGACTTTGCGCAGGCGGTGGACCTGGTCAACGCCCATGAGTTCGGCAATGGCGTGGCCTGCTACACCAGCGACGGCAATGTCGCGCGTGAATTCGCGCGCCGCATCCAGGTCGGCATGGTGGGCATCAATGTGCCGATTCCTGTGCCGATGGCCTGGCATGGCTTCGGCGGCTGGAAGAAGAGCCTGTTCGGCGATATGCATGCCTACGGCGAAGAGGGCGTGCGCTTCTACACCAAGCAAAAGAGCGTAATGCAACGCTGGCCCGCCAGCGTGGCCAAGGGCGCTGAGTTTGTGATGCCGCAGAGCCGCTGAAGGCTTGCTGATCGCTGGGGGCGGCTGCCCGCTGACATATGGCTAGCCGCTGCGCGCGCCTCAGTGCAGCAGCGGCTCCTTGTCAGTGCGGCGGCGCCTGAGCAGCTGCTGCTCTTGCTGCGTTCGAGCTGGTGGCTGCGGCGGTGTAGCTTGGGCCGCAGCCGGCTTGTCGCGGTTGTCGATCAACAGGATATAGGCCTGCAGCATCAGGTCGCCATAGCGCGCCCAGGCACGCTGAATGCCTAGCAACTGCTCGTAGAGATAGAGCTTGGCGGCCGGGTTCAGCGGCAGATTGTGGGCATGCAGGCGTGCGAGCAAATCCTGCGCGCGCACCATGGCCGCATCAATCGGGCGATTCACCACGCGCCGCATCAAGCGCGCACTGGCTTGGCGGCTATTCGCCTTGCCCACCAGACGCTGCACGATGCGGCTATAGGGCGTATTGGTGGCGGCGCGGTCTGCGCGCTTCTTGGCCGCACTCAGTTCGGCCAGCAGGGCGCTGACCCAGGGGTCGCCGCTCAGCTTCAAGAGCGCAGCGATTTCCGCGCGCGTGAACACCAACTCGGCACTGCGGCTGGCGTATTCAGGCCGCAAATTCAGCAGTGCCAGCACGGTGTCGATGCGGGCGTCAAAAGGCAGGGAGCTTGTCGTCTTTGCGTCTTCCATGGCATCTCCTGAATCGCTGTAACTCACGCCCTGTGAGCCATATAGACGATGCTAGGGACAAGGGCCGCACAAGCCCATAGCCCGATGGGCCAGCGATTTGACCGATTGGGACAAACCCTGGTGATGCTGGCGATTGGCGCCTGAATAGGCCTCCGAATGGCCGTCTAAGATGGCGCTTGCCCGCTGAATCCAGCCATCGGAGTCGCCTTCAGTTGCCCACACCTTCTCGCCCCAGCCCCCGCAGCCGTGATGGCCTGGCCAGTGGCCTGCTGCTGCCTTTGCATCAGGCTCTGCGTCTGCGCGGCCTGGATGCCGATGGCTTGCTGAGGCAGGCGCACATCGAACCCGAGCCGTTTTTGGCGGCGCGGGTTCGCATCAGCCCCGCCAACACGCTCAAGTTGTGGCGCTTGGCCAACCAGGCGACAGGGCGTGACCCGGCTTTGGCGGTGGACGTGGCCGAGCAGTTCAATCTGCGCGCGCTGGGGGTCTTGGGCATGGCTTGGCTGGCCAGCACCAGCTTGCGCGAGGGGATTCGGCGCTTGGTGCGTTACTACGATCTGGTCAGCTCGGTGGCGGTGTTGAGCTTGCAGCAAGAGGGCGAGCTGAGCTGGCTGCAGTACCGCGCCGCGCCCGAGGTGCTGCCCCTCACCCACGATGCCTGGGCGGGCGTGATGCTCAAGCTCTGCCGCAGCGCCTATCCGGCCGCTCCGGGAAGCACCCCCTTCACCGCTGCCGGCGTGCGCTTAGCCCATGCAGAAAATGGCGCCAACGCGGCCTTGACGAGCTATTTGGGTTGCCGCCCGCAGATGGGGGCGGCTGCCACCGCAATCGCGTTCACGGCGGCGCAGCTGGATGCCCCTTTGCCCGGCGGTCACCCCGGCCTG
Organism: Roseateles sp. PN1; assembly: GCF_038419725.1. Taxonomy (NCBI): domain Bacteria; kingdom Pseudomonadati; phylum Pseudomonadota; class Betaproteobacteria; order Burkholderiales; family Sphaerotilaceae; genus Roseateles; species Roseateles sp. PN1. The sequence continues at coordinate 148,110 of NZ_JBCARA010000005.1, read as the reverse complement.
GCACTGAATGCCGAGAAGATTCTGGCGGCTACCCGGGCCGCGCAGGGGCATGGCGCTACGCACAGCCAGGTGCGCGCCCATTTGCTGGACATGCTGCCTTCCGGCGATGTGTCGCGCGCGGCGGTGGCGCAGCGTATGCATCTGAGTGAGCGCACTTTGCAGCGCCGCCTGGAGGCGGAGAACTTCGGCTTCGCCGAGTTGCTGCAGCAAACCCGCCTGGAGCTGGCGCAAAACCTGTTGCGTGATCCCGAGCATGATGTGCAGGATGTCGCCTTCATCCTTGGCTTTGCCGAAATATCGAGCTTCACCCGGGCCTTCCGGCGCTGGACCGGCCAAGCGCCTAGCGCTTGGCGTGAGCACCAAGGCGCGGCGATGCACTGAGTGCTGCAAGCCTCGCGTCAGCCTTCGGGAATTCTTAGGCTACGCTACGTGCTTCGCCAAGCTTGTCAGCCATCATGCAAGAAGTTCCCTGCAGTGACGTTTCCTGCGACCAGATACAGCAATGGCTGCATGAGGCCAATGCGCAACGCCAAGGCAATGTAGTAGCCGGATTGGCGCTGGCCCAGCGCGCCTGGGAGTGCGCGCGCGCCCAAGGTTTTCTTGAGGAGCATCTGAGCGCTGCCGTGCTGCGCGCCTTCTTCCTCTACCGCCATGGCGATACCGAAGCCATGCTGGCCGCCAGTGAAGATCTGCTGCCCTTGCTGCGCGAGCAAGGCAGCACGCCGCGTTTGTGCGAGCTCTTGCGCTGGATGGCATTCGCTTGTGCCGACCTGGGTGAATTTGAAGCCGCCTTGGCCCATATCAACGAAAGCCTGGCGCGGGCGCGGGAGCTGGGCGACAAGCGCATGGTGGCCGTGGCCCTGAACTCCGTGGGCGCCTGCCTGGAGCGCATGGGCGACCCCTGGCAGGCCGAGCGCTTGATGAATGAAGCCGCGGCCCTGCTGGGCGAGGATGCCAGTGAATTCGAGCGCATGGTCTCGCACAACAATCTGGCCACCGTGGCGTTGGGCTTGTTCAATCTGCTGAATCACAGCCAGCACCCCGAACATCAGCGCGAACGGCTGGACGCCTTGCAGCGTGCGCGCCTGCATGCCCTGGCGGTGCGTCCGCATGCCTTGACGCTGGGCGACAACTATTTGCTGGCCTTGTGCGATACCAATCGGGGCGAAGTCCTGCTGCATCTGCACGAGTTGGTCGAGGCCGAGGCCGTCTTGTTGGCCAGTGTGCAATTGGCTGATCGCCAAGGCTACCTGGCCCTGGGCTGGCGCTTGCGCTGCTCCCTGGCCGAGTTGCATCTGGCGCAGGGTCAGGCACAAGCCGCCAAGCAATTGCTGGAAGCGGTGCTGGACAGTGCCGCGGGCCGCGTCAAAGCCCATATCGCCTTGCGTCTGCATCATGCCGCCTACCGCGCCAACAAGGCCCTGGGCCTGGCCGAGCTGGCCCTGCATCACTTGGAGTGCCATCAGGCAATTGCACGCGAACGCAGTGCCGCGCAGCTGCGCGCCCAGGCGCGCTTCTTTGTCAGCCGCATGGAGGCCGAACGGGCCTTGGCAAGCGTCAGCGCCGAGCCGCGCGCGGCCGAATCCTCGGATCCGGTGCTGCCAAGCGAGGACGAGGAAGCGCAGCTGCGTGACCCGCTGACCGGCTTGGGCAACCATCGTTGCATGGCCGCGCGCATGCCCGCCCTGGTGCAGCGCGCCGAACGCAGTGGCGCTGCCTTGACGGTGGCCCTGGTCGATGTGGACCGCTTCAAGATCATCAACGAGCGCCATGGCCGGGCCGTGGCCGACCGGGTGCTGCAGGTGCTGGCGCAAATGCTGCGCGACAACACCCGTGCCAGCGACCTGCTGCTGCGCTGGGGTGGCGAAGAATTTCTGGTGGTTCTGCCCGACACGGTGCCGGACCGGGCTTTCGAGGTGTGCGAGCGCCTGCGCCAAGCCGTTGAGGCCTATGCCTGGGTGCAGCTGGCGCCCGACCTCGATGTGACCCTCAGCATCGGCCTGGCCAACGCGCCGCCCTATGCCACCGACTTGCTGGTGGTGCGGGCCGAAAGTGCGATGTTGCGGGCCAAATATCTGGGCCGCAACCGGGTCGCGCTGGCCTGAGTCTGCTGAGCTGGACGGGCCGTGTTCGGCTAGTTTGGCTGCCGCCGCAAGCGGCTCAACTCTCCCGCGCAAGTACCAGGTTACGTCCCTGCGCCTTGGCCCAGTAGAGCCCCAAGTCGGCACGTTGCAGCACGGTTTCCGCGCTGATGTCACTGGGCAGGGCCTCGGCGATGCCGAAGCTGGCGCTCAGGGGCCAGGGCTTGCCCTGCCATTGGAAGTCGCAGTCCTCCACCATGCGGCGCATGCGCTCGGCCACCAGGGCGGCGCCGGCCAAGTTGGTGAGGGGCAGCAACACGCAGAACTCTTCACCGCCGATGCGGCCGAGCGCATCCACATCGCGCATGCTTTGCTTGAGGATAGCCACCGTCTGCTGCAAGGCCGCATCACCCGCGGCATGGCCCAGACCGTCGTTAAGCTTTTTGAAGTGATCCATGTCCATCATCACCAAGGCATAGGGCTTGCCGCGTTGCAGGCGCAGATGCTCGACGTCAATGGCTTCTTGCAGGGCGCGTCGGTTCAGGGTCTGGGTCAGGGGATCGAGCCGGGTGAGCTGCTGGATGCGCAGAATCAGCGTCATCAGCACCAAAAAGGCCACGGTCGTGTTCAGCAGCAGATTCATCAGCAAGCTTGACCACAGAAAGCTCACGTTCAAGGCGTTGGCGCTGCGCAAATCGTTGAGTTGCTCTGAGAGGAAAAAGGACTCCACGACCCGCGTTGCCAGCAGCAGGGCAATCAGGAAGAAGGGGCTGGACAAGATCGTTGCCATGCCCGGCTTGAGGCGCTCGCGCAGCTGCCGCCAGGCATCCAGCGCAGCCAGCAGCGCCAGCAAGGCCAAGCCACTGAACACGACGCGACTGTGCCAGCGCAGGTCACCTTCGTAAGGCATGACGCCCAGGGCGAGGCCGGCAATCAGCCAGACCGCCAGACCGCTGCGCCAAGCCAGTGCTTTGTTGCTGAGCGCTGGAATGCTGGCCCGCAGCAGGGCCAGGCCAGCCAGGGAACAGAGGTCTGAGCCCCAGTGCGTCAGCAGGTCAGGCGCCTGGCCGCGCAGGGCATGGGTGGCCAGTGATATGGCGACCAGGCCGTTGGCCAAGGCCATGCAGCGCGACACCCTCACCGCATCGCCCAGGGCTGTGGCCATGGCCGCCCAAGACAGGCTGGACAGCAGCAGCATCAGCACCAGGGCTGCCATCAGGGTGATGGGATCGGCGCTCATGGCGACACTGCCTTGGCTGGCTGCTGGAAGCCGCTGGCGCTGATGCCGTCCGAGCCATCCTCGGCCTCGGCGCAGACGCGGTCACGGCCAGCGGCCTTGGCCCGATAAAGCTGGGCATCGGCGCGGGCCATGCTTTGTTCGCCGCTGGGGTCACCGGCGGTGCAACGGGCCACGCCGAAGCTGGCGGTCATGGGAATCGACTGCTCGCCCCATTGCAGGGTTTGGCTGCGCACCGCCTGGGCCATTCGCTCTGCCACGCGGCAGGCATCGGCCAGCGAGGTGTGCGGCAGCAGCAGGCAGAACTCCTCACCGCCCAGGCGGCCCAGCTTATCCAGCGCCCGCATATTGGCGCGCAGCAGGCTGACCAAGTGCAGCAAGGCGGCGTCGCCGCCGGCATGGCCGTAGTTGGAGTTGATGGACTTGAAGTGATCCACATCGATCATGACCAGGCTGTGCACCTGGCCTCGTTCAACCTGGGCTTGCAGGGGCAGCAAAGCGCTGGCGATGGCGCGGCGATTCAAGGTGTCGGTCAGCGGGTCGCGCAAGGTCATATGGGTGATGCGCAGCACCAGCCGCCCCACCAGCACGCCCACCAGGCCTATGCCTATGCACATCGAAATGAATAACTGGGTCCAAGCGGAGATCAAGCTGGGCAGTTGGCCGCGCACAAACCAATGCGTCGCGCTCGGGAACCAGAGAAAGGTGCTGGCCTGCGCCAGCAACAGCAAGATCAGCAGGGCGTAGGGCAGGATCAGCCACAAGGTGATCAGCTTGCGCCGGCCGATGCGGCCACTCAGCAACACGTCGCGGGCGCAGAACAAGGCCAGGATGCTGGCGCCAAATGCGAAGGCGCTGATGGCTTGGTCTGACAAGCCCGCGCTGTTCAAGCTCAGCATGCTCAGCGCCGTCAGGCCGCCAATCAGCAGCACTGGGCCGTAACGGAACTGCAGGCGCGTCAGCCTTTGCACGCCCAAGGACAGGAAGCTCAAGCTCAGCAGCAGCGGCAACTGTTGCATCCACGGCCCCAGCGCCTCCGGCCACACATTGGCGCAAGTTGGGCAGTACATGCCGGGCAGCGAGCTCAAATTTGCCGCCGCCAGCAAGAGGCTGGCTTTTGGGGCAATGCGGAACAGCCGTGCCAATACCAGCCAAACCAGCACCATGAAGCCGTTGAATACAGCGATCACCAGCAACAGGGTAGTGGCATCGAATAGTGGCATGACAGAGGATGTGGGGCGGCTAGCTGGATGATCGCTATTTGGGCGCTTCTACACAAGCGCTACACAAGCGTGTTTGCAGGGAACTGCTTGTTGCTCGCGCCTCAGCGCCGCTCCAGCACCACGCCTTGCACGGCCAAGGCCAGGCGCACCCGCTCGGCGGCGCGGCCGGCATCCTCGCGGCTGGCGTAGGGGCCGGCTTGCAAGCGGTGCAAATTGTTGTCTTTGAAGACGGCCAGCAAAGGCGCCATCCAGTCGGCCTCCTGAACCAACTTCTGGCGGAAAGACTCGGCGCCCGCCAGCTTGCTGAAGGCGCCGAACTGCACCCAGAAGCCGGGCGCGGCCTTGGCCGGCATGATGCTGGGTGCCGCCAAGGGGGCGGGCAGGCTAACCGCCGAGGCCAGCGTGGCCGTGCTTGGCGCCTGCGGCGCGCCCACCGCTTCGGTGGCGGCGAAGACGGGGGCATCGGCCGGCTTATCGTCCAGGCCCTGCCATTTGCCGCTGCGGATGTCCTCGTAAGTGATGCGGCTCAGCTCCACCTGGGACACACCGTGCAGCACCCCGAGCTTGAGTGCGGCGGTGTAGCTGAGGTCAATGACGCGGCCCTTGTGAAAGGGCCCGCGGTCATTGATACGCACAATCACTTCACGGCCATTGGCCGGGTTGCGCACCCGCGCATAGCTGGGGATGGGCATGGTGGCATGCGCCGCCGTCATGGCGTACATGTTGTAGACCTCACCGCTGGCGGTGGGGCGACCATGAAACTTATTGCCATACCAGGAGGCTAGGCCGCGCTGCACCAGGGGCTTGTCGGCGGTCTCGGGTTCGTAGCGTTCCCCCAGCACTTCATACGGCTTGTTGGGCCCACCCTTGCGAATGTTCTCTAGCTGCGGGCTGGCATTTGGCACTTGGTGCAGATTGGCCGGCGGCGAGGCGCCGGGGCCGTCTTTATCGGGCCAGCTGCCACTGCTGGCGGGCTTGCTGCTCGCGCCGCTTGGGGCCGGGCTATTGCGGCTGGCGCAGCCGCCGAGGCACAGGCTGATGGCCAGCGGCAGCAGGCCGGCGTGAACGGTGCGAAGGGATGAAAAAGCGCGTGCAATGAACATGGCCGCCACCCTAAACGATTCCAGGCGTATCGCGTGGAAACAGTCCACATTTGTGCGCAAAGCAACCGGAATATGGCCGTTTGCCGCGCTGCCGCCCAAGTATGCTGTGTGTCCTACTCATCATGCCTGACCTGCCTTCGACCATCATGAGCGCCAATACTCCCACCGTCTATATTTTCCCGCCTGCCGAGCAGCCCAGCGTGGCCGTGCGGGGCAGCACGGCGCGTTACGCCGTTAGCCGTATTTTCTGCGTGGGCCGTAACTACGCCGCCCACGCACGCGAAATGGGCGGCAATCCCGAGCGCGAAGCCCCGTTCTACTTCACCAAGCCCGCCAGCGCCCTGGTGCCTTCGGGCGCCACCGTGCCCTATCCGCCGGGCACCAAGAACTACCACTACGAGATGGAACTGGTGATTGCCATCGGCGCGCCAGTCTTCAAGCTCACGCCTGACTCCGCCGGTGCCGCCGTGTGGGCTTATGGCGCTGGCCTGGACATGACCCGGCGCGATCTGCAAGCCGAGTCCAAGGCTGCCGGCAGGCCCTGGGACACGGCCAAGAGTTTTGAGCAAAGCGCGGTCATCACCGAGCTGGTGCGGGCCAGCGAAACCGGCCCGCTGACGCGCGGCAGTATCAGCCTGGCGGTCAACGGCGTGCCCAAGCAAAAAGGCGATCTGTCCGACATGATCTGGAGCGTGCCCGAAATCGTGGCCAATCTGTCCCAGCTCTATCACCTGCAGCCCGGCGACTTGATCTACACCGGCACGCCCGAGGGCGTGGGCCCGCTGCAGCCGGGCGACATGATCACCGGCGAGATCGACGGCCTGCCGCCGCTGACGCTGTGGATCAGCGAGCCGGCCTGATCCGGCTTGGCTGGCTTCGGCGGTTGCCGCCGGAGCCGGTGCTGAAGAAACTAAACTAGCGGCCCGATTTCAGCTCAGGCGCCGCCATGTTCGACCACAACGAAACCCTCACCGAAGCCCGCGCCCGCAATATCCGCGAAGCGCTGCAGGAAGACATCGGCGTGTGCGACTGGACGGCGCAGTTGGTGCCGGCCGGGCGCCGCGTCAAAGCGCATGTGCGGGTGCGCGAGGCGGCTGTGCTGTGCGGGCGCGACTGGTTTGAAGGCGTGTTCGCCGCGCTCGACCCCAGCGCCCGCATCGAGTGGCTGTACGCCGAGGGCGCCGAGATGGTGGCCGACACCCTGGTCTGCCGCATCGAGGCTGATGGCCGCGCGCTGCTTTCGGCCGAACGCCCGGCGCTGAACTTTTTGCAATTGCTCTCGGCCACCGCCTCGCTCACCCATGCGCATGTGAAGGCGATTGAAGGCGCCAGCAGCAACCCGCGCGGCTGCGCCGTGCTGGACACCCGCAAAACCATTCCTGGCCTGCGCCTGGCGCAGAAATACGCCGTGCGGGTGGGCGGCGGCGCCAATCAGCGGCTGGCGCTGTACGCCGGCATCTTGATCAAGGAAAACCATATTGCTGCAGCCGGCGGCGTGGCCGCAGCGCTGCATGCGGCGCAGGCCTTGCAGTCTGGCGTTGATATTCAGGTCGAAGTGGAAAGCATCGCCCAGTTGCAAGAGGCCCTGGGCGCCGGCGCGGTGAGCGTGCTGCTGGACAACTTCAGCGAGGCCATGATGCGCGAGGCCGTGGCGCTGAACGCCGGCCGCGCCTTGCTCGAGGTGTCGGGCGGCGTGGCGCTGGAGCAGCTGCGCTGGATCGCCGCCACCGGCGTGGACCGCATCTCCATCGGCCGCCTGACCAAGGATGTGCGGGCGGTGGATTACTCGATGCGGGTGGATGGCCCCGTCTGAGACGATGCCTTGGCGGCCCAGGCTGGCCGCGCTTGATTACTTGCTGAACCAGTCCTCATCCGGCAGGGCGGCGAACGCCTTTTTCAGCCCCTCGCCCCAGCTATTGCGCAGCATATTGAAGTAGGGGTCGTTGGCGGTGATGCGGTGCGGCTCGGCCGGGGCGAAGCTGTCGCTCAGGTAGAGCAGCATGTCGATGGGCAGACCGACCGAGAGGTTGCTGCGGATGGTCGAGTCAAATGAGACCAGGGTGCATTTGGCCGCTTCCTTCAGCGAGGTGCTGGGGTTGATGACGCGGTCGATGATGGGCTTGCCGTACTTGGATTCGCCGATCTGGAAATAGGGCGTGTCATCGGTTGCTTCGATGAAATTGCCCTGCGCGTAAACGTGGAAGATGCGCGGCTCTTCGCCCTTGATTTGGCCGCCGACGATGAAGTTGCCGCCGAAGTCCACGCCCTGGCCCAGGCTTTGCGCATTGGCATCGCGGGCGACGATTTCCTTCACCGTCTTGCCCACCAACTCGGCCACGTCGTACATGCTGCGGCGGTTGTTGAGGTGGTCTTTATGGTCCAGCAGGCGCTGGCGCAGCAGGGTCACCACGCTTTGGGTGGTGGCCAAATTGCCGGCGCTCAGCAGGGTGATCAGGCGCTCACCTGGCACCTCGAAGATGCTCATCTTGCGGAAGGTGGCGATCTGATCCACCCCGGCATTGGTGCGGGAATCGGAGGCGAACAGCAGGCCCGCGTTGAGGCGCATGGCGACGCAATAAGTCATGGTGGCGGTGGGCTGGTGAAGGCTAGATAGAGGGGCAATTATCCCAGGCCGCTCAGGCTTGGGTCTGGGCGCTGGCCAGCGTCACTTGCACCGCGGCCTGCATCGCCTCGATGCCGCCGCCTAAGCGCATGCCGCGCACGGGGCAGGCGTCCAGATAGTCCAGGCCGATGGCCAGGCGCACATAACGCGCATCCGCCAGGCATTGGTTCGACACATCAAAACCCAGCCAGCCGCCACCTTGCTCGGCCGTGCCGGGCAGCCTGGCCTCGGCCCAGGCGTGGCTGGCCACATGCTCGGCATCGGTGGCCAGGTAGCCGCTGACGTAACGCGTTGGCACACCGAGCAGGCGCGCGCAGGTTGCAAACACTTGGGCGTGATCCTGGCAAACGCCCAGCCGGCGTTCAAAAGCTTCGGCCGCTGGCGTGGCGGCGTCGGTGGTTCCTGGCGTGTAAGGCATGTGTTGGGCCAGTGCCAGCATCAGGCCCAGCAGGCCTTGCAGGGGCTGAGCGGCCACGGCCTCGGCATGGCTGGCGGCAAAGGCGCGCAGTGCGGCATCGGCCTGGGTCAGGGGCGAGTCGCGCAGGAACACGGCTGGGGGGAAGCGCCCGTCCTGCGGGTCCGGGGCGGGCGGGGCGTCCAGCGTTTCCACCACGCCGCGGGCGAAGAGGTGGATCTCGCTGTGCGGCTGGTCCATGCTCAGCACATGCATCACATTGCCGTAGGCGTCCAGGCAGCGGCTGGCCTGGGCGGGCAAGTCCAGGGCCCAGCTCAGCACCTTTTGGTGGGGGGTGTCCACCGGCGTCAGGCGCAGGTATTGGGTGCTGCGCTTGACGGGGCTGGCGTAGCGGTAAACCGTTTCGTGGTGGATGGCGAGGTGCACGGCAAGACCCAGGTCGTCGTTCAGAGGCCGCTCAATTGGCCTCGAAATAGGCTTCGCGTACCGCGTCGCCCAGCTGTGCTGACTTGGCCAGGAAGGTGGTGAGCCAATGGTGCACACCCAGCTCCAGCACTTCGTCCACCGTACCATGTTCCAGGCGCAAAGCCATGCGCCCGGCCATTTGCTTGACGATGCGGCCGGCATCCCGTGAGCCGCTGCGTGCCTCGATATGCGGCAGCACATCGCGGATTTCGTCGCAGCAAGCGCGCAGCGAGCGCGGCACATCGGGGCGTAGGATCAGCAGCTCGGCCACCCGGCGCGCGTCCAGCCGGTCGCTGTAAACCGCGTGATAAGCCTCGAAGGCGGAGAGCGAGCGCAGCAGCGCGCTCCAGGTGTAGAAGTCCTGCGCGCTTTCTGCTGCCACCTTCACCGGCGCCAGATTGGCCTGGGCCGGTTCGATCAGCTGCGACTTCACATCCAGCAAGCGGGCGGTGTTGTCGGCACGTTCGATGAAGGTGCCCAGGCGGATGAAGTAGTAGGCATCGTTGCGCTGCAAAGTGCCCTGGGTGGCGCCGCGGATCAGGTGGGAGCGCTCCTTCACCCAGTCAAAAAAGGTCGACACATTGGGCACGCCGCGCTTGGGCAGTTCGCGCCCGTCCAGCCAGGTGGCGTTGATGGCTTCCCACATCTCGGCGGTGATCTGGCCGCGCACCGCGTGGGCGTTCTCGCGTGCCTGGCGCAGGCAGCTCAGCACCGAGGCCGGGTTGTTGAGGTCCAGCGCCATGAAGTGAAACAGCTGATCGGCTTGCAGGGCCTGATTGCTCTTGGTGAAGGCTTCCAGCGTGCCGGTCACGGCCAGTGGCGCTGCCAACTCGGTCATGGCGCCACGGGATTGCGGCAGCAGCGAGAGGGAATACGTCACGTCCAGCATGCGCACGAGGTTCTCGGCGCGCTCCACGTAGCGGCTCATCCAGTAAAGCTGGGCGGCGGTTCGACTCAACATGATCAGGCCTCCAGAATCCAAGTGTCTTTGGTGCCGCCGCCTTGGCTGCTGTTCACCACCAGCGAGCCTTGCTTGAGCGCTACCCGTGTCAGGCCGCCGGCCACCATGGTGACCTCTTTGCCGGTCAGCACAAAAGGCCGCAGGTCAATATGGCGCGGTGCGATGCCGGCCTCCACAAAAGTGGGGCAGCTGGACAGGCACAGCGTCGGCTGGGCGATGTAATTGCTCGGGTTGGCGCTGACGCGGGCGCGGAAGTCTTCAATCTCGGCCTGGGTGGAGGCGGGCCCCACCAACATGCCGTAGCCGCCCGCGCCGTGTACCTCCTTGACCACCAGCTCGGCCATATTGGCCAGCACATGGTCCAGGTCGGCCGGCTTGCGGCATTGCCAGGTCGGCACGTTGTGCAGGATGGGTTCTTCGTTCAGGTAGAAGCGAATCATGTCCGGCACATAGGGGTAGATGGACTTGTCGTCCGCCACGCCGGTGCCGATGGCATTGGCCAGAATCACATGGCCCTGCTTGTAGACCGACAGCAGGCCCGGCACGCCCAGCATGGAATCGGCGCGGAAGGCCAGGGGGTCGAGGAAGGCATCGTCAATGCGGCGGTAAATCACATCCACCCGCTTTGGGCCGACCGTGGTGCGCATGTACAAGAACTCGTCCTTGACGAAGAGGTCTTGGCCTTCCACCAGCTCCACCCCCATCTGCTGGGCCAGGAAGGCGTGCTCGAAGTAAGCGCTGTTGAAGGGGCCTGGCGTCAGCACCACGCAGGTTGGGTGTTCGGCCACGCTGGCGTGGCGCAAGGTGTTGAGCAGCAGGGTGGGGTAGTGCGCCACCGGCGCCACCGCGTAGCGGGCGAACAGCTCGGGGAAGAGCCGCATCATCATCTTGCGGTTTTCCAGCATATAGCTGACGCCCGAGGGCACGCGCAAATTGTCTTCCAGCACGTAGTAGCCGCCGTCGGAATGGCGAATCAGATCGACCCCGGTGATGTGGGCGTAAATGCCCAGCGGCAGGTCCAGGCCCTGCATGGCCGGCTGGTACTGCGCATTGGCAAACACCTGCTCGGCCGGGATCAGGCCTGCCTTGATGATTTCATGGTCGTGATAGATGTCCCACAGGAATTTGTTGAGGGCGCTGACGCGTTGGCGCAGCCCGGCTTCCAGCATCTGCCACTCCGACGCCGGCACGATGCGCGGCACCGTGTCGAAAGGAATCAGGCGCTCGGCGCCGGCCTCATCGCCGTAGACGGCGAAGGTGATGCCCACGCGGTGGAAAAGCAAATCAGCCTCGGCGCGCTTGTGCGCCAGGGCGGCGGGCGTCTGGGCGTGCAGCCAATCGGCAAAAGCCTGGTAGTGCGGCCTGAGTGCACCGCTGGCCAACAGCATTTCATCGAAATGACCCGGTGCGGGAAGAGTGAGCGCATGCATGAGTGAAAAGACTCCCGGTGGGCGTGAACCAGATTGATGCATCCAGCAATGCAAGGCCTGTGCCTGAGCCACGGCCCATGCCGGTGCGTCAGCTAGGCCTGAGCTTGAACGATCTTGGTGCGCTTTGTGTACGGACTTGAACCTAGTGCGGGTTCATGCACTGCGCTGGGGCGGCGCCCGAGGTCGAAGCCTTGTTGGCGGCGCTCTCATATGTCATCACGATGACATCTCTGCTTCAGAAAATTAGGGATTGACGCCTTGTGCTTTTCTGAAATTTTCTGTCTTGCGTTTCGAATCCAAAGACTTAGCTTGCTCCGCCCAGAAGCCAGGCCTGGGCAATCGCACCGCGCCTTGGCGGCATCGCCAGGCCCGAACGAGCGCAATGCCCCCGCCTTTCTTCACGCCACCTCGCTTTGCCTGCCTGACGAGGCGAGCGTGAGTGCGGCTGCCTCAGGCCGACGCATGGCCTCGCCCCTCCCCAAAACATTGAATCCAAACACGTCGAGTCGACCCGCATGACCCAACACCATCTGAGTCTGAAAACCCGCTTGATCCTGGTCGGGCTGATTGCCTTGCTGCTGAGCGTGGTGCCCAGCGCCTTGCTGATTGGCAAATTTGCCAGCGAATCCGAGCAGGCTGCCCGCGAGGCCCAGGGCTTGCCGCCCAACGAGGCCTGGCAAGCGGCGCTAAAGACTTTGCAAATACACCGCCAGCTTGGCGCCGAAACCTTGTCGACCCGACCCGCCGCGCGTGAAGAGCTGCCCGCCGCGCAGCAGGCGGTGCGTGCGGCGCTGGCGGCTGTGACTGCCCGCCTGGCAGCCAATGAAGACGCGTCTGCCCGCAACCTGGCTGCGGTGAAAGCCGTGGCGAGCGAGTTCGATCTGCTCGCCGCCGATCTGCGCGATGGCAAGCTGGACTCGGCCAAGCTGCTGGCCGGCCAGCAGGCGCTGGCAGCGCAAACCTTCCGCGCCATGGGTGAGCTGAATCACGATGCGGGCCTGTCGCTGGAGGTGGACCCGGCTCTGTATCACGCCGTCATCGCCGGCCTGCAGATTTCGCCCCAGGTGGGCGACGCGCTGTCCGAACTCAGCAGCATGGCGCGCGCCGCCGCGGTGGACGAAATCGCCCAGCTGACCGCCGCCTTGACCCGCTACCGCGAGAACAACGAGGCCTTGCAACAAGAAATGCGCCTGGCGATTCACGCCAGTGGCAGCGAGAGCCATTTGGCCCCGTCCCTCAGCGCGCTGCTGCCCCAGGCTCAACAGCAACGCAAGCTGGTGGACGATGCCTTGAAGGCGGCGAGCCTGGATGTGAACTACCCGCTGGAGCAGTTGGCTGCCAGCTTTTCCAATGCGGCCGCGCTGCAGTCGGACCTCTCGGCCCAGGTGCTTAAAACTTTGGGCAGCGAGCTGACGCAGCGGCGAGAGAGCAGTGCCTTCAAGCGCAATGCCTTGCTGATCACGCTGGTCGTGCTGCTGGCCGTCATGGGCATGGTCATGTTGCGCGCCATGCGCCGCTTGCTGGCGCCGGTGGCGCAGATGATTGAAGTGGCCGAGCGCATTGCCGGTGGCGACTTGAGCCAGCCGGTGCCGCAAGGCCGGCGTGATGAGATGGGCCGGGTGCTGGTCGCGCTACAGCATATGCAAGCGCGGCTGCGCCAACTGGTGGAAGAGATTCATGCCGGTGCCGGCAATATTCGCAGCGCGGCGCAGGAGATTGCGCTGGGCAATCAAGACCTGGCTTCACGCACCGAGCAGGCCGCGGCGCAGCTGCAGCAAACCTCGGCCAATGTGGACTTCCTGGATCAGGTGGTGCGCGACAGCACCCGCGCCGTCGGCGAAGCGGCCGGCCTGGCGCAGCGCACCTCCGGCGTGGCGGGCGATGGCGGCCGGGTGGTTGAGCAGCTGGCCAGCACCATGGCGTCCATCCATGAGTCCTCGAATCGCATTGCCGACATCACCGGTTTGATCGATGGCCTGGCCTTCCAGACCAATATCCTGGCCCTGAATGCGGCCGTTGAAGCCGCGCGTGCCGGCGAACAAGGGCGCGGCTTTGCCGTGGTGGCGGCCGAGGTGCGCTCGCTCGCCGGGCGTAGCGCTGCAGCGGCACGCGAGATCAAGGTCTTGATTCAGCACTCGGTCGAGCGGGTGGAGAGTGGCGCCACCCTGGCCACCGATGCCGGCGCGTCCATGCAAAGAATTCTGGCCCAGGTGAACCAGGTGAGCAGCGTGATTCAGGGCATGGACGGCCGGGCACGCAGCCAGGCCGAACAGACCCATGACCTGGGCGATGCCGTGCGCGCCATCGATGCGATGACTCAGCAGAACGCCGCCTTGGTGGAGCAGTCGGCCGCCTCGGCCCTGTCTTTGCGCGGCCAGGCCGAGAGCATGGATGCGGCGGTGCAGGCCTTCAGGCTCTGAGCGGCGCTGGCCTTTGCCAGGGCGGCTTGCCGATGCGGCGCGGCCCGCCGCCCGCAGTGCTGGTTGTTTGAAAGATGAGCCCCGGTAAGCCCAGTGGATTGCGCTGACGAAGAAGGTGAATGTCAGTGATGGCCGACCCTCGGCCAAGGCGATATGCTCGCCCGCATCGAACGCCGCGTTCGCAACTCGCTGCCCTCGGGCTAGACATTCACCATGCTCGCCATCCTTCGCATGCGCCTGGCTGCTGCCTCTGTTTTGTTCTGCCTAACTGCACTGGCGGCGGGCACTTTTATTGCGGCCCCTGCGGCCCATGCGGCGGCGCCACATAAGCAGCAACAGCAGTCGCAACAACAAGCAGCGCCTGCCCCTGCCAACGAGGCCACTGAGCTCGCCGAGGCGCCGGGCTCGGCCGGTTCAATGCTGGCCCAGGGCGGCGCCTTGCCGGCCAGCGTGGGCGCGCCGGTGATGGTGTTGAATCGCCAGATCACCGCCTTCCGGGCCAGCTTCATGGGCACGCAGCCGGCCGATCGGGCGCGCCGGGCGCAGTTGGTCATCAACGAGATGCTGGCGCGGGTGGGGGCGGGTGCGGTGACGGTGCGCAAAGAACTCCAGGGCCGGGTGCTGATGGTGGACGGCGAGATGGTCTTCTTCCTCACCGCAGACGATGTCAACCTGGACGAGCGCGAAACGCTGGAGCAGGCCGCCAGCCACGCCAAGCATCAGCTGGAACAAGTCATCAACGAAACCCGTGAAAGCCGCGACGGCTCGCGCCTCTTGCATGGCGCGCTCGCCACCTTGGTGGCCACGGCGGTGTTTGTGGGCCTGGTGCTGCTGGTGCTGCGCGGGCGCAATCTGGCCGGCGCCAAGCTGGCGGGCTTGATGAGAACCAAGGACGTGCGCCTGGAAATCGCCGGCACCCAGCTGCTGCAGCGCGACAAGCTGCTGGCCTTTTTGCGCCTAGCGCTGCGCTTGGCCAGCTGGGTGCTGCTGGCCTTGCTGTCCTACCAATGGCTCAGTTATGTGCTGAGCCAGTTCCCCTACACCCGGCCTTGGGGCGAGCAGCTCAGCGGCTATTTGCTGAATGTGGCCGAGCGGATTGCCGTGGGCATCTTGCATGCGCTGCCCGATTTGTTCGTGGCGCTGGTGATCTTTGCCATCGCGCGCACGGCCATCAACATCATGAGCCCGGTGTTTGACCGCATCGAGCGCGGCGAAGTCAGCATGGGCTGGCTGGACCGCGACACCGTGCGCGCTTCGCGCCGCATCATCAGCATCGCCGTCTGGGTGTTCGCGCTGGTGATGGCCTATCCCTATCTGCCGGGCTCAGGCTCCGAGGCCTTCAAAGGCATGTCGGTGCTCTTGGGTCTGATGATTTCACTGGGCGCCTCCAGCATCGTGGGTCAGGGCGCCAGCGGCATGATTTTGATGTTCTCGCGCACCATTCGCGTTGGCGAGTTCGTGCGTATCGCCGACCACGAAGGCACGGTGATGGAGCTGGGCATGTTTACCACCCGCATCCGCACCGGCCTGGGCGAGGAGCTCAGCATGCCCAACTCCCTGGTGCTGGGCACGGTGACCAAGAACTACTCGCGCGCGGTGAAAGGCTTGGGCTTCATCGTCGACACCACGGTGACGATTGGTTACGACACGCCTTGGCGCCAGGTGGAGGCCATGCTGGAAGAAGCGGCGCGGCGCACGCCCGGCGTCTTGGCCAGCCCGGCGCCGCAGGTGTTCCAGACGGCGCTGTCCGACTTCTATCCCGAGTACCGCCTGGTCTGCCAGGCCGTGCCCAGTGAGCCGCGCCCACGCGCCGTGGTGCTGAGCAATCTGCACGCGAACATCCAAGACGTGTTCAATGAGTACGGCGTGCAAATCATGTCGCCGCACTACCTGGCCGACCCCGAGCAAGCCAAGTTCGTGCCCAAGAGCGCCTGGTTCACCGCGCCGGCCAAGCCGGACTGAGGCCGCTTAGGGGCACCGCGCTGGCGGCGCTGTCCCCAAGATTGCACTTGGCCTGCCGCCCGCTTCGGTCAGATACTCAAGCGCCACGCTCAGCAGCGCCTGAAAACGCGCAGACGGGGTGGCCCGCGGGGTGCCGGCTGCGCCCTCCAATCAGTGGCTTGGGAGTGTCAGACCATGTGCATTCAAGGACCGGTGGGGCGGGGCTCGCATAACGACATCATCGATGTGATGGTGGTGCAGAACCTTTTGAATATGAACCTGGGTCGTTATGCCGGCGTGCAGCCGCCGGCCCAGTTGCAGCCCGATGGGCGCATCGGCCTGAAGACCATCGATGCGATCCAGCAATTTGAGACTCGCATCATGGGCTTGCCCGAGTCCGACGGCATCATCGTGCCCGGCGATGCCACCCTGAAGGCGCTGATTGCCGGCCTGCCGCCCGGCTATGTCGAAGAAAAACTGGCCATCGTGATGCCGCAGGCCACCGCCAGCCGCATCGATCTGTATTACCAGCCTCTCTTGACCGCCATGCCCAAATACGGCATCACCAGTGAGCTGCAAATTGCGCACTTTCTGGCCCAACTGGCGCATGAGTCAGGCTCCTTTTTGTACCCGGAAGAGCTGGCCAGCGGCGACGCCTACGAAGGCCGCAATGATCTAGGCAATAAGCAGCCGGGTGATGGCCGCCGCTTCAAAGGCCGCGGCCTGATCCAGCTCACCGGCCGCGCCAACTACACCCGCTACAGCCAGGCCAGCGGGCAGGACTTTCTGGCGCACCCGGAGCGCATCGCCAATGAACCGCTGTTGGCCGTGGATGTCGCCTGCTGGTTCTGGGCTGATAAGCGCATCGGCGCCATGGCCGACCGTGATGATGTGAAGGCGGTCACCAAGGCCATCAACGGCCAGGCTGATGGCCCCAACACGCACTTGAAAGCCCGGCTGGAGTTCTTGTTCCGCGCCAAGGCCTTGATCGGCATTTAAGTGCCGAAAGCGTGCGTGGTGCTGAAAGAAGGAGGGGTGTTGCGGCTGCCTGGCTCAACCCGTGGCGGGTGGCAGCGGCGGCTGTTGTAAGGAACAGCGCGGAGGGAGCAGGGGGGGATTTGGTGCGACCGGCAAGAATCGAACTTGCGCCTAAGCCTTCGGAGGGCCCAATGATATCCACTTCACCACGGTCGCAGCGATTGGAGCCGGATTCTAACCCGGCCCGGCCAGCCCTTCACAAAGTGCAGGCGTGAATGCGTGCTTGCGCCAGCGCGTGCAAGCCCTGACCCTCCTCGATCAGTTGGGCAGCAAGCTCTTGGAGTGCTTGGCTGGCCGGCGCGACCGCGCCGCGGCGGCCGGTGCAGTCGCGCAAGCGCCACGCCGCCGGCGTCGCACCGAACTAGAGCGTGCGCATGGCGACTTATAATCTCGCGGTTTTGCGCCCTGCGCTTTGTGGGGCGCAACCAGCCCACCTGATTGAGCCAACGAGGATTTCATGAGCGGAACCCCAGACCACGCGAACGACCATCACGACGAAGATGCGCACACCGGGCCGATCAAGACGCCCAAGCAATTGGCTTGGGCCGTGTTCTTCGCCTTCTTGATCCCCATCATCGTGATCATCCTGCTGGCCAATTACGTCACCACGTCGAGCAAGCCTTCGGCCGGTACCGAAGCTTTGGAGGCGATGGCCGTGGCCGCTCGCATCCAGCCTATCGGTGGCATTGAGATCAAAGACGCCAGCGGCGCCGGCGTGATGAAGACGGGCGAACAAGTCTTCCAAGCCCAGTGCGCAGCTTGCCATGCCACCGGCGCCGCAGGCGCGCCTAAGTTGGCCGATGCCGCCGCTTGGGGCCCACGTTTAGGCCAAGGTTTTGATCTCTTGCTGACTAGCGCCCTCAAGGGCAAGGGCGCCATGGGTGCCCAAGGTGGCGGCGATTTCAGCGACTATGAAATCGCCCGTGCCGTGGTCTATATGGCCAACCAAGGTGGCGCGAAGTTTGAGGAGCCCAAGGCTCCGGCCGCTGCCGCTTCGGCCGCGAACTGATGCCTTGAAGGCCTGAGCCCAGACGGCAGGCCGATGCAAGAAAAAAGCCGACCCGTGGGTCGGCTTTTTCACGTCTGTATGGCGGTCTGAATGGCGATGTGATTTGCGCTTATGCCGCGCTCGCCGGTGCTGGGCAAAGCTCCACTCGATACTCCCGCAGCAGCTCGGAAAACTGGCGGGGCTGCGGATCCCAACGGCCTGCCTGCACCGCATCGGCGGCGGCCAGCATGTCCATGCTGTGCACCAAGCCCAGGCCCAGGGACGTGGCGAGGAAGAGCCGGTCATGTTCGTCCAAGTAACTGGCCAGCACCTCGGTAGCCAGGCCGGTGTGGCTGCTGACGGCACCGGCGGCGTCAATGCGCCAAATCCAGGGGGCGGCTTCCAGCTGCAGATACACCCGCTGTGGGCCGTTCTGGAAAAACCAGCAGCCGTGGTCGTCCACCGCGTAATTGCGCTCGATGAAGTGGCGCAGCTTTTCGTGCGTGACCCGGCTGCCCTTGACTTGCGGGAAGGGGCCGGCGGCCTGGATGCGTTCGTCGCGCATATACCAGTCGCCGCGCGCGTCCAGCGCCAGCCAGCCGTAGCAATGCGGCACGTTCGGCCATTTCTTCAGAGCGGCTTCGACTATTGCGTCCACGGCGGGGCTTTCTATTTAGCGTTTGCGGGCAAGCGACGGCGTGATCAATGGCGCGTCAATGCTGCACTTAGGGCAGCGACTGCGCCAGCCATTGGCAGACCTGCTCGGGCATCGCGAACAAATGGCCGGGCGGGCGCCCTTGCGGGAATCCGACATGGCCGCCTTGCGCGGGTTGCCAGAGTGTCACATGCGGGCCGGCGTCGGCAGCAGTGGGCAGGCAATGGGCGGGCACAAAAGGATCGTTGGCGGCATTCAGCACCAGGGCCGGGATGCGGATGTCGCGCAGATGCGGTTTGGCCGACGCACGCTGCCAATAATCCTCGGTGCTGCGGAAGCCGTGCAGGGGCGCGGTGAACAGATTGTCGAATTCGTACAAATTCTTGGCCGTGCGCAGGCGCTCGCCATCGAACAAGCCGGGGTGCTGGGCCAGCTTGTGCAAGGCCTTGGGCACCATGGAGCGCAGAAACATGCGGGTGTAGACCAGGCGGTTGAAGCCCCGGCCAATGGCGTGGCCCGCCGCCGCCAGATCCACCGGCGAGCAGATCGCGCAAACCGCTTGCACGGTGGCGGCTGCCGCCGCGCCGCTTTCTTCGGCCCAGCGCAGCAAGGCGTTGCCGCCCAGCGAGACGCCGGCGGCAATCATCGGGCCGCCGTAGCTGGATTTGCAGCGCGCCAGGATCCAGCCGATTTCCTCAAAATCACCCGAGTGATAGGCGCGCGGCGCCAGGTTCAGCTCGCCCGAGCAGCCGCGGAAATGTGGCAGCGCCAAAGCCCAGCCGCGTGCGCGCGCCACCGAGGCAAAGGCCTGCGAGGAATGGCTTTGCGAGCTGCCTTCGAGGCCGTGGAAGAGCACCAGCAAGGGCGGCTTCTGGCTTGATTGCGCTGGCGTTTGCGCTGCGGATGCCTGGTTGGCGGGCGCCACAGGGTCCAGCCAATCCACATCGATGAAGTCGGCATCCGGCGTCAGCCAGCGTTCGCGCCGGAACTGCAGTGCCGGCGCCTCGCTGCTGCGGGCGAAAAATGCGGGCCAGATGGTTTGGGCATGGCCGCCGGGCAGCCAGGCGGGGGCTTGGTACTTCATGCCGGTCGCGCGCTGCGAGTGCAGCTGCCGGGAGCGAAACGCAGGCGAACTTTCAATGCAGGGTCGCCGGTTCTTCGATCACTTCTTGAATGTCATGCGCCGTGCCGGGGCTGGCATGGTGCACCACCATGCGCCAGCCGAAAGCGGTTTTCAGATAGACATTGGTGGCGATCACCCAGGCGCTTTGCTGGCCTTCGGGCGTTGCCATCGTGATGCGTTCCAACACTTGGTGAATGGCGGTGTCGCCGGTGTGGATGCGGCGCACCCGCTCGGGCGTCACGCCGATCGCGCCTTGCTGAAAAATCGTCTCGAAGGCCGCGCGGATGGCGCCGCAGCCCACCAGGCGTGGGCCGCCGGGGTGGACGCAGGAGACATCGTCCTCATCGGACCAGACGTTCATCAAGCGGTCCAGATCGGCCGACTGCAGGGCTTCGTAGAACTGCTGCTCGGTGTCCTCGGGCGAGGCGAGCAGGGCGGCGGTCTGGGCCTTGGGGCGTTGCATGGGCTGAGATCAGTGGTGGCTGTGCAGCACTTCACCGGCCTTGAGCTGGTAGACGGTGCCGCAGTAGGGGCACTTGCCGTGGCCGTCGTGGCTGATGTCGATGAACACCTTGGGATGGCTGCTCCACAGCGCCATCTTGGGGTTGGGGCAGGCCACCACGCCGGGGCCTTGGACGTCGGCAGCGGTGACTTCGACGATGGACTTTGCTTCGCTCATGGGCTTCTTTCGGGGGTCAATGGGGCTGGGTCGGGCGGCTGGTCTCAGACCAGGCTCAGCCAGTCAGCGTACTTCGGATTGCGGCCGCCCACGATGTCAAAAAAGGCGGCCTGGATTTTTTCGGTGATGGGGCCGCGTGTGCCGACGTAATCGTCACGGCCCAGCTCGATGCGGTCCAGCTCGCGGATCGGCGTCACTTCAGCGGCGGTGCCGGTGAAGAAGGCCTCGTCGCAGATATAGACCTCATCACGGGTGATGCGCTTTTCCACCAGCTGCAGGCCCAGGTCCTGGCAGATGTGGAAGATGGTGTTGCGGGTGATGCCGTTGAGGGCGCCGGCCGACAGATCGGGCGTGTAGACCACGCCGTTCTTGATCACAAACAGGTTCTCGCCCGCGCCTTCGGAGACAAAGCCCGAGGCATCCAGCAGCATGGCTTCGTCGTAACCATCCTCGGTAGCTTCCATATTGGCCAGGATGGAGTTGGTGTAGTTGCTGACCGCTTTGGCCTGCGTCATGGTGATGTTGACGTGGTGGCGGGTGTAGCTGCTGGTTTTGACGCGGATGCCGCGCTTCATGCCTTCTTCGCCCAGATAGGCACCCCATGCCCAGGCGGCCACCATCAGGTGGATTTTGTTGCCCTTGGGGCTGACGCCCAGCTTTTCGGAGCCAATCCAGGTCAGCGGGCGCAAATAGCAGCTTTCCAGCTGGTTCTCACGCACCACTTGCTTTTGCGCCTCGGCCACTTGCTCGAAGCAGAAGGGGATCTTCATGCGCAGGATCTTGGCGCTGTTGAAGAGCCGCTCGGTGTGCTCCTTCAAGCGGAAGATGGCGGTCCCCTTATCGGTCTTGTAGGCGCGCACGCCCTCGAAAGCGCCGCAGCCGTAATGCAGGGTGTGGCTCAGCACATGGATCTTGGCGTCGCGCCAGTCGACCAACTGGCCGTCCATCCAAATTTTGCCGTCGCGGTCGTCCAGAGACATGAGAGGTCCTTGCTGTGGGGTGGCGGCATTTTATGCGCGGCAAGCTGGCGGCTGAACCGTGACTTTTTTGGCGGAATGACCCGCCTGGCGCCTGGCCGCCCCCCGTGCCTCAGGGGGCTGGGTGGCGTGTGTGGCGGCGGGGCGTCCCTATATTCGAGCCATCAAGTAGTTTTTGGCCCACGCAGGAGGCCCCACCATGAAATCCACTTCAACTCTGAGCAGCTTGGTCGCCGTCGCGATGATGGCCCTTGCCGGTCCGACGCATGCGCTGAACATCAGCGACAGCAATCTCAGCTGCGCCGCCTCCAGCACCTTGCTCAGCCAGCCTGGTTATGTCTCATGCCTGGGCGCCTTCAGCGGCAATATCGACAACCAGCTGAACGGCGCCAGCGGTGCATTCGCCACCATCAACAGTGCTTTTTCCTTCAGCACCAACCAATACTTCAGCAGCGAAAAGTTCGCCGCTGCGGGCAATCCGTTCGCGGAAGACGCGGGTGCGCTGGACAACGGCCGTGTCCGCTTTGATCAGGCGCTGACCGGCAAATTCGTGCTCGGCATCAAGCAGGGCAATGCGTTTTCGCTCTACCTGTTCAATGCCGAAAACGTGGCGGGCGGCATCTCGCAGTTGCTCATCGATGCCAACGGTGTCAAGGCCGGCAGCGGCAGCACCATTTCGCATGCGGGCTTCTTTGGCACGCCAACGGCTGCGGTGCCTGAGCCTCAAAGCTATGCGCTGATGCTGGCCGGCCTGGGTGTGATGGGCTTGGTGGCCAGCCGCCGCCGTCGGCGCGGCTGAGGGCTGATCGAAACGGCCTAATCCGCCGCCTTACTCGTTCGTCTTACTCAGGCGCCTTGCTCAGGCGTCTGGCTTGGCTGGTTTTCCGCGCCTCTGAGCAATTCCCAGCTTTGCACTTTGCCCTTTTGCAGGACCACCGCCACTTGGTCGCCGCCGGCGTCGATCCAGCCGAAGGTCTCCGGCGTATCGCTGAGCTTGCGGCCCAGGCTGCGGGTCAGCGTGATGATCTGGGCCACCGTCATGCCTGCGCGCAGCTGGCTATTGAACATCACTGCGCTGTGGACCTGACCCACCGGGCTTTCTGACGCCGCGCGCATCGCCCGCATCAGGCGCGAGAACTGCAGCAGCAGCCAGAACACGATGCCCGTCAGGGCCAGAATCACGCCCTTCCAGCCCCACAGGCCACCGCCCAAAAACATCGCCGCCACGGCCAAAGCGCCACCGATCCAGGCGTTCATGGCTGCACCTCGTCATTTGTTTGGCCATTTGCTTGGTCGTTTGCCAGAGGATTGGCCGGGTCAGCGCTGCCATCGGCCGCGCACCAGCCGTAGGCGCGTTCGACCTTGGCAATGCGCACGCTGTAGTGGCTGTACCAGGCTTGGCGACCACGGTCGCGCGCCAGTTGGTGTTCGCCATGACGACGCCAAGCGGCGATATCGGCCTCGCTGCGCCAGTAGGACATGGTGATGCCTAAACCCGTGGCATCGCGCACGCTCTCGGCGCCCAGATAGCCGGGCTGATCGGCAGCCAGTGCCACCATCTGATCGGCCATGGCGTCGTAGCCTGTGTCACCAGCGGTTCTTTGGCTGGTGAACATCACCGCGAAATAGGGCGGCTCAAACAGTGGCGCCAGTCCGGCCGGGGCGGGGGAAATAGGGCTTTGATTCGTCATGGGCTTGGCGTATTCTGCGGGTTCTTTGGGAGTGATCCAGCCCGCATTGTGCGGGTTTGCCGTGCTCCCTTGTCATGCAGGCCGAGGCTTCGCGCCATCACACCTGCTCAGCCTCAGAGGCCATGAGACATGGAAGGTGTGTTGTCGGCAAAGCGGCCGCTCCAGGGCCAGCGATCACAGCAGCTCAGCTGTGAGCAGCCATGAGTCTGGCGCCTATGCCCGCGCGCATCCCCGAGGCCTTTGCTTGGCCGCGGGCCTTGCGGCCGCTGCGCGTGCTGTTGCCCTTGTTGGTGCTGCTGCTGGCGCTGGCACTGACGGTCGCCTTTTGGCGCTTCGAGTCGCAACGCGAGCAGACGCAGGTCAATCAAGCTTTTGATCGCAATTTTCAGGAATTGAGCCAGCGCTTTGAGCAGCAGCTGAATGCGCAGCGCCAGGTCTTGCAGGGTTTGCAAGGTTTTCTGGCGGCCTATCCGCAAGCCGATGAGGCGGCATTGCGCCTTTACGCTCAGACCTTGCCGCCACACGCGGGCCAAGCGGATATGCATGACCTTTTGGTGGCTTGGGCGCGGCCTGGGCAGGATGAATTGGCCCTGTTGCTGCGCCTGCATCCCGGGCCTGGGGCTCCGATTCGTGCGGGCTCAGAATTGGCCAAGGTGTCGCCCAGCCTGCTGACGAAGCTGCCCCAGCTGCCGCTCTTGCTGGCGCAGGCCCGCGATGGGGGGCGCTTGAGCTTGTCCGGGCGGCTGGACCTGAGGGAGCTGCAAGTGGGCGTGGCCGAAGGCTATTTGCAAGCGCTGCCGGTGTTCAAAGGGGCGGTGCGCCCTTCCAACGAAGCCTTGCGACGTGAGCAGTTGCTGGCCTGGGTGCTTGCCCCCATCGACCCGACGGCCATGTTCGCCGGCCTCTACCAGCATTTGCCCGAGGGGCTGTCACTGGCGCTTTACACCGAGCAGCATTTGCAGGCGCGCAGCGCGTACTTTCGCAGCACGGCTTTGAATAGCGACGGCGAATTCATCGAAGCGGGCGAGGGCTTGCAGACCGCCCGCAAGCTGCGCATCCCGGAGGGCGCGAACTGGACCTTGGTCCTGCAAGCGGGGCCGGACTTTGCGCCCGCTCACGGCGCCGGGTTCGCCAGCCAAGTGCCTTGGCTGGGCGGCGTGTTGAGCGTGATGCTGGCCTTGTTGGTCTGGCTGATGTTGACCTCGCGCGAGCGCGCTCAGCATCTGGCCGAACGCATGACGGTGGTGCTGCGTGAGACCGAGCAGCGCTGGGCCTTCGCGCTGGAAGGCGCGGGCGATGGCGTGTGGGAATGGCAGGTCGGTAGTGGCCAGCTGAACTGCTCGCTGCGCTGGAAGGCCATCATGGGCATCAGCGCCGATCAGGCCGAGCCCAGCATGAGCCAGCTGCGTGAACTGATCCATCCGCAGGACCTTGAGCGGGTGCAGGGCGACTTTCAGCATTGCCTGGACGGCCTGACCTCCTCGCTGGCCAGCGAGTACCGGGTCAAGGGGCCGGGCGGCCAATGGCTGTGGGTCTTGTCGCGTGGCATGGTGGTGCAGCGCGATGCCGATGGCCTGGCGCTGGCCATGGTGGGCACCTTGTCGGACATCCACCAGCGTCGCCAAACCGAGGAGCAGATGCGCTACCTCGCGCTGCACGACCCACTCACCGATCTGGCCAACCGGGCCCATTTCGACGAACGCTTCCGCTTCGCCCTGGCCAATGCGCGCCGCTATCAGGAGCGCCTGGGGCTGATTCTGCTCGACCTGGACCGCTTCAAGCCCATCAACGACCAGTTCGGCCATGCCGTGGGTGACCAGTTGCTGCAAACCGTGGCACGCCGCATCAAGGCCGCGGTGCGTGAAACGGACACGGTGGGCCGCATTGGCGGCGATGAATTCGTCGTGCTGTTGACCGGCCCGATGAGCAATGAAACCGCCCAGCTGGTGGTCGAGAAGATCTTCAATCAGGTTTCATTGCCAATGGAGCTGAGCGGGGCGCGCTTGGAAGTCACTTGCTCGTTGGGCCTGGCCATGTACCCGCAGGACGGGCAAGACGAGCTGAGCTTGGCCAAAAGCGCCGACGACGCCATGTACCGCAACAAGCGCGAGGGGCGCAAATTGCTGGACGAAGCGCAGCGCTCGCGGCCCTTTACAGGCCTCTGACCAGATCCATCGCGTCCTCGATGCGATCCACCGCATGCACGGTCAGGCCCTCGATGGCCTTCTTGGGTGCATTCGCCTTGGGCACCACCGCGACGGTGAAGCCCAGCTTGGCGGCTTCCTTCAAGCGCTCTTGACCACGCGGCGCCGGCCGCACTTCGCCGGCCAGGCCCACCTCACCGAAGGCGATGAAGCCGCGCGGCAGCGGCTTGCCGCGCAGCGAGCTTTGAATCGCCAGCAGCACCGCCAAGTCGGCCGCCGGTTCGCTGATGCGCACTCCGCCCACCGCGTTGATGAAGACGTCTTGATCCATGGTCGCCACGCCGGCGTGGCGGTGCAGCACCGCCAGCAGCATGGCCAGGCGGTCCTTCTCCAGGCCCACCGATAAGCGGCGCGGATTCGGCCCGCCCGCATCCACCAGGGCTTGCAACTCGACCAGCATGGGCCGCGTGCCCTCCAGCGTCACCAGCACGCAGGAGCCTGGCACCGGCTCGCCGTGGGTGGACAGAAAAATGGCGCTGGGGTTGGTCACGCCTTTGAGGCCTTTTTCCGTCATGGCGAACACGCCAATCTCGTTGACGGCGCCGAAGCGATTCTTGATCGCTCGCACCAGGCGGAAGCTGCTGTGCGTGTCGCCCTCGAAGTAAAGCACCGTGTCAACGATGTGCTCCAGCACGCGCGGCCCGGCCAGCGCGCCTTCCTTGGTGACATGGCCCACCAGCACCATGGCGCAGCCCGAGGCCTTGGCCTTGCGGGTCAGGTGGGCGGCGCATTCGCGCACTTGTGCGACCGAGCCCGGCGCGGAGGACAGATGCTCGGAGTACAGAGTCTGAATCGAATCGATAACGCAAAAGGCCGGCTGCTCCGCGTCCAGGGTGGCCAGGATTTTTTCCAGGCTGATCTCGGCCAGCACCCGCACCTGCGTGCCAGCCAGTCCGAGGCGGCGCGAGCGCATGGCGATCTGCGCGCCCGACTCCTCGCCGGTGACATACAGCACGCGCATCTTGGCGGACAAATCGTCAATCGCCTGCAAGAGTAAGGTGGACTTGCCGATGCCGGGGTCGCCGCCGATCAGCACCACGCCGCCTTCCACAATGCCGCCGCCCAGCACGCGGTCCAACTCCTCCTGCCCGGTGGGGGTGCGCTCGAAGTCGCTGGCCTCGATGTCGGCCAGGGTGGCCACGGGCTGGCTCTTGGCCAGCGCCTGGTAGCGGTTCTTGCTGCCGCCCGCCGGTTCAGCCGCGCCTTCGACCAAGGTGTTCCAGGCCCCGCAGCTGGGGCATTTGCCCAGCCATTTGGCACTGTTGCCACCGCAGTCGGAACAGGTGTAGATGGATTTTTCTTTGCTTGCCATGGGGCTGATTGTCCCCGGCTTGCCCGGGTCTGTCGTGAGAGCGACTGACATGGCCGACCCGGCATGTTAAAAACCGCGGTTCTTTCTCGGAGTGCTGTTTCATGGAATTCTCTGTCTGGCTGGGCTTTTTCGCGGCCTCCTGGGCCATCAGCCTGTCGCCGGGCGCGGGCGCCATCGCAGCCATGAGCTCGGGCCTCAACCATGGTTTTCGGCGCGGCTACTTCACCACCTTCGGTCTGATTCTGGGCATCCTGACTCAGATCCTGCTGGTCGGCGTGGGCCTGGGGGCCTTGATCGCAGCCTCCAATCTGGGCTTTGCCATCGTCAAGTGGGCCGGTGTGGCTTATTTGGTGTGGATGGGCGTGCAGCAATGGCGCGCCCCGGCCAAGCCGCTGGTGGCCGAAGCCGAGGAGGGCGGGCCACAGGTCAGCCTGCGCCAGTTGGTGCTGCGCGGCTGGATGCTCAATGCCGTCAACCCCAAGGGCACGGTGTTTTTGCTGGCGGTGATGCCGCAGTTCCTCAACCTCAAGCAAGACCTGCTGCCGCAATATGTGGTGATTGCTGCCACGCTGATGTTCACCGACTTGGTGGTGATGGCGGGTTACACCATCCTGGCTTCCCGGGTCTTGAAGGCCTTGCGCACGGAGCGTCAGGTCAAGCTGCTGAACCGTGTTTTCGGCAGCTTGTTCATTGGCGCGGGCTTGCTGCTGTCGGCCTTCAAGCGCAGCGCCTGAGCGGCGTCTCGTTTCTCTCCAATCGGCGCCTGGCCCACCGGCCAGGCGCCGTTCCTTTTCTTGTCAGCCCATTTTGATGAAACCGCAACTCTCCGACCGCTGGCTGTTCTGGGGCCCGACGCTGATCTGGGCCAGTACCTGGCATGTGATCCTTTATCAGCTCGACTCGAGCGTGCCGGTGCTGAACTCGGTGGCCTGGCGCTTCGCCCTGGCTGCCGTCTTGCTGCTGGCGCTGGCGCGCTGGCGCGGTGAGAGCTTGCGCCTGCCGCTGAGCGCCCATGTGCTGATGCTGGCCACCGGCATCGTGCAGTACAGCGGCAACTACTGGTCGGTCTACGAGGCCGAGCGGCATATTCCCAGCGGCCTGGTGGCGGTTTTGTTCTCGCTGATGGTGTTCGGCAATGCCTTGTCCGGGCGGTTGTTCTTTGGCCAGCGCGTGAGCTCACGCTTTTTGCTGGCCGCCAGCGGCGGCGTTCTGGGCGTGGTGATGATTTTCTGGCCCGAGATTGCCGCCACCGGCGCGCGCCCCAATGCCGCCCTCGGCTTGAGTCTGGGCCTGCTGGCCGTGCTGGCCGCCTGCATCGGCAATGTGTTGACGCTCACGCTGACCAGGCGTGGCCTGGCCCTGGTGCCCATCCTGGCCTGGAGCATGGGCTATGGCGCGGTCTTCCTGATGCTGCTGGCGCTGGGCACCGGCGTGGGTCTGCGCTTTGACAGCTCGCTGCCTTATTTGCTGTCGCTGCTTTACTTGGCCGTCTTTGGCTCGGTGACGGCTTTTGTGCTGTATTTCAAGCTGGCTCAGCGCCAGGGCCCGGCGCGAGCGGCCTTGACTGGCGTGGTGATCCCGGTGATTGCGCTGGCCATTTCCGCCTTGTTGGAGGGCTGGCAACCGACCTTGCTGTCCTTGGCCGGCATGGGCTTGTGCCTGGCCAGCCTCTACGCCGCCACGCGTAAGTAAATGGGCAAGCAAATGCGCGAGTGACTGTGAGTGGCGCCCTGGCCCTGATGTCGGCCAGGACGGAAGCCCTTTCGCTTAATGCGCCTTCGGGTCTTGCCAGCCCAGTTGCAGCAGCGGTGGCTTTTCCACCGGCACCAGCAGCCATAGCAGCAAATAGGCCAGCACGCCAAAGCCGTGGCAGGTCACAAGGCCCACAAAAATCAGGCGCCAGAGCCAGGACGCCAGCCCGCTGACCTGCGCCAGCCCGCCGCACACGCCGCCCAGCCAGCGGTCATCGCGGCTGCGCTGCAAGGCATTCAGGGCACCGCCCATGCCTGGGGCGCTTGTGCGTTGTTGCTGCTGCTGTTGTTGCTGCGGCTGGGGCCGCGCCGCGGGCTGGTCGCCCTCGTCTTGCAACAAGCGGGCCTTGGCGCGCTGGAATTCTTCATCGCTCAAGGCGCCCCGCTGATGCAGTTCCGTCAGGCGTTCAAGTTCGGTGGCAAGTGACATGGTGTTGAGCTCCTTGGCTAGTGGCGCCGAAGTTCCGGCCCATGGAGGTCAATGTGCCGCAGCGGCTTCAGCCTTGCACCCCGCTTGCGACGAACTGCAGCGCTGGCCGACTCAGCGGAATGGCGGCTGCTTCAATGGTCGGAGCCGACCTTGCCGCGCCCGGCCTTGATGCTGCTGCGCTGCGCCTTGCCTTCCAGCCGGCGCATCTTGGAGCCGTAGGTCGGCTTGGTGGCGCGCCTGGCTTTTGGGGTGTGGGCCACGCTTTGCACCAGCTCAATCAGGCGGGCCACCGCGTCGGCGCGGTTTTGTTCCTGGCTGCGGCTGTCTTGCGCCTTGATCACCACCACGCCGTCTTGCGTGATGCGCTGGTCCGACAGCGCCGCCAAACGGGTCTTGATCAGGGCGGGCAGGCTGGAGCGCTGAATATCAAAGCGCAGATGCACGGCGCTGGAGACCTTGTTGACGTTTTGCCCGCCCGGGCCGCTGGCGCGGATGAAGCTGAAGTCCAGCTCCCAGTCGGCCGGCGTCCAGTCAAGTTGCATGAGTCGCCAGCTTCCTGGGCGTCAGGGCGAGGCGCAAGGCCTAGCCTGCCAGGCCAGCGGCGCCGTGATCAACCGTCACCGGCACCCGCAGCGCCAGGGCGCACATCAGCTCATAGCCAATCGTCTTGGCGGCCTGGGCCACTTCGTCGATCGGCAAGACCTGACCCTTGCTGCTGCGCCCCCACAGCGTGACCTCGCTGCCGGCGCCGGCTTTGGGCAGCGCCGTCAGGTCCACGGCCAGCATGTCCATCGATACCCGGCCGACCGTGCTGCAGCGCTGGCCGTCCACCAGCACGGGCGTGCCGGTGGGGCAGTGGCGCGGGTAGCCGTCGGCATAACCGCAGGCCACCACGCCGATGCTCATTGGCGCCGTGGCGGTGAAGCTGGACCCATAGCCCACCGTGTCGCCGGGCTGCAGGTGCTGGACGGCGATGATCTTGGAGCGCAAGCTCATGGCCGGCTGCAAATCCCAGAAACCTTGGTCGTGCACCGGGAAGTCGGGCACGCCGCCGTAAGTCATGATGCCGGCGCGCACCCAGTCGCTGCGCAGGCGTTCGCTGTGGCGCAGGACGGCGGCGCTATTGCTCAAGGAGCGCTCGCCCGGCAAGTCGGCGCAGACGCGCTCGAACGCGGCCACTTGAGCCTCGATGCCAATCTCGCCGTCGGCGTCGGAGAAGTGCGTCATCAGCGAAATCTCGTCCACCTGGGGCAGCACATTCAGGCGTGTCCAGGCCGCGCGGAAGGCTTGTGGCGTGAAGCCCAGGCGGTTCATGCCGCTATTGAGCTTGAGGAACACCCGGTGCGGCTCGTGCGTCTTGTGCATGGCCAGCCAGTCGATCTGCTGCTCGCAATGCACCGTGTGCCACAGCTTCAGGCGCGAGCACAGCTCCAGGTCGCGCGCCTCGAAGCAGCCTTCCAGCAGCAAGATCGGGCCGCGCCAGCCCAGCTCACGCAGCAATTTGGCCTCGGCAAAGTCCAGCAGGGCGAAGCCGTCGGCGCTGCGCATCGCTTCATAAGTATGAGCAATGCCATGGCCGTAGGCATTGGCCTTGACGACGGCCCAGAGCTTGGCGTCGGGCGCACGGGCGCGTGCGCGGGCCAGGTTGTGGGCGATGGCGGGGAGGTGGATATGGGCTTCAATAGGACGCGGCATGGCCTGAATTGTGGCACCGCCCGGCACGCCGACGCCGACGCAGGGCGCACCTCGATGACGGCACTGCCATGAGCTGCATGCTATAAACCCGCCGCAGCATCCACTTTGCCGACCGATCAAATGTCAGGATGCCGGGCCGCGCTTGCATGCGTCGAACCGGTAGGCCTTTTTCCCGCAGTATTGAATGGGCTCATGAAAAAAGGCTTTTCCATCATCATGTCAGCGCAGTTTTTCAGCTCGCTGGCTGATCAGGCGTTGTTGGTCGGTGCGATCGAGTTGTTGAAGACCAATGGCTCGCCGGCCTGGCAGATTCCGGCCCTGGGCCCGATGTTTGCGCTGTTTTACGTGCTGCTGGCGCCTTTTGTCGGCGCGTTTGCCGACGCCGTGCCCAAAGGCAAGGTCATGTTCTATTCGAACCTGATCAAGATATTCGGCTGTTTGATGATGTTGTTCGGCGCGCATCCGCTGCTGGCCTATGCCATCGTGGGCCTGGGTGCCGCTGCCTATTCGCCGGCCAAGTACGGCATCCTGACGGAGTTGCTGCCGCCCTCGCAATTGGTCAAGGCCAATGGCTGGATTGAGGGCCTGACCATCGCCTCCATCATTTTGGGCATTTTGCTGGGTGGGCAATTGGTGGGACCGCATCTGGCACCTTTGCTCTTGAGCATCGATATGCCCTTCATCAACACCGGCATCGACACCGCGCCCAAGGCCGCCATCTGCAGCTTGGTCGTGCTGTATCTGATCGCTGCGGCCTTCAATCTCTACATCCCGCGTACCCAAACCGCCTTGCAGCCGCTGTCGCACAGCCCGCTGACCTTGCTGCGCGACTTCGCTTCTTGCAACTCGCGCCTGTGGGCCGACAAGCTGGGGCAAATCTCGCTGGCCACCACCACCTTGTTCTGGGGCGTGTCGGGCAATCTGCGCATCATCGTGTTCGCTTGGGCGGCCATGGCGCTGGGTTACACCACTACGCAAGCCTCCACCTTGGGCGGCGTGGTCGCCATCGGCACGGCCATTGGCGCCGTGGTGGCTTCGGTCTATATGCGTTTGGACCGCGCCACGCGCGTGATTCCGCTGGGCATCTTGATGGGCGTGCTGATCATTGGCCTGAACATGATCACCAATGTCTGGGCAGCGATTCCCTTCCTGATCGTGCTGGGCATGATTGGCGGCTATCTGGTCGTGCCCATGAATGCACTGCTGCAGCACCGCGGCCACAACCTGATGGGCGCCGGCCGCTCCATCGCCGTGCAGAACTTCAACGAGCAGGCCTGCATCCTGGCACTGGGCGCGCTCTACACGGGCATGACGCGCATCGGCTTGTCCGCCTTCATCGCCATCTCCATCTTCGGCCTGCTGGTGGCCGGCACGATGTGGATCGTGCGCCGCTGGCATCAGCGCAATTGCGTCAATCATCGCGACGAGGTGGAGCGCCTGCTGGCCTTGGCGCGTTGCGACGAGGTGCACTGAGCCTCGAATAACACTTGCTGCTGTTGCGCACGCAAGGCGGGCAGTGCCCGATGACAAGTTTGAGGGTGGGGCATGGACGATATCCGCTTGGTCTTGTATCGCTGGGTCGGCCGACACGGCCTTGACGCGAACCAGCATGCGCAATTGCTGCGCGAGGCCGGTCTGGGCCAGGAGCCCGCAGGGTTGCAGCAACGCTTGATCCAAGGCCTGGCCGTGCTGGCCGCAGCGCTGGCCGCCTTTGGCCTGCTGATGTGGTTGGCTGCCAACTGGGACGATCTGGGCCGCTTCGGCCGCTTCGCCCTGCTGCAAGGTTTGGTCTTGCTGCTGGCCCTGGCCGCCTGGCTGCTGCCAAGGCTGCGCGCCGCCTTGGGCCTAGCGCTGTTCTTGGTGCTGGGCGGCTTGTTCGCCTATTTCGGTCAGACCTATCAGACCGGCGCCGATCCCTGGCAGTTGTTTGCGCTTTGGGCCGCACTGGGGCTGCCGCTAGGTTTGGCCTTGCGCAGCGATGTGCTCTGGGCGCCCTGGGTGCTGGTGTTGATGGCCGCGATCGCGCTGTGGTGGCAGGCGGAGGCCCCATCGATCAGGCTCTTCAATAGCCATTTGCCGGCGCAGATCCGTGGCCTGCAATTGCTGCACTGGGCGCTGCTGGCGTTGCCTCTTGCTTTCCTGGGGCGGCCTTTGCGGTCCTGGACGGGCGCCGGCATCTGGTCCTGGCGCCTAGCCCTGCTGCTGGCGGTGGGGCAAATGAGCGTTAGCGCCTTGCTCTTGTTGTTCGGCGGAGACGAGACCCTGCTGTTTAGCCTGGCGCTCTTGCTGCTGGCGGGCGCAGCGTTCGCCTTGGCGCGGCCCGCTCATATCGAGATTTTTGGCCTCAGCGTGCTGGCCTTGGCCCTCAATGTCTTGCTGCTGGCCGGCCTGGGGCGCTGGTTGCTGGAAGACCACCGGGTCGAGCCAATTGCCAGCTTTGCCCTGCTGACCTTGGTGGGCGCGGGCTTGCTGAGCCTCTCGGTCAAGGGCTTGTTGGCGGCTGCGCGCCGGCAACGCGAGTCGGAGCAGAACGACGGGACGGCCGCATGAACTTGCTTGAACTACAAGCCCTGTGGTCCCGCGCCCAAGCTCTGGGCTTGCTGCCCGCGCAGGCCCAGCCGCCCGCTCCATCGCCCGTGCGACCTTGGCCCGTGGTGGTGTTGACGGCGCTGGGGGCTTGGCTTTTGGCCTGCTTGCTGCTGGTCTTGCTGGCCCTGATTCTGAAGAGTGCGCTCGAAGGCCTGGGTAGCTTGCCGGTGGCGGCGATGCTCTTGGGCGCGGCGGTGCTGGTGTTGCGCCAAGCTGAGGTCGATGGCGAGGGTAGCGCTGAGCGCGGCTCAGCTGGCAGTGGCCTGTTCCTGCAACAGCTGGCCCTGGCCGCCATGGCCGCGGGCATGGGCTTGCTGGCTTACGGGCTGTGGCAGGGCTTGCATCTGCCCTTCGGCGCGGTTCTGTTGGCGCTGGCGCTCTTCAGCACCGGCTTGGCCTGGGTTTTGCCACAGGCCTGGCTGCGCGCGCTACTGGGCGCGCTGGCTGCGGGCTTGGCGCTGGGGGCGCTGTGGCAGGCTTGGTTTGAATTTTCCGGCGAATTTGCGCGTGACTATGGTCGCGAATACCGCCGTGAAGCCTGGGCTTTGAGCCTGAACCTGGGCCTCTATCTCCTGCTGGGCCTCTGGCTCGCCGCGCAATGGCAGCTGGCCAAGGGCTGGCTGGGGGCCGGCCGAGCGCAGGCGGCTGCCGCCTTGGAGAGCTTCGCGAGCGGCTGGGGCCTGGGCCTCTTGCTGGGCTTTGCCCTGGTGTCGGGCAGCACGTTTTTGCTGCCTGCCAACCCAGGCCTGAGCTTGGCCCATGACTTGCGCGGCATCGGCGGCTGGCCCGCGAGTTCGCACACGGTCTTGGCCTGGCTCGCACCCCTGTTGTCGGCCCTCAGCAGCCTGGCCGCTGCCACTTACTTGCAGCGTTGCTGGCCGGTGCTGCGCAGCCAAACTTGGCTGCTGGGTGTGGCGGGGGCCCTGGCCCTGCTGGCCTGGTTCAACCCCTTGCTGGGCGCTGGCCTGCTGATGCTGGCGCTGTGCGCCACGGCCGGGCGCTGGCGCATGGCGGCCGCGGCGGGCGTTAGTTGCGCCTGGATGCTGGGCGCTTTTTACTATCAGCTGAGCTGGAGCTTGAGCAGCAAGGCCTTGGTTTTGATCGTGGTGGCGGCCGTTTTGGCGGCCATGGCGTATTGGGCTCAGCGCAGCCGCCGGATTGAAACGGCCTCGGTCGCTGGGGCTGCCGCCCCGCTGCCACGCTGGACGCGCCCCGCTGCAGGCCTGCTGGGCCTGACGGTCTTGCTGGGCTTGTTGCTGGCGAACTTGGGTATCTGGCAGAAGGAGCAACTGATCCGCCACGGTAGGCCGATCTTTTTGCCGCTGGCGCCGGTGGACCCGCGCTCGCTGATGCAGGGCGACTATATGGCGCTGAACTTCCGCGTCATGGCTGCTGCCGCCGCGCCGGGGTCAGGTCTTGCAGGCACACCCAGCGAACTCCCCAAGGATGCGGCGCAGCTGGTGCTCAAGCTGGATGCGCGCGGACTGGCGATTGCGCAGCGCGCCGCCGATGGTCAAGCGCTGGCGCCGGACGAGGTCTTGATCCCGCTGGTGCAGAAGAACGGCCGCCGCTTGCTGGTGACCGATGCCTATTTCTTCAAGGAAGGCGAGGCCGAGCGCTATGCCAAGGCCCGCTTCGGCGAGTTTCGCGTCGACGGCTCAGGCCGCGCCCTGCTGGTGGGCCTGCGCGGGGAGAACCTGGCGCCGCTTTGAGGGATGGCGCGGCGGCGCGGCTCTGCTTAACTGCGGCGTTTGCTCGGCTCCACCGCCTTGACGCCGCTCAGCACGTTTTCCACATGCTCTGACCAGGCGCGGGCGATTTTGAAGCAGCCGCTGTGGTTGAGGTGGATCTCGTTATGCCAGTCGCCGCTGCTGCCGCTGCTGCCGGGCGTGGCCGGGGCCAGCGGCACGGTGGTGGAATCGAACACATGCAGGCCGGGGAATTGCTCTTTATCGGCCGCCATGCTTTTCAGCAGCAGGGCCAGGTGGAAGACCATCAGCCGGCTCACCGCCGCCCAATCGGCGGCCGGCAGGGCGTAAGCCTTCAGCGCGGGGTAGAGCCAGGGGCCGGATTGCCCCAGGCCCACATCCTCGGCGCCGGCCGGGCGCGGCATCGGCACGGCGTAGCAGTGCATGAACATCGGCTTACCGGCCGAGGGGCCTTGGTCGCGCAGGGTCAGCAGGTGGCGGACATTGGTGCGCAGATACTCGCTGTAAGTGGCCCAGCCGGGTTCGGAGAAATAACGCGCCACGCCGCTGGCCGGCGTGCCCCATTCGGTTTGATGGCGCAAGAGGCGCAGATGCAGGGGCACGCGTGTGCCGTCTGCGGCATTGGCCGGCGTTTGTGCGGCGGCGATCATGTCGTTGCCGCCCATGGACAGCAGCACGCCGTCCCAGACCGGTGAGTCCGAGCCGCTGAGCAGGCGCACAAAGTCGGGCGCCGATTCCAGATCCACCAGATGGCTCAGCGCACCCCCCTTGCCGGCGCAGTTCACGGCGCAGGTGGGTTCCTTGTAGACCATCTCTTGCAGCAAGTTGGCGTGCGCATTGAGCTTGTCATCGGCGGTGGAAAACCAGGAATCGCCTTGCGCGAGCAAGCGCCAACGGAAGCTCGTCAGATCAGGCGCGGGGTCGGCAGTGAAGTCCCCCGGGGTGAAGCAGGCCAGATGATTCAAAAGAGTCTCTCCCTTGCAAAACTGTCAATGACAGCAATCCCAGCGTTTGAGGGGCGCCATGCCCACGCAAAACACCATGCTATAAACCCCGGCCATTGTTGATCGACAAAGTGACCGGGCGCCCGCGCTTTCGCACGAATCTGTTGTTGCCGGCCAACCACCGCCAAGCAGGATCAACCGCGCTGTCTTGTAGCGCCCCCGGCAATCTTTTTCAAGCCCAATTTCATCTCTGAGCCCATTTTTTTGAAGCCACAACTCGCGCTGATGTTTAACGCCCTGATCTGGGGGCTTTCCTGGTGGCCATTTCGGCAGTTTCAAGCGCTCGGGTTGCACCCGCTTTGGACGACGGTGGCGCTGTATTTGCTGTCGCTGCTGGTGCTCAGCGCCAGTCAGCCGCAGGCCTGGCGCGAGCTGGCGCGCACGCCCGCCCTCTGGCTGGTGACGCTTGCCGCTGGCATGACCAATACCGCCTTCAACTGGGGTGTGGCCACCGGGGATGTGGTGCGGGTGGTGCTGCTGTTCTATTTGATGCCGCTCTGGGCGGTGCTGCTGGCGCGCCTGATTCTGGGCGAGCGCCTGACCGCCTTGGCGGGCCTGCGCATGGCCCTGGCCCTGGGCGGCGCGGCCATTGTGCTGGCGCCAGAAGGGGGCGGCCTGCCGCTGCCGGCGGGCTTGTCTGACTGGCTGGGCCTGGCGGGTGGCTTCACTTTTGCGCTCAACAATGTGATGTTGCGGCGCCAGTCCGCCAGCAATGGCCCGGCCGCCTGTGCGCTGGCCATGTTTGCCGGTGGCGTTGGTGTGGCCGGCACGGCGGCGGCCTTGCTGGCCGGCGCGTCGGTGATCAGCTGGCCCGGCCTGCCCGGTGCGATCTGGCTGCTGCCCTTGGCGGGCATGGCGCTGCTGTTCTTTTTGTCCAACCTCAGCCTGCAGTACGGCGCCGGGCGCCTGCCGGCCAATGTGACGGCCATCATCATGCTGACCGAGGTGCCGGTAGCTGCACTCTCCGCCCTGTGGCTGGGCGGCGGCCAGTTGGATGTGAAGACGGCGCTGGGCGGGGTTTGCATTCTGGCCGCGGCTTTGCTGGCCGCGCTGGAGCGTAAGGCAAGCGCTGCATAAATCGGGGCGAGGCTGCGCAGCAGGGATCAGCCTGATTTGTGCAGAGCTTCCCCGGGCCGGCTAATATCCGCGCAACTCAGCAGATCGGAGCATCTCCATGGCGTCCAGCGTTTACGACTTTCAGGCCTTGTCCATCGATGGCAAGCCGGCCGACTTGGCCAGCCAGCGCGGCAAGGTCCTGCTGATCGTCAACACCGCCAGCCAATGCGGCTTCACCCCGCAGTTCAAAGGCCTGGAGTCGCTCTGGCAGGAATTTGGCGAGCAAGGCCTGGTGATCGTGGGCTTCCCCAGCAATGAGTTCGGCGGCCAGGATCCGGGCAGCAATGAGGACATCGCCTCGTTTTGTGAGCTGAACTTCGGCGTCAGCTTCCCGATGATGGAGAAGATCAAGGTCAATGGCGCCGACGCTCACCCGCTGTGGCAGTGGCTGAAAAGCCAAAAGCCCGGTTTTCTGGGCACCGAGCTGATCAAGTGGAACTTCACCAAATTCCTGATCGGGCGCGATGGCCAGGTGATCAAGCGTTATGCCCCGAACGACGCGCCAGCCAGTTTGCGCGCGGACATCGAGGCGGCCTTGAAGGTGGAAGCGAAGGCCTGACTTCGTTCAAGCCTGCTGCGCCCGCAGCCACAGCTGCCCGTAAGCGCGCCGCAACTGACCTTGTGCCGCCGCTTCGCCCAGCAACTGATTGACCGTTTGGCGCGAGAGATTGGCCAGCGCGGCCAGGTCGGCCTGGGTGGTTTGGATGCGCAACCAACCCGGCTCTTGCGCAGGCCCGTTTTGGCGCATTGAGGCAGCGGGCTGCTCCCGGCTCAGCTGCGTCAGGGCCAGTTGTAGGCGCTCCGCCGCGCTGCGGTGGCGGGAAGCTTCAAGCATGCGCAAAGTACCGTCGAAGCGCTGGGCAAATTCGCGCAACAGAGCGCGGGCAAAACCTGGCACCTCATCCATCAGCAGGCAATAGGCCGGCTCCGCCAAGACCCAGACCTGGCTGGGCTGAAGCGCCACCGCTTCGTAGCTGGAGGGCTGGCCGGCGGCGAAGGCGGCTAGGCCGAACAGGCGCGGCGCCTGCATCGTCTCCAGCACCGAGACCGTGCCGTCCGCGCCGGTGAAGCGCGCTTCCATTTGCCCTTGCCCCACGGCATAGAAAGCCTGGGTCGGCGCGCCTTGGCGAAACAGGCTGCTGCCGCGCGCCAGGCGCCGGCTTGGGATCAGGCGCTGCAGGCGTGCCAGCAGGGCGGCGTCTTGCTGCCAGTCCAGCGTCGGGAAGTTGCCTTGCAGCACGGCCAAAAGTGCTTGAAGTGAGGGCTGGACTGAAGGCTGAGCGGCGTCAGACATGTTTGCGTTCTATTTGTCGGGTATCCGACATTTTGCGTCCAGCCTCGCCACTAAGCTGGCGACATGAATTTCGAATCAAGCCAAGCCTGGGCGCAGCAGTTCCGTCAGTTTGCCGCGCTGGAATGCCTGCAAGACCCGCTCTATGTGGCGATATGCCAAGCGGTAGCGGATGCGCCTGAGCTGCTCGCCCTGATGGCCCATGCGCCGCCCACCCAGGCGATTCCCAATCTGCTGCTCGCGGCCCTGCATGAGCGGGTGCTGGCCGGCGTGGCCCATCCCCTGGCGGACTATTACCCGAGCGTGGGCGGCCAGCGCCTGCCCGACGCGCAGCTGCCGGCCCTGCTGCTGGATTTCGCGCGTCAGCAGCAGGCCAGCCTGATCGAATCCTTGCGTGAGCGCCGCACTCAGACCAATGAGATCGGCCGCTGCGCCGTGCTCTGGCCGGCCCTGCAACACATCGCGGGCTTGAGTGGCAGGCGTGCGCTGAGCTTGATCGACTTCGGCTGCAGCGCGGGCCTGAACCTGGGTGTGGACCGTTACCGCTATTGCTACCAAACCGAGTCCGGCGCGAGCTTTGCGCGCGGCGCGCCAGCCGGGCCCGAGCGGCCCGAGATCAGCTGCGATTGGCTGGGCGCAGCCGCCGCGCCCCCGGCCGATCAGGCTTGGCAGCTTCAGCAGCGCCTGGGTTTGGATCTGGCCCTGCTGGATGTGCAGGACCCGGCGGCCCTGCGCTGGCTGCATGCCTGCTTGTGGCCGCATGAGCGTGAGCGGGCGCGCCGCCTTGATCAAGCGGTGGCGCTGGTCGATCAGCACCGCATACAGCAATGTGAAGATGGGCTGAGTGTGCTGGCGGCGCAGTTGGCTGCGGGTGACTTTGCCGGCAGCCAGCCTGTGCTGTTCAATAGCTGGGTGCTGTACTACTTCACGCCCGCCGCCTTGCAGGACTATCAGGCGCGCGTGCGGCGGCTGGTGCTGCAGCATGGCCTGATCTGGCTCAGCGCCGAGGGCGCGGCCTTGCGCCCGCCGGGTCTGGATCTGCCGCCTTTGGCCGCCGAGCGCGCCGGCGCCAGCGCTACCTTGTGGACGCTGCAGTGGGCTGCTAATGGGCAGATTCAGCAGCGGGCGCTGTCCTGGTCACACCCGCATGGGCGCTGGCTGGCTTGGTGCGCTTGAGCGGGGCTTGCTCAGGCGGGCTCGCGCTCTGGCGCTGTGAACACCTTGAAGCCGTCGCCGCCGGCGTGTTTGGCTTCGTACAAGGCCAGGTCGGCTTGTTTGAAGAGTTCTCCGGTGCCGCAGTCGCGGCCAACAAACAAGCTGATGCCTATGCTGCAGCGGCAGGGCCAGTCCGGCGCGCCCGCCCCCAGCGCAACCGGCGCGTTCAAGGCTTCGAGGATCTTGCTGGCGATCAGGCCGGCGTTGGCGGCGGCACTGGCGCGGTCTTCACCTAAGCCGCTCAGCAGCACCACGAATTCATCGCCGCCCATGCGGGCCACGGTGTCCTGACCCCGCATCAAGGCCTTCATGCGGCGGGCCACCTCGATCAGGAGTTGGTCCCCGGCATCGTGGCCCCATTGGTCATTGAGGCGCTTGAACTTGTCCAGGTCCAGCATCATCAAGGCACAGAACTGCCGGCTGCGCTGGCTGGCCGCGAGGGCTTGTTCCAGCCGGTCGCTCAGCAGGCGGCGGTTGGGCAGCTGGGTCAGCTGATCAAGGTAGGCCATCTCCCGCATCTGGTCTTGAATCGCCTTGCGCTCGCTGATGTCGCGCACCGAGATGTAGAAGCAGGGCTCGCCGGCAATCTCAAAAGCGCTGACATTGAGTTCCACGTCGCGCAACTCACCTGCCGGCCCTTTGCGGATCAGCGTTTCCAAGCTCAGCAATTCATTGCCCGCGCGCAGGGCGACAAAGGTTCGCGCCCGGGCCCGCTTATCCGGCCACAGCTGCAGCAGTTCGAGCCGGCTCATGGCCACGAGTTGATCGCGGCTCAGGCCCAGCAACTCGCACATGCGGTCGTTGACGATGTTCAGGCGTCCCTTGCCGTCCAGCACCATGATGCCGTCGCTGGCGCGCTTCAAATACATGCGATTGCGCAGGCTGGCTTGCAAGGTGGCTTGGGTGGCGCGGCGCAGGGTCAGGCCCAGCAGCACCGAAACGATGGCGAAGCAGCAAACCAAAGCAGCGGCCGCTGCGATCTCGCCATACCAGCCGCGCAGATAGTCCTGGCTGGCCAAGCCTACGGCCAGCAAAAAAGGCGCGGCATGCAAGCGCCGCATGCTCACCACCCGATCGATGCCGCCGGCACCGTCGGCATTATGGAAATTGCCAGTCTCGACGCCGGCATCAATCAACTTCTGGAATTCCTTGGACACGATGCGGTTGCCGACCTCACCCGCTGGGCTGCCGTGCAGCGGCGGGTTGCGCGCGATCAAGCGCTGATCGGCGTCGCGCAAGGCGACAGTGCCGCCGCTGCCAAGGTCTAGCCCGTAGATCAGCTGGCTGAAATACTCAACACCGATGGGGGCGATCACCACGCCGGCGAAGCGCCCCTGGGCGTCCACAAAGCGGCGTGCCGAGACAATCACAAAGCTCTGGTCGACGCGCGAGCGGAGCAGGGGCGACAGAATGCGCTGCGGCTCGGTCTGGGCCTTGGCGCGCTGAAAATAGTCCCGGTCAGCGATGTTGACGACATCGGCGGCGGGCTCCACACCCTCGTTGACCAGGCCATTGCCCTCGGCGTCGTAGACGCGCAAGGCCGGCAATTCGGGCATGTTTTGCAGGCGTCGCGCCAGAAAGCGCAAGGCTTGGTCCTTCTGGATGCCGCCGGCGCGGATTTCCCGCTCCAACTCGTCGGCCACGCTGGCCAGCACCAGATCAATCTTCTCGATGCTGCTGGAGATATTGCCGTCCAGCGTGCTGGCGATATTGGCCGTTTGCGCGTAGGCTCGCTCATCAAAGAGCTGTTTGCTGCTGCTCAGCGACCACCAGAAGAAGATCGCCACCGTTGCGTTGGCGAGCAAGAGAATGGCCACGATGGAGGGCCAGAGCCACGACTCCCTGCGGGTGCTGAGTTTGGGCATGAAGGGGCGGAATGGGTGGGCGCGGCTCACAGCCACGCAGCGGATCAAAAACTTGAGCCCAATTGGACCTCATCCCGCATGTGGCTGATGGTGCCAACAGGCGCTCATTCGTGGCTTTATTCCGGCCCGACTAGCCGCAAGGGCTCAGGCGAGCCGGAAAGCGCTCCGTGGTCCCTCGATGCCAACCCGGCTCAGGCGCGAAATCACCAGGGCATTGAGATCCTGTGCTGCGATGACAAACTCGCTGCCGAGCTGCCAGCGCCATTGCTCGCCATGCCGGGTCCAAAGCAGGTAGCGCCCGCTTTCGGCCGGCTTGCCGGGCGGCAGGCGCAACTGCCAGGCCGGTGCGGCATCGGGCTGGCCGCCTGAGGGCAGGGCCAGCAGCAGTGGGGTGGGGGCAGGCTCCGGCTGGCTTGCATCAAGCCAGGGCGTGGCCGGCGGCACGGCGGCTTGGCCGTAGACGCCTTGCTTGAGCGCAAGCGCCAGGCCGCGCCGGTTCTGCAGCAAGGCCACCATGCTGAAGTGCGCATGGCCGGTGGCGGGCGCGCGGGAACGCTGCATCTCGATCTGGGCGCTGATCTCGCTGATCGGCCAGCTGTCGGCCTTGTCCGTCACCTTGCTGGTGAACAGGCCCGGCCAGATATGGCGCTGCAGCGGGTTCTGCGCGTGCCAATAGTCCAGCAAGACATCAAACGCCTGCGGCGCTTGCTTGATCGGCCAGTAGAGCTGGGGCGCCAGATAGTCCAGCCAGCCATTGGCCAGCCACAGCTCCACATCGGCATAAAGCTTGTCGTACTGGCTGAAGCCGGCAATGCCCGGCGGCCGCAGCGCCGGCTTGGGTAGGCCGAAGGGGCTGATGCCAAAGCGCACCCAGGGCTTGCTGCTGAGCCGGATGGTTTGCTGCATACGCTGCACCAGCTGATCGACATTGCGGCGACGCCAGTCCGCGCGGCTCAGGCTGCCACCGCTTTGCACAAAGCGCTGCCAGCTCGGCTCATCCGGGAAATCAAGCTCTTGCTTGCTGGTCGGCTCGGTGATGGGATAGGGATAGAAATAGTCGTCGATGTGGATGCCGTCCACCTCGTAGCGCGCCAGCACATCAGCGATGACGGCCAGGCAGTGGTTGGCGGCGGCTTCTTCGCCGGGGTCGATCCAAAGCTGGTCGCCGTAGCGCTTGACCCATTGCGGCTGGGTCTGGCTCAGGTGGCTGGCGGCGGGCGCCGATTGGGCCTGGCTTTGGCGCGCGCGGAAGGGGTTGAACCAGGCGTGCAGCTCCAGCCCGCGCGCATGGGCCTCGTTGATCCAAAAGGCCAGCGGGTCGTAGAAGGGCTCTGGGGCCAGGCCTTGCGTGCCGCTCAGGTACTCGCTCCATGGCTCCAGCGCGCTGGGGTAGAGCGCATCGGCGCTGGTGCGCACCTGCAAGATGATGGCGTTGAGCTTGAGCGCCACGGCGCTGTCCAGCAGCGTCCGCACTTCGGCCTGCTGCTCGGCCGTGCTGAGGCCTTTGCGGCTGGGCCAGTCGATATTGGCCACCGTCGCCACCCAGGCGGCGCGGAACTCGCGCGGCACTGCGGGCGCTTGCTCGGCCAGTTCGGGCGCGGGCAGCAAGCGCGGTGGATTGGCCAGGGCAGGCTTCAGCGGCGACTGCGCGCAAGCCATCAGCGCGGCGGCGCTGCCGCCGAGCAGGCTGCGGCGCGACAAGGCTTTGGACTTGGCCGTGGGCTTGAGCTCGGCACTCATG
Source organism: Roseateles sp. PN1 (assembly GCF_038419725.1). Classification (NCBI taxonomy): domain Bacteria; kingdom Pseudomonadati; phylum Pseudomonadota; class Betaproteobacteria; order Burkholderiales; family Sphaerotilaceae; genus Roseateles; species Roseateles sp. PN1. Next base: position 105,138 of record NZ_JBCARA010000005.1, on the reverse strand, counting down.
CGGGCTCCTCGTCCTGCTTCTTGCCGAAGTCGGCCGGGATCTTGATCAGCGCCGCCATAGCGAAGGAAGGAATCGTGGCCACCAGCACCCAGATGAAGAAGTTCAGATAGCCCAGCTGATCCTGCAGCCAGCCGCTCCACATGCCAGGAATCATCATGCCCAGCGCCATGAAGCCGGTGCAGATGGCGTAGTGCGCCGTTTTGTGGGGGCCGTCGGCGACCAGAATCATGTACATCAGATAGGCGGTGAAGCCCAGGCCATAACCGAATTGTTCAACGGCCAGCGCCGCGCTGATCAGTACCAAGCTGCCCGGGTGGGCCAGAGCCAGGGCCACAAAAGCGATATTGGGCACATGCATCATCAGCACCAGCGGCCACAGCGCTTTTTTAAGGCCTACGCGCGAGATGATCCAGCCACCCAGCAAGCCGCCCACGGTCAGTGCAGTGAGGCCCACCGTGCCGTAGGCGATGCCGACCTGCTTGGTCGTTAGCCCCAGGCCGCCGTCGGCTTGGCTATCCAGCAAGAAAGGCGTGGCCAGCTTGAGCAACTGCGCTTCCGGGAAGCGGTAAAGCAGCAAAAAGCCCAGGATCACCCAGATGCCGGGCTTGCGGAAGAACTCCGCAAACACTTGCAAGAAGTCGCGCAGCAAACCGGCCGAGCCGGCGCGGCCCGGCCCTTGGGCATCGGCCGCGGGGCGTGGCAGCACGAGGAAGTGATAGGCCGCCATCAGCGCAAACAGCCCGGCCAGCAGCGCGAAGACAGCGCTCCATGCTGTCGTCATGCTGCCGGTGCGCTCTTGCAGCTCACCGGCCAGATAAACCAGGCCGCCCTGGCCGCCGATATTGGCCAGGCGGTAGAAGGTGGAGCGCACGCCGACAAAAGCGGCCTGGCTGTGCTGCGGCAGGGCCAGCATATAAAAGCCGTCCGCAGCGATGTCGTGCGAGGCCGAGGCAAAGGCCATCAACCAGAACACCGCCAGCGTGACCTTGAACGCCTGCGGGCCGGGGATGGTCAGGGCCACCATGGCCAGGGCCACGCCGATCAGGAATTGCAGCGCAATGATCCAGCTGCGCTTGGTGTGGAAGAGCTCAATCAGCGGCGACCACAGCGGCTTGATGACCCAGGGCAGATAGAGCCAGCTGGTGTAGAGCGCGATGTCGGTGTTCGAGAGCCCCAAGTTCTTGTACATGATGACCGACAGCGTCATCACCACCACATACGGAATGCCTTGGCCGAAATAGAGCGAGGGGATCCAGCGCCAGGGATTGGCTAATTTTTCGCTCATGGTGATAGCAAGGCCTGGCGCAGATTGCCGTCGGCGGCGTCCAGGGCAGCGCGAGCCTCGCCCACGCTCAGCTGCTTGTTCAGGGCCAGCACCGCCAGCTTGACGTGGTGGCCGCACTGCGCCAGCACGGCTTGCGCGCGCGCCTCATCGGCGCCGCTGATGCGCATGGTCAACGCCAGGGCGCGTTGCAGCAGCTTGGCATTGGTGGGTTTGAGGTCCACCATCAGATTGCCGTAGACCTTGTTGAGTTTGACCATCAGTGCGCTCGAGAATGTGTTGAGCGCTATTTTCTGCGAGCTACCGGCCTTCAGCCGCGTGCTGCCTGCAATCAATTCGGGTCCGGTGTCCAGAAAGATGCCGATATCGGCCTGCGCCGTCAGCGCCGCCCCAGGGTTGTTGGCAAAACCCAGGGTTAATGCGCCCCCTGCGCGTGCCGCCCGCAGAGCGCCCATCACATAAGGCGTGGCGCCGGAAGCGGCCAGCAGCAAGACCACATCGTTGGGCGTGGGCGCCAGAGCCAGCATCTCGGCCGCGCCTTGCGGGCCATCGTCTTCCGCCCCTTCAATGGCCACAAACATGGCCCGCTCGCCTCCGGCCAGCAGGGCCAGGGCGCGCTCGCGCGGCCAGGAAAAGGTGGGGTAGAGCTCCACGCTGTCCAGCACACCCAGCCGGCCCGAGGTGCCGGCACCCACATAAATCAAGCGGCCGCCGGCCTGGATGCGCGGCAAGGCCGCGGCCACCGCAGCAGCAATCTGCGCGCCCGCCGCCTGCACCGCACGCACCGCGTCGAGCTGGTCCTGCACCAAGGTATCCACCAGCGTGGGCAGGGCGTAGAGGTCCAGATCGGCGTGTTGGGTGCTGGAGGCTTCGGTGTTCAACATGGTGGGTGAGGGCTGCAGCCAGGCAGCCAAGCATGACAAGGTGCTGCCGACTCTAGTGAGTTCGCTGCGCTCACGCCAATATGCAGCGTCTTTGCTCCCATAACCCCAGCTCATTCAGAAATGTTGAGATATTTTTTTGGCGGGCTGTAAGAAGGGCGGGGTGTCGGGCGACACAAGCAGCGTGGGCGTATCAAGCGCCTGCATGAAGCGTTAAACCTTGTCACCCCTTTCTTCCATTTCATCCATTCCATCCAGGAGCAAGTCATGCAACAAACTACTTCCAGCCTCAAGACCCTGTCCGCCACCGGCCTGAGCATCGCTGCTGCTGCCGCCACCTTGTTCGCCGCCGCTGGCTTCGCCACCGTGGCTCAGGCCGCTGACGGCGATATGGGCAAGGTCAAGTGTTCGGGCATCAATGGCTGCAAGGGCAGCTCCGAATGCAAAACCGCCAAGAGCGAGTGCAAGGGCCACAACAGCTGCAAGGGCCAGGGCTGGGTCAGCAAGAAGACGGCAGAAGAATGCACCAAGGAAGGCGGCAAGGTGCTGAAGTAAGCAAAAGAAGGCAGCCACTGTCACTGGGGCGGGGCAAGACCTGACCCTGCCCCATGTCACATGCCCGATGTATTGACCGCGCTGGCCGCGCCTTGTTCCACAGGATCGATCACCATGCCCGTCCCCTCGCCCTCACCCCTGCAAGGTTTCGGCCTTGGCTTGCGCAGCGAGCACTACGCTGCTTTTTCCGATGCCGCGCGGCCGCTGCCCGCTGGGCTCAAGCCGGACTGGCTGGAGATCATCAGCGAAAACTATCTGGTGCCGGGCGGCCGCCCGCTGTGGCACTTGGAACGCATTCGCCGGGACTATCCCTTGGTGATGCACGGCGTGTCGATGTCGATCGGCAGCAGCGACGCGCTGAATTTGGACTATTTGCGCGCGCTCAAAGCCCTGGCTGATCGGGTGCAGCCGGCCTGGGTGTCCGACCACCTGTGCTGGACCGGGGTGGACCACCGCAATCTGCACGATCTGCTGCCCATGCCCTACACCGAAGCCGCGCTGGCGCATCTGCTGCCGCGCATCGCTCAGGTGCAAGACCTGCTGCAGCGGCCGCTGGTGTTGGAAAACGTGTCCAGCTATATCCGCTTCGCCGAAGACGAGATGAGCGAGGCCGAGTTTGTGGCCCAGCTGCTGCGCCGCAGCGGCTGCCGCCTGCTGCTCGACGTCAACAATGTTTATGTCTCCAGCCGCAATCACGGCTTTGATGCCCGCGACTACATCGATTACATGCCGCCCGAGCAAGTGGTGCAAATCCACCTGGCCGGCCATGAGGATCAAGGCGACTTGATCATCGACACCCATGACGCGCCGGTGTGCGACGCGGTCTGGCAGCTTTACGTCTACACCGTGCTGCGCTTGGGGGCCAAACCCACCATGATCGAGCGCGATGACAAGATCCCGCCGCTGCAGGACTTGCTGCTGGAGCTGGATCAAGCGCGCCAGCTGGTGCGCCAGACCTGCAGCCCAATGAGCCCTCAGCCCAGGCCTGAGCCTATGCGCCAGCGGGTCTGGCCCTTGCCCCCTAGGCAAGACCTGGCCCCGGCCGCTTGACCGGGGTGCGCCGCATGATCAGCTCAAGCACAAACTCTGACACCGCCCTGCGCCGGCAACAGCAGTGGCTGCAGGCTCAGATCGCGGGTGAGGATTCGCCCGATCCGCCATCAGGCCCCGCCACCTTCAGCCCCGGCCTGCGCGCCTACCGCCATGCCTACCGCGCCCGCCTGCAAGCGGCCTTGCGTGACAACTATCTGGTCTTGCACCGCGCGCTGGGCGATGAGGCTTTTGATGCATTGGCACTGCGCTACCTGAACGCCTGCCCGCCCCGCCAGCCTTCCATCCGCTGGTTTGGCGATGGCCTGGCTGAATTCATGGCGGACGAGGCGCAGCTGCATCCCTCCTTGATCGAGCTGGCCCGCATGGACTGGGCTTTGCGTGCCGCCTTCGATGCGGCCGAGGCCGCCGCCCTGCTAGGCGTGGAGGACTTGGCTGCACTTGCGCCCGAAGACTGGGGCCCCCAATGCTTTCGGCTGCAGCCCAGTGTGCAACTGCTGACCCTGCAATGGGCGATTGAGCCGGCTTGGCGGCAGCTGCGTGAGTACGGCCCGGAGCAAGGTGATGCGGAACCCGAGCTCGCGGAGCCCGAGGCGCATGCGCATTGGCTGCTGATCTGGCGTGACGCCGCGCTGGAAACGCGCTGGCGATCCCTTGAACCGCTGGAAGCGCAGCAACTGCTGGCCCTTCAGGCGGGCGAAAGTTTTGCGAGCCTTTGCGAGATGACGGCCAAGGCCGCCGCCGGGCCCGAGCAGAGTCAGCACGCCGCCGCCCTAGCCGCACAGGCCCTGGGCCGCTGGTTGGGCGAGGGGCTGCTGGCGCGTGACTGAAGCTGGCCGGCTCTGGGATTCAGCAGCTCGGCGCCTTAGCGATTCTCCAGCCGGTTGTAGTCAAACAAGCCGCCGTCCGGCCCGGCCAGGCGGGGCCTGGCGCGGTGCAAGGCGTCGCTGGCGGCCCAGAAGTCGGGGTTGCTGCGGCGCACGGCCCAGCGGTCAGCCAGGCGGCGGTAGTCGGCTTCGCTGCTCAGGGCGGCCACGGCGGCGCTGAACTCGGTCAACTCGCTGGCCTTCACCCGCAGCAGCACATTGGGGTAGGCGCCGATCAGGCCATTGGCCACCGTGAGGGCGTTCTCGGCCGGCAGTAGCTCGCCTTCTTCGCGCAGCAAGCGGGTCATATTCAGGTGGCCCAGTTCGCGCAGCAGGCTGAAGTAGCGCGGCGGCCCGGCCACCTCGCTGACTTCCATGAACAGCGTCGCCGGCAGCCAGCCCAGGCTGGGGCCGCGCAGGGCGGCCAGCTGGGCCAGATCGCGGCGCAGGCTGGCGTTAGGCTCTTGCTGCAAGGCCCAGCGTTGCGGCAGGGCGGGGCCGATGCGCTTGGCCAGCAGGCTCAGCAATTCAGTCTTGGGGTCGGCGGTCTTGAAGGGGATGGCGCTTTCATGCGTGCCGGTCAACGCCAGGGTTTGCATTTGTTCCAGCGCCGCGGGCCGGGCCTCGCGATACCAATGCGCCACCACGCCGGGCCGGGCCGCACGCGGCAGCAAATTGATGAAATTGGACTCACCCTCCATGCGCAAAAAGTCCATGAATAGCCGGCTGTGCAGCTGATGACCGATGTCGCCGTAGACATCAAAGCCGGCCGCCAGCAAATAGAAGATGCGCTCGAACAGCGGGTAGCCGATCACCCAGGCCGTTTTTGGCGTGTCGCCCACCAGGCCTTGGACGACGCTGGCGCTTTCAAACTGGCGGAACACGGTCAGTGCGGCGTTGGGGTTATGGCGGTCGCCGTCCCACACCATGGCCAGGGTGGGGCCGCCGTGGGCGGCGAAGTTGGCGCTCAGGCTTTGCGCCTTCTCGCGCTGGAACTGCTTTTCCTGTTTGGCGTAAATGGTCCAGAAGTCGAACACCGAGGCATCGCTGCCCTGGGCGGCCGGCAGGCCGGCGGCGGCGCCGGCGCGCAGCACCAGCTCGCTGGCGTCATGGCCCAGGCTGCTGTCGGGGTCGGTGAAGAAAACCCAGAAGCGATCCTCAATCACGTTCAGCGCCACCTGGCCCCGGCACACCGGGCCTTTGATGAAGTTCATGATGAAGAACTGCGCGTCGTCCAGCAAGAAGCGGTAGCGCGCGTCGCTGGGCATGGCCTGGAAGCTGGCCAGGCCGTTGGAGGCCATGGTGGGTTCGTAGCTGGGCAGCTGCGTCACCTCGTAGCGCGGCTTCAAGAACAGGGCGCGGTAGCGTTCGCGCCTTGCCGCGTCGAAGCGGTAAGGCATATGCGTTTTGGCGACGATGGGTTCCAAGTCACGCTGCAAGCGGTAGTAAAAAGGCGCGCTTCCGGGGTCGTCAAACGGCCGCCTTGTGGCGATGGGCGCAATCGCCTGGCCGGGCGGCGTGCTGCTGCGCACCAGCTTGTAGGCTTGGCGCGCCGCCTCGTCGCTGAGGTAGAGGTGGCCCAGGAATAAATGCTCGTAGAGGTAGCGGCTCATCAGCCGCTCTTTATTGCTGCCTCCGTTGTTGAGGAATTTCTCCCAGGCTATCACTTCGCGCTGCTCGGTGGCCGTGGGGGCCGGGGCGCCGTCATCGGGCGCACCGGTTTCCAGCCAGCGTGCCACTAGATTTAATTCCTCGGCGCTGATGCCGGGCAGGCCGTAAGGCATGCCGGCCAGGGGATGGGCCTTGGCATGGGCCTCGAAGTTCTCGATTCGCGGGCAGCTTTGCGCACGGTCCATCGAGAAGTCAAAAGACTTGGCCGGCAGCACGTCCACCGCCGGCAGCGGATGCTCTTGCTTGAGCAGCAGGCTGCGGTAGAGCAAGCTGGCCGAGCGCATGGCCTGCGGCGTGTTCTCAAATTCGTTGAGCACCGGCTGGAAGCCACGCTCGCGCCATTGCGAGGCCACTTGCGCGTCGGTGAACAGGCGCGTCGGCTCGGCTGGGCGCAGGCGGGTGCCGTCGTACACCGGGGTGCTGCTCAGGCCGCGTGCGATGCCCTCCCAGCTGCCCAGTTTGAGTTGGCAGGGCGCGTCGTAGCAGGCGTGGCAAACCACGCAGCGGCTTTGCAGCAAGGGTTTGATTTGCTGCTGATAGCTCACGCCGCCGGGCGGCATCGCTTGGGCCTGGTCATAACGCTGTGGATCAGGGGCGCCATGCTCGCGCTGGTAAGCCTGCTGATTCAGCGCCGCGCAAGCGGACAAGAGCAGAGCGGGTAGGGCGACAGCGCAGCGGCTGACAAGGCGGTGAGTCAAGAGGGCAGGCATGGCGAAAAAAGCAGTGGCGCAGCCCCGCAAGAATAGCGCGCGGGTTTTACCAAACGCCTCGCGTGCCCTCAGAGTGCCGCGAGCAAGGCGTAGGAATGGCGCCTGGCGGCATCGTCATGCACGGCGCAGGCGACGATGAACTCATCGGCACCGGTGCGCGCCTGGGTGGCCCGCAGGCCGGCGGCCACGGTGGCGGGCGAACCCACCAGCGACTCCGCCAACATGCGTCCGACCCCGGCTTCTTCCTGCGGTGTCCAGCGCCCGGCCATGCTGTCCACCGGGCGCGGCAGCAGGCCGCGCTGGCCGCGCTGCATGCCCAGAAAGCGCTGCTGCAGCGAGGTGAAGAGGTAGGCGGCCTGCGCATCATCGTCGGCCACCACCACGTTCAGGCCCACCATGGCATAGGGCTTGGGATGCTTCTCGCTGGGGCGGTAGTGGGCGCGGTAGAGATCCAGCGCCTGTTGCAGCAAATCGGGCGCGAAGTGGGAGGCGAAGGCAAAGGGCAGGCCCAGGTAGGCCGCCAGCTGGGCGCTGTAGAGGCTAGACCCCAGCAGCCAGATCGGCACCTCGCTGCCCTGGCCGGGAATGGCGCGCACGACCTGACCCTCGCGGGCCGGGGCCAGATAGCTTTGCAGCTCGATCACATCGTCGGGGAAACGGTCTTCGCTGGCGCTGCTGAGGTGGCGGCGCAGCGCCCGCATGGTGGCTTGATCGGTGCCAGGGGCGCGGCCCAGGCCCAGATCGATCCGATCCGGGAACAGGCAGGCCAGGGTGCCGAACTGCTCGGCCACCACCAGCGGCGCATGGTTGGGCAGCATGATGCCGCCGGAGCCGACCCGCAAGGTCTTCGTGGCCGCCGCGAGCTGTCCAATCAGCACGGCAGTGGCTGAGCTGGCCACACCGTCCATATTGTGGTGTTCCGCCACCCAGAAGCGGCGGTAGCCCAGGGCTTCGGCATGCTGGGCCAGGGCAATGCTGCGGCGCAAGGCCTCGCCGGCATTGCTGCCTTCAACGATGGGGGCGAGGTCGAGAACGGAGAGGGGGCAGGGATGAGGCATGGGGCCAGTCTAGTCCGCGCGCTGTTTTTCTGCCGAGCCAAGGTCTTGGCGCCGAAGTGGTTCAACGTAAGCCGAATTGGCCCGGATTGCCCCGGCTTCACGACCGAGCGTGCCGGCCGAAAAGCTGCGAGGCTAGCGGGAATGAGTTTTTTGTCCCAAATCTTGTCTTGCTTGCCTGGGCGCAAGCCAGCTGCATCCGCGCCTGCTCCCTTGCCGGCGCGCGCACGCGTGGCCGCGCCTGTACAGGCGCCTGCCGGCCTGCCCGCCGCGGAACCGGTCTTGACCGTGGTTGGCGCGCGCCGGCCGCTGGTGTCGGCGCAAGGGCATTTGGCGGGCTTTGAGTTTCAACTCGGCGCGGCCCAGCAGGAGCGCCTGCTGGCGCGTGCCGACGCCAGCACCGGTGCCGCTCATGCCAATGCCTTGCTAGCGGCCATGCGTTTGTGCGTGGCCCAGGGTCTGCGGGCCTTGACCGAATTGCCACTGGCCTGGTTGGCGCGCAGCTTGGATGCGAATGAACAGCCCGGCGCAGTGTTGGCCGGCATGGTCTTGCTGATTCGACCCGGTGCCCCTTTGGCCAGCAGCGAGCAAGCCCTGACCCTGCTGGCGCGCTTGCGTGCCGCCGGTGCCCTGGTGGGCTGGCGCCAACAACATGGCCAGGCTTTGGCTGAGTTGGGCCGACCCGACTTCATCGTGCCCCAATTGGCTGAGGCCAACAGTGATGCCGCACGCCGCCAGGCCATCAGCCTGTGCCTGCTGCAAAGCGGCGCCCTGCCGCAGCTGCTGCTGGACTTGCCGGATGTTGATGCGCTGGAAGCCTTGCTGAACCAGCCCTCGGTGATGCTGGCCAGCTGCCGCCTGGATGCGGCGGCGCCTGCCGGCCCGGCCGCCGATTTGAGCCATGCCCTACCGCCTCAAGCCGCTGCCCTGATGCAGCTGCTGGGCCGCCTGGTGCGCGACGATGATGTGGCTCTTCTGGCTGCCGACATCAAGGCCGACGCGGCGCTGAGCGTGCGCCTGCTGCAGCATCTCAATAGCGCGGGCGCCAGCCCGGGCCGGGTGCTGGATTCGATCGAACATGCGGTGATGGTGCTTGGCCGCGACGCGCTTTACCGCTGGACTTCCCGCCTGCTGGTGCGTTTGGCGCCGCCGCGCCCGGCCGGCCAGGCCTTGCAAGCGCATGCGCTGGCGCGGGCCCGTTTGCTTGAAGCCTTGGCACGCGCCAGCGGCGAGGCTGAGTCGGGTGCTTTGTATTTGCTGGGCCTGGCCAGCAGCCTGCCGCGCCTCCTGGGTTGCCAGGCCGCCGCGGCGGTGGCGATGTTGCAGCTGCCGCCATTCGCCAAGCAAGCGATGTTGGAGGGCAGCGGGCCCTGGGCGGCTTATCTGAGCTTGGCGCAAGCTTTGGATGCGGGCCCGCCAGGCGAACAGTTCGACGCCCTGGCCGCGCCCTTCGGAGGCGCCGAGGCGGTGCAGCTGCTGGCCGCGCAGGCCTGGGAATAATCATGCCTGGCTTAGAGCCTGGCGTCGTAGCTGATGTGGTGGCCGGCGCTGCGCTCGGCGCGGATGCTGCTGTACTTGGACAAGGTGGCCGCTGTTTTGCCGGGCTTGCTGAGCAACCAGTTGAAGTCCAGCTCGCAGCTCTGCACCGGTGATTTATTGGGGGTGCTGCCGCCCAGGCCTAGGCCCACATTGTTCAGCGCCAGGTCAAGGTCAAGGGTGCTGATCCGCCAGGCCGGGCCGCCGTTGGCATTGGCGTCATAACTGCTTGGCACGGCGGTATCGCCCTTGAAGCTGCTGCCGTCTGCGCGCACGCAGCTCAGCGCGGTCTGCAGGCTCAGCGGCGCATCGCCGGCCAAATCCATGCGTACCCACAGAAAGCCGCTTTGCCGCCCGAGGTTGATGGGGCCGGTCGGGCTCAGGATGCGAAAGGGCGCCGGCATGGTGACGCTGCTGGCGTGCGCCTCACCGGCACGCACGAAGTTGACGACGACGCTGGGTTGCGCTGAGCCGTCGGCAAAGTCCACCGCATAGTCCATGCGGTATTTGTCGATATTGCGTAGCTCGCTTTGTTGGCCGCCCAGGCTGGCCGTCAGGGTGTCGCCCTTGGTGGGGCGCACAACGGTCAGCAAGTTGGCTGTCTTGCCCAGGCGCGCCGCCACATGCACCTGGCCACCCGACGATTGCGTCACCACATATTTGGGGCTGATGTCGCCGACCACGACGGTGTCGGACTCGGTGCAGTTGTAGAGCACGCACAGCGAGGCTTCGGTCGTGTCCTTGACGAAATGGTCGATCTCACCACTGCCGCCCCCGCAGGCGCTCAGCGCCAGCAGCAAGCCCAGGGCGGTGAGCCCGCGCCGTGGCAGGGGGATCATGGCGTGACGATGGCTCATATCGCTGTTCATTTGGGTGGCTGATGGGACGGCGATTGTGGGTTGCCGCCTGTGCTGCGGCGGGTGTCAAAAGTCATGGCGGCAGCCGAGTTGGCAGCATTCACCTGTCACGGCTGGGTCATGCCGGCGTGGCGGTGCTGGGCTTGGCCTGGGCTTCATGCCCGCTTGTCCGATGGGTCGGCCCGGTTATCCGCGCTGGGCCTTAGCAAGAGCGTGGTGAAACAGGCATCATCGGGCTGTCAATCAGTCAATCCAACTTCTTCCTTTAGCTAAACAGGCGGTCCAGCTCATGCAATTCAAACAACTCTCCAGTCTCGCCCTGTGCGGCCTCATGCTGATCAGCCCCTGGGCCCAGGCCGCTCTGGCCGTGGGTGCCCCGGCGCCTGACTTTGCGGCCGAGGCGGCGGTGGGCGGCAAGCCCTTCCAGTTCAAGCTGGCGGCTGCGCTGAAGGAAGGGCCGGTGGTGCTGTACTTCTACCCCAAGGCCTTCACCAGCGGCTGCACGATCGAAGCCCATCAGTTCGCCGAGGCGACCGATCAGTTCAAGAGCCTGGGCGCCACCGTCATCGGCATCTCCAACGATGACATCGAAACGCTGAAGAAGTTCTCCATCGAGGCCTGCCGCAGCAAGTTCGCCGTGGCCGCCGATGCCGGTGCCAAGGTGATGAAGAGTTATGACGCGGCCCTGACCCTGGTGCCCGGCATGGCTGACCGCATCTCTTACTTGATCAGCAGCGATGGCAAGATCGCCGCCGTCTATGCCAGCCTGAGCGCCGACGGCCACGTCGAGCAAATGCTCAAGGCCGCCGCCAAGCTCAAGGCGGCCACCAAGCCATGACCGGTGGGCCCTTGCAGGGCTGGAGCGCGACTCAGCTGCTGGCGGCCTACCAGGCCCGGCAGCTCTCGCCTGTGGAGGTGCTGGACGCGGTGTTGCGGCATATCGAAGCCTGCGAGCCGCAGCTGCACGCGCTCTATGCGTTTGACCCGGACTCAGCCCGGCAGCAAGCCCGCGCTTCCGAAGCGCGCTGGCTCAAGGGTCAGGCCTTGCCTCTGGACGGCCTGCCGCTGACCCTGAAGGAAAACATCGCCACCCGCGGCACGCCGCTGCCGCTTGGCACGGCAGCGACCGAGCTGATCCCGGCGACTGAGGACGCACCGCCCGCCGCCCGCTTGCGCGAAGCCGGCGCGGTGCTGATGGCCAAGACCACCATGCCTGACTACGGCATGCTCAGTTCGGGCCTGTCCAGCTTTCACCCGCTCAGCCGCAACCCCTGGGATTTGAGCAAGAACCCGGGCGGCAGCAGCGCCGGTGCGGCGGCCGCCGCGGCAGCCGGCTATGGCCCCTTGCATGTGGGCACCGACATCGGCGGCTCGCTGCGCCTGCCGGCCGGCTGGTGCGGCATCTTCACGCTCAAGCCCAGCGGCGGTCGCATTCCCATCAAGCCGGCCTACGCCGGCCGGGTAGCCGGGCCTATGACCCGCACCGTTGCCGACGCGGCGCTGATGATGCGTGAGTTGAGTCGCCCCGACTGGCGTGACGCCACAAGCCTGCCGCCGCAGGCGCTGGACTGGCAGATTCGCCCGACTCCTCTCAAAGGCTTGAAGCTGGGACTCATGCTCGATGCCGGCTGGGGCATGGCCGTTGATCCCGAGGTGGCCGCTGCCGTGCGAGACGCGGCGCAGCGCTTCGCCGCTGCCGGCGCGCAGGTGGAGCCGTTGGCCGGCTTCAGCACGCGCACCATGATTGAGGGCCTGGATAAGTTCTGGCGCATGCGTTCCTGGCTGGACTTTTGCAAGCTCCCGGCCGAGCGTCAGGCCCTGGTGTTGCCCTATATCCGCGCCTGGGTGGAGACGGCGGCGGGCTTGTCCGCTGCCGAGCTGTTCGAGGGCTATAGCCAGATGGCGGCTTTCCGAGAAGCGGCGGTGGCGGCTTGTGAGCCCTTTGACTATGTACTCTCGCCGGTCAGCCCGGTGCCAGCATTTGCGGCCGAATGGGCCAGCCCGCTGAACGACCCGACGCGGCCGTTTGAGCACATCGCCTTCACCTTGCCCTTCAATATGAGCGAGCAGCCTGCCGCCAGCATCAACTGCGGCTACACGGCGGCTGGCCTGCCGATCGGCTTGCAAATCATCGGCAAGCGCTTTGACGATGTGGGTGTGCTGGGCCTTGCTGCCGCCTTTGAGCAGTTGCGCGCGCCGCAGCGGGCCTGGCCTCTTTGATCCCCTTTCAGCCCCTCTGAACCCCTGAAGCAAGCGCCGGCAGCCTGGCGCACCGGGTCATCCCGCTTGGGTATTTGTCACCTCTATCCGTGACACTGCGCGGGGCCGAGGCGCGCTGACAATGCGCGCTGCTTTGGCCGCTTAGCTGCCAGGACGACGGCGCCACCCGAGGGACGGATCGCCGCGTCAATCATTCCATTCACACGATTGAGGGGTTCAGGATGAATAAATACGGTGCAGAGTTTCTGGGCACTTTCTGGCTGGTGCTAGGCGGCTGCGGCAGCGCGGTCTTGGCGGCCGTGTTCCCTGGCGCACTGGGCATTGGCTTTCATGGCGTGGCCCTGGCCTTCGGCCTGACGGTGTTGACCATGGCCTTCGCCGTCGGTCATATCTCGGGCGGTCACTTCAACCCGGCCGTGTCGATTGGCCTGTGGGCCGGTGGCCGCTTCCCGGCTGCGCAGCTGCTGCCCTATATCGCCGCCCAGGTGCTGGGTGGCTTGGCTGCCGGTGGCGTTTTGTACTTGATCGTCAGCGGCCGTGCTGACTTCAGCAGCATTGGCGACTTCGCATCCAACGGCTTCGGCGAGCATTCGCCTGGCAAGTACTCGCTGCAAGCGGCGCTGATCACCGAGGTGGTGATGACCGCCTTCTTCCTGCTGATCATCATGGGCGCCACCGACAAGCGCGCCCCGGCCGGCTTCGCGCCCATCGCCATCGGCCTGGCCCTGACCCTGATTCACCTGATCAGCATCCCCGTCACCAACACCTCGGTCAACCCGGCGCGCAGCACCGGTGTGGCGATCTATGTGGGTGGTTGGGCTGTGGAGCAGCTGTGGTTGTTCTGGGTGGCGCCCATCATCGGTGCCGTCATCGGCGCGCTGGGCTACCGCATGGTGGCTGGCGAACAGCGCTGAGCCATACGCTGAGTTCCAAGCCCATGAAAGCCGGCCTCAGGGTCGGCTTTTTTTCGTTTAGGTGCAGGACGCGGGTGTTAGATTGGGCATCCGCCAAGAAAGCCGACCATGTTCTTTGATCTGTTCGACACCCTCAATCTCTATCTTCTGCCTCTGCTGATCGTGGTGCCCCTGGCCGTGGTGGTCTGGTTCATCAGCGCCCGGCGCGGCGAGGAGACCCGTGCCTTCAAGGCCACGCAGGCGGCCAACACCACCCAGATGCCCGAGCTGGAGGCGGCGCCCGTGCCGCCAGCGCCTCCGGCGCCTGAACCCGTACCTGCTGCGCCTGCCAAGCTGCTGCTGGTGGATGACTCGGCCGTGGCCCGGGCCAAGCTGGGCAAGCTGTTCCAGGGCGCGGGCTATGAAGTCACGCTGGCACGCGACGGTGTCGAGGCGCTGGAGCGCTTGGCCGAGCAGCGCTTTGCGGTGCTGATCACCGATTTGGAAATGCCCAATAAGGACGGCTTCGAGCTGATCGCTGCCGTGCAGGGCAGCATGGAGACCGAGGACATGCCGGTCATCGCTATCACCGGCCACGACGAGATGCAGGCCCGGGTGCATCAGGTGCAAGGGCTTTACGGCATCTTCAAAAAGCCCTGGAACGATCGCGAGTTGCTCAAGCGCGTCGAGACCCTGGCCAGCTTGCGCAAGGCCTGACCCTCACCCTGGGCTGCGCCGGGTAAGCCCATGGCTTGAACCGGCCCAGGCTGTGCTGCAATCGGGCCTGTCCTGATTGCTGCATGCGCCGCCATGAAATCCTTCTTGCTGAAAAAAGTCCTGCCCGGCCTGCTGGTCCTCTTGCTGCTGGGCGCCGCCGTGTTGGCCTGGCATGTGCGCAGCAAGCAGCCGCAGCGCAGTGGTGAGCTGGCCCTGGCCGGCTTGAGTGCCGCTGTCACGGTGCGTTATGACGATTTCGGCGTGCCGCATATCAGCGCCGGCAATGAAGCCGATATGTATCGCGCCCTGGGCTATGTCCATGCGCAAGACCGCTTGTTCCAGATGGAGATGCTGCGCCGCCTCTCGCGCGGTGAGCTGGCCGAAATCCTCGGCCCCAAGCTGCTGGACACCGACCGCCTGTTCCGTACCCTGGGCATCCGTGCCCATGCAGATGCCTACGCGGCCAAGGAATTCGCCCAGGTCGACACACCGGCCAAGCAAGCGCTGGTGGCTTATCTGGACGGCGTTAACCAATTCCAGGCCCAGAGCCCCGCGCCGCTGGAGTTTGAAATTCTGGGCATCCCCAAGCGCCCCTTCACCCCGGCCGATACCGTCAGCATCGCTGGCTATCTGGCCTACAGCTTTGCGGCCGCTTTCCGAACCGAACCGGTGCTTAGCCAGGTGCGTGATCAGCTGGGGCCGCAGTACCTGGCCCTGTTCGACCTGGCTTGGCGGCCCGACGGCGTGCTGCGCCAACAGCTGCGCCCCGGCGATATGCAAGACCTGAACCGCCTGGCCCTGCTGAGCCACACGGCGCTGGAGCAATCGGGCCTGCCGGTGTTTGAGGGCAGCAATGCCTGGGCCGTGGCCGGCGCGCGCAGCGCCAGCGGCAAGCCGCTGTTGGCGGGCGACCCACACATCCAGTTCGCCGTGCCGGCAGTCTGGTACGAGGCCCATTTGCAAGCGCCTGGCTTTGAGCTCTATGGCCATTTCCAGGCCCTCAACCCCATGGCTTTGCTGGGGCATAACGAGAAATTCGGCTGGAGCATCACCATGTTCCAGAACGATGACCTCGATCTGGTGGCCGAGCGGGTCAACCCGGCCAATGCCAATGAGGTCTGGCACCAGGGCCGTTGGGTGGCTTTGCAGAGCCGGGTCGAGAGCATTGCGGTTAAGGGCCAGCCCGCCGTGGAGTTGACCCTGCGGCGCTCGCCGCATGGCCCCATCGTCAGCGACATCGTGCCTGGCAAGAAGGCGGCTGACCAAGCGGACCCAGCTGATAAAGCCGGCACACCCATCGCCATGTGGTGGGCCTTGCTGGAAACCGAGAACCCGGTGCTGCAGGCTTTTTACGAACTCAACCGTGCCGACACCTTGGCGGCAGGCCGTGCGGCGGCCGAGAAGATCCACGCCCCGGGCTTGAACGTGGTGTGGGCCAATGCCGCGGGTGACATCGCCTGGTGGGCCGCCGCCCGCCTGCCGATCCGCCCGGAGGGCGTGAACCCCAGCTTCATCCTCGATGCCGGCAAGGGCGAGGCCGAGAAGCTGGGCTGGCGCCCCTTCGCCCAGAACCCGCAGGAAGAAAACCCGGCGCGTGGCTATGTGATGTCGGCCAACCACCAGCCAGCGGGCAGTGTGCCGGTGCCGGGCTATTACAACTTGTGGGACCGCGCCGAGCGCCTGGATTCACTCTTGCGTGAGCCCAGCATCCGCTGGAACAGCGCCAACACGCGCGCCTTGCAGCTCGATGTGGAGTCGGGCTATAGCGCCCGTGTGCTGCGGCCGGCCTTGCCTTTGCTGCGTGCCGCAGCGCAGGGCGAAGAAGAGAAAGCCTTGGTCGAAGAACTGGCGGCCTGGGACGGTAAGTTCAGCCTGCCGCAGCGCGCGCCGGTGCTGTTCCAACAGTTTTTGTGGGAGCTAGCACGCGCCGCGTTGGCCGATGAACTGGGCGAAGCTGCTTTTGACAATCTGCGCCGCAGCCGCTTGCTGGCGCCCGCGCTGCCGCGGCTGCTGGCCGACCCGCAGTCCCCCTGGTGGGACAAGCGCGGCACGCCCGCCGTGGAGAGCGAGGCAGAAATCGTCAAGGAAGCCTGGGTCGCCACCCTGGCCCATTTGCGCAGCGGCTTGGGTGCGGATGCCAAGCGCTGGACCTGGGGCGGGGCGCACACGCTCACGCATGAACACCCCTTGGGCAAACAGGCGCCGCTGGACAAGATCTTTAATGTTGGCCCCTGGGCCGTGCCCGGCGGCTATGAGCTGCCCAACAATATGACGGCGCGTTGGGATGATGCGCCCTGGAAGGTGCTAACCGGCCCCTCCACCCGCCGCATCATCGACTTCGCGCAAGCCGGACAGAGCCAGGGCATCAACCCGGTTGGGCAGAGCGGTGTGTGGGGCGATGCGCATTACGACGACCAGACGAAGCTGCATGCGGCGGGCCGCTACCGGCCGCAGCATTTGCTGGAGCAGGATGTGCAGACCCATAGCCGCAGCACCCTGGTTTTCAAGCCCAAACTCGGCGTGCAGCCCGTGCAGCAGCCCTGAGGTCATACGTCGATTGGGCGCAGCAGTAACGGCATCACCATCATGCAAGACCTGACCCCCATGCTGCTGCTGGCAGCCGCCTTGTTTGCTGCCAAGCCGGCGGCAGCGCTGGAGTTGCCGGCACCGGCCGTGCTGCAAGCCAGCTTGGCCGCCAAGGCGCAAACCATCGAGGTGCTGGAGCCGCATTTGAGCGGCGGCCAGCGCCGGGTGCGTTATTTGGGCTATCCGGCGCCGCAGCTGCTGGATCATTTGCTGGGCCTGCGTTGGCGCGAAGATGCCGAGCAGGAGATTGAGTTGCGCGCGCTGGACGGTTTTGTCTCGCGCATTCCGGTGGCGCGCTTTTTGACGCATGCGGCTTTTCTGGTGGTGGCGCGGGCTGACGGTGCGGCCTTTCAGGTGGACAACCAGCTGCAGAACGAAAAGGCGGTCGCGCTCGCGCCCTATTACCTGGTGTGGGACAACCTGCGCTCGTCCGAGCTGCAGGCCGAAGGCGGCGCGTTGTGGCCTTACCAAGTCGCGCAGATCAGCCTGCGCCCCAGCAGCCGCGCGGCGCTGTTGCCCGGCCAGATGGCCAAGCGCTGGGCCACCCAAGCCGCTTGGGTGCAGAAGTACTGCCTCAGCTGCCATCAGGTCAATGGCTATGGCGGCGACAAGATGCCGCTCAACTTGGCGCAGCGGGCGCGCGAGCTTGATGCGGCGGCGTGGCAGCGCCAGTTGCTATCACCCACCAGCCTCAAGCCAGGCAGCAGCATGCCGGCTTTGCCGGACAGTTTCAGCCCTGCCTCGCGCGCCAGCGTGGCGGCGCAATTGCATGATTACCTGAAGGCCTTGCCGCTGGCGCCTTGAGTGCGCCCGGAGACCAGGCCGCCCGGCGCGGTGAAGTCTGCTTACTTGGCCGAACGCTGCCGGCCACTGTGCGCCGCGCCCACATGGGCCAGGCCGCTGCGTGGCGCGGTGGTGCTGGCAGCGGTGCCATCCATCTGACCCAGCTCTTTCAAAATGGCACAGTCGGCCCCGGCCGCGGCGGACTTGCAGCGCGCGCGCAGTTCCACCAACTCCTGCTCCAGCGCCCGCAACTCCACGACCCGTTCGGCCACATGCTGGATATGGGCGTCCAGCAAGGCGTTGACGTCGCCGCAGTCTGCGCTGGGCGCATCTTTGAAGCTCAGCAGTGCGCGGATTTCGTCCAGCGCCATGTCCAAGGAGCGGCATCGGCGGATGAAGGCCAGGCGCTGCACATGCGCGTCTTCGTAGCTGCGGTAATTGGCGACGGTGCGCCGTGGCTCAGGGATCAGGCCCTCGCGCTCGTAGAAGCGGATCGCCTCCACCGAGGTCGCCGTTGCCTGCGCCAACTCACCAATCTTCATGGCCATCCCTTTCTGCAATCATCGGGCTTGACTCTATACCCGCTTCAGGGTTTCCAATGACTGCATGACGCACAAACACACGCATTCCCCAGCGGCCGCCAGCGGCCATGAACATGCCCCTGCTCATGCCCATGCTTGCGGCAAGTCGGCCTGTGAGACAGCTTCGTCGCCCAGCTCGCCCGCCGATCCGCTGCCCGCTGACAAGGGCGCTCTGCGCTTTCGCATCCCCACCATGGACTGTGCGGTGGAAGAGTCTGAAATCCGCCGTGCCCTGGAGCCGATTGCCGGCGTCAGCGCCTTGCGCTTCGACCTCAGCCAGCGCGTGCTGTCACTGAAGGCCGAGGCGCCGCCTGTGCTTGAAGCGGCAATGGCTGCCATCCGCAAAGCCGGCTTTGAGCCCACGCCGCTGGACCTTGCAGCGAATGCCGGCACCGATGACGGCCCTGCGCCCATCGCCTCCGGCCTGCCGCGGCTGCTGGCCTCCTTGCTCTTCGCCCTGCTGGCCGAGGCTTTTGCTTTCTTCGCGCCCGACACGCGGCCCTTCCAGCTCGGCGCCATGGCCTTGGCCGCCATCGCCATCGGCCTGGCCGGTTTTGATACCTACAAAAAAGGCTTCTATGCCCTGCGCGTTGGCCGCCTGAACATCAACGCCTTGATGGCGGTAGCGGTGACCGGCGCCTTCCTGATCGGGCAGTGGCCCGAGGCGGCGATGGTGATGGCGCTTTACGCCATTGCCGAGCTGATCGAAGCGCGGGCGGTGGACAAAGCCCGTAATGCCATCAAGACTTTGTTGGCCATGGCGCCGGAGGACGCTGAAGTCCTGCAAGCCGATGGCGGCTGGCTGCGCCAGTTGACCGTCACGGTGGCTGTCGGCGCCACCGTGCGCCTGCGCCCCGGTGAGCGGGTGCCGCTGGACGGCGTCATCACCCAAGGCGCCAGCGCCATCGACCAAGCGCCGGTCACCGGCGAGAGCGTGCCGGTGGACAAGGCTGTGGGCGACGAGGTCTACGCCGGCACCATCAACCAGACGGCGGCGCTGGAATTCCGCGTGAGCGCCTTGGCCTCGAACAGCACCTTGGCCCGCATCATCCACGCGGTGGAAGAAGCACAAAGCGCACGTGCACCCACCCAGCGCTTCGTCGACAAATTCGCCGCCATCTACACCCCGGCGGTCTTCGTGCTGGCTCTGGCCGTGGCGGCCTTCATGCCCTGGTTGATGGGCTGGACTTGGCTGGAGGCGGTTTACAAAGCCCTGGTGCTGCTGGTGATTGCCTGCCCCTGCGCCTTGGTGATCTCCACACCGGTGACCATCGTCAGCGGCCTGGCGGCTGCGGCCCGACGCGGCATTCTGATCAAGGGCGGCGTCTATCTGGAGCAGGCACGCATGCTCAAGGCCGTGGCGCTGGACAAAACCGGCACCATCACCGAGGGCAAGCCGCGCTTGGTGGAGTTCCAGCCCATCGTCGCCAATATGGACCGCGCAGCGCTGGCCCGCTTGGCCCTGGCCCTGGCCAGCCGCTCGGACCACCCGGTGTCCAAGGCTATTGCGCAGGGTTTGGTGAGCGCAGGTGAGGCGACTGCTGTGCAGGACTTCAAGGCCGCCGCTGGGCGAGGTGTTGAAGGGCGCATCGACGGTGGCAACTACGTGCTGGGCAATCACCGCTGGATCGAAGAGCGCGGGCAATGCTCCCCGGCCATCGAGGCGGCCTTGCGTGTGCATGAAGAAGCCGGCCGCACCGTCACCCTGCTGGCGGGTGAGCAGGGCGTGTTGGCCATCTGCGCGGTGGCGGACACGATCAAGCCCTCGTCCCGCCAAGCGGTGGCCGAGCTGATCGCGTTAGGCGTCACGCCCGTGATGCTGACCGGCGACAACAGTGCCACCGCCCAGGCCATTGCGGCCCAGGCCGGCATTGCCGAGGCACGCGGCAATTTGCTGCCGGAAGACAAGCTGGCGGCGATCAAGGAGCTGCAGCAGCGCCATGGCCCGACCGGCATGACGGGCGACGGCATCAACGACGCACCCGCGCTGGCGCAGGCCGATATCGGCTTTGCCATGGGCGGCGCCGGAACCCACACCGCGATGGAAGCGGCCGATGTGATCGTGATGAATGACGATCTGCAGCGCCTGCCGGAAACCATCCGCCTCTCGCGCCGCACCCGCAGCGTGCTGGTGCAGAACATCGCCCTGGCGCTGGGCATCAAGGGCGTCTTCCTGCTGGCGGCCCTGTTCGGCAATGCCAGCATGTGGA
Organism: Roseateles sp. PN1; assembly: GCF_038419725.1. Lineage (NCBI taxonomy): Bacteria > Pseudomonadati > Pseudomonadota > Betaproteobacteria > Burkholderiales > Sphaerotilaceae > Roseateles > Roseateles sp. PN1. Next base: position 84,685 of record NZ_JBCARA010000005.1, on the reverse strand, counting down.
TGGCGGTGTTCGCCGACATGGGCGCCAGCTTGCTGGTGGTCTTCAACGGCTTGCGCTTGCTTCGCAGCAAGGTGTCGTGAACCAACAGCCCGCCTTGCTGCGGGCTGAACTGCACTGAACTGCGCTGAACTGTGGACTTGGGCCGGCGCTTATCGGCGCTTTTGAATTTTGCCGGGCGGGCAAGATACAAGGTACCGGGAGCTCTACGCGTCGAGGCTGTCGGACTTGGCCCCAGCCATCAGCGCTGAGGGCCTCACACTGTTGTTGATCCCTCTCGGCGCGCGGAGACTTCGCATGGCACACCTTTTGATCGTCGAATTGCCGGGCGGCAATGATGTGGACATCATGCGTGCCGCCATCGAGCGCGGCGACACCTTCAGCTTCTTGACCGCCGACCTCGCGCATTACCAACGCCAGCCCCTGGTCAGCGCCGTGCTGGAAATGGCTCAGCGCATCATCACCCTGCCGGGCTTTGACTATGACGAGGTGCAGGGCGAGGTGCTGGCCCTGCACAAGCGCTGGCCCATCGAGGCCTTGCTCTGCCTGGTTGACAAACGCCTGCTGGACGCCGCGCGGCTGGCACAGGCCCTGGGCCTGCCGCATATCCGCCCCGAGACGGCGCGCTTGTTGCGCGACCCCGCCGCCTTGCATCACCAACTTGCAGAGCAGGGTTTGGATCAGGCCGAAGCCGCCCCGGCCACCCGCGCCGCCATGTTGTCGCACCCGCTGCAGCAACTGCAGCTACAGCGGCACGGCCAGCTGATTGGCTGCGACACCTTCAGCGTAAATGGCCGCCACCACTTGCTGGGCGTGAATGAAAAGCAGAGCTTCGCGTCGCCATATGCGCCAACAGCCTCGGTGGCGATTCGCGGCGGCTGCTTCACGCCCAATCAAGGCCAGTACGCTGAGATTGAGCGTTTTGTTTTTGCCCGGCTCGACGCCCTGGGCTTTGACTGGGGTGCTGCCCATACCGAGTTGATGCTCACTGAGGCCGGCTTGCGCTTGGTCGCCGTGAATGGGCGTCTGGTGGGCGCCAAGCTGCCGCGCCTGCTCAGCTATGCGCTGGGCTATTCGGTGCATGAGGCGCTGGTGGATGTGCATCTGGGCCAGTGGCCGGCTGCCGCCTTGGCGCAGCAGGATCAGGCTCGGCCCATGCAGGTTGCCGTGGTGCGCTGGCTGGCGGCCGCGCATGAGGGCGAGCTGCGCCGGATTGATTTGCCCGAGCAAGCCACCGCGCTATTCCCTGGCCTGCGCTGCGTGGAAATGCTCAAGCGCAGCGGCGACGCGCTGCGGCCTCCGCAAGAAAACGCCGACCGCATCGGCTATGTGATGGTGAGCGCCGCCACGCGGGTGGACGCCGAGCGGGTGGCTGAGCGCTACCTCGCCGCCAGCCGCATCGTCATGGCCGATGAGGTGCTTGATCCCTTAGCCATGGCCGGTGCGGAGCCGAGCTGGCCGAGCGCCGCCCCGGGCCGGCTGTTGCAATAGCCGCCAGCCCAGTGCGGGCTTACTTGGCAGTCGTGGGGGTCTTCTCGCGCTGGTAACGGTCGTAAGACATATTGGCGTCTTGCAAGCAGCGATCGCGCTGGGCGCTGTCCATCAGCTTCTTGCACTGATCGCGCTGGGCCTCGCGGCCGGCGGCGTACCACTCCTGGCTGCTGCAGGCGCCGAGCAAGCTCAGGCTCAGTGCGAGAGCTGTCGAGAGGCCGATCCCTCGGCCCAGCTTCTTGCAGTCTTTGTCAGTTCGCATCGATTTGCCCCCGCGCCACAGCGCCTTCCGGGTCCTCAAAAATGGCCATGGCCGTCAGCATGCGCCGAAAGCCGAACTTTTTGTAGAAGGGCTCTTTGCCGGCCACGGCGTAAAGAATGATCTTGCGGTGGCCCTGGCATTGGTCCAGCAGCTTTTGCACGACTTGCTTGCCCAGGCCCGTGCCCTGGTGGCTGGGGTGGACAGCGATGTCGCACAGATAGGCGCAATCCACCCCGTCCGACAGCGCCCGGCCCGCGCCCACCAAACCGCCCTGCGCATCGCGCACCAGCCAGCGGAAGCGGCTATTGCTGAAGGCGGTTTGTAGATCGCGGGCGTTCTTGCTGCCCAGCGGCGCGGCGCGGTACAGCGCCACCAACTCGTCCCAGTCCAGGCTGCTGATGTCATCGCTCCAAACCAGGGGCAGGGCCTGGGCAAGTGCGTTGGGCTTACTCACTGAAGCAGTCATGGGTTCAGTCATTTGTTCAATCAATCCGTGCCGAAGAAGCTGGCCGGCAGCTGCTCGGTCGCGAAAGCGCGCTGCACCGCCGGGCGGGCCAGCATGCGGCGCAGATAGGGCGCCAGATGCGGATAGGCAGCGGCGTCGCGCGCCGGGCGCTTGAAGTTGCGGGCCCAGCAGCACAGCACAAAAGCCAGGCAGTCCAGCGCGCTGTACTGCTCCCCCAGCAGCCAGGGGCCGCCGCTCTTGAGTAATTGCGTGTCCAGCTGAGCCAGCACGCCGGTGAGCCGCTCTTCGGCCAGGGCCTTCACTTCGGCGGCACCGGTGGTGTTGCCTGGGGCCACATAGCGCTGGGCGTAGTAGTAGGTCTTGAAGTCGGCCTGGAAGGTGTTGCTGAGCCAGAGCATCCACTTGTAATACTCGGCGCGCTGCGCGGTGGCCAGGGCTGGGGCCAGGCCGGCCTCGGGGTGGCAATCGGCCAGATGCAGCAAGATGGCGGCGGTTTCATACAGCACCACATCGCCGTCCACCAGCACTGGGATCAGCCCGTTGGGGTTGAGCTTGAGGTAGGCCGCCGACTTCTGCGCATTGTTGGCGCGGTCCACCAGCTTGAGCTCGAAGGGGATGCCCAACTCTTCCAAAAGGATGTGCGGGATCAGGCTGGCGTCGCTGGGGTGGTAGTGGAGTTGCAGCATGGGGTTTGGTCGCTTTCGCAGGGGCAGTGGCGGCAACTGTAGCAAGCAGGCGGGTGGGCCTTGCACGCTGAAGCTGACGGGTTGTCACGGCTTGTTGATCGGCAAGCTGGCAGCAATGCGGGCATCTCTCCGATTCATGCGCAGCATCAAACCCGAGTTTGCCTTCGCCATCGACGATATGGCTTGCTTCACCCCGGGAGACGACGATGGGCAAACGCATCCTGATCATTCAAGGGCATCCCGATGCCAGTGCGCCGCATTTTTGCCATGCGCTGGCGCAAGCCTATCGTGAGGGGGCTGAAGTGGCCGGGCATGAAGTCCAGACGGTCGACGTCGCTCAGCTGAGCTTTCCGCTCCTGCGCTCTCAACAGGAATGGGAGCATGGCGCTTTGCCCGAGTCATTGAAGGGCGCGCAACAGCGCATTGCCTGGTGCGAACACCTGGTGATGTTTTTCCCCTTGTGGATGGGTGATTTGCCGGCCTTGCTGAAAGGCTTTCTGGAGCAAGTGGCCAGGCCTGGATTCGCCTTCAAGGCGGAAGGCAACAACCCCTTGAAACACAAGGCGTTGACGGGCCGGTCTGCGCGTGTCGTCGTCACCATGGGCATGCCCGCATTGGTTTACCGCTATTACTTTCAGGCGCATAGCATCAAGTCTTTGGAGCGCAATGTGCTGGGCATGGTGGGCATTGCGCCGGTTCGCGAAACGCTGATCGGCATGATGGGCAGCTTGGACGAAGGGCAGCGGCTCAAGTCGCTCGACAAGCTGCGCAAGCTGGGTGCCGACGCTGCATGAGCGTGTGCGTATGTGTGTGCTTCTAGGCCGAGAGTCACTTCTCCAAGAGCATCGTGCCGTCAGATATCACAGCGGCCCTGGCCCGGCCTTGGCTGAGCCAAGCGTCATGGCGCAGCCTCGGCGGTATGTGTTCGGTTGATGCCGCAAATACGCAGCCGCCCCTACCAGCTGTCCACATCAAACTGCCGAGCAATGGCCGCCAGCCGGCCCGATTTTTGTAGCGCCTCCAGCCCGGTACGCAAGCGCTGCGCATGGGCGTCCGCCGCGGGGCCAGGCGCTGTCATGGCCCAACCCAGGGGTATCTCTGCAAACGAAGGCTCCAGCCAGTGGATTTGGGTTTTGGTGTTTGCCAGCTGCGTGCGCAAAAGGTGCATGCCGACGGCGCGCTCCAGGGCCACCAAATCCAGGCGAGAGCGGCTGAGCATGCGCAGATTGACGAGGTCATCGGTATGCGGGTGCAGATTGAGGCCGGCGCCCAGAAACTCGGCGGGGTAGCCATAGCCACGGCCGGTGCCGATCTTGCGCTGGCCGATGGCGCGCCAGGAGGACACGTCAATCGCCGTGTCGGCGCGGCCGAAGAAGCCCAGCCGGCTGCGGAACACGGGCATGAAGTGGTGCAAGCCCATGGTGTCGATCTCCGGCGGCCACAGCACCAGCACGCCGTCGAATTTGCGGAACTCCACATTCACCCGCGACCAGGGCTGGTAGCTCACCTCCACCTTGTAGCCGGCGGGCTCTAGGGCTTCCCGCAAAGCAATCACCATGGCCCCACCGCTGCTCATGTGGGCGCTGGTGTAGGGCGGGTACTCCGTGGCGACGAAGCGCAAAGTGGCGCCTTGCCCCCAGGCCAGCACCGTCATCAGCTGCAGCGCCATGGCGACGCAGATCGGATAGAGCCTTTTCATACGGCTCGTTCTACACCCAATCCATGCCGGCGTGGCCAGTGGGGTGATCTTTGCACCCGCACCACAGTGCCCAGCGCTCGCTCCGCACTCAGGCCCACTGCACCTTGCTCGCATCGGCATACCAGTCCGCCAGGCGGTCGGCTACCAGGGCCTCGATCCGGGCGCGCTTGACCTTCATGGTGGGCGTGAGGCAGCCGTTCTCGATGCTCCAGGGCTGGGGCAACACCACCAGCATGCGCAGGCGTGAATAGTCAGGCAGGGCTGCGTTGACTTGCTCCAGATGCTGGCTCAACTGGCGGGCTAGCTCGGCACGCTGCTGGGGGTCGGTTTGCTGCGGGCGCAGGGCTTCGTTCAGCACCACCAGGCCATAGGCTGCGGGTTGGCCCACGCCCGAGACCAAGCTCACTTCGATGCAGGGGTGGGCGTGCAGCAGGTTCTCCACCGGCGCGGGCGCCACATACTTGCCCTTGGCAGTTTTGAACAATTCTTTGACCCGGCCGGTCAGCTTGAGCCGGCCTTGGGCGTCGTACTCGCCCTTGTCCCCGGTGTGGAAAAAGCCGTCGGCGGTGAAGACTTCAGTATCCAAGTCCGGCCGCTTGTAATAGCCCAGCAACTGCCCCGGCGACTTGACCAGAATCTCACCCTCTTCGCTGATGCGTGTCTGCACCCCAGGCATGGGCTGGCCCACTCGGCCCGGCGCGCTCAGGCCCGGCGGGCTGCAGTGCGAGTAGCCGAAGTCTTCGGTCATGCCATAGCCTTCCAGCAGGTTCAGCCCCAGACGCCGGTACCAGGCGATCAGCTCGGGCGGGATGGGCGCCGAAGTGCTCATCGCCAGCCGCACTTCGTCCAGCCCCAGGCCGCGCAGCACCTTGCGCCGCACCATGCCGCCCAGCAAGGGCAGGCGCAACAGCCGCTCCAGCCGCGCCGGCGCCATCTTGCTGAACACGCCTTGCTGGAACTTCAGCCACAGCCGCGGCACCGAGCAAAAAATGGTGGGCCGAGCACGCCGCAGGTCTTGCACAAAAGTGTCCAGCGACTCGGCAAAGAAGATGTGGAAGCCGCCGTCTTGCAGCGAGTTGCATTCGATCACCGAGCGTTCATACGCATGCGCCAGCGGCAGATAGGACAGCACGCGCAGCGGCACGCCCGGCGGCATGATGAGCTTGATGAACGCCATGCTGCTTTCCGCCACCCGCGTGATGCGCTCGAAGCTGTGCATCACGCCCTTGGCCTGGCCGGTGGAGCCGGAGGTGTAAATCAGCATGGCCATCTCAGCCGGCCGCCTCGCCGGTTGGCCGGCCAGGGGCTTGGTGGCCTGGGTGATGCTGTCCCAGCCTGGCATCTCGCTGGTGGCCGAGTCAGGCGCCAGCGGCAAGGCGATGCAGGGCAGGCCGGCGGGCACACCGGCGCGCTGCGTGTCCCAGAGATCCAGCTTGCCCACAAACAAGAGGCTGGCCTCGCTGTGCTCCAGCACATAACGCACGGTGTCCGCGGTTTCGGTCGGGAAGATCGCCACCGTGCAGCCCCCCGCCATCCAGATCGCCAGCTCCGCCATGATGAAGTGCGCGCAGTTCTTCGACAGGATGGCAATCCGCGCCCCCGGCGGCAAGCCTAAGCTCTGCAAATGCGCCGCCATGCGGCGAGCTTGGTCCAACGTGCTCGCCCAGCTGAAGTCCTGCACCTGCCCGCCGCCCAGCGGCTGGCTCAGGTAAATCTGCTCCGGCTGCTGCGCCTCATGCGCATAGACATAGTCAAGCAAGAGCTGCGGCTTGGATGCGGCCATGGCACTGTCACTCCGTGGGAGCTGGGGTGCCGGATTATGAGGAGGTGGGGCGGGGTTGCGGTGTACAGGTTTTCGCCAAGGGGGTTGGTAGCGATGAGTGCGGAAGAGGCGCCCCTGGAGCGGTTACGCGGTGCTCACTTTTGGGGTGCCATGCGCAAACGCTGCCCTTCTCTCTTTCATGGCTGTTAGCCGGAGAGGATTGACGATTTGATAACTGAAACATGGCATGTGCCAGGCCTATTGCAGTCTGTCCTCGTGTTGGTTTTTGGCGCCTGGAATTCTGAGGCCTTAGCCGGAGCCCTGGATACGCGCCTCGCCGAGGAATAGTTGCCGCGTCAATGCTGTGCGTGCCAGCAACTGATGCAAAGCAAATGGAACGGTAAGCGCGATCCCGAACAGGAGTGTTTCGTTGTTGGTCCAGTGCAGGCCGTCACGAATCCCCCGGAAAACCGCCTGGTGGAGGAACATGATCGTCATGGATGCCCCGCCGAGTGCTTGCAGTGGGCGGCTCAATGGCGATTGAATGCGGCTGACTTGGCAGACGAGGTAAACCGCAGTTACCGAAAAGGTAAGGGTCAATATCGGCAGGCCGTATTGCCCGGCTTTGAGGTCGAGCGGCGGTAACAGGCCAGTAGCGCAAAACACTAACCCAATGACGCCTACAGCCGACACTACGCCATTGCTGGGATCATGTCCTTTGCAGCGGGTGCCGAGCCAAAACACTGGCAACGTGAACAGCATCACATCAAGGGCCCATGGAACGCTTAGGCCCGGAGGGATCAGGGCCGCCACTGCAATGCAGGCCGCGACCAACGCTGCTTGCGCATTGATGCTAAGACGCGGGAACAGATAGTTGGCCAATTGCTGAGTCAGAAACAGGACTGGAATGAACCAAAACGTCCCAAACGTTCCTGTAAGCAAGCGCCCGCCAAAGATCATCTTTCGCACGTGGTTCAAGTCGCCCGCCAGGAGTTGCGGCAGCGACAGCACGAGCAAAAAGGCAAGGTATGGCACCAGCAAATGCTTCGCCTTTTTCACCGCGAAAGCTAGGCTCGGCCGCGGCGAGAACAGGTAGCCGCTCAGGAAGAAGAACAAGGGCATGTGCCAGAGGTAAATCAGATCGGCAACTTGCCGATTGCTGAACACATGGCCGGCAACGACCGCAATGATGCCTATGCCTTTGGCTGTGTCCAGCCAAGCAAGTCGACTCATTGGACTCGTTTGGCGAAGAAAAAGAAGTCTGCCGTCGAACCGCTGCCGTCCTCTTCCCGGAAGGGATATCGGTTCGCAATATGCCGCTCAAGTGCCCACTCAGGGTAGCGTTGCTGGATCGTGCGTAGAAACTCACGATGGCGGACATGTGGGGCCTGAGCAGTTGCAGGCCGCTCAAAGTTCGAGGAGTAGATGATCACATGCCGCTGGGCGGCGCTGAAAAGTCGTTCGAGGTAGGCGTCGTAAACACCATCCTCGACCAAGTGGTAGATCACGTCCAGCGATAGCGCCAAGTCGGCATGCTCGCCGACATAGTCACCCAATGCCATGAAACGCTTGCTCGCATCCCCCGCGAAGCGCTCGCGACAAAGGCCTACGGCTGTTGCACTGATATCGATGCCCGTGTAGGCGGGGTAGTTCGCCAAGGTCAGTTGGTTGCCGTCACCGCAGCCGAACTCGATCACCGAAGCACTACCGAATTCCTCAACGGCTGCGTTCAGGATCTCGGCCTTGAACTCGGCCAGCTTGCCGTAGGAGCCATCACCAGAATTGCCGCCACGGGTGTAGCGTTGCTGCCAATAGTCGCCGGTGTTGGCAAAGCTCGGTTGTTCGCGGGGCATTAACCAGCGATACATGGACTGGGCAATTGGTCCGACGACCGGGATTCGCTTGACGAATGCGCGCATGCTGTGCCTCCGCGTAAAACTAAACTTTTAGCACCTTTGCATGACGATCTCGCAAGGGAATTCCATAGGCCGGCGCACAGTGAGCACCCGGCCGTCGCCGAGAGACCGGCTCAGTTCCCTAAAGCCAATTCGCCAAAGCCAGCCTCCTCCCGAAGCCAAGCGCCCGCCATCCCGGCGGTCGCCCAGCCTCGCCTAAACCTGCGGCAACAAGAACCGCCTCTCCCAGGCGCTGATCTCGTTCTGGAAGCTCTCGAACTCCAGGCCTTTGACCGACAGATAGCCTTGCACAAACTCCGCCCCCAGCAGGCGGGCGGCGCCTTCGCTCAGGGCCATGGCTTGGTGGGCGTGGATGAAGCTGCGGGGCAGGTCGTGGGCGTGGTCGTAGGCGTTGCCGACCAGGGGTTCGGTGGGGCGCAGGCCTTCTTGCATGCCGGTCAGGCCGGCGGCGAGTGAGGCGGCGATGGCCAGATAAGGGTTGGCGTCGGCGCCAGCGATGCGGTTTTCTACTCGGCGGGCGGCCGGGCCGCTGCCGGGGATGCGCAGGCCGGCGGTGCGGTTGTCGTGGCCCCAGTGCAGGTTGACCGGGGCTTGGCTGCCACTCACATAGCGCCGGTAGGAGTTGATGAAGGGCGCGTAGATCAGCATCAGCTCAGGTGTGTAGCGCTGCAGCCCGGCGATGAACTGGAAGAAAGCTGGGGTGGCGCTGCCGTCCGGCGCGGAGAAGATGTTGTTGCCGCCGGCGTCGACGATGCTCTGGTGCAGATGCATGGAACTGCCGGCCTCACCGCTGATGGGCTTGGCCATGAACACCGCGTTGAGGCCGTGTTTGAGCGCCACTTCCTTGGCCGCGTACTTGAACAAAAAGGCTTGGTCGGCCACGGTGACGGGGTCGTCGTGCAGCAGATTGATTTCGTACTGGGTGCGGCCCACTTCGTGGATCCAGGTGTCGGCGGCAATGCCCAGGGTGTCGATGGCGGCGTGGAATTCGTCCCAGAAGGGCGCCAGCTCATTGAGCATATTGAGGCTGAATGCCGAGTGGCCGGCCTCGGCCCGGCCGCTGCGGCCGATCGGGGCGCTCAAGGGCTGGGCGGGGTCGTGATTGGCGGCGCAGAGATAAAACTCGATCTCGGGTGCCACCACCGGTTGCAGGCCCAGCGCGTGGTAGCGCGCCAGCACGTGCTTGAGCAGGCTGCGCGGCGCCAGCGGCGAGAGCTGGCCGCTCCAGGGGCCGCTGAGCTCCAGGCAATCGTGAATGGCCATATACCGCGGCCGGCTCGCCCAGGGCACGGGCCTGAGGGTGCTCAGGTCGGGCAGCAGGCGCACATCGGGGTCGGCGTCAGGGAAGATCGGGTCGTAGGAATACTCGCCGGTCACGCATTGCATGGCAATGGCTTGGGCAATGCGCAACTCATGGCCGCGTGCAAAGCTGGCTGCGGGCATGAGCTTGCCGCGCGGATAGCCGGACACATCCGGGAAGATGCATTCCACATCGCGCACGCCTTCGAGTTGAAAGCGGGCGGCCAGTTGTTCCGAAACGGCTTGCGCCTGGGTCATGGTGTGGACTCTTGAAGTTATGGCAGCGATTCAAACAGCGCCATGTACTCCTGCGTGAGCTTGTGGCGCGGATCCAGATGGATCATAGGCCGAGCCAGCTCGTGCGATTCCTTGATCTTGACGCTGGCGCTGAGGTAGGGCTGCAGCACCGGCAGGCCTTCGTCGATCAGCTCTTGCACCGTGCGCTGCGGCAGGCTGGCGCGCGGCTGGAACTGGTTCACCACAATGCCTTCCACGGCGAGTTCGCGGTTGTGGTCGGCCTGGATTTCTTTCACGCTGTCCAACAAGCCGTAGAGGGCGCGGCGCGAGAAATCGTCGCAGTCAAAAGGGATCAGGCAACTGTCCGCCGCGATCAGGGCGGAGCGGGTGTAGAAGTTCAGCGCCGGCGGCGTGTCGATCCAGATCTGGTCGTAGTCTTCGCTCAAGCCTTGCAAGGCCTCGCGCAGCTTGTAGATCTTGTAGCGGCTTTCCAGCTTGCTGTGCAGCTCTTCCAGCTTGGGGCTGGAGCGCATGACATGCAGGTTCTCCCAGGGGCTGGCGCTGATGAAATCGGCCATCTTGGGCGGCCGCACGCTGAAGCTCAGGGTGGATTCGAAGAACTCCGCCGCGCCTCGCTGGCCGGCCTCATCGGCGGCTTCACCCAGCAGATAGCGGGTGGAGTTGCCCTGCGCGTCCAGGTCCACCACCAAGGTGCGCAAGCCCTGCTGCGCCGCGATGGCCGCGAGGTTGCTGGTGATGGTGGATTTACCCACGCCGCCCTTTTGATTGAACACAACACGTCGCATGCCTGACCCTTTGCTGAAGCTGATGGCAGAGCGAGTATTGTGCACTGCAGCAATTGCAGAACTGCGTGGCTAGATCTAGGTGTCTACACGGCTGTGGCGGGCGGTCGCGCCAGCGGTGCTGTCACGGGCGGCATATGACAATGCGGTACTTTTCCCGGCACGGTCCACCGCCAGCGCCAACGAGCCGTTAGCAGCTCACCTTCACCGCCAGCTTGAGCGCCACTAATGCAGCACCATTCCCCCATTGACAAGCCCGCGCCAATCACGGCCTCGCGCTACACGGCTGCTGGCGCCGCTGCGCTCTTGAGCCTGCTGCTGAGTGGGTGTGCGTTCCCCACCGCCCGCATGACCCCGCCGCCAGACATTGCGCCCAACGCCGATGTGCTGGAGGTGGCCAATCGCAGCAGCTTTATCGGCGCGCTGGTGGATGAGTCTTTCGACGTCGGCCCCTACCGGGTAACCGAGGTCAAACGCGGTTGGGACTCGAGCAGCAGCACCACGCTGGGCAATGTCACGGTGCAGAAGAGCAGCTCAGGATTCCGCTTTGAGTTCAACGGCACGGCCGATCACTGGCAGGGCCGCTGCGACTACCGCGCGCAGCAGCGCCTCGTGCAGATCGGCAATGTCGGCAATCTGGAAGATGACCGGGGCAATTTGCGCTGCAGCTGCCGCAGCGACAACAAGGAGCGCGAAGTCAGTTTCGATCTGGACGATGAATGGCGCCCCTTGCGTGGTGCCTTGCTGATCGACGCCAGCCGCTACGAAGTGCAGCAGTACAGCTTTGGCCGGCATCGCGGCGGACTCAAGTCACCGGCCTCGGGCTACCGGGTCGAACGTGAAGGCAGCGGCACCGGTGTGGCCGCCGTCGAGGTGCAGCACCCTGGGCGCATCTGGCTGCAGCGCAGCCTGCCGGCCGAGCAGCGCGAGCCTATGGCCTGCCTGATGTCGGCCTTGATGATTTACGGCTCGCAGTAAGTTCATCAATCGATCAGCTTGCGCGCCGCTTGGGCCGTCAGCGTCCTGCGGGGCCTTTGCCCTTGTCCGCGCCATTAGCGGCCCGGCAACGCTGAATGTCGCAAGCGGTGGGCAGCTGGGCGCGGTATTCGGTGACGGTTTTGAGCTGGCTGGGGTCGCGGGCCAGGCAGTGCTGGCCCTTGCCGTCGTCGTAGTACGAGGTCACATCGACGCAGCGGCGTGAATGCGCCATCAGGCCGTAGAGGTGGCCCATCTCATGCGAGATGGTCATCTGCAGGGTTTCGCCCGCAGGGTGCCTGGGGTTGCGGCGCTTCAGCAGCTCAAAGCCCGCCGGGCTCAGGGCCAGGCGGCGCTGGGTCAGATTGGCCAGGGCGAAGCTGCCGCGGGTTTCGGCATCGCTCCACAGCACCAGCACATTGCCGGGGTTGGCTGCCATCAGTGCGGGCGTCATCTCGCCGCGCACCACCAGCCCCGGCACACCGCAGGCCGACCAGGCCTCGGCCGCCCGCTCGAGCGCGGTCAGCACCGCGCGCTCGTTGAACTGAGGCGCTGCGCCGCGATGGTCGTAAACAAACACCAGCTTGGTCGCCACGGCCGCACGGTCTTTGCCGTCACCCCAGGTGCTGATTTCTCCGGGCCTGCATTCAGCCATTTCCTGTTCGCGCACGCTGGGCTGAGCTTCGGCCAGGGCTGGTGTCAACAGGGCCGCCGAGATCACCGCGGCATGTAAGACGCGCTTTGCAGGCCTAAAGCTGCTGACAAATTTGGGCGGCATGTTGGACGGGGGGTGGCAATGGTGTTGCGGAGGATGATGCGCGCGCGTCACCGGAAGCGCTAATGGAAGCGCCAAGTATCTGCAGGAACCGGGCAGCGCGATGCTGGCATATGCCGTGGTTTTGCTGGCCTCTATCGCCAGGCTGAGCTGGCATGCCGCCCTGGGGCAATCAGGCGGCCACGCCGATGATCACGCTGGAGGCTTTGAACAGTGCAGTCGCCGCCATGCCGGGGCACAGGCCCAGGCTGTCGGCGCTGGTTTGGGTGACGATGGCGGCCACGGTGCCCCCGCCGGCAAGTTCCAGCACCACCTCGCAATTGACGGCGCCGGGCTGCAGGCGCAAGACCTGACCCTTCAGCTGGTTGCGAGCTGACAACTTCACGTCTTGCTCGCCGGTCATCAGGATGATGCTGGAGGCCTTCACCAGCGCGAAGGCCTTGGCGCCCAGCGTCAGCCCCAGCTCAAGCCGGCTCTCGCGGGTGACGCTGGCCACGATCTGCTGGCCGCCGATGATGCTCAGCGTGATCTCGTCATTCACCGCGCCGGGGCGCATCTCGCTGACCGTCCCGGCAAACTGGTTTCTGGCGCTGGTTTTCATGGCAATGCTGCCCATCAGGGCGTAGTCGGCGTGCAAGCCTTGGGCTTGGGTGTTGAGGCGCGCGATGAAGCGGGCGTGTTCTTGCTGGATCAACGCGTAGTTGGCCACCAGGGCCTCGCCCCGTGGCGTCAGGCGGCTAAAACCCCCGCCTTTGCCGCCGGCCAGGCGCTCCAGCAGCGGCTCACCCGCCAGATTGCTCATCAGCTCAATCGCGTTCCAGGCACCCTTGTAGCTATAGCCCACCGCCTTGGCCGCCTGGGTGAGTGAGCCCAGCGCCGCGATCTGCGCCAGCAAGGCCAGCTGGCGGCTGCCGCCCAGGTCTTGGCCTTGCAGGCGCAAACGCAGTTCGGCGGCCAGCTGGAGCTGGGGGTCTTCAGTCGTGCTCGGGCTCATCGGGGTTCCTGACGATGCGGCCGCCGCGCAGCAGCAATTGGGTGTCGCCGAACAAGGCCAAGTCGTCCGGGTCGTGGGTGATCATCAGCAGCGGAATCTGCAGTTCGGCCAGCAGGGCTTGCAAGCTCTCGCGCAGACGGCCGCGCAACTCGGGGTCCAGGGCCGAAAAAGGTTCGTCCAGCAGCAGGGCGCGCGGCTGGGTGATCAGGGCGCGCGCCAAGGCCGTGCGCTGGCGCTGGCCGCCCGAGAGTTGATGCGGCAGCTGCTGGGCCAGCGGGCTCAGCTCCAGGCGCTCCAGCCAATGCTGAACGGCGGTTAGGGCGGCGGCCTTGCGGGCGCTGGGGTTGAACCAGCCGCGCTGCAGGCCGAAGGCAATGTTCTGCGCCACGGTGAGCTGGGGGAAGAGCGCGTAATCCTGGAACAGATAGGCAAAGCCGCGCTCGCGTGCCGGCACCTCGGCTTCGCCCGCCGCGAACAGGGTTTGGCCTTGGAAGGCGATGCGCCCGCTGTCGGGCCGAAGCAGGCCGGCGATGGCCTGCAGCGTCAGGCTCTTCCCCGCGCCGGAGGGACCGTAGATGACGGTGTTGCGCGCCTGGCTGTGGAAGCTGACATCGAGGCTGAACTTGGCGCTGATGCGCTTGCTGATGTGGACTTCGATCACGCCTCGGCCCTCCGCGTGGCCGGCGCCAAACGACCGGCGGCTAGCAGCACCGCCACGCAGGTGATGGAGATGATGATCACCAAGCTGTTGGCCAGCTCATCCTGCCCGCTTTGCACCGCCTCGTAGACGGCGATGGACAGGGTTTGCGTGCGCCCGGGGATGCTGCCCGCCACCATCAGCGTGGCGCCGAACTCACCCAGCGCTCGCGCGAAGGCCAGCAGCAGCCCGGCCAGAATGCCGCGCCAGGCCAGCGGCAGGCTAACGCGGAAGAACAGCGCCGCCTCGCTCAAGCCCAGCACGCGGGCGGCCTGGGCCAGTTGTGGGTCGAGGTTTTCAAACGCAGCGCGGGCCGACTTCATCACCAGTGGGAAGGACACCAGGGTTGCGGCAATCACCGCGCCTTGCCAGCTGAAGATCAGGGTGATGCCGAAATGCTCGAACAACCAGGCACCCAACGGCCCGCGCTTGCCGATCAGCACCAGCAGGTAGTAGCCCAGCACCGTGGGCGGCAAGACCATGGGCAGGGTCAGCAGAGCATCGAGCAGCTCGCGGCCGGGAAACACCCGCAGCCGCGCCAGCGCGAAGCCGGCCGCCGTGCCCAGCAGCAAATTCAGCCCAGTGGCCCACAAGGCCACCTTGAGCGAAAGCGCCAGTGCGGGCCAGCTGGCCTGCAAGGCTGAGAACAACGCTGAGTCACCCATCTCTGCCTTCAGGGCGCCAGAAAACCGTGGCGAGCCAGCACGGCCTGGGCGCCGGGGCTCTGCAGATAGCTGAGGAACTGCCCGGCGAGCTTGGCGTTAGCGCTGCCGCTCACGATGGCGGCGGGGTAAAGAATCGGCTCGGCCGTGGGGATGCTGAAGGCGGTCTTGACCTTGTCAGCGGCCTGGGCGGCGTCGGTGGCGTAGACGATGCCGGCCTCGGCCTCACGGCGCGCCACATAGTCCAGCGCCTGGCGCACGTTCTGGGCGTAAACCGCCTTGGGGGCGAGGGCGGTCCACAGGCCGGCTGCCTCCAGCGCGCTCTTGGCATAACGGCCGGCTGGCACGCCCTCGGGGCGGCCCAGCGCCAGGAGGCTGAAGGCGGGGGTTTGCAAGTCGGCGAGGGACTTCGGCGGCGTCACGCCCGCCGCGCTGATCAGCACCAGCTGATTGCGGGTGAAGTTGCGCCGGCTGCCCGGGGCCAGCAAGCCCTGCGCTTGCGCCCGGTCCATGCTGATCTGGTCGGCCGCGGCGAACACATCCACCGGCGCGCCCTTGGCGATTTGGGCCAGCAAGGCGTCAGAGGCGGCGAAGTTGAACAGCAGCTTGCTGCCCGGCTGCTGCTCTTCAAAACCCGGCGCCAGCTCCTTGAAGGCATTGCTGAGGCTGGAGGCTGCCGAGACGGTCAACTCGCCGGCCTGAGCCGCAGGCGCCAAGCCGGCCAGGCTGCTCAGCAGCAAAAAGGAAAGGCGGGTCAGGGCGTTGCGCAGCAACATGGCTTGGCGGTGAGAAGCTGTTGAGGCTCGAAATATAACTGACTACATAACGAAAGACCGCGCCACGTTGGGCGCCGTGTTGGCCTGTGCGCTGTGGGCGGCGTCTGCTCCCCGCCGCGCTGCTCGTCGTACCGCCAAACTCGGCGGTTATATTGATGGGCCTACCCCGCGCGATGAGGGGCGGGTAGTCGCCGGCCACAAGCCGGACGCCACATCAGCCCCAAGGTCTGCGCAGAAGTCAGGGGCCAAGCGGGCGGCCAGCCCAGCCGGCCGCTCGTTCAATTTCAGAAGTTCAAGGACAGTCATCAATGCCACAAGCCCATGCCCCGCAGCCACTCTGGACCATTGCCGCCCCCGTGATCGGCTGGCTTTTGCTGGGTGGTCAGGCCATGGGTCTGGGCCAAAGCCTGGGCATGATTTACCAGGGCTTGATGATCGCCGGCCTGCTGGGCGGCGTGCTGGCCGCCGTGCATCACGCGGAGGTGGTGGCGCATCGGGTGGGCGAGCCGCTGGGCAGCCTGATTCTGGCGGGTGCCATCACGGCCATCGAGGTGGCGCTGATCGTCACGCTGATGCTGGCCGGCGGCGAATCGGCCACCACGCTGGCACGCGACACGGTGTTCGCCACGGTAATGATCATCCTCAACGGCATCGTCGGCATCTGCTTGCTGGTGGGCGGGCACCGGCATCTGGAGCAGCGCTTCGAGATCAAGGGCGTCAACGCGGCGCTGAGTACCTTGGCCGCCATCGTGGTGTTGACCATGGTTTTGCCGGTGTTCACCAGCAGCGTGCCCGGCCCGGTTTACAGCAATAGCCAGCTGGGCTTCATCGCGGTGATTTGCCTGCTGCTGTATGCGGCGTTTCTGTTCATCCAGACGATTCGCCACCGCGATTACTTTTTGCCCTCGCCCGAGGATGCCGCCGTGGCGGGCGACGACGCCCACGTGGCCCCGCCCAGCACGCGCGCCGCGTGGATCAGCGCCGGCTTGTTGGTGCTGGGCCTGGCGGCCGTGGTTTTGCTGGCCAAGTCGATCTCGCCCTTGATTGAGGCTGGCGTTGCGGCCATCGGCGCGCCGGCCACCTTGGTGGGCGTGATCATTGCGGCCATCGTTTTGCTGCCCGAAGGCTTGGCCGCCTTGGGTGCCGCCAAGGCCAATCTCTTGCAGACCAGCCTCAACCTGGCCCTGGGCTCGGCCCTGGCCAGCATTGGCCTGACCATTCCGGTCGTCGCCTTGGTGGCGATTGCCAATGGCTGGCAACTCACCCTGGGCCTGGACCCCGCCTCCATCGTGCTGGTGATGTTGTCGCTGCTGGTGGCCACGCTGTCACTGGGCACCGGCCGCACCACGGTGCTGCAAGGCGTGGTGCACCTGGCGATCTTTGCGACCTATTTGTTCATGACCGTGTTCCCCTGAGCAGGCTTGCTGCTGCTCCCGAGGCGGCCTGTTCCGGGCTCAACCGTTGTAGCGCAGCGAGGCATCCAACTGGTCAACCAACTCAGCCCAGTCGGCGTCGTCGCAGCGCTGCTGGCGCAGCATCTCGGCCTGCGCCGGGCTCCAGAAGGGGGCATCGGCCAAGCGGACTTCCGGCGCCAGCGGCGCGTGCAAGGTCAGGAAGTCATAAATGCTGAGCGGGTCATGGGGCAGGCCCAGTTGCGCAAACAGCTCGTGAAAACGGTGGTGTGCTTTGTCCATGATGGGTGTCGAGCTCCGGGTTCGGAAAAAGGCTTCGAGACCCTGCTGGTGCGCCCCCGTTGACCGGGCGGCGCCAAGGCTCGAAGTGCTGGGCCTGCTGTGTGCTGTGGGATTGGGTTAAATCGTCACCCCATATCGTTGCGCCGTCATATGCGCCAGGATGGACAAGGCAATTTCCGGCGGCGTGCGCGCGCCGATGTTCAAGCCCACCGGCCCATGCAGCCGCGCCAGCTGTTCTTCGCTGAGGTCGAAATGCTCGGCCAAGCGCGCCCGCCGTTTGGCCTGGTTGACGCGTGAGCCGATGGCGCCGACGTAAAACGCCGGGCTGCGCAACGCCTCCATCAAGGCCAAATCATCGAGCTTGGGGTCATGGGTGAGGGCGACGATGGCGCTGTGGCCGTCCGGCGCGAAGGCTTGCACGCAGTCGTCCGGCATCTCGCGGCTGAGCGTGCAGCCGGGCACATTCAGCGTGTACTCCTCGCGCGGGTCGCAGATCAGCACCTGATAGTCCAGCGCCTTGGCCATATCGGCCAGGTACTGCGTCATCTGCCCCGCGCCGATGATCAGCAAACGCCACTGCGGGCCGTGGTGGGTGCACAGGCTGTGCTCGGTCAGCAGCACCACATCGGCACCCGCTTGCGCCTCGCCCAGGCTGACTTCGCCACTGGCCAGGTCCAAGACGCGCCGCACCCGCTCACCGCGCTCCAGGCGCTGCAGCAGGGCGTCGATTTGTGAGCCGGGGGCCGATAGCGGCTCCAGCATCAACTCCAGCGTGCCGCCACAGGGCAGGCCAAAGCGATTGGCTTCCTCGGCGCCGATGCCGTAGCGCAAGAGCTGGGGCCGGCTCAGGTGCATCGCACCTTCACGCACCTTGGCCACCAGGTCGTCTTCAATGCAGCCGCCGGACACCGAGCCGGCAATCTGCCCGTCATCACGCAATGCCACCACCGAGCCCACCGGGCGCGGGGCCGAACCCCAGGTGCGGGTGATGGTGCCCAGCACCACGCCGCGGCCTTCGGCCAGCCACTGGCTGACCTGGCGCAAAACCGTCAAATCAAGATTGTCCATAGGCCGATGCTAAACGCCTGCCGCCGGCTTGGTGCGCCGCCGCTGAAAAACCGTCCGCGTAACAGAAGCTGTATGCATATACATACGGGTAAACGGCGGATAGCGCGGCGGCGGTGCAGCCGCGAGGATGCGTGCTGCCGCTTGGTGAAAAAAACTAGGAGACGAGATGAGTCAGAGAATCACGCTCAAGGTAAATGGCAAGACGCTGACGCGCACGGTCGAGACCGATCAATTGCTGGTGCAATTTCTGCGCGAAGACCTGGCCCTGACGGGCACCCATGTGGGCTGCGACACCGGCCAATGCGGTGCTTGCACCATCCATCTCAACGGCCGCGCCGTGAAGAGCTGTACCCTGCTTGCGGTACAAGCCAACGGCGCCGAGCTGCGCACCATCGAAGGCCTGGCCGCCGCTGACGGCAGCCTGCACCCCATGCAAGCCGCCTTCAAAGAATGCCATGGCCTGCAATGCGGCTTCTGCACCCCCGGCATGGTGATGAGCGCGGTGGACCTGGTGCAACACCACGGCTGCCATTCCGAGACGCAGGTGCGTGAAGCGCTGGAGGGCAATATCTGCCGCTGCACCGGCTACCAAAACATCGTGCGTGCGGTACAGACCGGCGCCGCCGCGATGAAGGGAGGCCAGTGATGAACGCGCCCCAACAAGGCCTGATCGGCCAAAGCATCCGCCGCCGCGAAGACGCCCGCTTTCTGACCGGCCGCGGCCAGTACACCGATGACTTGGTGCTGCCGCGCCAAAGCTACGCCTACTTCCTGCGCTCGCCCTACGCGCATGCCAGCATCAAGGCCATCGACGTCGCGGCGGCCGAGGCTGCTGAAGGCGTGTTGGCCATCTTCACCGGCGAGCATTTCCGTGCCGTTGGCGGCCTGCCTTGCGGCTGGCTCATCAACAGCCTGGACGGCTCGCCGATGAAGGAGCCCAAGCACCCCATCCTGGCCGATGGCAAAGTGCGTTATGTCGGCGACGCCCTTGCCCTGGTGGTGGCTGAAACCTATGCCCAGGCCAAGGCCGCGGCGCAGCTGATCATGGTGGACTATGAGGAGCTGACCCCGGTGGTGGACACCGCCAGCGCCACCCAGTCCAGCGGCCAGGTGCACGACGAGGCGCCCGGCAACGTCTGCTACACCTGGGGCTGCGGCGACAAGGCCGCCACCGACCAGGCCTTTGCCGGCGCGGCCCATGTCACCAAGCTGCAGTACTGCAATAACCGCCTGATCCCTAACGCCATTGAGCCACGGGCTGCCAACGCCAGCTACAACCCCGGCGACGAGAGCTACACCCTCTACACCACCAGCCAGAACCCGCATGTGGCGCGGCTGCTGATGTGCGCATTCGTGCTGGGCATCCCTGAGCACAAGGTGCGCGTGGTGGCGCCGGATGTGGGCGGCGGCTTTGGCTCCAAGATCTTTTTGTATGCCGAAGAAACCGCGCTGACCTGGGCCAGCAAGCAAGTTGGCCGCCCGATCAAATGGACCGCCGACCGCAGCGAAGCCTTTTTGAGCGACGCCCACGGCCGCGACCACGCCACCGTGGCCGAGCTGGCGCTGGACGCGCAGGGCAAGTTCCTGGCGATGCGGGTGCACACCACGGCCAATCTGGGCGCTTATCTGTCCACCTTTGCCAGCAGCGTGCCGACCATTCTTTACGCCACTTTGCTGGCCGGCCAGTACACCACCCCGGCGATTTATGCCGAGGTCACTGGCGTGTTCACCAACACCGCGCCGGTGGATGCCTACCGGGGTGCCGGCCGACCCGAAGCCACTTATGTGGTGGAGCGTTTGGTGGAGACGGCTGCCAAGGAATTGGGCATTGACCCCGCCGAGCTGCGCCGCCGCAACTTCATCCGAACCTTCCCCTACCCCACGCCGGTGGGCCTGACCTACGACGTGGGCGACTACGACGCCACGCTCGACGCCGTGCAGGAACTGGCCGATGTGGCCGGCTTCCCCGCCCGCCGCGCCGCCAGTGAGGCCAAGGGGCTCAAACGCGGCCTGGGTTATTCCACCTACATCGAAGCCTGCGGCCTGGCCCCGTCCAATATCGCCGGCGCCCTGGGTGCACGGGCGGGCTTGTTCGAGGCTGGCGAGGTGCGCGTGCACCCCACCGGCAAGGTGACCATCTTCACCGGCTCGCACTCCCACGGCCAGGGTCACGAAACCACCTTCGCGCAGGTGGTGGCCGACAAGCTGGGCATCCCGATCGAAGACGTCAGCATCGAGCATGGCGACACTGGCAAGGTGCTGTTCGGCATGGGCACTTACGGCAGCCGCTCGCTCTCGGTGGGCGGCACGGCCATCGTCAAAGCGGTGGACAAGGTGATCGCCAAGGGCAAGAAGATCGCTGCCCATCTGCTGGAAGCGGCCGATACCGACATCGAGTTTGAGAACGGAGTCTTCAAGGTCGCCGGCACCGACAAGAGCGTGCCCTTCGCCTCGGTCTCGCTGACGGCCTATGTGCCGCACAACTACCCGCTCGACAAGTTGGAACCCGGCCTCAACGAGAACGCCTTCTACGACCCCACCAATTTCACCTACCCCGCAGGCAGCTATGTCTGCGAGGTCGAGGTGGACCCCGCCACCGGCCAGGTGCGGGTGGACCGCTTCAGCGCGGTGGACGACTTCGGCAATATCGTCAACCCGATGATCGTGGAAGGCCAGGTGCAAGGCGGCATCGCCCAAGGCATCGGCCAGGCTCTGCTGGAGCACGGCATTTACGACAAGGAAAGCGGTCAGTTGCTGACCGGCAGCTATATGGACTACGCCATGCCGCGCGCCGACGACTTGCCCAGCTTCCAGATCAAGACCGCCAAGGGCACGCCCTGCAGCCACAACCCGCTGGGTGTGAAGGGCTGCGGCGAGGCGGGCGCCATCGGCTCGCCGCCTGCGGTGATCAACGCCATTTGCGACGCCATCGGCGTCAAGGATGTGCCCATGCCCGCCACCCCGCATGCGGTGTGGCAAGCCATGCAGGCCAATCGCTGAGCGCAAGGGAGACACACGCCATGACATTCACCTACACACAAGCGGGCTCGGTGGCCGAAGCCGCCCAGGCCGGCGCCAAAGACGAGGCCAAGCTGATCGCCGGGGGTCAGTCCTTGCTAGGCGCCATCAAGCTGGGCCTGGCCGCGCCAGAGGCTTTGATTGACCTTAGCGGCCTGGCCGATCTGAAAGGCATCCGGCTGGACGGCGGCAAGCTGGTCATCGGTGCCATGACCACGCACGCCACGGTGGCCGCGTCCAAAGAAGTGCAGAGCGCCATTCCGGCCCTGGCCGACTTGGCCGGCCGCATCGGCGACCGCCAGGTTCGCAACCGCGGCACCCTGGGCGGCAGCCTGGCTAATAACGACCCGGCCGCCTGCTACCCCGCCGCCGTGCTGGCCTTGGCGGCCACGGTGCACACCGACCGGCGCAGCATCGCGGCGGATGACTTTTTCAAAGGCATGTACGAAACCGCGCTGCAGCCCGGCGAGATCATCACCTCGGTGAGCTTCCCGGTGCCTGCCAAGGCGGGTTGGCAGAAGTTCAAGCAGCCGGCCTCGCGCTTTTCCATCGTCGGCGTCTTCGTGGCGAAGACTGCGGCGGGCGTGCGCGTGGCCGTCACCGGTGCAGGGCCGGGCGTGTTCCGCGAGCCGCAGCTGGAGGCGGCGCTGGGCAGCAACTGGAGCCCGGGCGCCACGGCCGCCATCACCGTCAGCGCCGATGGCTTGAACCAGGACCTGCATGGCTCGCCCGCTTACCGCGCGGCGCTGATCCCCGTGCTGGCCGGGCGGGCGGTGGCAGGGGCGGCGTGAGTTCCGCGCTGCTACCCGCCAGCATTGACGACACCGCGGCGGCGCTGCGCGCGCAGGGCTATGTGGCCCAGCGCGCGCTGGCCACCGCCACCTTCTTAGCCTTGCGACTGCAGCGCCCGCTGTTTCTGGAAGGCGAGCCCGGCACCGGCAAGACCGAGATCGCCAAGACCCTGGCGGCCATGCTGGGCCGGCCACTGATTCGGCTGCAGTGCTATGAAGGGCTGGACCTGGCCGGTGCCGCCTACGAGTGGAACTACGCCCGCCAGATGCTGGAGATCAAGCTGGCCGAGGGCCAGGCCTCGCGGGAGGAACTGAGCCGCGATCTGTTCGCCCCGCGCTTCCTCATCAAGCGCGCCTTGCTGCAGGCGATTGACCCGGCCAATGCGGTGGCACCCGTCCTGCTGATCGATGAGCTGGACCGCGCCGACGAACCCTTCGAAGCCTTTTTGCTGGAGGTGCTGAGCGACTTTCAGATCACCATCCCCGAGCTGGGCCTCGTCAAGGCCCTAACGCCGCCCATCGTCGTCATCACCTCCAACCGCACGCGGGAGATTCACGACGCCGTCAAACGCCGCTGCCTCTATCACTGGGTGGACTTTCCGGATGCAGCCACCGAGCTGGAGATCTTGCGCCTGCGCGTGCCCGAGGCGCCCGCCGCGTTGGCGCGCCAGATCGTCGCCTTCATCCAGGGCTTGCGCCGGCTGGATTTGTACAAGCTGCCCGGCGTGGCCGAAACCATCGAGTGGTCGCGTGCGCTGCTGGAGTTGAACGCCCTGGTGCTGGACCCCGCCACCCTGCACGACACCCTAGGCGTGCTGCTCAAGTACCAGGACGACATCGCCCGGGTGCAGGGCTCCGAAGCCGCGCGGCTGCTGGAGCAGTTGCGGGTGGCTGAGGGTGGGTGAGCTTGTGTGATGGCACTTGATCGTGGCTGAGAACCCAGCGCCGGCCCCTGCTGAGGCAGAAGGTTATCTGGCGCAAAACGTCATGCACTTCGCCCGCGTGCTGCGCCAGGCCGGCATGGCGGTGGGCAGCGACCGCGTCTTGCTGAGCTTGCAGGCCCTGCAACTGGCGGGGCTGGAATCACGCCAAGACTTTCACGCCACCCTGGCCGCCTGCCTGATCGACCGGGCCGAGCACCGGCCCCTGTTCGACCAAGCCTTTGCCATCTTCTGGCGCGACCCCGATCTGCTCGGCCGCATCATGCGCATGCTCTTGCCGCAAGCCCAGGCCAAGCCCGGCACGCCGGCCCTGCCGGAGAACCGGCGCCTGGCCCAGGCCCTGTTCCCGCATGCGCCCGGCCCGCAGGCCAAAGTGCCCGAGCCTGAGCAGCAGATTGAAATCGACGCCCGTTTGAGTTGGAGCGCGCGCGAAGTGCTGCGCCAGCAAGACTTCGACACCATGTCGGCGCAAGAGTGGATCGCCGCCAAGCGCCTGCTGGCGCAGTTGCAAGGCAGCTGGCTGCTGGAGGCCCGCCCGACCCGCCGCTGGGCCACCGCCACGCGCGGTCGCCTGGACTGGCGCGGCAGCCTGCGGGCCCAGGCGCGTGGCGAGCACCAGGCCCTGCCGCGCCAGACACGCAAGGAAAAGGTGGCGCCGCTGCTGATCTTGGCCGACATCTCCGGCTCCATGGGCCGTTACTCGCGCATGCTGTTGCATCTGGCCCATGGCCTGGCCAACCCCGTGCCGCGCAGCAATAGCCGCGCGCCCAAGGTTGAGAGCTTTGTCTTCGGCACACGCCTCACGCCCATCACCCGCTTGCTCAAGCAGCGCGACCCCGACCTGGCCGTGGCGGCGGTATCGCGCCAGGTGCAAGACTGGTCTGGCGGCACCCGCATCAGCGCCTGCCTGCAAGAGTTCAACCGCCGCTGGGCCCGCCGCCTGCTGCACAGCGACAGCACCGTGCTGCTGATCACTGACGGCTTGGAGCAGGGCAGCGAGGATGATCCGCGCTGCGCCGCCCTGGCCTTTGAAGCCGAGCGCCTGCGCCTGAGCTGCCGCCGCCTGGTCTGGTTGAATCCGCTGTTACGTTTTGAGGGCTTCGAGCCCAAGGCCGCCGGGGTGCGTGCCCTGCTGCCCGAAGTCAGCCTACATCTGCCGGCGCACAATCTGGCCAGCTTGGAAGCGCTGGCGCAGCGGCTGTCGCAGCCTCATGCCAGCGGAAATCAAAGCGCCCGGACAAGCGCCAGATCGAACACGTCCTCATCCTTCTCGACACAGTCACCACCACCATGAACCTCACCGGCCAAGAAACCCTGCCTGTCTCGCAAGCCCAAGCCTGGGAGGCGCTGAACGACGCCGCCCTGCTGCAAGCCAGCATCACGGGCTGCGAGAGCCTCACGCTGATCGGCGAGCATGAGTTCGAGGCTTTGATGACGGTGGCCATCGGCCCGGTCAAGGCCAAGTTCAAGGGCAAACTGAAGCTTTCGGACCTGCAGCCGCCCAGCAGCTACCACCTTGCCTTCGAAGGCAGCGGCGGCGCCGCCGGCCACGGCAAAGGCACGGCCCATGTTCGGCTGGAGCCCGTGAGCCCCACCGAAACCACGCTGCACTACGACGTGCAAGCCAGCGTCGGCGGCAAGATCGCCCAAATCGGCTCCCGCTTGGTGGACATGGCCGCGCAGAAGATGGCCGGTGACTTCTTCTCCGCTTTCAATACCGCTTTGCAAGCGCGTTATGCGGTGGCGGCAGTTGTTGCTGAGTCTGCGGCTGATGAGGCACCGAAGAAGAGCCGTTTTCAGCGCCTCCTGGATTGGTATCTGGGGTGGCTGGGGCGGGTGTTTACGGGAAAGGTGTGAGCGTGCAGCGGATGCGTTTGCTCAGTTTGTCCAGCAGTCACGTTGCCTTCAGGGGTTGCAGGATTTCCCGGAAAGTCTGAGGCGCGAATTACGCTGGGAGCCGTCGAGACGGCAAAACAAGCCTTCAATATGGCGACCTCACTTGTCAGCCGAGACTCGGAAAAGCACTGCTTGAGGCAGTTGCTGCATT
Source organism: Roseateles sp. PN1 (assembly GCF_038419725.1). Taxonomy (NCBI): domain Bacteria; kingdom Pseudomonadati; phylum Pseudomonadota; class Betaproteobacteria; order Burkholderiales; family Sphaerotilaceae; genus Roseateles; species Roseateles sp. PN1. The sequence continues at coordinate 59,629 of NZ_JBCARA010000005.1, read as the reverse complement.
TTTCAGAAATTGAATGCTGTAAAAATACAGTCGATCGGGCGATCTGTTTCGCTAGATCTGTTGCTTCCGACGGTTTGGCGTGCCCGCGCCATACAGCATGCTGCTATTTTTTTGGGGCGTGCGAGTTGTCGCCAGGGAACACGTTAGATCTGACAGTTGTGCTGTCGTAACCATTTCAAAATTTGTAGGAAAGTTGAGCATGAATCGATTCATTTCGTTGACGTTGTCAGTTGCTGCCCTCGTGGCAATCCAGGGTTGCGCAACCAAAACATACGGGCGACAAGGCTCTCTGACAGACTACGAGAAGGAATCAATGTCCTGCCGGGAGATCGATCTTGACTTGGCAAAAACTCGAGGATTTATCGATCATGTAAACAAGGAAAGTGAGTTCAGTGGAAAGGATGTTCTGGCGTTTCTCGGTGATTTTGGTATCGGCAACAGCATGGAAAAGAATGCCGCACTCGAAAGTGCAAATGCTCGCATCGCCCGACTCAGCGAACTGAAGCGCACCAAGCAATGTCCAGCAAGTCCCGTCTAACCTGACTACAAGGACTTTGCATCCTTTCAAGCTTGAACAGCAAGATCTGACCCTTCGGGGTCTTTTTCATTTCTAGACCTGTACTCTGAAAAGCGGCAGCGCAACGAGGAACAGACGGAATATCTACAAACTGGCTTGGTGCGGAATGTGCCTCAGCGTCTGAGAGTCTGGCGCTCGTCCAGCATTTTCACGTCTCGGAATTTCTGCATATTCAGCCAAACCAGGTTGGGGAGGCTGATCGCAATTCCTTTGGTTGCCCTAGTGGCGATGCAAGACGGGCGATATGACCCTGGGTGTCGCCCGTTTCTTCTTCAGCTTTGTTTCAGATCACCACGTCACTCCGCCCGCCTTGCTATCCTCATCACAGGCTTCGACACCCAGCCCGCTGACGTGAGGACGACAAGATGATGGTGATGATGAGAGCTTCGACCACTTGGCTTGTGCTGCTGGTGCTGCTGGCCTTTGCATGGCTGGGCTTGCCAGCTTGGCCTGCGGACGGTGCGCCGGATTTGCAGCGCTGGATGGTTTATCTGGATGGGCTTTATCTCAGCGGCTATCTGGCCATCGGTTTGATGTCTGTGGCGATGGTGCTGGCTTTGCGCATGCCTTGGCTGGAGCGCTGGGTCGGCGGGCTGGACCGCGCTTATCGGCTGCATAAAAGCCTGGCTGAATGGGGCATTGGCCTGGCGCTGTTCCATTACGGCTTGCGCTTGCTGGTCAAGGAGTTGCGCGGCAGTGGGCTGATGGTCAAGCCCAAGGGCTTGGCCAGCCAGGCGGTGGAGGCCTTGCGGCCGTTTCATGGCACGGCCAAGGATTGGGCGGAATGGGCGCTCTACCTTGCGGTGGCGCTGGTGGTGGTGGCTTTGTGGCGGCGCGTGCCTTACCGCTGGTTTGCGCGCCTGCATCGGCTGCTGCCGGCGACCTATCTGGTGATGGTTTATCACAGCGTGGTGTTCTTGCCGCAGGGCTATTGGCAGGGGCTGGGCTGGCCAGCGGCAGGGCTGATCATGGCCTTGATGCTGTTTGGCAGCGTGGCGGCTTTGATGTCTTTGTTTGGCCGCGTGGGCCTGCGCCGGCGTGTGGCGGGTGAGGTGCTGGAGGTGAAGCAACTAGCCTTGGATGTGCTGGAGCTGCGCCTGAAGCTGGCGCCCGGCTGGCCCGGCCACGAAAGCGGCCAGTTCGGCCTGGCCACGTTTGATAGCCGCGAAGGCGCGCACCCGTTCACGATCGCGTCGAGCTGGAAGGGCGATGGCGAGCTGCGCTTTGCCATCAAGGCCTTGGGGGACTACACCCGCAATTTGCCGACGCTGCTGAAGGCGGGCGATGCGGCTTGGGTGGAAGGGCCTTATGGGCGCTTTGTGTTTGCAGACGGCAAGCCGCGCCAGATCTGGGTGGGCGGCGGCATTGGCATGACGCCCTTCCTGGCGCGCATGCAGGAGCTGGCTCAGCTGCGCGAGGCCGCATCATCCGCTTTGCCCACAGCTGAGGCGCCCGCGCTGCTGGCGCAACAAGTGGATCTTTTCTACTGCACCCGCAAGGGCGATCCCGACATCACGCGGCGCATCACCGAGCTGGCCGCTGCAGCAGGCGTCAATTTGCATGTGCTGGAGTCCACCACGCAAGGGCAGCTGAGTGTGGAGCGTTTGATGGCCATGTCACCGCAGTGGCGGGAGGCCAGCCTTTGGTTCTGCGGCCCGGCGCGCTTCGGCCAAGCTTTGCGCGAGGGCTTGCTGGCAGGGGGTTTGGCGGCTGGCGACTTTCATCAAGAGGCGTTTGAGTTCCGCTGAACTGGGCCGCAGTCCATGCGCCTGGGTCAGGGCTGTTCTGCTCGCAACTGTTCCCGCAGAAAGCTGAGCATCGCGGTGCGGGACTGCGCAAAGGCCTCAGGCTGGCCGCCCACATGCACGCCCGCCCCAGGCTTGATGCCGTTGGGTACATCGGCCCGCACGCGTACCGGCGCCTTGCTATCAAAGCCGTGGAAGGCACCGGGGTAGGCGATGAACTGGGGCTTGATGGCGACGGCGTCGTTCTTTTCGCTGCTCGCGCCGCTGGATTTCACCTGGGCTTGTTGGGCCAGCGCCTCGCAAGGCGCGGCGGCGGTCCAGTCATCGGCCGCGCCGGTCAGCATCAGCAGCGGGGCCGTTGGCGCATAGCCCCGTTTGAGATCGGCTTCACAGCCGGGGTAAAAAGCCACCGCCGCACGCGGGCGCAGCGCGGCGGCTTTGACTTCTGCATGGTTCAGATTGGTGCTGGCCAGCACGGTGCTGCCGCCGTTGGACCAGCCCAGCAAGGCCAGGCGCTTGCCATCCACATCGGGCCGCGCGGCCAGCCATTGCAGGGCGCCCAAGGTGTCGCGGCGGCGTTCGGTCATGGTGATGGCGCGGCTGCCGATTCTTTGTGTGCACAGCTCGCGCTCGCCGCGTGGCGTCAAGGAGTCCAGCACCAGCACATGCCAGCCTTGGGCGTTGAGCAGCTTGCTGTAGTCCTGCATGCGTTCCGACAAATCGCCGCCACGCCCGTAAGGGCCGCCGCAGCCATGCAAGAGCACGATGGCCGGTGCGCGGGATGATGCATTGCCGGCCGCCGGGAACCAGTGACCCAGGAGCGGGATGGCCTGGCCTGCGCGCAGGTCGAGGCTGGGCACTTGCATTTTTTCAGGCGAGGCGCTGGTCGCGGCCACCGCCGCAGTGAGGCTGCCCGTAATGCCCAGGCAGGCGACAAAAAATGCGCGCAAGTAGAAAGACTTGGCCGTTCGTGCTGTGGTGGTGGGCATCGATTCCATGGGCGCGATTGTGCGCGGACAAGGTGACTCAGGGCCTCTCTAGACTGAAACGCGAATTGCCACGCCGCCGCCGCCCTGCTACACCTGCGGCCCATGCAACGATTCTTTGACACCACCTTCCGCCCCTTTTTCTTGCTGACCGGCGCCATCACCGCCGGCGCGGCCGGCCTGCTGTTTTTACCGGCCTGGACGCTGAAGATGATTTTTCAACTGGACTATGTGCCGGCCTACACCGTGCTGGCCCAGCACTGGGGGGCGATGGTGGGTTTGGTGGGGCTGGCGATGATTCTGGCGGCGCTGCGCAGCGAGTGGCGTACGCCCATCCTGATCTTCGTTGGCCTGGAGAAAGCCTGCCTGGTGCTGCTTGTGCTGATGAACTGGGGCCAGCCGGCGGCGGCCGGTTTTGTGGGTGGGGCGCTGATGGATGTGCTGGTGTCGCTCTACATCCTGGGCTATTTCTGGGCGCGGCCTAGGAGCGTGCGCGGCTGAAATCCATGCCCGCGCCGAGGCGAGTCGCGGCGCCTGGCAAGGCGCGGGCGAGGCGCATGGTCGTCCCCTGCAACGAGCGCGCAACGCCGCCAGGTGCGGCGAATCGCCTCGGCCCTCCGGGTTGGGCCCGCTTGGGCGCCCATGCGTCGTTGCCGCGCTTGCCCGGGCGGCTATCCCGAGCCGCGCACGGCGCCTAGCCTGCGCACCCAAGCGGGCCCAACGCGGGCATGGATTTCAGCCGCGCACGCTCCTAGCGCTTGAGGCCTTCTTGCGGCGCGCCGTTCATCGGCGTGGCTGGCGATGAGTCGGCGCTGCTGTTGATTCGTCGGCTGGGTGCCGGTGCTGTGGCCGGAGCTATTTAACGTAGCCCCATCAAGCCACTCAACACAGGAGCCCAGCATGTCAAGCGCCGTTCAAACCCAGCCTGTTCTGTCTCTTGATGCCCAGCGCGAGGCGTTCGCGCGCCGCCGCTTTCTGGCCATGCCGCTGGCGGGGCTGATCGCCTGGAGCGTGATCGGCCTGGTGGGCAGCGTGGCTTCGCTGACTGTGTCGGTGCTCACGCTGTACGCGGCCACCGGTTCCATCGTTTACCTGGGCATGTTGCTGTCGCGGCTGACGGGTGAGAACCTGATGGACAAGCGCCGGCCCAAGAATGAGTTCGACAAGCTCTTCATGCTGACCGTGGCCATGGCCTTGTTGGTCTACGCCATTGCCTTGCCGTTTGCTGCGCAGGACTACAGCTCTCTGCCCATGAGCGTGGGCATCTTGACCGGGCTGATGTGGTTGCCGGTGTCCTGGTTCATCCAGCATTGGATTGGCATCGCGCATGGCGTGGCGCGCACGGTCTTGGTGCTGGGCGCCTGGTTCGCCTTCCCGGAGCAGCGCTTTGTGATCATCCCCGCCATCATCGTGGCGCTCTATGTGGTGGTGATCGTGGTGCTGGAGCGGCGTTGGCACGCTTTGCAGGCGGCGGAAAAGGGCGAACGCGAAGAGCCCCTGCCGACTACAATCGCGGGCTTGGCTTGAGGTTCATCGCGAGGTGAACCAGCCCAGGGCCAAGGCCCCGGGCGCTTGTTTCCAGCCTCCCCCTTTGTTGTTCGTTCATGCACCGTGCAGCCTCGCTTGGTCGAGGAACCGGTGCATTTGCTCTTTCTTGGCTCATGAGTTCCCTTGTCCAGAAATCCCGGCGTCGCTTGCTGCATGTCGACGCCCTAAAGGCAGTCGCCGCGCAAGCCATCGTGCTGCACCATTTGTCGATTTATGGTCCGATCGCAGTGGCCGTGGAGGAATGGCTGCCGCAAATGATGGCGGTGCTTCAGCACTATGGCCGCATGGCGGTGCAGGTGTTTCTGGTGGTGGGCGGCTTCCTCAGTGCGCGGGGCTTGTCGGTAGCTGGTCAGGCCTTGCAAGGCGCCGTGCCTGAGTTGCTGTGGAAACGCTATCTGCGCCTGGTTCTGCCTTTTATCGCCGCCGTGCTCTTGACGCTGGCCTGCTCCCTGCTGGTGAAGCCCTGGCTGCCGGACCTGGTGCCCAGCGCGGTGAGCCTGCCGCAAATGTTGGCGCATGGCTTGCTGTTGCAGGACTTGCTGGGGTTTGAATCGCTGACCGTGGGCGCCTGGTATGTGGCCATGGACTTGCAATTGTTCGCCCTGCTGCTGGGCCTGATGTGGCTGGCGCGCCGGCTGCAGCCCGCACGCGGTCTGGGCCAAGTGCGGCGCTGGTTGCGCATGGCGATGGCGCCGGCCTTGGTCTTGCTGTTGTGCCTGGCCTCGCTCTTCGTGTTCAACCGCGATGAGCAGTTGGACATCTGGGCGCTGTATTTCTTTGGTGCTTACGGCCTGGGTGCCCTGGTGCATTGGCTGGGCCTGAGCCCGCAGCGCCGCGTGGGCCTGTGGGTGCTGACGGCCCTGGTGCTGGGCGCCTTGGCGGTGGAATTCCGCGAGCGCATTGCGCTGGCCTTGGTGACGGCGCTGGCCCTGGCCTGGTGGCAGGCGCGCCATGATCAAGCGCCCGAGCAGCAGCCCTTGATCCGCTCGCCGCGCCTGGCGCATTGGGTGGCTCAGCTGGGCACGCATTCCTACGCGCTGTTCCTGATCCACTTCCCGGTTTGCTTGCTGCTCAACGCGGTGTTTGAGCATCAAGACATGGCCGGTGGCGGCTGGGGCGTGTTCATGATGCTGGCGGCCTGGGGCTTGAGCAATCTGGCCGCCCTGGCCTTTTACCGCTGGGTGGAAGTGCCCAGCGGCCGGCTGCAACTGGGCAGCTGGCTGCCCCGGCTCTTGCGTGCCTAAACTGCGCGCCTAATGAAGGCCTAGCCCCTCAGGACTTGTCTTTGAGCGAGCAGGTGTTCATGCCGAAGGGCAGGTAGGCTGGGCAGAAGCGGAAGATGCCGGTGAACAACGGCACGATGCCGATATAGCCCCAGGCACCCACGGTGCCGGTGGCCGCCAGGCCCAGCAAGGCCAAGCCGGCGACGATGCGGAAGATGCGGTCGGCTGAACCGACATTAACTTTGAACATGGTGAACTCCTTTTTGGGTGTGAATGCTTCACTGTCGCCGTCGCAGCCCGGCCCGTCTGTGACCTGGGTCACTTAGGGCGTGGTTTGCGCCGCAAACAGGCGCAGCGCCGCCACATTCAGCAACTCGATGCGCTCACGCCCCAGGCTGAGCCAGCCTTCGCGCTCGAAGCGCTTGAGCAGGCGGGTGACGATCTCGCGCACCGTGCCCAGCTCATCGGCCAGGGCTTGATGGGTGATCTGCAAGACCGCGCCATGGCCCAGCAAGGTGCTGGCCAAGCGTTGATCCAGGCGCTGAAAGGCAACGGCCTCGGTCAGGGCCATCAACTCAGTCAGGCGGTCGGCGAAGAGGCCGAACACATAGTTGCGAAAGCCAGCGTCGGCGGCCCAGGCGGCAAAGCCGGCGGGGCTCAGCAGCACCAGCTCACAAGCCTCGGTGCACTGACCCTGCGCGGCCAACTGGTGATGGCCGAACAAGCTGGCCGTGGACGCCACACACAAATCGCCCGGCAAGACCCGGTACAACTCCAGCGAGCGCCCCGTGGCCGCCACCCGGGCCACCCGGATCTCGCCGCTGAGCAGCATGGGAAAGCCCTGGCAAGCCATGCCTTCATTGAAAACCTGGGTGCCGGGCGCGGGCTGCACCCACTGCGCATCCTGGCGCAAGACCGCTTCGCGCATCGCTGCGGGCAGGGCCGCCACGGCGGGGTAGGCCGCCAACAGCCGCGCTTCTTGAATTGGGGTCAGAGTCAATTTGTTCTCTCGTTGCTATTGCTGCGGCCCATCTGCGCGCGCATTTGGCCCAGTCATGCCCATGCAAACTGGCTGAGGTATTGTGTGCCTTAGTTTGCATGTCACTGTTTGGAGTTGCCCATGTTCTTGCAGCAATTGACGCCCGAGTGGCGCGCCTGGCTGGGCGACAACGTGGCGCGCGGCTGCAGCGCCGAGTCCATGCAGGACTTGCTGGTCAAGGGTGGCTATGCCGTGGCCTTGTCAGCGGCGGCGGTGGCCGAGGCGCGTGAGTCGCATCTGAGCCGCGAGCTGCTGCGGGGTCAGGCCTTGCCTGCCGGGCAGACGCTGCAGCGGCCCACCATCGATGTGCAGTCCGCCAATCAGCTGCAGTGCAGCGACGGCCAACAGGTGCGCATCGCCGCCGTGCTCGATCATCCGCAGCTGGTCTTGTTTGAAGACATGCTCAGCGATGAGGAATGCGCCCAGCTGATCGCCCTGGCCGATCAGCGCATGAGCCGCTCCACCGTGGTGGATGAGCAGCTTGGTGAATCGCGCCCGCATGAGGCGCGCACCAGCGCCGGCGGTTGGTTCCAGCGCGGCGAGTTCGCCTTGCTGGCGCGCATCGAAGCCCGCTTGGCCGAGCTGCTGCACTGGCCGGTTGACCATGGCGAGGGCCTGCAAGTGCTGCGTTATGGCGTTGGCGGCGAGTACCGCGCCCACTTCGACTACTTCAACCCCGCGCTGCCGGGCAGCCAGCGCCATCTGCAGGCCGGTGGCCAGCGCGTGGGTACCTGCATTCTTTATCTCGACGAAGTGGCAGCCGGCGGCGGCACCCGCTTTCCCACGCTGGGCTTTGAGGTGCGGCCCAAGCGCGGCGCGGCGCTTTACTTCGCCAGTGTGGATGCGGCAGGCCAGGAAGACCCGGCCACCTTGCATGCCGGTGTGCCGGTGATCGCCGGTGTGAAGTACATCGCCACCAAGTGGCTGCGCCAGCGCGCGTATCAGTGAGGGGAGCAGTGAGCCAGCAAGCGCGCGCTGAATTGATCCATCAATCCAGGCGCGGGCTGAAGTACTGAAAGCTGTTCGGGCAGCTCATGCCGGTGTAGCTGATTGACACGCTGGGTGCTAAGCCGCTGACCTGATGCCACCAGCCCAGCGGCAGGAACAGGGTCTCGCCGGGCTGCACGGTCACGTCCAGCACCCGGGCGCCGCGAAACTGCGGATGGCGGTCCAGCAGGTTTGGCGCGTCCAGATCGATGGGGCTGAAAACATGGTGGCGGTTGTCCATGCGACCCCAATCCAGCGGCGAAATCAGGCGCCAGCGCTTGGCGCCAACGATCTGGGTGTGGAACAACATGCAGCAGTCATGGTGCATGGGCGTATTCGTGCCGCCCGGGCCAATCCACAAATGCGCTTGGCTGGCCAGCTGGGCGCGGTCCACCAAGGGCGGCAGCTCACCCACATCGTCGAGCAGCTCAGCGAACTCGGGCCGGCGCAGCAGATGGTTGTTGGCGGTGAGGTACTGCGCATTGCCCGGCGCGCTGTGCTGGGCGTAGTGCAGGAACTCGGCGAAGCTGACCTGGCGGCGCAAGGCCTCGCTGTTTTCTTCGAAGCGGGCGTCTTGGTCGCGGCCGGATTGGATCTGCACCTCCTGCGCGCCGAAGCGCTCACGCAAGGCCTCGAACTGCCAGCGCTGCAGGGCCGGCCAGTGGCGGGCGTGGCCGCTCAGCAGCAGGGGGCGAAAGCCCTCGATATGGCGGCGCTGAAATTCCTCGGGCTCAATCTGCTCGCGCCGCTCCACCGCCTCGTAATCGGCCGCAGCCTCCCACACCGCCTGCAGATTGCCAACCACCGAGAGCAGCTTTTGATGCTGCTGTTGCAAGCGCCGCGCGGCCGTCAAGATGGGGCTGTGCAGCACCTGCTGGATCAGCGCGGCGGCCGTTGCGGCGTCCTCGCCGGCGCCCACCATGGCCGCTTGCATCGACTCGCTGCTGCAGTCTCGCAAGGCATTGCTGGCGATCCACTCGCCCCAGCGCGGCAGCAGCGAATCGAGGTCGGGAGGGGCAGGCAAGTTCATGCCTCGAGTTTAGGTAGGCGTTATTGTCAAGACGTGACCCTTTTGAGTCAGTGCGCGCCGGGGCTTGGGCACAATCCACCCATGACTTCAAACCGCCTCGCCACCGCGCAACGCTTCACTTTCGACCCAGTGCTGGCTCTGCCATGAGTTGGCGCGCTGAATTGAGCCTGGACCTGAGCCTGGCGCAAGGTCGTAGCGTGGCCCGCTACCGCCACGACGGGCCCTTGCGCATCCTGCAGACCCTCTACCCCGAGGGTGATGCGATCTGCCACAACGTGCTGGTCCATCCGCCTGGCGGCTTGGTGGGTGGCGACACCTTGAGCGTGCAGATGACGGTGGGCGAGGGGGCGCATGGCCTGGTCACCACGCCCGGCGCCACGCGCTTTTACCGCAGCGAGGCCGGCGCCCGAGCGACCCAGCAGGTGAAGGCCAGCCTGGCGCCCGGCGCCCGACTGGAGTGGCTGCCGCTGGAGGCGATTGCCTACCCCGGCTGCGCGGCCCTGAACGAAGCGCGCTTTAGCCTGGCGCCCGGTGCCGAACTGCTGACTTGGGACATCACCGCCCTGGGCCTGCCCGCAGCCGGCGCGCCCTTCGGCCATGGCGAGTTCGCCCAACATCTGGAAGTGGAAGGCGTGTGGTTGGAGCGCGGCCTGATCCGCGCCGACGATGAGTTGTTGATGAACAGCCCCCTGGGCCTGGCCGGCCAGCGCTGCCTGGCCACGCTGGTGTTTGCCGCCGGCGAAGCCATCGCCAAAGAACGCCAGCAGCGTGCGCTGGACGCCGTGCGCGCATTGATCGAGGCCCAGCCGCCCGAGCTGCGCGAGCGCAGCGGCGTGACGGCGGCGCACCCGCAAGTGCTGGTCTTGCGCACGCTCAGCGCCGTGACCGAACCCAGCCTGCTCTTGCTGCGCCAATGCTGGGCCGCGTGGCGGCAAGAGTTGTGGGGCCTGAGCGCGGCGCCGCCACGGCTATGGGCGATGTGAAGCTGCTCTGTCCTTGAACCACTGGACGTAAAAAAGCCCGTGCTGGGCAAGGCCTGCGCGGGCTTTTGTTTTCGCCTTTTGACCAAACCCGTGAGGGCTTGGTTTAGCGAGGCGAGTCGGACTTAGAAGTCCGACTTGCGGCGGCGTGCCACCAGGGCCACGGCACCGATGCCTGCCAGCAGCAGGGCGTAAGTGCTTGGCTCGGGGATGGCGGGGATGGCCGGGCCGGTCAGCGGCGAGCCGGAGACATTGATATTGCCGCCGAAGGAGCCACCCAAGCTGGTGCCGAAAATGGTCAGTGTGTACTGGCCGGGCTTCACATTCAGGGCGCTGAACTCGAAGTTGTCGAAGCCGGAGGGGCGCTTGCTGCCGTCGTCATTGCGCAAGGGGGTGAAGACTTGATCACCCAGGGTGACGCTGCTGATGTCGAAGCCCGTCTTCTTGGCGAAGCTCGAGTACACATTGATGTACAGATCGTTGACATTGCCCAAAGCGGACAGGTCGAGGCTGAACACATTCTGGCCGGTGCTGTTGCCGATGAACGATGCCACGCCGACGCCGTCTTCCCAAGTCAGGGCGATGGGCGAGGCGGCGGCCGAAGCGGCCGTGGCCAGCAAGCTGCTGGCAGCAAATACAGTAGCGATAACTAATTTCATTGACTAAGTTTCTCAGAGAGCACTTCATGACGGGCGAACGCGCAAAGCGCGCGTCTACCCCGGAGGGAGGAGGGCCGACTCTGAGGGGCGCTGCCAGCAGCGTCAAGGATTCAAACGTGGGCCCCCCCGCAGCTTAGGGGGAAGAGTGTTGGCTTAAAGTCCACAAGCCTGCCGCTGCCATGGGTCACAGTTGGTGGCAGATGGCCGCCGCAGATCGGCCCGCCCGCCTGCCAGCGCGCCGTTCAGATCGACACCAGCTGCCGAATGCCTCGCGGCCCCATGTCTGCGCCCTGGCCTTGGGCAATCACCGCGCCGCGCTCCAGCACCAGAAAGTCGTCGGCCAAGTCCTCGGCGAAGTCGTAATACTGCTCGCACAGCAGCACGGCCATGCGCTGGCCGTTCAGGCCCTCGTCGGCCAGTTGGCGAATCACCCGGCCGATGTCTTTGATGATGCTGGGCTGTATGCCCTCGGTGGGTTCATCCAGGATCAGCAGTTTCGGCCCGGCCGCCAGCGCGCGCGCAATGGCCAGTTGCTGCTGCTGGCCGCCCGACAAGTCGCCGCCGCGCCGCTGCAGCATCTGCTTCAGGACCGGGAATAGCTCGAACAAGGCCGGCGGAATGGGCGTGCTGGCGGGCTTGGGCGCCAGGCCCATCAAAAGGTTTTCTTCCACCGTCAGGCGGCCGAAGATTTCGCGGCCCTGCGGCACATAGCCGATGCCCATGCTGGCGCGGGTGAAAGGGGTGGCGCGGGTGATGGTCTGGCCGTCGAAGCGGATCTCGCCGCTTTTGATCGGCACCAGCCCCATCAAGGACTTCAGCAAGGTGGTCTTGCCCACGCCGTTGCGACCCAGCAAGACGGTGACCCGGCCGGCCTGGGCGCTGACCGACACATCGCGCAAGATGTGGGAGCCGCTGTAAAACTGTTGAATATTTTTGGCTTCAAGCATTGTTGTTTTCTCCCATAGCGAGCTGTCTTCGATCTGTCTTCGATCCGGTTTTGGCCGGCTTACCGGGCTGCCCTTTTCCTGGCCTAGCGCCCCAGATAGACCTCGATCACCCGCTCGTCCGCCTGCACCTGCGCCAGCGTGCCTTCGGCCAGCACGCTGCCCTCGCACAGCACGCTCACCTTCTCGGCGATGCGGCCCACAAAGCTCATATCGTGTTCCACCACGATCAGGGTGTGTTGGCCCTTGAGGGTGAGGAAGAGCTCAGCCGTGCGTTCGGTTTCCTGGTCGGTCATGCCGGCCACGGGTTCGTCCAGCAGCAAGAGCTTGGGGTCCTGGCTCAGCAGCATGCCGATCTCCAGCCATTGCTTCTGTCCGTGGCTCAGGAGGCCGGCGGGGCGGTGGCGTTCATCCCCGAGCTGAATCAGCGTCAACAACTCGTCCAGGCGGTCGCGTTGCTGGCCGCTCAGCCGGTGCCACAGCGCGGCGGCTACACCGCGCGGGCCTTTGAGTGCCAGCTCCAGGTTTTCGAACACGCTCAGCGCTTCGAAGACGGTGGGCTTTTGAAACTTGCGGCACAAGCCCATGGCGGCAATCTCGGCCTCGTTGTGGCGCAAGAGGTCGATGGTGCTGCCGAAGAAGACCTGGCCCGAGTCAGGCCGGGTCTTGCCGGTGACGATGTCCATCATGGTGGTCTTGCCCGCGCCATTGGGGCCGATGATGCAGCGCAGCTCACCCGGTGCGATGTCCAGCGAGAGTTTGTTGATGGCGCGAAAGCCATCGAAGGACACGCAGACCTCTTCCAAGTAGAGGATGCGACCGTGGGCCAGATCCAGCGAGCCCGGCTCATGCACGCGCGAGTAGCCGGCGCTGCGGTCGCCGGAGCTTGGCTCGGCGGCGGCGGGCTTGGTTTTTTGCAGGCGCTGCTGGCCTTGCTCCAAGAGTTCGGGGGTCATGCCTTGCCTTTGCGCATTGCCAGCTTGTTGAACAGGCCCGCCAGGCCATCGGGCAGGAACAGGGTCACGGCGATGAAGAGCGCACCCAGGAAGTAAAGCCAGATCTCCGGCGCGCTGACGGTCAGCCAGCTTTTGGCGCCGCCCACCGCAAAGGCGCCGGCTATCGGCCCCAGCAAGGTGCCGCGCCCGCCGACTGCGGCCCACACCGCAATCTCGATGGAATTGGCTGCACTCATTTCGCTGGGGTTGATGATGCCCACCTGCGGCACATACAGCGCCCCGGCCACACCGCACATCACCGCCGACAGGGTCCAGATCGCCAGCTTGTAGGGCAGGGGCGAATAGCCGCAGAACATCAGCCGCGATTCGGCATCGCGCACCGCCTGTAGCACGCGGCCGAACTTGCTGCGGGTGATCCACAAGGCCAGCACATAACAGCCCAGCAAGGCCAGGCCGCTGAGCACGAATAGCGTCATGCGCATGCCCGGGGTGGCGATGGGCAAGCCCAGAATGCGCTTGAAATCGGTGAAGCCGTTATTGCCGCCCAAGCCAGTTTCATTGCGGAAGAACAGCAGCATGGCGGCGTAGGTCAGCGCCTGCGTGATGATGGAAAAGTACACGCCCTTGATGCGCGAGCGAAAGGCGAAGTAGCCGAACAGCCAGGCGATGCAGCCCGGCACCAGCACGATCAGCGCCAGGGTGGCGGCGAAGCTATCGCTCAAGCGCCAGAACCAGGGCAGGGTCTTCCAGTCCAGAAACACCATGAAGTCCGGCAGGGCGCTTTGGTACTGCCCGTCAGCGCCGATCTGGCGCATCAGATACATGCCCATCACATAGCCGCCCAGCGCGAAAAAGAGGCCGTGGCCCAGCGACAAGATGCCGGCAAAGCCCCAGATCAAGTCCATCGCCAGGGCGCAGATGGCGTAGCACATCAGCTTGCCGAGCAAGCCCACGGCGTAGTCGCTGAGGTGGAAGGCGCTGCTGCTGGGCAGCAGCAGGTTCAAGGCCGGCGCCAGGACGCAGACCGCCAGCAAGGCCGCCAGCAGCGTGGCCCAGCCGCGCCAGCTCAGGAGCGAGCGAGAGTGTGTAGTTGTGGGCATGGTGATCATGATTCCGCCGAGCGACCCTTCATCGCGAAGATGCCTTGCGGGCGCTTTTGGATGAAGACGATGATGAAGAGCAGCACCGCAATCTTGGCCAGCACCGCGCCCATCTGCCCTTCCAGCAATTTGTTCACCAAACCGAGGCCCAGCGCGGCGTAGACCGTGCCGGCCAATTGGCCCACGCCGCCCAGCACCACCACCAGGAAGGCGTCGACGATATAGCTCTGCCCCAGGTCAGGGCCGACGTTACCGACCTGGCTGAGCGCGCAGCCGGCCAGCCCGGCGATGCCCGAGCCCAGCGCAAAAGCGTAACGATCCACTCGCGCGGTATTGACCCCGGTGCAGGCGGCCATGCGGCGGTTCTGCGTCACGCCGCGCACGAATAGGCCTAAGCGGGTGCGCTGGATCAGCAGGCTCACGCCCAGCAGCACCAGGCCGGCAAAGAGGATGATGAATAAGCGGTTCCAGGGCAGGCTCAGATTGGGCAGTAGCTGCAGGCCGCCACTCATCCAGGCCGGGTTCTCAACGCCAACGTTCTGCGCACCAAACAGCGAGCGCACGGTTTGCATCAAGACCAGGCTGATGCCCCAGGTGGCCAGCAGCGTTTCCAGCGGGCGGCCATAAAGCCAGCGCAGCACCAGGCCTTCCATCAAGGCGCCCACCGCCGCAGAGGCCGCAAAGGCCAGGGGCAGGGCGGCCAGCAGGTAGTAGTCAAAAAGGCTTGGCGGCAGGTAGTGGCGAAAGCCCAGCTGCACCAGATAGGTGGCGTAGGCGCCAATCATCATCAGCTCGCCGTGGGCCATATTGATCACGCCCATCAGGCCATAGCAAATCGCCAGGCCCAGGGCCACCAGCAGCAAGATGCTGCCCAGGCTCAGGCCGGTGAAGAGCTGGCCCAGGCGCTCGCCCCAGGCCAGGCCCTCGCGCACCTTGCGCAGCGCGGCCTCCAGGGCGGGTTTGACGGCGGGGTCGGTCTCGATGCTGATGCGTTCGTTGAGCAGCAGCTCGGTCGCAGGCGTCTTGGCCAGCGCTAAATCGTGAGCGGCCTGAATGCGTTTGGCCGGCAGCTCGCTGCCCAGCAGGGCGGCGGCGCGGGCCAGTTGCAGGGCGGCTTGGATGGCCGGCACATCTTCTTTGGCCAAGGCCTTGTCCAGCAGGGCCAGGCGGGCTTCGCTGGGCGCTTTGCCCAGTGCCTGGGCGGCGGCCAAGCGGGCGTTGGGGTCGGCGTCGAACAGGCTGAGCGCGGCCAAGGCGGTTTCCAGCTCGCCGCGCAGGCGGTTATTGAGCATCACCTCTTCGGCGTCGGCCGGCAGGGTCAGGTCTTGCCCGCTGACGGCGTTGCGGGCGCGGCTGCCGTCGGCCTGCACCAGCAAGACCTGGCCCCCGGCCAGGCGCACGCTGTCATTGGCCAGGGCTTGCAGCAGGGCGATGCTGGCGGCGTCGGGCGCCAGGATGGTCTGGTTCAGCGCGGCGATGCGCTCATCGGGCTCGCCCTGCACCAGGGCCAGGGCCTCGCTTTGCGTGAGGGCTTGGCTGGCGCTGGTGGCCAAGAGCAGAAGCAGCAGGGCGCAGAGATGTCGGAGCATGGGCGCGTGGAGCCAGGTTGTCAGGAGGGGAGGACAGAGGCCGGGGCCGTGGCCTTGCGTTCGCGGTGCCAACGTCAAGCCACGGCAGCAAGCGAGCAAACAAGCCTGTGCGCTTGCCTGCTTGCTTGATCACTTACTTACTTCTTCACCGGCTCATCGGGCTTTTTGTCATTGCCTTCGATGTACGGGCTCCAGGGCTTGGCCTTGACCGGGGCGGGCGTCTTCCAGACCACATTGAACTGGCCGTCGGCCTTGATCTCGCCGATGAACACCGACTTGTGCAGATGGTGGTTCTTCTCATCCATCTTGGAGGTGATGCCCGAGGGCGCGGTGAAGGTCTGGCCGGCCATGGCGGCAATGACCTTGTCCACATCCGTGCTCTTGGCCTTCTCGACCGCTTGCTTCCACATATGGATGCCGATGTAGGTGGCTTCCATCGGGTCATTGGTCAGCGGCCGGTCCTTGTGGCCGGCAATGCCCTTGGCCTTGGCGTAGTCGCTCCACTGCTTGATGAAGGCGGTGTTGCTGGGGTTCTTCAGCGACATGAAATAGTTCCAGGCCGCCAGGTGGCCTACCAGCGGTTTGGTGTCCACGCCGCGCAATTCTTCTTCACCCACCGAGAAGGCCACCACCGGCACATCCTTGGCCTTCAGCCCGGCATTGCCCAGCTCTTTGTAGAAGGGCACGTTGGAGTCGCCATTGATGGTGGACACCACCGCGGTCTTGCCACCAGCCGAGAACTTCTTGATGTCGGCGACGATGGTTTGGTAGTCGCTGTGGCCAAAGGGCGTGTACTTCTCGTCGATATCGCTGTCCTTCACGCCCTTGGTCTTCAGGTAGGCGCGCAGGATTTTGTTGGTGGTGCGGGGGTAGACGTAGTCGGTGCCCAGCAGCACCCAGCGCTTGGCGCCGCCGCCGTCCTTGCTCATCAAATAGTCCACCGCGGGAATCGCTTGCTGATTGGGCGCGGCGCCGGTGTAGAAGACGTTCTTGCTGAGTTCTTCGCCTTCGTACTGCACGGGGTAGAAGAGCAGGCCGTTCAACTCCTCCACTACCGGCAAAACGGATTTGCGCGACACGCTGGTCCAGCAGCCGAAGATGACGGAGACCTTGTCCTGCGTCAGCAGCTGCTTGGTCTTTTCGGCGAACAGCGGCCAGTTGGAGGCCGGGTCCACCACCACGGGCTCGAGCTTCTTGCCAAGCACGCCGCCCTTGGCGTTGATCTCGTCGATGGCCATCAGCACCGTGTCCTTGAGCACGGTTTCCGAGATGGCCATGGTGCCCGAGAGGCTGTGCAGCACGCCCACCTTGATGGTGTCTGCAGCCTGGGCGCCATGGCTCAGCAGGCTCAGGGCGGCCAGCGCGCTGGCGCTGGCCAAGGCTTTGAGGGTGAAGAAGCGACGGCTTTGCATGGTGACGAACTCCGGTTGACAAGAATGAAAGGCAATGAGGAGGGCGACTTGGTGATTCAACCTACAAATCACCGCTGTGGCCACGACGACAACAGAGAACAACAAAAGACAAGAGAGACAGGCCCATGCTAGGGCGGCCCCAGAAGGAGGGATATACGGCGGATGGCGTATACGGTCTACTGCGCCCGGTCCATGCAGAAGCTGGGCAAACAAAGATGAGTCATCGAGGGTGGGGAATGCACAGAATCTCTGAATCAAAGCAGTTCTTGCGTCTGAAGGCGTCGAGCCTGGCGCTGGGCTTGGCCCTGGGCCTGGCCGCTTGCGGCGGCAGTGGTGGTGGGGGCAGCGGCGGTGGTACGCCTGAGCCCGGGCCTGCGCCCAGCCCCGACTTGTCGAGCCGCAACTTCATGCCCACTACGGTGGGCGCCCGCTGGATTTATCAAGACTCAGACGGCAGCGCCTTGATCACAACGCGGCAGACCGGTACGCGCGCGGTGTCCGGTGGCACGGGCGTCGTGCAGCAGTCCAGCGACCCGGATGAGGGCGAAACCCTGCTGCTGGCCGACAGCAGCGGCGTGCGCCAAATCCCTGGCAACAATGCCGAGGCGCTGGCTGTGGCCGGCGGGCCCTTGCAGATCCTGCGCTATCCGCTGCGGCTGGGCGACAGCCATGTCGTGGTGGACAAGAATCTGGGCGCGGTTTTGGATTTTGATGGCGACGGCGTGTTCGACTCGGTTGCCGCACGCGCCGACACCGTGATGCTGGCGCTGGAATCCATCGACACCCCGGCCGGCCGCTTGGTTGATTGCCTGCACACCCGAACCACGGCGGTGATGACGGTGCAGTCCAGCCGCCTCAAGCGGCCCATCGTGGTCACCACGGTCAGCGATGACTGGTTGGCGCCCGGCATTGGCCCGGTGCGCAATGAAACCACGGCCAGCAGCGAAGGCACTAGCAGCAAGAGCACCCGCATGATCACCGCCTATGGCGTGGGTAGCGTGCGCAGCGAAAGCGTGGCGCCCACCGCCTCAGCTGCAGCCTTGAGTAGCGTCCTGCCGCTAGGCGCCGGCGCCGCGCTGGACATTGCCTTCAGCGAAACCATGGACAGCAGCACGCTGGCGGGCGCCTTGACGGTGCTCGATGCCAATGGACAGCCGGTGGCGGGAACCACCACGGTGGCCGAGCGCAGCCTCAAGTTCGTGCCCAAGAGCGCCTGGCTGAGCGGCAAGTACACCGCCAAGCTGAGCACGGCGGCGCAAGACCTGGTGGGCAATGGCTTGGCTGCGGCGCAGGAATGGAGTTTTGTGGTCGACACCAGCGCGCCGACTTTGCTGAACTCCACCCCAATCGCCGGCGCGGTGGATGTGCCCCTGGCCGCCGCCATCATCCTGAACTTCAGCGAGCCTGTTGACCCGGCCTCGGTCAACGCCGGCAGCATCAGCATTCAGGCGGCCGGTATCTCGCCTTCGCTGACCCAGTTTGCTGTCAGCGGCGCGCAGGTCACGCTCACGCCGGACCGGCCGCTGACACGTGGCAGCACGGTGACCATCAGCATCGACAAGGTTCGGGATCTGGCGGGCAATGCCGCCGCATACCAAAGCCTGAGCTTCTCAGCCGACCCGGGGCGTTTTGGCGCGCCGCAGCTTTTGAAGCCCGCCGTGCCGGACGTGAGATTGGGTCAGTATGTCGTGACGGGCGACTTCAATGGTGATGGGCGGGTGGACCTGGCATCGAGCACCAATAGCTTCATTAGCGCCTGGTCCTACGGCGTGCAGCTCTTCTTTCAACAAACCGATGGCAGCCTGGCAGAAGGTGTGCCGCTCAGCCCGCCTAGCGCTTGTGCCGTGACGGGCCTGGTGGCTGGCGACCTGAATGGCGATGGTCGCCAAGACCTGCTGGTGAACCGGGCCAGTTGTGGGCTTGATATCTACCTGCAAAGCTCGGTTGGCCAGTTGCAATTCGACCGCAATATGGCCAGCCCCTCTTCCGTTGGCGCTGTCGTGCGTCTGGCGGATATGAACGGCGATGGCCGCCTGGACATCGTCACTTTTGGCGCGGACAACGCGGTAGTTCAGGTATGGCGGAATAACGCCGGTAGCTGGCTGTTGAATGACTCGGTGGCGGTGTCCGTCGCTATCGCGGGCGGCTTGGATCTGGCTGTTGGTGACTTGAACGGCGATGGCCGCCCGGATATTGCCGTCACTGCGCAGAGCCTGAGCGGCTACGCTGGCGCCGCGCTGCTTTACCAAGGTGCGGACGGTCATCTCGGCGCCCCTGTCATGCTCATGGTGGCCGACCAGAATGAAACGGCGAACAGTGTGGCCATCGGCGACCTCAACGGCGACGGCCGTGCGGACCTTGTGCTGAGCTACCGCTCCAATGGCCTGGCCTTGTTTGCCCAGGGCAGTGGTGGGCAGTTGGGCGTAATGCAGCGCCTGGGCGAGGGGAGTTCGCCCTTGCTGTTGGCCGACCTCAACGGCGACGGCCGCCTCGATGTGCTGATGGGTGGGGTCTTCACCAGCAGCTTTGTGACCCGCTTGCAAACCAGTGATGGCAATCTAGCGGCCGAGGCCAGCTATCCCGCCAAGTTCAAGGGCGTCTCCGCCTATACCGGCGTGATGGCGCTGGGCGATGTGAATGGCGATGGCCGGCCGGATGTGATTTTCTCGGATGAGGTGTTTGTGCAAAGGCCGGTGCCGCTGATGTCACAAAGCTTGAAGCCCGGCGCGAGCCTGGCGGGTGGCTGGCATCAGCGCCTGCGGGCTGGTGTCGGCGCCGCCCTGGCAGCGCAAGTTCGGCGCTAGTTCGGCCGGGAAATCTCGCGCCAATTCAAAGCTGGCACGGAAGCTGCTAAAGCTAAGTATCTTCAGTTGTCTCCTCCACCGCCTCTGGGTGGATTTCAGGCCTCGGTCCACAAGACCGGGGCCTTTTTTTGTCTTTTTCGGAGGAAGTGGCGGCGAGGCTGGTGCACAAAGGGGCGTGGTGGCGCAAAGCAGTGCGGCGCGTGCACCGAAGCGATGCCTGGGTTTGGCAAGACCTGACCCCCGGTCACGCCCATGGCGGGCGGCTCGGTCCTAAAAACTGACCAGATTTCACGCCAATCGGCAATGGCTTGGCGTGGAATTGGTGCAGAGGGCGGCGGGCTTGAGTTTCGTCAAGGCGTGGCGGGCCAGATGGTGAGAATGTGACAAGATTGTTAATCCCATGCCAACCAAGAAAGTCTTGCGCATCATGAGCACCACCAGCCCACGCCCCGACCGCAATGCCAAGAAGCCCGCCGCCAAGCGCGGCGCCGCGAAATCCGGTCCTGCAGTTGCTGCTGCCGCCGCAGCTGCCCCGGTCGCTGCAGCCGTCAAGCCCCGACGCAGCCGCAGCGGCGACACGGCCGGCAGCTTGGATCAGTCCCGCATCGCGCGCCATGTGGTGAAGGAGTCGGTGGCCAAGGCGCAGGCGCGTGAGCTGGAGGCCTTGAAGGACATCATGCAAAGCAGCGGACCGGAGGCGCTTGCCAGCTCGGTGCGTGCGGTCGTGGCCGGTGCGTCCAAAGATGATGCCGAGGCCTTGCGCCAGGCCTTGCTGAGTGAGCTCAACGGCAGCCTGGCAACCGAGCCGGGGGCAGGTCTTGCCGGTAACCCCGACGAGGAGTTGTCGGCGCAATGGCGCAGCGGCGCCTACCCCTACAAAAACCTGATGTCGCGGCGCAGCTATGAGAAGGAAAAGTACCGGCTGCAGGTTGAGCTGTTGAAGCTGCAGGCCTGGGTCAAGGCCACCGGCGCCAAGGTGCTGATCTTGTTCGAGGGTCGCGACGCGGCGGGCAAGGGCGGCACCATCAAGCGCTTCATGGAGCATTTGAATCCACGCGGCGCCCGTGTGGTGGCGCTGGAAAAGCCCAGCGATGTGGAACGCGGCCAGTGGTACTTCCAGCGCTATGTGCAGCACCTGCCCACCTCGGGCGAGATCGTCATGTTCGACCGCAGCTGGTACAACCGCGCCGGCGTGGAGCGGGTGATGGGCTTTTGCAGCAATGACGAGTATGTGGAGTTCATGCGCCAAGCGCCCGAGTTCGAGCGTAATCTGGTGCGCTCGGGCATGCATGTGATCAAGTTCTGGTTCTCGGTCAGCCGCGCCGAGCAGCGCCGCCGGTTCAAGGAACGCGAGGCCCATCCGCTCAAGCAATGGAAGCTCTCGCCCATTGACAAGGCCTCGATGGATAAATGGGAAACCTATACCAAGGCCAAGGAAGCGATGTTCTTCCACACCGACATCGCCGAGGCACCCTGGACCGTGGTCAAGTCCGACTGCAAGAAGCGCGCGCGCCTGAATGCCATGCGCTATGTGCTGCATCAACTGCCCTATAACAACAAGACGCTGGACAAGGTCGGCCAGCTTGACCCCTTGTTGGTGGGCCGCGCCAATGTGGTGTACGAGCGCGGTGAGGCGCAGGGGCGCAGCATTCAGGACCCCATCTGAGCCCAGACCTGAGCGGGCCGGCCGTGCTGTAGCCGGTCGGCCAAATTGGGCCAGGCTTTGCCACTTTGGGCCCTGATGGGCCGACCGGGTGCCGAGCAGGGCACAATCCGCTGCCCTAGCAAGCGAGGTGGTGGTTTTTGATGATGAATAGCGCGGTGATTGACCATTACGGCCAGTTCTTGCGGCATGGCATCGAGTTTGCCGCCACCCTGGCCTTTGCCACCTCCGGCGTGCTGGCCGGCGCGCGCAAACATCTGGACCCGGTGGGCGTTTGCGTGGTGGCTTTTCTGGCCGCTTTTGGCGGCGGCACCTTGCGCGACTTGTTGCTGGACCGGCGGCCGTTCTACTGGGTTGAAAGCGTCAACGTCGTCTGGCTGATCTTTGCCATCAGCGTGGGCGCGGTGCTGTTCATGCGGGCGCGCCACTTCGAGCCCACGCGGCGCCTGATCCAGATTCCTGACGCGCTGGGGCTCGGCCTGTTCGTGGCCGTGGGCGTGGACGCCGCGCAGGCCGTGGGCATGCCGCCGCTGGTGGCAGTGCTGATGGGTGTGATCACCGGCGTGTTCGGCGGCGTGCTGCGGGACATCGTCTGCAATGAGATTCCGCAGGCCTTCAGCGATCACCAGCCCTATGCCATTCTGGGTTTTCTGGGCGGCTGGCTTTACCTGTTGCTGGAGCATCTGTATGCCCCCGACTGGCTCAGCCTGTTTGCCTGCATTGCCTTCACGGCCGGGGCACGCTTCCTGGCGATCTGGCGCAATTGGCGGCTGCCAGGCTGGCGCAGCTGAAGGCAGACTTAGCCTCCGCTGGCTGCTTCAGTCAGGCTGGTCTGCCCGCCAAACTCTTCGTAAGCGGAGAGCGCTTCCGCCGCGTACATCAGCGAGGGGCCGCCGCCCATATAGATCGCCATGCCCAAGGTTTCCTCCAACTCGGCACGGCTGGTGCCCAGCTTGACCAAAGCCTGGGCGTGAAAGCCCACGCAGGCGTCGCAACGCGCGCCCACGGCCAAGGCCATGGCGATCAACTCCTTGGTCTTCTTGTCCAGCGCGCCTTCGGCGGTTGCAGCTTGGGCCAGGGCCGAGAAGGCGCGGGTGGTTTGCGGGATATCGGCGCGCAGCTTGGCCAGTGAGGCGGAGACGCTGCGGGTGATGTCTTGGTAGCTTTTGCTGCTCATGCGAATCTCCTGCTGGTGGGTGGGGCAATGGTGTGACTATGCGCCGGCCCCACGCCAAGCCATTTGCGCAACATCAATATTTGCGCAATAATGCAAATAAGCAATTAACCAATCAAGCGCCGCGAAGCCTTGCGGCGCTAGGTTTGCCCATCAACCCAGCCGAGAAATTGAGGATCGACATGTCAAACAGCTCTCTTCATCTGACGCCTGTGGATGCCCTGCAGGCTTTGCAGACCGGCGCATGCTGGTTGGTCGATGTGCGCGAAGGCCATGAAGTCGCTCGCCTGGCCTACGACCACCCTCGCGTGATCTGCCTGCCCCTGAGCCAACTCGGCCAAGCCTTGGGGCAGCTGCCGCAAGACGCCGAACTGATCATGGCCTGCGCCGCCGGTGGCCGCAGCCAGCAGGCCATGCAATTCCTTCTGCAGAACGGCCGCGCCGATGTGCGCAATATGAGCGGCGGCATGGGCGCCTGGATGGCGCATGGCTTGCCGGTCAAGCAGGGCGTGGTCTGAGTTTCTGGACCCGAGTCCTCGCTGAACCGGGGCCTGTCGAACGGGCTGCGGCGCCGCTGAAGCGGGCGGCGCACGCAGCCGTCCAGCGTGCACGCTTGTGGGGTGGAAATCGACAGTTTTGAGCAGCTCCCGCCGCACCGCCGTTGCGGTGCGTCAGGGCGGCATCTAGTGTCAACACAGGGTCATCAGCCGGTGGCCCGCATTGACTCAGACAAGGATGCCCATCATGAACTCAATCGTATTGCGCACGCCCTGCGCCGCACTGATCCTGGCGCTGTCCGCACTGACCCCAGCGCTGGCCCAAAACCGCCTGCCCGCCGTTGAAGTTGAAAGTACCCGCAATACACCGCTGCGTTACGACGTCAGCAGTGCCTGCCCCAATATGGGTGAGCAACTGCAAGACTCCCTCGCCCGCAGCGTTCGCTATATCGAGCAAACCAGCGAAATGCGGGTCGAGTTTGACCTGCATGGCCAGGCGCTCGACCAAGTCAGCGCCATGGGCGGCCCGATGGAATTGCGCGCCCCGATGCGCCGTGCCGTACGCTCGCTGCAATGTGCCAATGGCCCCGCCAGCAAGCAGCGTTATGCCTTCCTCGTGATATTCAAGCCCGACGATGGCAGCGGCACAGGCGAGGGCGCGAACCGTCAAGCCCAGGCTGTGACGATTCAGCCTTTGCAGTTGCTGGCACGCAAGGACTGAAGCGCGCAAGCAAGCATGCACGCCGGCTCAGATGTTGAACCAAGGCACGACACGAGGCGAAGACAAGCCAAAGCAATCAGCAGCACCCCAGAACAGAAGAACGCGGCCCCAATGGGGCCGCGTTTCCATTGAAGGGCGAGACGGTCAAGGCCATCAGTGGGGCAATGGTGTGGCGCTGCCCAGCCAGCGCAGCAATTGCATCAAGGAGCTGGCCTGGGTCTTGTCCAGCAAGTGCCGAACATGGGTGCGCAGGGTGCTGACTTGCACGCCCAGTTGACGGGCCACCGCTTCCACCGCCATGCCGTCGGCCAAGAGCATCAGCACATAGCGCTCGGCATTGCTGAGCCGACATTCGCGGCACAAGGCCTCGATGCGCGCGCCATGCGAGAGATCGGGTTGATCGATTTGCAGCGAGAGCAGCAGGCATTCGGTCGGCCATTCGGTGGCGCGAGCCATTTCGCTGCTGAGAGGCGCCACCTGCAGCCAGCCGGTTTGCAGCCCAGGCTTGAACCACAGGGCAGCACGCGCCGTGGCGCCGCGCGCTGCCTGGTGCAATTGCTGTTCGATGGCCGCAGCCTCCATCTGCCCGAGCTGCATCAGATGCTGCGCTCTTTGCACGGCCAGACCTTCGTGGCAAATGCGCTCCGCGGCGAAATTGCAGAACAGCAGCAGCCGGTCACGCCGCAGCACCAGCAGGGGCTGGGGCAGGGCGCGCAGGACTTGAACGCTGCGATTGATAGGGGTGTTGGCTTGATCACTTAGGCACAGCATGATGAGGCTCCCTGTTGCAAGAAACAGGGGGCCAGTCTGCGTATCCTCAGGCGCCGCGGCCATTGGCCAGATGGACGGGCCATCCGGGGTCGCGCGCATGTGGCGCCTCCCTTGGCACCGGTTGCCTAGGCCATTTGGCCTAGCCGTTTGATTGAGCGCCAGCGCTTTGCCTCGACCCAAGTCCTGCGCCGATCTACACCTCCCAGCGCGGATGCAGCGCCCGCAACTGGGTCAGCGCCATGCCGGCCGCAGCCGTGCGGGTTTCAACGCCCAGCTTGGCGAAGACCCGCTCCAGGTGCTTCTTCACCGTGGCTGGGCTGCTGCCCACAATGTCGGCGATGTCGCGGTTGATCTTGCCCTTGATCACCCAGTACAGCACCTCGGCCTCGCGGGCGGTGAGTTTGAAGCTCAGGGCCATGGATTCGATCAGGGCGGCGTCCGAGCTTTCGCGCATCACGATCAGCCAATCGTCGGCCTCATCGGCTTCGCTCTCTTGCGCGGCCAGCTGCCGGTGCAGGCTGAAGGCCAGGCGGCGTGCGCCCAACTCGGCCACCAGGCGCGGCGGCTCGATCTGGCGCTCGCGCGCATCCGCCACATGGCGGCGCAGCCAGTCCAGCACGGGCGCTGGCGTTTGCGGGGCCTGCGTGCCGTAATAGGCCAGCAGCAGCTCGCGGGCCAGCGGCGTTTGCCACATCAAGCGGCCATCGCTGGCGCGCACCGTGATGCTGGCGTGGCCAAAGGCATCCAGGGCCTGGCGGCTTTGCTGGGCCTGGCGGGCGCCTTGCATATGCACTTGCATGCGGGCCAGCACTTCCTTGGGCTTGATCGGCTTGGTGACGTAGTCCACCCCGCCGGCTGCAAGCGCGGCCACCAAGTGCTCGGTCTCGGTCAGGCCGGTCATGAAGATGATGGGGATATGGGCGGTGGCGGGCGCGGCCTTCAGGCGGCGCGCCACCTCGAAGCCGTCCATGCCCGGCATCATCGCGTCCAGCAGCACGATCTCGGGCTGGGCCTGGGCTGCGCGCTGCAGGGCTGCCTCGCCGTTCAAGGCCACCAGCACGGTGTAGCCGGACTCATCCAGCGCGTCATGTAGCACGCTGAGGTTGTCGGGCATGTCATCAACGATCAGCACCACGGCGCTGCCTTGGGTGTCAATGCGCATAGTCGGCATCCAAGAGCTGTTGAATGGTTTCAAACTGGAACTGTTGCGCCAGGCCGCGCAGGCGCTCGCAAAATTCCGCACACTGCGGGGACTGGCTCACCAGCTCATCCAGCGCCTGCTGCACGCCGCGCAAATAGCCCAGTTGCAGGGCCTGGCGCAGGCCGCCCAGCAGCTGGGGGTCAGGTCTTGCCAGGGCGCTGATGGCGGCCGGCGCCGGGCTGGTTACGGCGGGGCGTGCCAGCCACTCCAGCCCTAAGCGCGCGCCCAACCAGTCCAGCAGCTCGGCATGGCGCAGTGGCTTGAGGATGAAGTCCTCGGCGCCTAGGTCGGCGCTATTGGGCTGACCCTTCTCGAAGGCATTGGCCGAGACGATGGCGATCTGCGGCGGCGTGAGCGCCAGCTCGCTGCACAAGCGGCGCAGGCGGGCGATGGTTTCCCAGCCATCGATGCCGGGCATGGCCAGATCCATCAGCACGGCGTGCGGGCGGTAGCCGCTAACGATCAGGTCCAGC
The DNA here is from genome assembly GCF_038419725.1 of Roseateles sp. PN1. Lineage (NCBI taxonomy): Bacteria > Pseudomonadati > Pseudomonadota > Betaproteobacteria > Burkholderiales > Sphaerotilaceae > Roseateles > Roseateles sp. PN1. The sequence continues at coordinate 33,550 of NZ_JBCARA010000005.1, read as the reverse complement.
GCGTCGTGGCCGCTGGCGGCCTGGCGCAACTCGAAGCCCAGGCCTTGCAGCAGCTCGGCCAGCATCAATCGGTCAGCCTCTTCGTTGTCCACCACCAGCAGGCGGCGGCGCGGCCCGGCATAGCCGCGCCGGGTCTCGGCCACGCGCCGGGGGCGGGCGTGGCCGTCTTCGCGCAGCTGCGGCAGGAACAGGCGCAGGGCGAACACGGCGCCACTGCCCTCAGCCGCCGTTTTGCTGCGCGCACTCATCTCGCCGCCCATCAGATCGGTCAGCATCTTGGCGATGGTCAGCCCAAGGCCGGCGCCTGGCGCGGCCTGGGACGCGGCCATGCCATCGCCGCGGGTGAAGGGCTCGAAGATGCGGCTCAGCTCGGCGGGCGTCAGGCCGGGGCCGCTGTCTTCCACCTCGATCTGGGCCATCTCGCGGGCGTAACGCACGCGCAAGGTGATGCCGCCTTGGCGGGTGAACTTGATGGCGTTGCCGATCAGGTTGATGAGGATTTGCCGCAGCCGCTTGTCGTCGGCGCGCACCCATTCGGGCAAGCTGCCCTGGGGTTCGAAGTGGAAGGCCAGGCCTTTGGCGGCGGCTTGCGGCTCGAACATCTCGGCCAGCTCGTGCAGGGCATCGGCCAGGGCCATGGGCGCGGGGTTCAGCGAGAGCTTGCCGGCTTCGATGCGGGCGATGTCCAGGCTGCCTTCGATCAGCGACATCAAATGCTCGCCGCTGCGCTTGATCACCTGCACGGCCTGGCGGCGCTGCGGCGGGATCTGCCCGTCCTCGGCCATCAATTGCGCATAGCCGAGGATGCTGTTGAGCGGCGTGCGCAGCTCGTGGCTGATGGCGCTGATGTAGCGGCTCTTGGCCTGATTGGCTTGCTCGGCGACCTGGCGCGCGGCCTGCAAAGCCTCGTCGGTCAGGCGGTGTGAGGCAATCTCGCGCATCAGCGCCTGGGTCTGGCGGCGCGATTCTTCTTGCGCGACGGCGCGGCTTTTGTGCGTCAGCACCAGCCACCAGGCGACGACGCCGGCCATCACCGCCAGGGCGATGTAGGCCTGCCAGAAGCCGCTTTGCCGGTACAGCAAGCCCAGCAGCGCCGCCAGCAAGGGCAGGGCCAGCAGCATCAAGCCCAGGAACTGCGCCAGGCCCTGGTCCAGAATCGCCCAGGAACGTTGCGGCGTGATGGCGCGCAGGGCGGCCGCCCATTGCGCCGCCAGCCGCGCCTGCGGTTTGCACAAGTCGCCACAGCGCGCGTCCAGGCTGCAGCACAGCGAGCAGATCGGGCCTTGGTAGGCGGGGCAGTGGGCCATATCGGGGCCTTCATAGGCGGCTTCGCAAACCACACAGCGGCGCGGGCGCAGCGGCGCCCCGTCCTCGCTGGGCGGCGGGTCTTGGCGCGCCAGGTAGTAGCGGCCGCCGGTGGCCCAGGCAATCAGCGGGGCGCTGAGCAAGGCGGTGGCCATGGCGATCAGGGCCGAAAAAGCCTGAGCCATGCTGCCGAACATGCCCAGATGCGCGGCGATGGACAGGCTAGACGCCAGCGCCATCGCGCCCACGCCCACCGGGTTGATGTCGTAGAGGTAGGCGCGCTTGAACTCGATGCCTGGGGGCGAGAGGCCCAGGGGCTTGTTGATCAAAAGATCGGCCACCACCGCCATGATCCATGCGATGGCGATATTGGCGAACAAGCCCAGCACCTCGCCCAGGGCCTCGAACACATTCATCTCCATCACCAGCACGGCGATGCCAATATTGAACAGCACCCACACCACCCGGCCGGGGTGGCTGTGGGTCAGCCGGGAGAAGAAGTTACTCCAGGCCAGTGAGCCGGCATAAGCATTGGTGACATTGATCTTCAGCTGCGAAATCACCACGAAGAGCGCGGTGGCTGCCACCGCCCAGCCATAGTGGCCGGGGAACAGCGCCTCGTAGCCGGCCAGATACATCTGGTTGGGGTCCACCGCCCGTTCCGGCGGCACGGCCTGGCTGATCGCCAGCCAGGCCAGCAAGGCGCCGCCCAGCATCTTGGGCACGCCCATCAGCACCCAGCCCGGCCCGCCCAGCAGTACGGCGGCCCACCAGCGGCGCTGGGTCTGCGGCTTGGCCGCGGGCATGAAGCGCAGATAGTCGGCCTGTTCGCCCATTTGCGTGATCAGGGCCACGCCCACCGTCAGCGCCGCACCAAAGCCGCGCATATCGAAGCCGGCCGAGCCGGTTTGCGAGCCAGCTTGGTGCAGAACGCCCGCAAATGCGGCAGGGTCATGCCACAGCACGCCAGCAAATGGGGCGGCCAGCATCAGCAGCCACAGCGGCAGGGTCCACATCTGCAGGCGGCTGATGGCGGACACGCCGTGCAGCACCAGCGGGATCACCAGCAGGGCGCAGATCAGATAGCCCCAGCGCGGCGGGATGTCCAGCGCGAGCTCCAGGGCATAGGCCATCACCGCGGCCTCGAGCGCGAAGAAGATGAAGGTGAAGCTGGCGTAGATCAGCGAAGTCAGCGTCGAGCCGATATAGCCGAAGCCCGCGCCGCGCGTGAGCAAGTCCATGTCCACCCCGTAGCGAGCGGCGTAAACGCTGATGGGCAGGCCGGCCGCAAAGATGATCAGCCCGGTGGCCAGAATGGCCCACAAGGCATTGCTGAAGCCGTACTGGATCAGCAAGGTGGCGCCCACCGCCTCCAGAATCAAAAAGGACGAGGCGCCAAAAGCCGTGTTGGCCACTCGCCCAGCGGACCAGCGCCGCGCCCGCTGCGGGGTGAAGCGCAGGGCGTAGTCTTCCAGCGTCTCGCTGGCCACCCAGGCGTTGTAGTCCCGCCGCAGCGTGATGACTTGCTGCGGGGCATCGGTGCAAGGCAGGGCGGCGGGGGAACTCATGCCAGTAACGGTGCAGGTTTCGTGCCCGCGGCATGAGGCTTGCTAGGTTGAAGCTATTGCATTGACAAAAGCACTTGTTGACTCAGTGCTGTTATGGAATTGACTCCGCGTGCTCTGCCGCTTCAGCGGCAGCAGGCGTTGGCTAAGGAGCCTTTATGGAATTGACCCCGCGTGAGAAAGACAAGCTGCTGATCTTCACGGCCGCCCTGCTGGCCGAGCGCCGCCGTGCGCGCGGCTTGAAGCTCAACTACCCCGAGGCGGTGGCCTTCATCAGCGCCGCGGTGATGGAAGGCGCGCGTGACGGCAAAACCGTGGCCCAGCTGATGAGCGAGGGCCGCAACGTCCTCAGCCGCGCCGATGTGATGGACGGCGTGGCCGAGATGATTGCCGACATTCAGGTCGAAGCCACCTTCCCCGACGGCACCAAGCTGGTCACCGTGCACCAACCGATTGTTTGATCCCCACCTCGCGATAGCGCTGCAGATTTGAGAAAAGGAATCGAGCCCATGAAACGCATCTTCACCCTGGCCTTTGCGCTCCTCGTGCTGCCCATGCTGGCGAGCGCCCATAGTGGCGAGCCCGGCCATGGCCACAGCCTTGCCCTGCTTGACGGATTCCTGCACCCCTTCAGCGGCGCCGATCACCTGGCCGCCATGCTGGCGGTGGGCTTGTGGAGCGGCCTGGCCATGCGGCGCGTGTGGCTGGCGCCTTTGAGCTTCTCGGCCTTGCTGCTGGTGGGTGCGCTGAGCGGCTGGGGCGGCAATCTGGTGGAACCCATGGTCGCGGCCTCCGTCTTGGTGCTGGGCTTGCTGGCTGCATTTAGGCTGCAATTGCCCGCTGCCGCAGCGGCCACGCTGGTCGGCGGCTTCGCGCTGTTCCACGGCATGGCTCACGGGGCTGAGCTGGGCGCCGGACTGGCCTTGCTGGGCATGGTGCTGGCCACGGCCTTGTTGCATGCGGCGGGCTTGCTGGTCGGCCTGCAGCTGCGCCGCCATTCCCCCGTGGGCTCGCGTCTGCTTGGTGGTGGCATTGCGCTCTTGGGCTTGGGCCTGCTGGCGCGCATGGTGGCCGCATGATCCCCGGCGAACTCTTCACGCCTGAGGGCGAGTTGGCCCTCAACCCCGGCCGCCGCACCATCACCCTGGTGGTGCAAAACCAGGGCGACCGGCCCATCCAGGTTGGTTCGCATTACCACTTCGCCGAGACCAATGCGGCGCTGGGTTTTGATCGCGCAGCCGCACGCGGCATGCGGCTGAACATCGCCTCGGGTCTGGCGGTGCGTTTCGAGCCGGGCCAGCAGCGCACGGTGGAATTGGTTGAATTGGCGGGCGATCGCGTGGTCTACGGCTTTCGCGGCCTGGTGCAAGGGAGTTTGTGATGGCAACCATTGGGCGACGCGCCTATGCCGAGATGTACGGCCCCACGGTCGGTGACCGCCTGCGCCTGGCCGACACGGCGCTGATCATCGAGGTGGAGCAAGACCTGACCCTGCGGGCCGGCGGCTACGGGGAAGAAGTGAAGTTCGGCGGCGGCAAGACCATACGCGACGGCATGGCGCAGTCGCAGCGCACGCGGGACGAAGGTGCGGTCGACACGGTGCTGACCAATGCCCTCATCCTCGACCACTGGGGCATCATCAAGGCCAATATCGGCCTGAAGAACAGCCGCATCGTCGCCATCGGCAAGGCCGGCAATCCTGATACCCAAGACGGTGTGGACATCATCATCGGCCCCGGCACCGAGGTGATTGCCTGCGAGGGCATGATCGTCACCGCAGGTGCGGTGGACACCCATATTCACTTCATCTGCCCGCAGCAGATTGAAGAAGCCTTGAGCAGCGGCGTCACCACCATGCTGGGCGGCGGAACGGGCCCGGCCACCGGCACTTTTGCCACCACCTGCACGCCGGGTGCCTGGCATATCGAGCGCATGCTGCAGGCGGCCGATGCCTTCCCGATGAATCTGGGCTTTCTCGGCAAGGGCAATGCCAGCTTGCCGGCCGCGCTGCATGAGCAGATCTCGGCCGGCGCCATCGGCCTCAAGCTGCATGAAGACTGGGGCACCACGCCGGCGGCCATCGACAACTGCCTGAACGTGGCCGAGGCCACCGACACCCAGGTGGCGATCCACAGCGATACCTTGAACGAAAGCGGCTTTGTCGAAGACACGGTGGCCGCCTTCAAGGGCCGCACCATCCACACCTTCCACACCGAGGGCGCGGGCGGTGGCCACGCGCCGGACATCTTGAAAGTGGTGGGCGAGGCCAATGTGCTGCCCAGCTCCACCAACCCGACCCGGCCCTACACCATCAACACGCTGGACGAGCATGTGGACATGCTGATGGTCTGCCACCACCTTGACCCGGCCATTGCCGAGGACCTGGCCTTTGCCGAAAGCCGTATCCGCCGCGAGACCATCGCCGCTGAGGACATCTTGCATGACCTCGGCGCCATCAGCATGTTCAGCTCTGACTCTCAAGCCATGGGCCGGGTGGGCGAGGTCATCATCCGCTGCTGGCAAACGGCGCACAAGATGAAGACCCAGCGCGGTGCCTTGCCCGGCGATGGCCCGCAAAACGATAACGCGCGAGTGAAGCGTTATGTGGCCAAGCTGGCCATCAACCCGGCGATTGCGCACGGCATCAGCCACGAGGTGGGCAGCATCGAGGTCGGCAAATGGGCCGACATCGTGATCTGGAAGCCCGCATTCTTCGGCGTCAAGCCCTCGCTGATTCTCAAGGGCGGCATGATCGCCATGGCCGCCATGGGTGACCCCAGCGCCTCCATCCCTACGCCACAGCCGGTGCACTACCGGCCGATGTTTGGCGCTTACGGCGGCGCGCTGGCGCGCGGTAGCCTGAGCTTTGTTTCGCAAGCCGCGCTGGCTGCCGATGTGGGCAGACGTTATGGCCTGCACAAATCGCTGGCTGCGGTGCGCGGCATCCGCGGCGTGGGCAAGCGCGACATGATCCTCAACGACTACCTGCCGCGCATGGAGGTGGATCCGCAAACCTATGCCGTGCGGGCCGACGGCCAGTTGTTGACTTGCGAGCCGGCCACCTCGCTGCCAATGGCGCAGCGCTATTTCCTGTTTTGATGAACGACTGATCATGACTGCCGCCCTGACTCCCTCCTTGAGCACTGAACTGAGCATCCGCCTCGACGATTTGCAGGACCCGCGCATTGCCGCCTTCCTGGAGGATCACCTCGCTGATATGCGCCGCACCTCGCCGCCCGAAAGCGTGCATGCCCTGGATCTGGCGGCCCTGCGCCGGCCCGAGATTCAGTTCTGGACCGTCTGGCAAGGCGAAGAACTGCTGGGCACTGGCGCCATCAAGCTGTTGGGTGAGCAGCATGCCGAGCTGAAGTCCATGCGCACGGCACCGGCTGCGCGCGGCCGTGGCGTGGCGCGCGCCTTGCTGCAGCACATCCTCGGCCAGGCGCGTGCCCAAGGACTCGCGCGCCTGAGCCTGGAAACCGGCAGCACCCCCGACTTCGCCCCCGCCCACGCGCTCTACCTGAGCAGCGGCTTTGTGCCTTGCGAGCCTTTTGGCAGCTATGTGCTCGACCCCTTCAGCCGCTACATGACCTTGGCGCTGTAGTCCCCACTGCAGGCCAGACCAAGCGTGCTGCCGGGGTGGCGCCGATAATTCGGGCTCATTCCGTTCACCAGCGCCAAACCACACCATGCTGCAAGTTTCCAAACTCCTTCCTCAAGGCCAGGGCCTGGCTCCTGTTCTGCTCAAGCGTGCCGGCACGGTCGAGCTGGACTGGGATACGCGCCAGAAAAGCCGCTTCTCGGCGCACGACGATGCGGGCCGCGAGCTGGGCGTGTTTCTGCCACGCGGCAGCTTGGTGCGCGGCGGCGATGTGCTGGTGGCCGAAGATGGCTCGCTTTTGCGCGTCATCGCCAAGCCGCAGCCCTTGCTGCGCATCACACCTTGCAGCGCGCATGGCTCGCCCTTTGACCTGACGCGCGCCGCTTATCACTTGGGCAACCGTCATGTGGCGCTGGCCCTGCGGCCCGACCATTTGATGATTGAGCCCGACCATGTGCTGGCCGATATGTTGCGTGCCATGCATCTGACCGTTACCGAGGTCAACGAAGGTTTCGACCCCGAGGCTGGCGCTTATGCGGCGGAAACCACCGGGCACGGCCATGGCCACAGCCATGCGGCCCCCGCGCCGGCTCCTGCCCATGTGCACGGCCCCGGCTGCGGGCATGACCATGCGCATGCACCCGCTGCGCCCAAGCCGGTGAGCATCCCCGTCAAGATCGCGGTGAATGCTGCCGCGCCCGCACCGCATGTGCATGGCCCGGGCTGCAACCACGGTCATGACCACGGACATGAGCACAGCTGATGTCGGTCGCCGCCCCCAGTAGCGCGTTTTTGCAATTGCTCTGGCTGGCCTCGCCGGCCTTGCCGGTGGGCGGCTTTTCCTATTCCGAGGGCCTGGAGGCGGCGGTGGCCCATGGCCAGGTGCGCGACGAGGCCTCGGCTGCACAGTGGCTGTCGGCTCAGCTGGGCCTGAGCCTGGCGCGTGGCGATCTGGCTCTGGTGGCGCAGGCCCATGCCGCCTGGCTTGCCGCTGATGTGGCGCGTTTGCAGCGCCTCAACGATTGGGTGCTGCAGACCCGCGAGAGCCTGGAGTTCCGCCTGCAAACCGAGCAGATGGGCCGCTCCCTGCTGGCTTGGCTGCGCAATCACACCACCGCCACGCCGGCGCAACTGCAGCATTGCGCCGAGTTGGGCGGTACGCCCAGCTATCCGGTGGTAATGGCCTTGGCCCTGGCCGCCAGCGGCGCGCCCGCCCAAGACGGCTTGCTGGCCTATGCCTTCGGCTGGGCCGAGAACATGGTGCAGGCCGCCATCAAATCGGTGCCGCTGGGGCAGAGCGCCGGCCAGCGCGTGCTCAGCCGCCTGGCGGCCGAAATCCCGGCGGCGGTGGCCCAGGCCATCAGCCTGCCAGACGCCGAGCGACAAGTCTTTTCGCCCATGCTGGCCATTCTCTCGGCCCGGCATGAAACCCAGTACTCTCGCCTGTTCCGATCCTGATCATGAGTCTCTCCAGCACCACGCCTCTGCACCACATCCCGAACCGCCGCAAGAAGCTGCCGCCGCTGCGCGTTGGCATCGGCGGCCCGGTCGGCTCCGGCAAGACCACCTTGCTGGAAATGCTGTGCAAGGCCATGCGCGAGCGCTGGGATTTGGTTGCCATCACCAACGACATTTACACCAAGGAAGATCAGCGCATCCTGACCGTTAGCGGCGCGCTGCCGGCCGAACGCATCATGGGCGTGGAAACCGGTGGCTGCCCGCACACCGCCATCCGTGAGGATGCTTCCATCAATCTGGAAGCCATCGACCGCATGCTGGCCCAGTTCCCCGACGCCGATGTGGTGTTCATCGAATCCGGTGGCGACAACCTGGCCGCCACCTTCAGCCCCGAGCTGAGTGATCTGACCATTTACGTCATCGACGTGGCGGCCGGCGAGAAGATTCCCCGCAAGGGCGGCCCCGGCATCACCAAGAGCGATCTGTTCGTGATCAACAAGACCGATTTGGCGCCCCATGTCGGCGCCGACCTGGCCGTGATGGCGGCCGACACCTTGCGTATGCGCGGCGCGGACAAGCCGTTTGTGATGACCAATCTGAAGACTCTGAGCGGCTTGGATCAGGTGGTGAGCTTCATCGAAACCAAGGGCATGTTGCTGTCGGCTCAGGTTGATTGATCAGGGATTGAGGTTTGGCGGCGCTAGCCCGCCAGCTCAATTGAGTGCGCGCTTGCCAGCTTGGCTGGCCCTGCCGGCCGGCCCGGCTTGCAGCAGGCGCTCAAAGTCCGCCACAGCAAGGGCTGGCGAGAACAAATAGCCCTGCCCGAAGTCGCAGCCCATGCGGCTGAGCAGCTGGCCCTGTGCCTCGGTTTCCACGCCCTCGGCAATCACCTTGATGCCCAGCTTGTGGGCCATCACCACAATCGCCTCGCACAGGGCAAATTCGGTGGAGTCCTCGCGCAGATTGTGGGTGAAGGACTGATCGATCTTGAGGAAGTCGATGTCGAACTTCTTCAAGTAGGACAGCGAGGAGTAGCCGGTGCCGAAGTCGTCGATGGCCACGGCAACGCCGGCATCGCGGAACTGCAGCAGGCTCTTGGCCACACGGGCGTCATTGCCCATCAGCACGCCCTCGGTGATCTCGATGGCGATGCTGCGGCCCGGCACGCCGTGCTCGCTCAGCAGGTCGATCCAGTCACGGTGGTCGGGGCGCTCGCTGCTGAATTGCACGGGCGATTTGTTGATGCTGATCTGGAAGGCGGGGTCGAAAGTGCGCGTCCAGTGCCGCACCTGCAGCACCGCTTGATGGAAGACCCAATCGCCCAGTTCGTGGATGAGGCCGGTCTCTTCGGCCACCGGGATGAAGTCGGCCGGCGAGATCAGCCCCTTGTCCGGGTGGCGCCAGCGCAGCAGGGTTTCGGCCTTGCGGATATGGCCGGTGGTGAGGTCAACAATCGGTTGGTAATGCAGTTCGATCTGTCCGCTGCCCAGGGCGCGGCGCAGATCGGTGGCCATGTGCATGCGCAGCATGGCGGCCTCTTGCATCGGCTTGGTGAAAAAGCGGAAGCATTGCCGGCCGCTGCTCTTGGCCGCATACATGGCTTGGTCGGCGTTCTTGGTCAGCTCGATCTGGTTGCTGCCATCGTCGGGATAGAGCGCGATGCCGATGCTGGCGGACACATAGGACTCGATGTCGCGCAGCAAATAGGGCTCGGACACCCGATTGATGATCTTCTCGGCCACCTGGGCGACCGCCTCGGTTTCGTGCAGCTCGGTGAGGATGACGGTGAACTCATCGCCGCCCAGGCGGGCGACGGTATCGTAGTCACGCACCGTGGCGCGGATGCGCTGGGCGGCCTCGATCAGCAACTGGTCGCCGACATCGTGACCCATGGTGTCGTTAATCTCCTTGAAGTGATCAAGGTCGATGAAGAGCAGGGCGAAGCGGTTGTGGTCGCGGTGCGATTGCTTGATGGCTTGGCCGATCCGGTCCTGGAACAGACGGCGGTTGGGCAGCTTGGTCAGCGCGTCGAAATTGGCCTCGTTCCAGACTCGCGACTCGGCGTTTTTCATCTCGGTGATGTCATGAAAGTTCACCACCACATGCTGGATGGTTTCGGCCTCGTCCCGCTCGGCAAAGGCGCTGATCATGACCCAGCGCAGCTCGGTCTCACCCGGCACCCGCACGCCCATGACCATGTCGACAAAGGCCTGACCGCTGGCCAACACCAGGTTCACTGGATAGGCCTCGGGTACCAAGGCTTGGCCCTCGCAGTCAACAAAACACCAGCTCGGATCGATGGCTTGCTTGCCCAACATCTGTTCTTGGCTGAGCCCGAGGATGGTGGCCGCCGCAGGGTTGCAAAACAGGATGCGGGTGTCCGTGGCGTGCACCACGATGCCGGTGTGCAAGCTGGTCAATAGCAGGCGCTGTTGTTCTTCTTTGCCGGCGAGTTCCTGGTGCTGCTGTGCCAGCTGCGCGGTGTGGGCGCGCAGCTGCAGGATCAAGCGATCCTGGGTTCGCCACGAATGATCGATCTGGCGTGCCAAGACAGCCAAGGCCAGTGCGAACATGCCGACCAGCGCGCCCACGCCAAGCGCATTGGGCATCCAGGCCTGGGCCATGGTATCGGTGGAGGTGCCGACAGTGACCAAAAAGCCGTACTTCAGGCTGCGGTGGTAGCTATGGCGTCGTCTGACCGAATCGAGGCTGCTGGAGTCGGCAACAAAAGCGCCTTCATCGGGATTGCTTGCCAAGGCTTGGCGAAAGTTATTGGACAGCACCCGGCTGCCAATCGGGATCGGGTTGCTGAGCTCGAAGGTTTGCCGCGCGATCAGCCCGAGGTCGCGGTCGCGCAGGGCGATGGAGCCCCCGCGCCCGAGCTGAATATGGCTGAGCAGGTGCTCGATGTCATCGATGTAAATGGAGGCGTAGACGGTGCCGTCGAAACGGCCCTCAGGCCCATTGATGCGGCGTGCGAAGGTCCAGACCCAGCGCTTGCTGACTTTGGAAAGCACTGGATTGGCCACCACCAGCCCGACATTGGGTGAGGCGGCGTCGCGTAGCTGCTTGAAGAATTCCCGGTCGGCCATATTGACCGGTGCCGCTGATGGCTCCAGGCCGTAGATCACTTGCCCCTGTGCATCGGTGACCCGCAAGAAGGACACATTGGGCAGGCGATTTTTGACCTTGATCAGGTAGCGATTGACGAACAGCGCATCGACCTGGCGCTGGTTGCGCTGGCTCGTCAATTCGTCCACCGTGTCCTGCAGCGCCAGGTCGAGCATATCGATCATGCCGTCGAAGGTCTGGACCAGCGAGCGAGCCAAATATTGCGTCGAGCTTTGCGCCCGCTGCTCGGCATCGCGCTTCAGGTAGAACAGGGCGGCCAAGGCCATGATGCAGGCCAGGGCGATGATGGCGCCGACACCCGCAAAGAGTTGCCTGCGCTTGCTCGCGTAGTCGGCTTGCGCAGGGCTGGCGGCGTGGGGAGCGTTCCGGGAACCTGACATGGATGGCTTCGGCAAATCACTCGGTCACTGCCCGGGGAGGCGGTGCTCAGAACATTCCACCCGGTCTACCTGCCGCTGTCAATCGGCGTCTGCCGCTGGATGCATGGCGGGATTTGCGCGTCCCCCCATGCGAGGGTGGCGCGTTTGATCACTTGGGTGCCAGGCCCATATCGTCCAGGCGCAGCAGGGCCTCGCTGCGGCGCTGCCGGGCGATGTCGCGCCAGTCACGGTCTTCCTGGGCGCCCATCAAGGCGTAGAGCAAATTGAGGTTGGCGGCCGGCCATTGCGCCTTGAGGCGGGCATAGAGCGCGTAGGCATCTTGCTGGCGCAGCTGGGCGAGGTCGTGAATGCCCAGCTGCGCCAGCTGGGCGCGACTCTTGGGCCCGAGCCCCCGCATTAGCCCATCGGCGTGCACAGTTCCACCAAGGTGCCGTCGGGGCAGCGCACATAGGCCACCGTCTGACCCCAGGGTTTGGTCAGCGGTGCTTTGAGCGCGGTGGCGCCGGCGGCCACGGCGCGTTCGAAGGCAGCGGCCACGTCGGCGCAGGCGAAACCGATCTCAATCCCCAGCGGCGCGGCGCTGCTGGCCGCCACCACATAGTCGCAACCCACGCTGTCGCGGGCGGTTTCATGATCGACAAAGGCCAGGGCAGTGGCGCCGGTGTCGAGCTCGCCGTAGGCGCCCGACTCATGCAGAAAGCGGCGCTTCAAGCCGAAGGCTTGCTCAAAAAAAGCCAGGGAAGCGGCCACATCGGCCACATAAACAATGGTGTAGGCGAATTGCATGAAATTTGTCGCAGATGCGGGAGTTGGATCTCATAGCCTAAGGGATGCGGCCCGGCGCGCGCGCGGCCAAGGCAAGGGGCTAGGGTAAACTCTGGCCTGTCATTGGGGAGTAGCCGCCGCCCGGATTTGATCCGGCGGGCCCGCGTCAACACACTTGGTCCACATGACCATGGCGCGCGCAGTACCGAAGTTCCAACACCTGGCAAGACCTTTGACCACATCGACCTGCATCGCGGCTGGTCTCGGTGTGGTCAATGGTTTTTCGTGTTGAGCAACAAGCACCGGCCGCAGAAGAAAGAAGTCGCATCGCCTTATGGAAGCCTTCCTCGTCTCTACCGGTGTCGTCGCCCTGGCCGAAATCGGTGACAAAACCCAGTTGCTGGCCTTTTTGCTGGCCGCCCGTTTCCGCAAACCTCTGCCGATCTGCCTCGGCATCTTCATTGCCACCGTGGTCAACCATGCCGGCGCCGGTGCGCTCGGCGCCTGGATCACCTCCCAGGTCAGCCCCATGACCATGCGCTGGGTCTTGGGCTTAGGCTTCATCGCCATGGCGGTGTGGACGCTGATCCCGGACAAGATCGATGAAGAAGTGGAAGGTGGCGGCAAGCTCAAGCTAGGCGTGCTGGGCACCACCATCGTGGCCTTTTTCATGGCCGAGATGGGTGACAAGACGCAGATCGCTACCGTTGCCCTGGCGGCCCAGTTCAACGCCTTTGTAGCGGTGGTGGCGGGCACGACGCTGGGCATGATGATCGCGAATGTGCCGGCCGTCTTCTTGGGTGACCGCATGGCCGGCAAGATCCCCGTGCGCCTGGTCCATGGCATTGCAGCGCTGATCTTCGCCGCCTTGGGCGTGGCGACTTTGGCGGGTGTGGGCCAGAGCTTGGGCTTCTGACCGGGCCAGCTTCCTAGGCCGCCCGGCCCACCGCCATCCATCGCAATCAGGTGCGCCCCTTGCCTCGCAGGCGGGGGCGCTGTTGCCTTGAGGTCAAAATTTCCCCTGTTGCACAGGTTTGGCGCGGGCCGGGCCTATGCGATGATCAACTGCCATTTGTCGTAGTCATCAGGGGGCCCCCTATGCCTGGATCTTCACGCGTTTTGCTGGTGGACGATGACGAGCTAACGCTCCAAATGTTGGAAGCCACGCTAGAGGGCGCGTATCAAGTGACGTGCGTCACCGGTGGCGAGGAGGCCTTAGCGCGCTGCGCGACCGAGGTCTTCGACCTGATCGTGCTCGATGTGGACATGCCGGGGCTGGACGGCTACGAGACCTGCCGCCGCCTCAAGGCTGACTGGCAGCTGGCGGAGATCCCGGTGATCTTCCACTCGGCGCGCACCAGCATCGAAGAACGCTTGCAGGGCTATGCGGCCGGTGGCGCCGACTATCTGCCCAAACCCTTTGACGCTGCCGAGCTGCAGGCCAAGATTGGCTTGGTGCTGGCCGGCCGCGACAAGCAGCGCGAATTGGCGGGCCAGCTCGATGAGGTGATGAGCGCCGTGCTCTCCACCGCCGATATGGTGGGTGAGGCCGGTGTGGTGCTGGAATATCAGCGTCAGCTGGGTGTGTGCAAAGACTATGCCGGCGTGGCCAAGGCCTTCTTCGACGCCTTGGAACGCTATGCCTTGCAGGGCTGCCTGCGCATCCGCGGCCGCGGTGAGAACCTGTCGGTCAATCCACGCGGGCTGTGCAGCGCCTTGGAAAACTCGATTCTTGACCATCTGCAAACCCAGACCGATGGCGCGCGCATTCGCGCCCTGGGCGCGCACACCAGTTTCAGCTATGGCAATGTGATCGTGTTTGTGCGCGACCTGCGCATGGATCGCAGCGCGATCGAGATGGACAAGGCCGAGTCCGAGCGCATGGGCCGCGCCATCGATAACGTGGCCATGTTGGTGGAGGGCGCCTTGGTGCGCGTGGCCGCGCTGGACACCGAGATGGCCGCGCGTGAATTGGCCGATGTGCGTCATTTGGTGGCCATGACCCGCAATGCCCTGGCTGACATCTCGGCCCGCAATCACAAGCAGATCGAGGAGGTCAAGGCGACCTTCGAGAGCCTGGCGTCTCAGGTTGAGAGCAGCTTTATGCACCTGGGCCTGACGCACTCGCAAGAGGACCATCTCAGCACCATCATCAAACAGCATATGGATGCGGTGATGACCACCTTCAGCCAAAGCCATGAGGTGGAGCAGTTCCTGGCGCGGGTGATCGACAAGCTGAGCGAGCAAGTCTGAGCGACCGCGCCACGCAGGTGAGGAGCAGCGCTTGCAAGCCCCGCCCCCCGATCCCAGCAGCACGCCCAAACTCGAAGCGGGTGGTGCCAAGGCGTGGCGACGCCGTCAGCAAACGCTGAGGGACTTCGAGCTCAGGCTGGAAGATCGGGTCAAGCGCAGCGCCAGCGTCTTTTTGCTGCTGGTGGTCTTGGGGGTGCTGGCCTTTCTGGCCTCCAAGCTGATGCTGACGGAGCTGAGCTGGGCGGCACGCCTGCAGCGCATGGCCGCTGGCTTGCTGTACCTGGGGGCGGCGCTGGTGTCGCTGGGCCTGCTCCACCGCGTCAGTGTGCGCGCAGGCACCTTGTTTTTCTGTTGGTCGGCGCTGGTCCTGCAATTGGGGGCGGCTGCCTATTACGGCACTGGCTTGTACTCCTCCGGCATGGCTACCTTGGTGGCCTTGCTGGCGGTGGTGGGCCTGCTGGTGGGGCCGGGTGCGGCAGTGCGTGGCACCGTTCTGACGGTGCTGGGCATTCTGGGCCTGTGGTTTATGCAGGAGCAGGATTTGCTGGGCAAGGTGGAGCCCAACACCTTCCCTCCGCTGGCCAGCTTTGCGGTGGTGCTGGTGATGTGCGCGCTGGTGGTGGGTTGGCTAGCGCTGCGCCATGGCACCTTGTTCCGAGAGGTCATGCTGTCGCTGGACAGCTCGCGCCAGCTGCTGGCTGACACGCTGCGCGCGCAGCAAACCGCGGTGGAGGAATTGCGCGCCAGCGATGACCGCATGCGCGTACTGCTGGACCATTCTCTTTCCTGCACCCTGATCCTGGACGGCGACAGCGGCCAGCTGCGCTTCGCCAATGCGCAAACTCTGCTCAAGCACGGCTGCGAACGCATCAGTGAGCTGGATGCCAGCTTGTTCTTTCCGGGCGACCCCTTTTCGCGCGAGCAAGGGCTGACGCATATGCGTGAGGTCTTGTCGCATGGGGCGCAGTACTTCGAATGGCAAACCCGCCACCGTGACGGCACACCGATCTGGTGGGACATCAAGCTCGAGCGATTACACGTTTGTGGCGAGACCATCGTGGTGGCCTTCGCCCATGACATCACCGAGCGCCTGCGCGCCGAGAACGAGTTGCGTGTGCAGCGCGCCCGCTTGGAAGAGCAGGTGAATGAGCGCACGCACGAGCTGATCTCCGAAAAGCAGCGCCTGCAAGACATCATCGAGGCCTTGCCCATCACCCTGAGCATCCGCGACTGCCAGGGCCGCTACACCTTGCTCAACCGCAGCTTTGAGCTGGCCACCGGCCACGGGCGCGAGCAGGTGCTGGGCCTGAGTGCCCGCCACTTCATGCCCGCCGAAATTGCGGCCGAAATCGCCGATACCGACGCCCAGCTCATCGCCGGCAAGGCCAGCATGACCACCGAGCGCCAAATCATGCATCCGGTCGACGGCATGCACGACTATCTGGTCACCACCGTGCCGCTGCTGGATGCACGCAAGCGCACATACGCCCTGCTCAATCTGGGCACCGATGTGACCTCGCTCAAGCGCTTGCAGCGCGAGCTAAGCCTGGCCAAAGACGAGGCCGAGCATCTGGCCCGGGTGAAGAGCGAATTCCTGGCCAATATGAGCCATGAGATCCGCACGCCTTTGAATGCTGTGCTGGGCCTGGCCCAGCTGGGGGTGGGCCGTGCCGGCGACCCGGCGGCGGCGCGCAGCGGCTTCGAGCGAATCACTCGCTCGGGCCGCCATTTGCTCAGCGTCATCAACGACATCCTCGACTATTCCAAGGTCGAAAGCGGCAAGCTTGAAATTGACCCGCTGCCCTGCAACCTCAGCCACTTGGCCAGGGAAGTGCTGGACCTGGTGGCCGAACGCGCCGAGGCCAAGCATCTGCGCCTGCGCTTGGACTACGAGGTCGCCGAGGATTGGGTGGCCATCGACGCCTTGCGGGTCACGCAGATCCTCGTCAACTTGCTGGCCAATGCGATCAAGTTCACCGACAAGGGCCGGGTCACGCTGGGCGTGACGCAAGCGGCCGATGGTCTGCGCCTGAGCGTCACCGACACCGGCGTGGGCATCGCACCGGAGCAGCAGGCACGCATTTTCAAAGCCTTCGAGCAGGCCGACAGTTCAGTAACGCGCCAGTTCGGCGGCACCGGCCTGGGCCTGTCCATCAGCAGCCGCCTGGCCGAGGCCATGGGGGGCGAGATCACCGTCAGCAGCGAAGTGGGCAAGGGCTCTTGCTTCACCCTGCGTCTGCCCTGTGTGGTGGTGAGTGGCGAAGCGCATGAGCAGCCACTGATCAATGCGGCGGTGCCGCCCGACTTGCTGCGCGGCTTGCGCATCTTGATCGTGGACGATGTGGACATCAACCGCGAGATTCTGCAAGACCTGCTGTGCCTGGCCGGTGCCGAGGTGATGAGCGCCGACAGCGGCGAGCAGGCCTTGGCCCGCCTTGGCGAGGCCGGGCCCGAGGGCTATGACTTGGTGCTGATGGATGTGCAGATGCCAGAGATGGATGGCTACGAGACCACGCGCCGCCTGCACCAGATGGCGCCACGGCTGCGCGTGATTGCCCTGACTGCCCATGCCCTGCCGGAGGAGCGCCGCAAATGCGTGGCAGCGGGCATGCTGGGCCATGTCACCAAACCGATCGACCAGGCCGAGCTGATGCAGGCCTTGCTTGAGCACAGCCACGACCTGCCGCGCCGCGCCGCCGATGCGACCAGCCCATCGCAGTTGGTGCCCTTGGATGCGGCATCAGCTGTGCAGCCCAGGCCGCCGGTCATGGCGCCGGCCAGCGTGTCGACCGAGGCGCAAGACTCGGGCGCTCCTACAGCATCTACAGCGCCTACCGAGCTGGCGGCGCGCGCCAGCTTCTGGCCTGATCTGCCGGGCTGCGACTTCGAAGCCGCGCTGACCCGCTGCGCCGGCCGGCAGGAATTGCTGGCCAAATTGTTGGGCACTTTCGCCAAGCAGTATGCGCAGTACCAAAGCGTGTTTGAGGAAGCGCGCATCTCCGGCATGCCCGCATTGGCCAGCGCGGCGCACCGGCTCAAGGGCTTGTCAGGCAATCTCGGTCTTTCTCGGCTGGCGCAAAGTGCCGAGATTTTGGAGACGGCGGCAGGCGGCCGTGGCGACCCCGCGCAAGTGCCTGCTGCCTTGACCGCCCTGATCCGCGAGATCGCCCCCCTGGTCAGCAGCATCGCGGCCTGGCATGAGGCCTATACGGCCAGGGCCAGAGTCTGAGGCCCGGCACGGCACGGCCTTCTCGCTTCAGGCGGCGATCAACCAGCCGGTGATGGCGGTGCGCTCGCCTTGGGCAAAAGGCGGCACATAGGACACGAAGTGGCTCTGCGGCACGCGGAACAGCGAGAGAGAGTTGAAATGCGGAAAAAAGCTCTCACTGATGCTGCCGTCGGGCGCGCAAAAACTCAGCGCGCCGCCCCAGTCCGCCCGCCAGTGCCGGGTCAGATTGATCACATAGGCCAGGCGGCGATCTTCGTTGTCCACGTGGTCGTCATGGACCACCAGAAAGCTGCCGCGGGTGTACATGGTGGCCTGGGCGTAGACGCGGTTGATCTCTTGCACCCCGCTGATCTCGCGAATCTTGACCATGAACTGCTCATCGGCCATCCAGCGCATGAAGCGCGCCAGTAAATCCGAATCCCCGCGTTTGGCCGCCGCCACCAAAGAGTCGGTATAGAAGGAAAACTGGAACTCCTGGCCGGCCAGCTTGTGTATGCCATCGGCCAGGGCGGCGCGCTGCTCGGGGTTCAGCTGGCTCAGTTGCTCACCCGACAGCAGACGGTCGCCCCCAGCATCGCGAAAGCTCAGTGACCAGTCGATGCCATCGACCGCGCGCGCGAGTGCATCGATGACCACAGGCTCAAAGAAGTCGCGAATCAAGACCCGACCTTCGCGCTGAAAAGTCGCGGACAAGCTTGCCGTGTCCAAGTCTGGGTTGATGTAGTGCATGCCGTTCCTATCGATCAAAAAAAGCAGGCCCGAAGGCCTGCTTGCTTACTTTCTTTCGTGGAAAAAAGCCGTCAGAACTTGTAATTCGCCCGCAGGTAATAAGTGCGGCCCTTCACATCGGCGTAGGTGGGGTCGAAGCCGACCTGGAAGTAGTCTTCCTGCACGGAGACAGGCGGCTTGTTGTCCATCAGATTGCGCACGCCCGCGGTGAAGTTCAGATTCTTGAAGCCCTTGTACTGAGCTTGCAGGCTCCACAAATCGTAGGCGCTGACTTGCTTGACGCGGTCATAGTCTTCATAACCACTTTGGCGGAAGTAGTTGAGTCCGGCAGCCCAGGCACCACCATCCCAGTCCAAGGAGATGTTTTGCTTGAACTTGGGGATAGGGCCGCCCTTGTCGTACTTGCCCAGGTTCTCCACCAATTCACCGGTAACCACATTGGTCTTGTTGCTGCGTGTCAGCAGGGTGGCCTCCCAACCCGGGGTGAAGCTGCCCACGTCGGTTTTGAAACGGTACTTGGCGCTGAGGTCAAAGCCTGAAACGCGCTGCTTGCTGACGTTCTCGATCGACGCATTGACGTAGTCCAGATAGCCCTGGGCATTCAAGACCAAGCGAGAGGCGTAACCCGAGCTGCTCGTGGTGGGGCCGGTCTGGTTCTTGTACCAGTCCTTCATGATGTCGTCGCCGGTCACACTGCTGATACCGTCGGTGAGCTTGATATCGAAATAGTCCACGCCCAGCGACAAGTCTTTGACCGGCTCGAACACCATGCCCAGCGCCAGAGTCTGCGACTTCTCAGGCTTGAGCTTGGGGTTGCTATTGTTGTAAGCCGTCAGCTGCGTGTCACAGTAGTTGGGGTTGGGTGTGACGCTGCAGCCCACCAGGGTGTTGTAGTAGGGGTCATTGAAATTGCCACCCAGATTGGTACCAGCCCTGGGCTTGTAGAGATTGTCCAGCGCGGGCATGCGGAATCCCTTGCCCACCGAGGCCCGGAACAGCAAGGTCTGGAGCGGGTTCCAGCGCACACTCAGCTTGGGGCTGGTGGATGAGGCATCGGCAGTGTCAAACTTGCCATCTCGCGATTCGCCCTTGGAGCCGCTGTAGCGGTCATGGCGCAAGGCCAGATTCAATTCCACCGCCTTCAGAACCGGCATGTTCAGCTCAGCATAAAAGCCTTGTGAAGCGCGCTCGGCCTGAACTCTGCCTGCATTTCCGGAGCCGCCGACGATGTCGCCCGAGCCTGCGATCTCGGAGTAACCGTCCAGGTACTTTTCCTTGCGCAGATCCATGCCTACAGCCAGGGCGGCGTTGCCGCCGGAAAGGGCAAACAACTCCTTGGTGAGGGAGAAGTCAAAGCCATCGGTGGTGGTTTCCGAACGGCGATTCTCACCTGACAGCTCCGCAGTCTTCAACAAGGCCAGGCCGGCCGCGTCATTGGGGCCGAAAGGGTTGACATTGCCGGTCTTCAAGACCTTGACCAGCTCGGTGTCAGAAAAATTGCCGGTCAGGAATGTCTCCACTGCCTTGGCCTTGGCCTTCATCAGGCCAAGCTTGTAGTCGAAGCCTGCAACGCTGCCCTCGGCACCGATGAGGAAACGCGTCATGTCATTGGTGGTCTTGGTCAGGCGCTGGCCACCATCCACCATGCGCCAGGCGATCACCAGGTCACCGCGGTAGCCAGGGAAGGTGGCGTCCACGGCGGCAGTGGGGTAGTACTTGCCGCCTGCCGGGTAGAGATAGTCGGGCCGCCCGGTCGTGCTGGACGGCGTTTGCGATGAGCCGAAGGTGATCTCGTTCTTGGAGTAGGCGAATTCGGCGAACAAAGTGTGGTCGTTCGCTGCCTGGACAGTCGCGCGGGCCAGTCCACCCAGCCGCTCGGAGGCGGGCGAAATGTCGATTTTGCTGGTGTAGTCGTAGCGGCAGTTTGAGCCGCCCTTGAAGGCGTCCGGCGGGTTGCAGGTGGGGAAGCCAGAGACGCCTGGCACAAAAGAGCCGGCCTTGTCCTTGCCCGTCACGGGGTCGATATAGCTGTCGTTGAGATAGGAGTTCGCCGGGAAGCTATTGCCCGAGGACTTGACCACGCCCAGGTCAGGGCGGTTGCCGGTCTTGGCGAAATCACGGTCGGCCGCACGAATCACATCGTATTTCTCGTAGCTCAGCGTGCCCAGGACATTGAACTTGTCCTTGCTCAAGTCGCCAAAGCCAAAGCCGCCGTTGATGCCACGTACTTTGCCGCCCTTCTCAGCGGGTGATTCGTAGGAGAGCGTGATGTCGCCGCCTTGAAAGTCTCTGCGGGTGATGAAGTTGATCACACCGCCGATGGCGTCGGAACCGTAGATGGCCGAGGCTCCGTCACGCAGCACTTCGATGCGCTCGATGGCTGCCAGTGGAATGGCGTTCAAGTCCACGCCTTGCCCAGAGAAAGGGTAGGGGGTGAGGCGGCGGCCGTTCAGCAGCACCAGGGTACGTTCGCGGCCCAGGCCGCGCATGGAGGCGCCGGCCTGACCGGTGGCGTCACTATCACCGATGGACTCGCCCATGGAGCGGCCGCCGCCGCTATTGGAGCTGAGCCCGTTGACCAACTCTTGCACATTGGACGCGCCGGACTTGTCGATGGCGGCGCGGTTGATGACGGTGACAGGGACCGAGGTCTCGGCGTCAATTCGTTTGATCGAAGAGCCGGTCACTTCTACCCGCTCCAGCGTGGTTTGCGCGACGGCAGCGCTGCCCATCAGCGTTAGCCCGCTCGCGTAGATGAGTCCCAAGGCACGGCAAAGTCGTGTTCGTTCAATCATCAAAAGCTCCAGTCAAGTTTGGTCAACGGTGTTGAGTTGGGCTGGCGATGTCGCGTTGACCGCCGCCCAGGAGTATCCGGACCGTAAAGTTCGGTCCTTGATTCTTCACTCGGGCTCCACCAAACAAGCACAGGGATAAACCCTTCGAGTTGTCTTTTCGCATCGAGGGTCTGTCCGCCAGAGAGGGGACATGCCGGCCATGGTTGAAGGACTTTTCCGGCTGCCAAGAACCTTCCGCCTTGCATGTCATGGGCCGTGCGCCACTGCCTATTGCCCACATGCACCTGCCGCTCCAAAGGCACACCCGCGCTCAGCGTGGAGCGCTCGGTTTGGCTTGGCTAGGAATCGCCTTCGGGCCATTCGATCAACAGTCACACGGGTGCACGCATCTCGGTGCGCTGATCGTCCCCATGCGCTTGCATCGCTTCATTGGCTGATGGGGCGCACTCGACGTGATTTAGAGATCAAGCTCCAATCCTGACCCGCCGCTGGGCAAGCGGCGGGGGTCTTTTTTGGGGGGGACGTGGGTTCAGCTGGCGCAGACCTGGCGCACCGCGCGCTCCCAGTTGGCCATCAGCTCTTGCGCTTGCTCGCGCCCCATGGCGGGCTGGAATACCCGCTCGGCGCGCCAATTGCCCGCCAGGTCAGACAAGCCGCCGTAGACCCCGCAGCTCAGGCCCGCCAGATAGGCCGCGCCCAAGGCTGTGGTTTCGATCACCTGGGGCCGAACCACCGGAATGCCCAGCAGATCGGCCTGGAACTGCATCAGCAAATCGTTGGCGCAAGCGCCGCCGTCCACCCGCAGCTCTGACACTGCCATGCCCCCCTTGGCCACCGCGTCGCGGCTCATGGCTTGCAGCAGCGCGGCGCTTTGGAAGGCAATGCTTTCCAGCGCCGCGCGGGCGATATGGGCGCTGGTGCTGCCGCGTGTCAGGCCCAGGATGGCACCGCGCGCATCGGCGTTCCAGTACGGCGCGCCCAGGCCAGTGAAGGCGGGCACAAACATCACGCCGCCGCTGTCGGGCACGCTGGCGGCCAGGGCCTGCACCGCGCCGCTGGACTCAATCACCTGCAAGCCGTCACGCAGCCACTGCACCACCGCGCCGCCGATGAAGACGCTGCCCTCCAGTGCGTAGCGCGGCTTGGCGTCAATCTGGGCCGCACTGGTACTGATCAGGCCATTGGCCGAGGTCTGGAATTGCCCGCCGGTGTGCATCAGCATGAAGCAGCCGGTGCCGTAGGTGTTCTTGGCCATGCCGGCTTCAAAACACGCCTGGCCGAACAGGGCACTTTGCTGATCGCCGGCCACGCCGCCGATGGCAATCTCGCCGCCCAAATGCGCTGCGGCCACCTGGCCGTAGTGGTGGGAGGAGGGGTGCACCGCCGGCAGCACCTCGCGCGGGATGTCCAGCAGGCGCAGCAGCTCATCGTCCCAATCATTGCGGTGCACATTGAAGAGCATGGTGCGCGAGGCATTGGTGACGTCGGTGGCGTGCACGCGGCCTTCGGTCAGGCGCCACAGCAGCCAGCTGTCGATGGTGCCGAAGGCCAACTCGCCGCGCGCGGCCTGCTCGCGTGCGCCGGGCACATGGTCCAGCAGCCATTTCAGCTTGCTGCCGGAGAAGTAGGCGTCGATCACCAGGCCGGTCTTTTCTTGCACCACGGGGGTCAGGCCTTGCGCGCGCAAGTCGGCGCACAGCGCGGCGGTGCGGCGGTCTTGCCAGACGATGGCCGGGTGCAGGGGCAGGCCGGTTTGGCGGTTCCACAGCACGGTGGTTTCGCGCTGATTGGTCAGGCCCAGGGCGCTGATGTCGGCGGCCACCAGGCCGGCCTTGGCCAGGGCCTCGCGTGCGGTGGCGAGCTGGCTGTCCCAGATCTCCATGGCGTCATGCTCGACCCAGCCGGGCTGGGGGAAGTGCTGGCGGAATTCGCGCTGCGCCTGCGCCTTGATCTGCCCCTGCGCGTCAAAAACAATCGCGCGTGAGCTGGAAGTCCCTTGATCGAGTGCGAGCAGAAAAGTGGTCATGAGGAAGGGCGCAACCGTAGGCGCTAGGATGGCGTGATGAATGATTTTGACGTATTGGTGGTGGGTGGTGGTATCAACGGCGTGGGTATTGCACGCGATCTCGCCGGGCGCGGCTGGCGGGTGCTGCTGGCCGAGGCGCAGGACTTCGCCTCGCACACCTCTTCTTCGTCCACCAAGCTGATCCACGGCGGCCTGCGCTACTTGGAGTACTACGAGTTTTCGCTGGTGCGCAAGGCCTTGCAAGAGCGCGAGGTGCTGCTCAAAAGCGCCCCCCACATCATGCATGCCCTGCGCTTTGTGATGCCGCATGACGCGGCCATGCGCCCGGCCTGGATGATTCGCATGGGCCTGTTCCTCTACGACCACCTGGCGCGGCGCGAGTGGCTGCCCGGCTCCAGCGGCGTCAATCTGCGGCGCAGCAAATTGGGCACGCCGCTGAAGACCCAGTACCGGCGCGGCTTTGTCTATTCCGACGGCTGGGTGGACGACGCCCGGCTGGTCATCCTCAACGCCATGGACGCGCGCGACAAAGGCGCTGAGTTGCTCAGCCGCAGCCCGGTGACGTCCGTGCAGCGCGGGCCCCAAGGCTGGACGGCACGCATCCAAACCCCGCAGGGCGAACGCGTGGTGCAAGCGCGTGCCCTGGTCAACGCGGCCGGCCCCTGGGCTGAACGCTTTTTGCGCGAAGTGGCCCTGCCGGCCGCGGGCGAACCCCTGGCCACCAAGAGCCTGCGCCTGGTCAAGGGCAGCCATATCGTGGTCAAGCGCTGCTTCGAGCATGACCATGCCTACATCTTTCAGAACCCCGATAGGCGCATCGTCTTTGCGATTCCCTACGAGGGCGACTTCACCCTGATCGGCACCACCGATGTGGAGGTGCCCGGCAGCACCCTGGACGGCTTCGCCAAGGCGCAGATCGAGGACGCTGAGGTGGCGTATTTGTGCGAGCAAGCCAGCCGTTACTTCACCAAGCCGGTCACGCAGGCCGATGTGGTGTGGACTTATGCCGGCGTGCGCCCGCTGCTGGATGATGCCTCGGGCGACCCATCCGCCGTGACGCGCGACTATCTGCTGGAAACCCATCGCGACGGCGCGCCCCTGCTGACCGTGTGGGGCGGCAAGATCACCACCTTCCGCAAGCTGGCGGAGGACGCGGCCGATCTGGTCGGCAAGATGCTGGGTGGCGCGCCGCGCCCCGCTTGGACCGAGCAGGCCTTTTTGCCCGGCGGTGATTTCTCGGAATGGATCTCGCGCCAGCAGATCAAACCGCAAACGCCCAGCCCGCGCCTGGACCCCAAGCTGGAGTACGAGGCCTTGGTGGCCGCACTGCGCCTGCGCCATGCCTATCTGCCAGTGGCGCAGGCGCGGCGCCTGGCGCGTGCTTACGGTGCGCGCCTGACGCAGTTGCTGGGCTCGGCGACCCAGCTCAGCGACCTGGGCGCGGAAGTGGCGCCGGGCCTGTTCGAGGCCGAGCTGCGCTATCTGCAGCAGCATGAGTGGGCCAGCTGCGCCGACGATGTGCTGTGGCGCCGCAGCAAGCTGGGCCTGCACTACACGCCGGCGCAGCGTGAGCAGGTGGCGGCCTGGTTCACCGCCCAAGCCCCGGCGGCCTGAGGGTTAAAAAGGCGCGCTGACTTCGCAGCAGCAATACCAGCCAGGCAGCTGGCGCTGCTGCTGATGAAAGCCCAGGCAAACGCCCCCTGGCGGTGCAGCCTGCGCTACCTCGGCCAAGGGCTTTGCGCGGCGGCTTCTCCGCAGGGAGACTGCGCCGCGTTGCACTTTGTTGCAGCCCCAGACCATGCGGGAGGCATGGCTGCAAGCCCCGAGAGTTGTCATGAAAATTCGCGCCCATCGAACCCGCCCCTGCCTGGCGCCCGCCTTGTTGCTGGCCTTGCTGCAGGCCGCCCATGCTGAGCCGGCCGCCGAGCCTGCTGCCGAACGCAGCGCAGAACGTGCATCAGAAGGCAATGCCGAAAAGCTCGCGCCGGTCACCGTCAGCGCCGCCCGCCCGCAGGCCAGCAAGCAGGTGCTGACGCGGGAAGAACTCAGCAAGCTGCCCGGCGGCGGCAACGATCCGATGCGGGCCATGCAGACCTTGCCCGGCGTGGTGGCCACCAGCGATGGCAATGCCGCGCCGGCCATTCGTGGCTCGCGCCCCGGCGACAACAGCTACTACATCGACTTTCTGCCGGTGGGCTATGTCTTCCACCTCGGCGGCTTTGTCAGCACCGTGCATGCCGATCTGGTGCAGCAGTTCGACCTCTACACCGGCGCCTTCGGCCCCGAGTACGACGATGTGCATGGCGGCATCGTTGATGTGCAGCTGCGCAAGCCGCGAACGGACAAATTCGGCGGCAGCATCAGCACCAGTCTGACCGGTGCCGACCTGCTGCTTGAAGGCCCGGTCAATGACACGCAGAGCTTCTATTTCGCCGCCAAGCGCAGCTATTTCGACCTCTTCATTCGCGGCAAGAAAACCGATGAAGAAAGCGGCCTGATCTACGCCGCACCCAAGTACCACGACTACCAGGGCCGCTACCTCTGGAAGCTCAACCCCGACAACGAGCTGAGCTTCTACGTCCTGGGCGCGGCGGACGAAATCAACTACTCGGTGCCGGCCGACACGCGGCTGGGCCAGCAGCAGCCGGCGCTGGTGGGCGACTCTTCCGCCAAGTACGGCAGCAATACCCAGGCCCTGGTGTGGGACAGCCGCATCAGCCCGCAAATCAGCAACAAGCTGGCCGTGGGCCATTGGTCTTCCAGCAACCGCAGCAAGGCTGGGTTGGCGGCCGATGTGGACATCAAGACCGAGAACCTCTTTGTGCGCGAGCAGCTGCGCTTGCGCGTGGCCGAGGATCATGAGCTGACCCTGGGGGCGATTCTGTTCTCGCAAAAATACCAGCTGGGCCTGGACATGCTGGATGCGCGCTGCACCGAGTTCGACCCCAACTGCGACATCAGCAGTGGCCAGCGCGTCAAGCTGCAAGAAAAGCTGACCGTCAACTACGTCAATCTCTATGCCAAGGACCGCTGGCAGATCAGCCCCGACTTGGCCGCCACCCTGGGTGTTCATTTCACCCGTGACGGCTATCTCAAGCAGAACTATGCGGAACCGCGCTTGGGCCTGGAATGGCGTGCAATGAAGAACACGACGCTGACCTTGGCTTTGGGCAAACACAATCAGTTCCCGGATGGCTCGCAGGTCCTGCCCGGCATCGGCAACCCCAAGCTGGAACATGTGCGGGCCAAGGCGGCGGTTGTAGGCGTCAATCAGCGCCTGCCCGAGGGCTGGTCCGTCAAGGCCGAGGCCTATGTCAAGAAGCTCAACGGCTTTGGCATCAGCGACCCCGCGCTGAACTACATCAACGGCGGCAGCGGTGATGCCACCGGCCTGGAGTTGTTCGTCAAGAAGGACGCGATCAACAACAGCAAGTTCTCCGGCTGGGCCTCGGTGAGCCTGTCACGCTCGCAGCGTAAGAACGATTTGACCGGCCAGCAGTTCCGCTTCGAATACGACCAGCCGGTGGTGGTCAATCTGGTAGGCCAGTACAAATACTCCGACAGCTGGCAGTTCGGCGCTAAGTGGAGTTATCACAGCGGCAATCGAACCACCCCGGTGGTGGGCAGCCGCACGGGTGCCGGCGGCCGCATCCTGCCGGTCTACGGCGAGATCAACTCCGAGCGCCTGCCGGCCTATCACCGCCTGGATCTGCGCGCCGACTGGATCGTCACGCCGCGCCTGAGCTACTCCTTCGAGCTGATCAATGCCTACGGTCACGAGAATGTGGAGGGCTATCAGTACTCGGCCGACTACAAGACGCGCAAGAAGGAAGTGGGCTTCGGCCTGATGCCCAATGTGGGGCTGAACTACAAGTTCTGAACGCGAGAGGCATTCAGCGCAGCCCAGCTCAATCCCTGAACGGCCGGGTCGGGAACACCATGCTCTGGCTGGTGCGCAGCACCGTGCCGTTCTGGAAATGCACATTGAAACGCATGGGGTAGCCCGTTTGGTCGGGTTCGATATTCCAGTCCCACACATCCTCATTGCTATTGCTGAAGTAGACGCGGCTGCGCTCGCGGCCGAGGATGCGGCTGACTTGCTCGGGCTTCATGCCCATCTCAATGCGGGCGCGCTGCGGCGGCGACAAGCCGTCCAGCACGCTCAGCACCTTGTCGTTCGCATCCACGGTAATCATCATGCAGCGGGTGCCGAAGGGCTGCTGCGGGTACTCCAGCGTTTGCGTGCCATCGGCATTGGGCCAGACCCGGCCCGGTTGGCCCTGTGCCGCGCGCAGCTGGGCGCCGGTGCTGAGGCCCGGCTGCACGCCGCTGAAATTGCCGGGTAGCTGGGCGCAGGCGCTGAGCAGCCCGGTCAACAGGGCAGCCCGCAGCAGGGCCGAGGCAGGGCGGGCATTGCGTTGGGTGTGAGCTTGGGCGTTCATGGCGGGCCTTCGCAGTGGCTGAGGGAATGAATACTGCTGTCATTCTGAAGCATGCGGCGTGCTCGCGCACTGCCGTGTGTCACCCCGCAAAGGGTCACACAAATGCAGGCTTGCGGGCATACTCGAATGCATCATCGACGGCCCCCGGGAGTCTTCATGCCACGCAGCAGCCCCGTCACGCGCAAGTCCACAGCCACGGTCATGGCCAAGCCCAAAGCGATCAATCTCGCCCTGCAAGGCGGCGGCTCGCATGGCGCTTTCACCTGGGGCGTGCTGGATGCTTTGCTGGCGGATGGCGGCTTGCACATCGATGCCGTCAGCGCCACCAGCGCCGGCAGCCTCAACGCCGTGGCCCTGGCGGATGGCCTGCGGCGTGGCGGCCCGGATGGTGCGCGCCAGGCCCTGCATGAATTGTGGTCAGCCGTGGCCCAGGCCGGGCGCGTCAATCCGCTGCTGCCGGCGCCTTGGCTGGAGACCTTTATGCATGGCCTGTCCCATGCGCTGCCGCCCGAATGGTCGCCGCTGCAGATGTGGGCCTCGGCCATGACGCAGCTGCTCTCGCCCTACCAATTCAACCCGCTCAATATCAACCCCTTGCGCGCCATTGTGCAAAGCCAGTTCGACTTTGAGGTCTTGCAGCAGGACGCGCCCTTCAAGCTCTTTCTCAGCGCCACCAATGTCGAGACCGGCAAGATCCGCGTCTTCACCGGCAGCGGCATCACCCCCGACGCGGTGCTGGCCAGCGCCTGCCTGCCCACGCTGTTCCAGGCGGTGGAGATCGAGGGTGAGTTTTTCTGGGACGGCGGCTTCATGGGCAACCCGGCCATCTTCCCGTTGATCTATGCCGATGTGGCGGCCGATGTGCTGATCGTGCACGTCAACCCGGTGCTGCGCAAAGGCGTGCCGCGCAGCGCGGCCGAGATTGCCAACCGGGTCAATGAGATCAGCTTCAACTCCTCGCTGATGCGCGAGATGCGCGCCATCGCCTTCGTCACCGGCCTGATCGACCGTGGCCGGCTCGACCCGCATGACGCCCGCCGCATGCGCATCCACTCCATCCGCTGTGATGCGCTGATGGCCGCCCAAGGCGTCACCACCAAGATGGACACCGACTGGGCCTTTCTGTGCCGCCTGCGGGATGCCGGCCGGGCGCAAGCGCAAGCCTGGCTGGCCCAGCATCTGAACGAGGTGGGCCAGCAGTCCAGCGTGGACATCCGCGCTGAGTTTCTCTAGGGTTTTCTAGCTGGCGGTGACAGCGCGGCGCAGTGCGTGCAATGCGCTACGCTTGCGCCAAATTTCAAAGCCAGCACCTGCCGTGAACACAGCGCCCCCCGCCTCTGAATCCTTGCCCGCCGCCTTCGACGCGCGTGCCTGGGTCACGCCCGAAGACCTGAATGTGACTCCCAGCCTGCTGGGCCTGCCCTTGGCCACGCCCAAACAGCGCGCTTTGGCCATGGGCATTGATCTGGCCGTGCTGGTGCCCTTTTCCAATCTGGGCAATTTCTTTTTGCTGATGGCGATCGGCGCGGGCTTTTTGCTGCTTCTGCGGCACCGCGCCGCGCAGGCGAATCCCGCAGCGCCGAAGCGGCGGTCAGTGGGCTTGTGGATCTTGCTGGCCATCAGCTTGAGCCTGGGCCTGCCGCAAGCCTGGGACGATTTGCATGAACCCGAGCCGGTCAAGTACGGCAAAGCGCTGCCAGGTGCGAGCGGCGGCGATGAGAGCGAAGACGCGCCGGCCAGTGGCGCTCAAGTTGCTGCCACTGAGGGGAGCGCTGATTCGGCAACGCCGGGTGCTTCAGTTCCTGGTTCACTCGCGGCTTCGGCTCCAGCGCTGATGGCGCAGCAGCAAGAGCAACAGAAGCAAGCCGAGCGCATCGCCCGCCTGGAGGCGCAGGTCAAGGCCCAGCAAGCGGAGATCCAAGCACATCACTTTGACCCGCGCGCCGAGTTCAAGCGCATCATCAACGAGGTGGGTCTGAGCTACTTCTGGGCGCTGCTGTACTTCTCCATCCTGCCGGTCTTGTGGCCCGGTCAGACCCTGGGCAAGAAGTTGCTGGGCCTGAAGGTGGTGGAGCTGACCGGCAAGACGCTGACGCCGATGATTTGCTTCAAGCGCTACGGGGGCTACGCCGCCGGTATGGCGACGGGCATGACCGGTTTTGTTCAGCTGTTCTGGGACAGCAATCGCCAGGCGATTCAGGACAAGACGGCGCACACGGTGGTGATTGATGCGCGGAGCAGCAAGCGGTTGGCGTTGCCTCAGGTGGCTTGAGGCTTGGTTGACTTAGAGCGGTTTAGCATTCGGCTTGAAGTCGGGCGAGGTGCTTGGTCGAAGGGTGGTGCCGGGAATTCGCCCCGGCAGGCGACTCACTTTTCTTGCTTCGCCAAGAAAAG
The DNA here is from genome assembly GCF_038419725.1 of Roseateles sp. PN1. Classification (NCBI taxonomy): domain Bacteria; kingdom Pseudomonadati; phylum Pseudomonadota; class Betaproteobacteria; order Burkholderiales; family Sphaerotilaceae; genus Roseateles; species Roseateles sp. PN1. The sequence continues at coordinate 3,476 of NZ_JBCARA010000005.1, read as the reverse complement.
TAAGCAAAAGAAGGCGACCCGACGCCTGGCCCCTTCGGGGTTCGTTGCGGTGCTCAGGTCCCTTGGGCCGCGCAGAACTCGCTTCGTTCGCTGTGCTCACTCCGCTCAAACAGCTGCGCGAAGTCAGTCGACGAAGTCGCTCCGCGACGCCCAAGGAACCTTCCGCTCCTCACCCAGGCTCAACGGGACTGAATACAGTCACGCCTCGCTACGCATCGGCTTGAGGGGCGCGCGCTAAACGCGCTGCGCCGATGGCTACGGCTACGGATTTGGCTTGGATTCCGACCGAGGCGACGCGCAGCGAGCCGTGTGGGGCTCCCCGTGTTGCCTGGGCGAGGCCCGGCGAAGCCGAGCACCGCAGCGGACCCCGCAGGGGCCAGGCATTCGGGGCGGCTTCTTTGCCTTCTTTCTTGGGCGCCCAAGAAAGAAGGTCGCCCGCCGGGGCGAAATCCCGGCTGGGCCTTGGCACTAGCTCGACTTACGCGAATAGCCCGCAACCCAAGCTTCGAGCAAATCGCCGGATCGACTAGCGACCCACTACTGCTTCAACACTTCAAACTCAGAACGCCGGCACCACCGCGCCCTTGTACTTCGTCTCAATGAACTTCTTCACCTCGGCCGATTGCAAGGCAGCGGCCAGCTTCTTGATGCTGTCGCTGTTTTGCTTCTCAGCACGCGTCACCAAGACATTGGCGTAAGGCGACTGTGCGCCCTCAATCGCCAGGGCGTCCTTGGCCGGGGTCAGCTTGGCTTCCAAAGCGTAGTTGGTGTTGATCAGGGCCAAGTCCACCTGGGGCAGGATGCGGGGCAGGGTGGCGGCTTCGATCTCGCGGAACTTCAGCTTCTTGCTGTTCTCCACGATGTCCTTGGGCGTGGCCAGAATGTTGTTGATGTCCTTCAGCTTGATCACGCCGGCACGCGCCAGCAGCACCAGGGCGCGGCCGCCGTTGGTCGGGTCATTGGGCAGGGCCACGGTGGCGCCCACGGGCAAATCGGCCAGGCTCTTGTGTTTGGTCGAGTAGGCGCCGAAAGGCTCTACATGCACGGCAGCCACGGGCACCAAGTTCGTGCCCTTGCCCTTGTTGAACTCGGCCAGATAAGGCTTGTGCTGGAAGAAGTTGGCGTCCAGGCGCTTCTCGGCCACTTGCACATTGGGCTGCACATAGTCGGTGAAGACCTTGATCTCCAGCTCCACGCCTTGCTGGGCCAGGCCGGGCTTGACGAACTCCAGCAGCTCCGCATGCGGCACGGCGGTGGCGGCGATGCTCAGCTTCTCGGCCCAGGCGCTGGCGCCCACGCTCAAGAGGGCGGCGCTCAGAACGGCGGTGAGCAGGGTCGATGGGGTCTTGCGCTTCATGTTGGTGTTCCCTTTGGATGTGGGTGAGAGAAAGGAAAAGAAGGAAAAGGAAAAAATGAGCTTGTGGCTCGGTGGAAATTGAATGCTTGGTGTGAAACAGATTGGCCAATCAGCTCAACGGCGATTCAGCCGCCTAACCGCCCAATCCCCCAGCATCTGCAGCAGCTGCACCAGGACCAAGAGCAGGGCCACGGTGACCAGCATCACCTCGGTCTGGAAGCGTTGGTAGCCGAAGCGAATCGCCAGGTCGCCCAGGCCGCCGCCGCCGATCACGCCTGACATGGCGGTGTAGCCCACCAGGGTGATGGCTGTGACGGTCAGCGCCGACAAAATGCCGGGCAGGGCTTCGGGCAAAAGCGCTTGGGTGACGATCTGGCGCGGGCTGGCGCCCATGGCAAGGCCGGCTTCGACAATGCCGCGATCCACCCCGCGCAAAGCGGCTTCCACCAAGCGGGCGAAGAAGGGCGTGGCCCCCACCACCAGCGGCGGAATGGCCCCGGCCACGCCCAGCGAGGTGCCCGTCACCAGCAAGGTAAAAGGGATCAGCAAAATCAGCAGAATCACAAAGGGCAGCGAGCGCAGAACGTTCACCACCAGCGAGAGCAGGCCGTAGGCGCGCGGCGAGTCCAGCAACTGGCCGCGGTCCAGCAAGAACAGCAGCACGCCCAGGGGCAGGCCCAGCAGGGCGGTGAAGAGCAGGGCGCCGCCCAGCATCAGCAAGGTGTCGACGCTGGCCGTGCCGATTTCGGCCCAGTCCATGGTCAGCAGAATTTCGGTCATGGTTCTTACTTCTTCTTATTGTTGTCAGGGCAATCAGCGCAGCACTTCAACGCGCACACCGCGCTCGGCCAGCAGCGCTTGCGCGCCGGCGAGGTCACCGCCCGTGACGGCAATCGTCAGCTGACCGTAGGGCGTACTTTTGATGCGGTCGATGCGGCCATGCAAGATGCCAAAGTCGATGCCGCTGCGCCGCGCCACCTCGCCCAGCAAGGGCTCGTAGGTGCGCTCGCCCTGGAAGGTCAGGCGCAGCAGGCTGCCTGGCACATGGGCGTAGTCTTCGTTCAGCTCGTTCTCGTCGATCTTTTCCGCTTCCTGCACAAAGCGGCGCGTCACCGCATGCTGGGGGTGCAAGAAGACCTCGGCCACCGGGCCAATCTCCACCACCCGCCCGGCCTCCAGCACCGCCACCCGGTCGCAGATGCGGCGCACCACATCCATCTCGTGGGTGATCAGCACAATGGCCAGGCCCAGCTCGCGGTTCAGCTGGGCCAGCAGGTCCAGGATGGCGCGGGTGGTTTGCGGGTCCAGCGCGCTGGTGGCTTCGTCGCACAGCAGCAGCTCCGGGCCGGTGGCCAGGGCGCGGGCAATGCCCACGCGTTGCTTTTGTCCGCCCGAGAGCTGGGCCGGATATTTGTGGCCTTGGTCGGCTAGGCCCACGCGGGCCAGCAGTTCCGCCACACGCGGGGCGATCTGCTCGGCCGGCCAGTGGGCAATGCGCAGCGGCCAGGCGATGTTCTCGGCCACGGTGCGCGAGCCCAGCAAATTGAAGTGCTGAAAAATCATGCCGATGCGCTGGCGGGCGCTGCGCAGCTGCGCGTCGTCCAGGCTCAGCAGGTCTTGGCCGGCAACGCGCACGCTGCCGCTGTCGGGCCGCTCCAGCAGATTGAGCACGCGCAGCAAGGTGGATTTGCCCGCGCCCGAGTGGCCGATGATGCCGAACACTTCGCCCGCTTTGACGCTGAGGCTGATGCCGTCCAGCGCGGTGACGACTTGTTTTGCATTGCTGTCGCCGCCTTTTTTGTTGGCGCCGAAGCTTTTATGAATGTCTTGGAGTTCGATCACGGGGGGATGAGTGGGCGTTCAGGTGGGTGGGGCGCCCGACCTTTTTGGGCTAAGGCCGCCATCCTAGTGAAAACCCTCGATTCCCCAAGAATTCATTGGTAATAAGCAAATTCTGGGCGATTGGTGGTGGTGCTTGAGCTTGCTGCGGTGAGGTGGTGCTGGCTCGAAGGCCCAGCCGGGAATTCGCCCCGGCAGGCGACTCACTTTTCTTGCTTCGCCAAGAAAAGTAAGCAAAAGAAGGCGACCCGACGCCTGGCCCCTTCGGGGTTCGTTGCGG
>NZ_JBCARA010000004.1:0-461639 GCF_038419725.1 Roseateles sp. PN1 | reverse complement strand
AAATTGATCAAGTTGACGATGCCGTACACCATCGTGTACCCCAGGGCCACCAGGGCATACATGCTGCCCAGCACCAGACCATTGATGATCTGTTGCATAAAAGTTTCCATGCTTGAGTCCTTTGCTGCTTTTTTTCGGGAAGCGACAACAGGGTTGCCGCGCTGATCTGCGTCAAAGGTTTGCAATCCACGTGCCAAAAATCGCGCAGCGCGGGTATTCACCGAGGGCGCCCTATGCCGCGGCCGCCGCCCCAGCAGCCTCGGCGCCGGCATTCGGGCGGAATTCGACACAGGGGCTAGCCGGCGAGTGCGGAATCTCACACAACACCCTCCCCGGCCTCGCCCAAAACCATGCCCGGCGTGGCGCATTCACGCTTGCGCACTGCGCGACAGCGGCGCCAGCTTTAGGCACACTGGCGGGCTAATGCCCAAGCCCCACTTACTTTTGCACTCAACTTCCGGCCAACGCTGGCGCAATCGGCTCAGCCATCCCAGCATCGTGGCCAGCCTCACCCTGGCCTTGATCGCGCTGGGCCTGAACATCGGCCACAGCCTGAGCGAGCGCGCCGGCATGGAGCAACTCGCCGCCGTGGCCGCCGAACGGTTGGAGCTCTACGCCGCCAGCCTGGAAGCTCAGCTGGCACGCTACGACTATCTGCCCAGCCTGATCGCGATTGACCAAGATTTGATGACTGCGGTGGCACAGCCCGGCGATGCCGCCGCCCGCCAGCGTGCCAGCCGCAAACTCGCGCGCATCAATGTCCGCGCTGGCCTGGGTCTGATCTTTATCTGCGATACCCATGGCCGAGTGATCGCCTCCAGCGACGACTACGCCAGCAGCCATGCCGCCTTGCCCAAGCAAGAACCACCGGCCGAGGCCTTGATGCGGCGCCTGGGCAAGCAGATCGGCGCCGGTAGCGGCCAGTTCTTTGCCGCCAACGAGGCCAATGCCAGCACCGACTACTTGCTCAGCCAAAACCTGCAACGCGATGGCCGTGTGGTTGGCCAAGTGGTGGTGATGCTGAACCTGGCGCCGCTGGAGGCGACCTGGGTGGATCAAGGCATGCGCTCGCAGGGCGAGAAGCTACTGGTGGTGGACAGCAATGATGTGGTGATCATGTCCTCGGTGCCGGCTTGGAAGTACCGCTTACTCAACCGGGGCAGCGCTGCTAAACACGCTGAGCTGCTGGCCAGCGGACGCTATGCCAGCCATCTGGGCCCCGATCTGGCCCTGGCCACCGAGGATTTGAACCAACAGAACACCAGCTTGGTGCAAGTGCCCGCGCTCGACGGCGAGACCCGCAGCCGCCCGTTGCTGGCACAAGAACGGCCCATCGTGCCGCTGGCCCTGCGCCTGGTCACCCTGTCTGACCCCAGCGAGGTCTGGCGCCATGCGCGCTACGCAGCCTGGGGCGGCGCGGCCGTGGGCGCCAGCCTGGGCTTGCTCCTGCTGTACCTGGCCTATCGTCGGCGCGCCCTGGAGCAACTGTTCCGCGCCAGCGAGGCCTTGAAGCAAGCCCACAGCGAGCTGGAACAACAAGTGGCCGAGCGTACCCAGGAACTGCGGCACAGCAATAGCGAGTTGAAGCATCAGATCAATCAGCGCCTGCAGGCCGAGGACGAGCTGATGCAGGCCGGCAAGCTGGCGGTGTTGGGTCAGATGTCGGCCGGCATCTCGCATGAAATCAACCAACCCCTGACGGCCCTGCGCGCCCTCTCCCGCAACAGCCTGCTGCTGCTGGAAAAAGGCCGCAACAGCACGGTGGCCGAGAACCTGCGTGCCATCGACGCCATGGTCGAGCGCATGACCGCCATCACCCGTCAGCTCAAGAGCTTCGCCCGCAAGGCCGAGGCCGCGCAGGCGCCGGTCTCGCTGCTGGCGGCGATTCAGGGTGCGCGCACCCTGCTGCAGCACCGCATTCAGGCCGAGCAGGTGACGCTGCAAATTGAAGTTAGCGAGCAACTGCGGGTGAGCTGCGACGGCAACCGCCTGGAGCAGGTCTTGGTCAATCTGATCGGCAATGCGGTCGACGCGATGCAAACCAGCGCGAGCAAGACGCTGCGCATCTACACCGACATGCATGAGGCGCGCCTGAGCCTGCTGATCAGCGACAGCGGCGCGGGCATGCCCGAGGACTTGCTGCCGCGCCTGTTTGAACCCTTCTTCACCACCAAGCCCGCCGGCCAAGGCCTGGGGCTGGGCCTGGTGATTTCATCGAAAATCGTGCACGAATTTGGCGGCCAACTGCGCGCCCGCAACAACCCGCCGCCGGCCACCGGTATGACGTTTGAGTTTGATTTGGCCCTGAGCCCGAAAGAGTCCCATGTTTGAGGGTTACAAGATTTTGTTCGTCGAAGACGACCCACCGGTGCGCGCCAGCCTGACCCAGACCCTGGAGCTGGAAGGCCTTGAGGTTTGCGCCTGCGCCAGCGCCGAAGAGGCCCTGCCCCATATCCAAGCCGGCGCGCAAATCGTGGTGGCCACCGATGTGCGCCTGCCCGGCATGAGCGGCCTAGGCCTGCTGGACCATGTGGTGGCGACCGACCCCGACATTCCCGTCGTGCTCGTCACCGCCCACGGCGATGTGGCCATGGCGGTGCAAGCCATGCGGGTGGGTGCCTACGATTTCCTGGAAAAGCCCTTCGCGCCGGAGCGCTTCATCGACACCCTCAAACGCGCGCTCGACAAGCGCGTGCTGCGCGTGGCGGTGGATGAGTTGCGCGGCCAGTTGCAGCGACGCAGCGGTGTGGAGGCGGTGTTGCTGGGCAACTCCAGCGCCATGCAGCAGGTGCGCGCCCAGGTGCTGAATCTGGCCGACACCTCAGCCGATGTGATGATTCTGGGCGAGACCGGCACCGGCAAGGAATTGGTGGCGCGCTGCCTGCACGACCAAAGCAGCCGACGCGACCGCAACTTCGTCGCCATCAACTGCGGCGGCCTGCCCGAGGCCTTGTTCGAGAGCGAGTTGTTCGGCCACGAGCCCGGTGCCTACACCTCGGCCGGCAAGCGCCGCATCGGCAAGATCGAACATGCCAACGGCGGCACCCTGCTGCTGGACGAGATCGAAACCATGCCCATCGCCCTGCAGATCAAGCTGCTGCGGGTGCTGCAAGAACGCCGGGTCGAGCGCCTGGGTTCCAACGAAGAATTGCCCATCAATGTGCGGGTGATCGCTGCCACCAAGGCCGATCTGCGCGCCTTGAGCGAGCAAGGCAAGTTCCGCGGCGACCTGTACTACCGCCTCAATGTGGCGACCTTGCAGCTGCCGCCCTTGAGCCAGCGGCGCGAGGATATCCCGCTGCTGTTCGAGCATTTCGTCGCCCAGGCTTGCGCCCGTTATGAGCGCCCGGCGCCGGAGCTTTCACCCCAACGCCTGCGCGAGTTGATGGCGCATGACTGGCCGGGCAATGTGCGCGAGGTGCGCAATGCGGCCGATCGCTTTGTGTTGGCCATCAACAGCCAGGAAGGCGCGAGCGCCCAAGCGGATGGCGAACCCGGCCACACCTTGGCCCAGCAAATGGATCATGTCGAAAAAGCCTTGATCGAACAGGCGCTGCGCAAATGCCAGGGCCGCATTCCCGCGACGATGGAGTTGCTGGGTACGGCCAAAAAGACGCTTTACGACAAGCTGCACCGGCATGGCATTGAGCTGGAAAAGTTCCGCTGACCGGATTCAGCGCATCAACAGCTCGGCCGACTATCGATAAGCAGTGGGGTCGGCCGAGTCCGTGGGCTTTTGCACCAGGCGTTTAAAAGCCTCGCCCATAGGCAGATTCAGATTGATGCCGCGCGGCGGAATGGGTGACTGGAACCATTTGCGGTACAGGCTTTGAATCTCGCCGCGCTGGTAAATGCCCGCGATGACGCCGTCCACCAAGCTCTTGAACACCGCGTCATCGCGCGGCAGGCCAATGGCATAGGGCTCGACCGAGAACACCTCGTCCGAGATCACAAAGTCCTCCGGCCGCGCCGCGCTGATCTGCGACATGCGCAGCAGCACATCGTCCATGGCATAGGCAGCGGCGCGGTCGGTCAGCAGCAGGCGAAAGGCGTCGTGGTCGTCTTGCCCCACCACAATGCGCATGCCGAGCTGCTGGTTCAGATTCGCCTGATGCAGCAGCTGGATGCTGGTGGTGCCGATGGTGGAGGCCACCGACAAACCGCGCAAATCGTCGAGCTTGCGCAGCGGCGCCACGCGTTTGGACATCAGCCGGGTCTGGGCCAGAAAGATCGTCAGGGAGAAGGACTGGGTCTTTTGCCGCTCCAGCGTGTTGGTGGTGATGCCGCACTCCAGATCCACCGTGCCATTGGCCACCAAGGGCATGCGAGTGGCGGAGCTGACCGGCAGGTATTTGACTTCCAGCTCCGGCAGATCGAGGCGTTGCTTGATCGCCTCCACCATCTGCGTGCAGAGATCAATCGAGTAGCCCATGGGCTTGAGCCGCGCATCCAAATAGGAAAACGGCGGCGATGCGGCCCGGTAGCCCAGCACGATCAAGCCGGTGTCGCGGATTTTTCGCAAGGTGTTGGAGCCCTCCCCGCTGGCCTGGGCCGATGCCGGATTGCCCGATACGGTGCTTGCGGCTACTGGGGGGGCTGTGCTCGGTGATCCAGGCGCAGGGCCGGCACTGGCGGCCACAGGAGCGGGCGAAGCTGCAGCCCAAACCACGTCGGGCGTTGCCAAACCCAGAAGACTCAGGAGGACCGCACTCATGCCACCGGCGGTACGAAAGCGCAGAACTTGGCGGTGAAGAGAGAAGAAGAGTCTGTTATCCATGCGGCCGCACATTGTCGCCAAGCCCGCCAGGCGGACAAGCGGCAAAACCCCATTGCGTTTTGCGCAATGCGACGGCGCCATTCGCACGGGACAATGCGCCCCCAGTTCGCCCTGGACGCAAGGCCCGCAAAGCTATGGCAGCATGGGTGCATGTCGCCATCAAGACCTGACCCCGAGTTGCCGGCCATCATCCAAGCCCTGCCCGCGCGCAGCCAAGCGCTGTATCGCCAGGCGGAGCAGCAATGGTGCCGCCAGCAAGGTCTGTTGCTGTTTGCCTACGGCTCACTGATCTGGAAGCCCGGCTTCGAAGCCATGGAGCAAGGCCCGGCCCAAGTGCACGGCTTTCACCGCGCCCTGCGCCTGCGCTCACTGGTCAACCGAGGCAATGCGGCCCAGCCCGGCCTGGTGCTATGCCTTTTGCCGGGCGGCAGCTGCCGGGGCTTGTTCTACCGCGTGAGTCCGGAGCAAAGCCCGGCCGTGCTGTGCGAGTTGTGGGCCCGCGAAATGGTGGTGGGCTCCTATCAGCCGCGCTGGCTGAACTGCCTGAGCAGCAACGGCCCGCGCCGCGCACTGAGCTTCACGCTGGAGCGGCAAAGCCCGGGCTTGGTGCCGCACTTGAGCGATGCCGCCCTGCTGCAAATTTTTGAGGCCGCCCATGGCCGCTACGGCAGCACGTTGGACTATCTGCAACGCACGGTGCGGAGCTTGCAGGCCCACGGCATCCGTGATCGGGAGTTGGAGCGACAGCTGCGTTTGGCGGCGCAGCAGGGTTTGATCGGCTGAGGCCAGTCTGCCTGAACGCGGCTCGTCAACCCACCTGCCCGCGCAGGCGATCCAGGTCTTCGACCGTGTCCACATCCACCAGCACGCCGGGATCGTCGATGTCCACGGCTTGCGAGGGATAACGGGCCAAGATGCGCCGCGCGCCCTCGTCGCCCTGCAGATCAACCAACTCAGAATACAGCTCGGCGTTGAAACCTACCGGATGGCCTTGGCGGCCCTTGTACTGGGCGAAGGCCACCGGGTATTGCTCCAGCGCATCGGCCACGGCCAAGATGCTGCTCGGGCGCAGCAAGGGCATATCGGCCGGCATGATCAACCAGCCTTCCGCATCACCGCTGGCGCGCACCCCGGCCGCAATCGAGTAGCCCATGCCGACCGGGCTGGCCCGACCCTGCTGATCCATCTCGGGCAAGACCACCAGGTCCACCGACGCGACCCAGCCCTGCACCAGGTGCAATAACTTCGGGGTCGTGACCACCACCAACTGCAAGCCTGTGGCCATGGCATTGCGCAGGCTGCGTGACAACAAGGTGTCTCGCGAGGCATCGTCGATATCGGCTTGGAAGGCCTCGTCTTCGGCTGGCATGGGGGATGGCTCGCCGCCGGTGTCTGCACCGAGCCGCTGCGCCAGCTTATGGCCCTGGCCGTGAAATCTGATACCGCGCCCTGCCGCAAGCACGACCAGCGCCGGTCGCCTTCTTTTCATCCTGAACCTTATGTTTTTCCCCAGTGTTGCCCGATCAAAGCGCCGAGCTTGCACTGACCGTCAGCATGCCGCCCGGGCCGCCAGCGTGGAAGTGGGGCCAACACCTAAGGTGTTTTACGCACCGACTGTGCCTTGCCGGCGTGTTCGGCGCGCTGGGCTTGGTGAGCGCGTCACCCAGGCGCCAGCCCGGCAGTGCCCAAACGTCGCATACTAAGGCCTATGAGCAAACTATCCGACCTCCGCAAGAGCTACGAACAAGGCGAACTCGATGAAGCCTTGAGTGCCGAGCAACCCTTGAACCAATTCAAGACCTGGCTGGATCAAGCCCTGGCCAGCGAGATTCCCGAGCCCAATGCCATGACCCTGGCCACGGTCGGTGCGAACGGGCAACCGTCCACCCGCATCGTGCTGATCAAGGGCTTTGATGAGCGCGGCCTGGTCTGGTTTACCAATTACGACAGCCGCAAAGGCCAAGAGCTGGCTCACAGCCCGCTGGCCGCACTCCAGTTCCACTGGGTGGAGCTTGAGCGGGTGGTGCGCATCGAAGGTCGGGTCGAACGTGTTGACGGCGCCGAGTCCGATGCCTACTACCGCTCACGGCCGCTGGATTCCCGGCTGGGCGCCTGGGCCTCACCGCAAAGCCAGGTGATAAGCTCACGTGGCGTTTTGGTCACCAATGCCGCCAAAGCCGCCATGACCCACGGCCTCAACCCCGAGCGCCCACCCCACTGGGGCGGCTACCGCTTGGTGCCCCAGCGCTGGGAGTTCTGGCAAGGTCGCCGGTCACGCTTGCATGACCGGCTGTGCTACCGCCAAGAAGGCGGGCAGTGGATCAAGGAGCGCTTGGCGCCTTGATGGCTTGAGTCCCCTGCCGCGCCCTGACGCGCCCTGACGCGCTAAGTCAGGCCCTTTCAGCTCAGAAGCGAACCTGCACCCCTGTGTGCAGCGAACGACCGGCCATGGGGCTGAGTTCGCGAATGGTCGCCACCGAGGTCGCGCTGTATGCCAGCTTGTTGGTGATGTTGTCCAACTTCAAGTACCAGAGCGCGTCGGACTGGCCCAGCATGAACTGGCGCGCAATGCTGGCCTTGAGCAGGCCGTAACCCGCCGTGGGCGTGTCCAGACTAGGCACCCGATCCTGGCGGGCCGACAGACGCCATTCCAGTCGGCCGGACCACAGCCCGCTCTGCGCATCCAAGCCGAAGCTGGCGCGCAGGGGCGCCAAGCGCGGCAAAGCTTCGCCGGTGGCGCGGTTCTCGCCGCGCACGCCGTCGAGTTGGGCCGACAAGCTCAGCACCGTACCGGCCCCAGCGAAGGCCGACATCGCCGCCGGCAAGGTCCAACGCCCTTCCAGCTCAAAGCCCTTCAAGGTGGCCGGCACCGATTTGAAGGCGTAGACCGGCATGTCTTCGATCTCGGGCTCGCCGGTAGCGTCCAGCGCAATATAGCTAGAGAAGCGGGTCTGGTAGACATTGAGGCGCAGCAAATGCTCGGCCGTTTTCCACTGCAGGCCCAGGTCCACACCCTTGGCTTTTTCCAGGCCCAAGCTGGCATCACCACGCTCATAAGCCCCGCTGGCCACATGCACACCATTGGCGTGCAGCTCGTAAAACATCGGCGCCCGTTCGGTGCTGTTGAGATTGGCGTTGAGGCTCAAACCTTGCGCGATCTGCGGCAGGCGATAGCTGGCGCTGAGCGAGGCGCTGCGCGGCTTGTAGCGCTGCGTTACGGCAGGGCCGAAACGAGGCTCGGCGCCAGCAGCGTCACCTGCGGACTCAATCCGCACCGACTCCAAGCGGCCACCGAGCGACAGGCTGAAAGGCCCGGACTCGTATTGCTCAAGCACAAAGATCGCCGCGTTCTCGGTTTTTGAGCTGGGTACCAAGGCTTCGGCGCCCTCGGCACTGAAGTCCGACTTTTCCCACTGCACACCGACCATGCCGTGGACGGGGCCGAGCGCGCCATGCTGCGCTTCAAGCCGCAAATCGTGGCCGACGCTCTTGAACACGGTTCCGACCTCGCCGGAACCCTCCACTTCCTTGTGCTCGTAATTGCTGCGGCTCAGTTGCCAGCTCAAGCGCTGCAACAAGGCCGCAGTGTCACCTTCTGAGGCGCGCCATTCGCCGGCGGCGGCAAGGCGTTGGCGCTGCATTTTGATCTTGACGTCGGGTTCCACCGTGACGCCGTAGTCATTGCGGTAGTCATCCACCGACACGCCGGCATAGCCATTGCTGAAGACATAGGAGCCGCCCAAGGCGCCCCCATGGCTGTCGGCGGCGGAATTGCGCACCTGCTTGCTGAGGCCATCCTCGCTGGTGAATTCGGGCGTGCGCAGGTCGCTGGCGCGGCGCGCGGCCAGGTCAGCATGCCAGGCAAAACCACTCGTGCCCGTGCCGGTGCCGGTGCCACCGTCCAACACCACAGCGCCACTGCGTTCGGCCGCTGCGCCACCCAGGCGCAATTCGGCCGCGCCGCTCAGGCCGGCTTGGGCCTTGCGTGGAATGCGGTTGTCCAGGGTGTTGACCACGCCGCCAATGGCATTGCCGCCATACAGCAAGGCCGCAGCGCCGCGCAAGACTTCAATCCGGTCGACCACCAAAGGGTCCAGCGGCACGGCATGGTCGAAGCTGAGGCTGGACGCATCCACCGAGCTGCCTGAATTGCTGAGCATGCGCACCCGGTCGCCGTCCAGGCCGCGAATGGTGGGCCGGTTGCTATTGGGGCCGAAATAGGTCGAAGCCACGCCGGGCAGACCGTCCAGGGTCTCACCCAGGCTGGAGGCGCGGCGCAGGATCAGGGCGTCGCCCTGCAAAACGTCGACCGCTTGGGTCAGCTCGCCCGCACGCAAGGGGTTGCCGGTGAGCACCACACGGTCGAGTTTTTCGGCCGAAGCCGCGTTGCCAGCCACAGCGGCGGCCGTCGCGCTGCCGTTTGGAGCCACTGGCCCCTGCTGAGCCAAAGCTGGCGCAGCGATGAAAGAGGAAAAGCCGGCCAGGCAAAGCAGGCTGGCGCCGACGGCCAGGGGCCGACGCGCAAAAGTTTTTGTTCGCATAAATCACTCGTTAGCCAGCGCCGAGAAGCTTGTCGGCGTGGCAGGCATGAAACCGCCACTCACCCGCTGGTGAGTGGATCGCTGGGGTTCATGCCGAGTGAGGGGGACCGCGCGCGCCGCGCTTCCAGAATGGCTGCGCCGCAGCGCTGGCCGGCGCCTGCTGCAAAAAGCGCAGCGGGCTGAGTTCGGCCAAAACCACCGGCGCCGCAACATGCGGCAGGTTGTCTTGGGCGATATGGTCGAACACCGAGCACACGTTGTCGCCCAGTTGGTGGCCCCACAGCGTCAAACTCGCTGAGGTGATACGGCCCACATCTTTCGTCTGAATTTGCGACTGAACTTGAGCCTGCCCCACAGGCCCGGCCGTGGCGTGGGCCACCCGGTGCCAGTGACCCAGGCCTTGAGCGGCGAGCAAGCACAGCGCGCACAACCAAGCCAGCCAGATGCTTCTGGCTTGCCCGCTTGGACGCTGATCAAGGTGCCGGCTCATCGCATGCTCAGGGCTTGCTGACCACGGCTTGGCCCTCATTGACCCGGTAGAACAGGCCGTAAGGGTCGTCATTGAGCACCGCCAACACGCCCTGCACCGTCACCGGCTCTAGGCTGTAGCGCACCGGCTCTTTGGTGCGTACTTCGATCAGCCCTTCGGCGCCGGCCGGTACGCAAAAGGAGCAGGAGGTGGGCACGGAAGACAGCAGAAAATGCTTTTGCTTGTCGCCCGGCTCCAGCGGCATCATGAAGCCCTGGACCTTGACGGTCTTCTTGTCCAAGGCCTGCACAGCTGCCGGAAAAATCGGAATCAAACGCGTCTTGTCAGGCTTGGTCATCACCGAGGACAACAAAGCCCAGGTCAGCACGCCCTCTTTTTCCTGCAAAGGCTTAAAAGGACTGCGTGGATCGTGATACCCCGGCCCCTGGCCAATCACCGGTGCAGGCTGCGCCCATACCGTGGTCATCGGGGTGATCGAGCCGATAAGGCCCAGGGCCAAACCTGCGGCTCCAGCAAGCGCAGCGGCGGATCGACATTGAAAGCGGGACATGATCTTGTTCATCTCAGCCGCCATTGTGCCTGCGCCACCGGACACCTGCCCAAAGTCACTCAATGCGGCGCCTGCAATAGCTCGGTCACATCCAGACGGTAAGCCCGCCAAGCCGGCCAGGCCGCGGCCAACAAGGCCAGGCCCAGGCCCAGCGCCGGCAGCATCAACTCGGTCCAAGAAAACCACCAAGCGCTGACGGCCAAGGACTGCTGCTGCGCCATCAAGACGCCCAAGCCTGCCGCCAAGCCGTGACCCAGAGCCAAACCCAGCAAACAGGCCAGGCCGCTCAAACTCAGGGCTTCCAGCGCGATCAAACTCGCCACCCGCGCGGGGCTGGCCCCCAGCATGCGCAGCATGGCCAGATCGCTTTGCCGAGCGCGTACCGCGTGCAAGAGCGCCACAAACACCGACAGCCCTGCCGAGATCAGCATCACCAGGCCGAAGCCGCGCAGCACCGTTTCACCTGCCCCCACCATACGTTGCAAACGGGCGGTCTCCAGCGCGGGTGCGCTGGCCTGCAAGCCCGGCTGCGCATTGACCCAGCGCGGCAGGCTGATGGCGGCGAGCGGGCTGCGGTAGCTCAGCAGCACCATGGTGATCTCGCGCGGCTGGGTGGGGGTTGGCAGGCTGACCGGGGCGGCCTTGCCATGCGGCCCGTGATCGTCGCCTTTCTTGTCGTGATCGGCGTGATCACCGTGATCCTCCTTGTCGGCTTGCACGTCTTTCACCGGCGCCGCGATCGGCGCTTGATGCGTTTCATGACTGATCCACACCGAAGCCAAGTCGGTCAACACCAGCCGATCCAGCGCCCCGCCCTGCGCGGCCAGCACGCCCACCACGGTGTACAACTGCTCGCCATGCGCATCGCCCTGCTCACCCAAGCCGTGGCTGCTGCTGAACTGCTGGCCCAGGGTCAAGCCAGTGCTCCGCGCCACCTCCGCCCCCAACACGGCTTGCATGGGCTTGGCCCACAAGCGCCCCTCGGCCAAGCGTGCGCCACCGATCTCCAGGTATTGCGGGATGGTGCCAACCAAGCGAAAACCGCGCACGCTATCGCCCAGCGACAGCGGCACAGCACGCTCCACCAGCGGATGAGCGCGCAAAGTCTCAAGCGTGTCGAGGGGGATATTGCCGGTGGGCACATCCAGGTGAAAGACCCCCGCCAACATGATTTGCATCGGGCTGCCCTTGGCACCCACCACCAAGTCGATGCCTTGCAGATCGCGGCGCATGCCGGCGTCGAGCTGCTCACTGACCACGATCACAAAGCTGATCGCGCCTAGCCCCAAGCTCAAGAGCAGCAGATTCAATGCCGCCGTCAAAGGTTGCGACCACAGATAAGTCCAGGCCATGCGCCAAAGCCTCATGCCGACGCTCCCAAATCCAGGGTCTGAAAGCCGCTTGCCTCTTGGGCCTGTGCCAGCAAACGGGCGTCGTGCGTCGCCACCAGCAAGGAGGCGCCGGAATCCGATGCGGCCTGCATCAACAAGGCCATCATCTGCGCAGCATGCTCGTCGTCCAAGCTCGCACTCGGCTCATCGGCCAGCAGTAGACGCGGCCGGCGCACCAAGGCCCGTGCCAGCGCCACCCGCTGGGCCTGGCCCACGCTCAACTGATGCGGCTTGCGTCCGCCCAAGCCTTGCAGGCCAAGACTTTGAAGCAAGCCTTTCGCCCGTTCGGTGTCGGGCGGCAGGCCGGCGCAAAGAAAAGGCAGCGTGACGTTGTCCAGCACCGTCAAGGCGCTGCTGAGGTGCAAGCGCTGTGGCACAAAGCCCAGGCACTCGCCACGCCAGGCGTCCCGACGGCGCTGGCTCAGACTTTGCAGCTCCGTGCCTGCGATCAAGACCTGACCCTCGCTGGGGCTCAGCAAACCCGCCAGCAAGGCCAGCAAGGTCGACTTGCCGCTGCCGGACTTGCCGCGCAGCAGCAGATGTTCTCCGGCTGCCAAATGAATATCGGCAAAGCGCAGCGTTAGCCCCGTGTCGGCGGCGGCACGGCTCGCAGGCGGGTAACGGTAGTGCAGGCCGCGCGTCTCGATCAAAACAGTCAAGCTCGCACCAAGCTAGCAAAAGTGGCCTGAAATTTGTCCACCTTGGGGGCCACCACAAAGGCGCAATAGCCCTGCTCCGGGTTGCGGGCGAAGTAATGCTGGTGATAGGCCTCGGCCGCCCAGTAATTTCGCTCAGGCAGCAGCTCGGTCACGACGCGACCTTGATGCGCCTGCTGCGCCTGGGCCAGCACCTCGCGTGCCTGAGCCTCTTGCTCGGCATTGTGGAAATAGATGCCCGAACGGTACTGGCTGCCCACATCGGCGCCTTGGCGATTCAAGCTGGTCGGGTCGTGAATGGCAAAAAAGACTTCGAGCACCTCGCGCAGGCTCAGCTGACGGGGATCGAAATCCACCCGCACCACCTCGGCATAGCCGGTATTGCCAGAGCAAACTTGCTCATAACTGGGTTGAGGGCCCAGGCCATTGCAGTAGCCCGACTCGACCGCGTGGACGCCACGCACTTGCTCGTACACCGCCTCCAGGCACCAAAAGCAACCGCCACCCAAGGTGATGCGCTCAAGGTTTGACGGCGACACATCCATACTGCTCATAACAATCCAATTCAAAAAGGTCAGTCGCCGCCAAGCTTGAGCTCAACCAAGGGCTTCCAGCCGCTGTCGCCAGCTTCGGCCGAGTGCAGCTTGGGTGCGGCCACAAAAATGCGTTGATTGGGCAAGCCCTTGGCAATCAGCCCGTCGCGCACCGCCACGCCGCGCGCGAGGCTCAGTGCATGCGCCGTCTCTTCATTGACGGTGTAGCTGGCCAGCATAAGGCTGCGCATCTCGGCCACAGAAATGTCTTTGGCAAAGCCCAACATATTGCGGGGTTTGTTGGGCAGCTTGGTCGCCTCGTAAACCACCTTGAGCAGACGGTTGCGCTCGGCCTCGCTAAGCATGAGTTCGGCCGCGGCTTGGGCGTCAGCGCCGGCAGTCTGGCGGCGCTGCAGCTCCAGGCGCTTTTGCGCCAGCAAGGCCGCATCCAACTGCGCTTGCTGCAAGGCACTGCGCTCCAGGGCCAGATCGGCCCAGCCCGTGATGGTCAAGGCCAGCGTCGGCTTGTCTGCCAAAGCCTTGGCAATCTTCTCCAGCGTGGCGGGGTTGCTCGGCTGCGCACTACCGAGTGCGAACTCGATTTGACTTTGCTCACTGCCTCCGGCTCCCGCCAACAGCGAGAACGGCGAGGTCAAGGCCTTGCCAATCATGTTGATGATCAACTTGAAAATCACCCCACCGACACTGAATTGCGGATCGTTGAGCGAGCCCGAGACGGGTAACTCAACATCGATCACGCCATCACTGTCCTTCAGCAGTGATACCGCCAGGCGCACCGGCAGTTTGGTGGCGTCCGGGCTATTGACGGCCTCGCCAAAGGTCAGCTGATTAAGAATCAGCTGATTGGAGGCTTTCAGCTGGCCGTCGGGATCGATTTTGTAGGCCACTTTGGTGGACAACTTACCGCGCTCGATTTGGTAGCCGGCGTACTTCTCGGCATAAGGAGACATCGGCGCCAGTTCAATATCGGTGGCCGAGGCCTTGATATCCAACATCAAGGGCGCCCCCAAGGGATTGAGCGCACCATCAATCGCCAGCAAGCCAGTGCCGGCGACCCGGCCGCGCAATTGCAAGGGGGCCATCTCGGCGCGGCCGCTGCGCACCGCACCCAGGCCGCCTTGCAACTCGGTCAGCTGCGCGCTGTAGTTCGGTCGAATAAAACGGTCAGCAAAGTCCACCCGGCCCTTGCTGAGGGTTGTTTGACCGAGGCTGATCTGGATCGGCAGGTTTGCACCTGGCGCGGCATTGGCTGCGGCACTGCCTGGGGCAGCGGACGCAGCGGGAGCAGTGGATGTTGCGGGTGAAGCCACCAGCGCAATACCCGCTTCGGATGCCGGTTTGGCCGGCGCAGCATCTTGCTCGGCGCGAATATCGCTCAGATTGAGGCGCCCTTTCTCGTTGATCAAGACGCTGGCATAGAAGTCATTCAGGCGCAGCTCCTTGACGGCCAAGTCGGGCTTGCTGCCGGGCTTCATCTCAAAGCGTACACCGTCCAGGTGGAAGGCCTGCCAGGTCAGCAAATCCGTGCCGGGCAGACCCATCGCGGCTTGCTTTCGCCCTTGCTGCAGACTCAAATCGGCCAGCAACAGATCGCCATTCACATTGACCTGCCAGTCTTTGGGCAGC
The DNA here is from genome assembly GCF_038419725.1 of Roseateles sp. PN1. NCBI lineage: Bacteria > Pseudomonadati > Pseudomonadota > Betaproteobacteria > Burkholderiales > Sphaerotilaceae > Roseateles > Roseateles sp. PN1. The sequence continues at coordinate 447,054 of NZ_JBCARA010000004.1, read as the reverse complement.
TGGCGCACATTGAAGTCACCGCGCCATCCCAGGTCAACACGTTGCAGGTTCAAGTCCAGGCTTGGATCCATATAAGCACTGAGCAACTGCAGCGGCAAACGCTCGGCCCGCAACTTGCCGCTGGCCGCTAACGGCGCCAAGGCAATATTGCCTTGCCAGCTAAAGCTACCCGGCGAATTCGCCGCGGCCTTGGAAAGCGCGGACAGTGGCCTGTCGGGAGCCGAGGCCCGCAGCCCCTTGCGCGAAGCAGCTTGCTTGGCAACCGCCTCACCCGCAAGCTTGAAGCTGAGTTGCGCCGGGCTGCTACCCGATGCTTTGGGCCAGGCCAGTTGGCCTAAGCGCAAAGTCAGCTGTTGGACACTCAAATTGGCCTGGCCACCGGGTGCGGCCGCATCTTGCAAACGCACCGAACCACGATTGAGCTTCAATTCACGCAGGGCCACTTGCCAGTCGGTGGCTGACTTTGAAGTCGAAGCGGCGGGAGCTGTGGACGTGGCCACGCTCACACGCCCAGCGTCGTCCTCACCCCCTAGCTTCAAGACCGGGCGGCCACGGGGCACTGGCTTGCTCACAACCTTGGCAGACTCAGACTGCGGCAAAAGGGCTTGCCAGTTCCAATCATTGTTCTTTGCACGCGCCAGCATCAAGCCGGGGGCATCCAGACTCAATTCACCCAGCTGAACGGTCTTGGCGCCATACGCCATGTCGAGTCGATCCAACTTGACGCTGTCCAGGCGCAGCAAGGGCTCGGCTGTTGGCGACTTGCTTGCCCCAAGAGCCAACTGCTCGATCAGCAAATCTTGAACACCCACTTGCAGCCGAGCCAGCGGGTCGGCGTCCAAAGGCTGGGTGACACCCAGGCTCAAGCGGCCGGCCGCCTTGGCCTTCAGTTGCATCGGCAACTGGGCCGCCCAATAGGGCTCAAACCACTGCAAGGCCAGCTGATCCCATTGCAGATCCAGCTTGGCTTCGGCGGGACTCAGGCTGCCCTGCCCCTTCAAATTGGCGGCCGCCACAGCAGACTCCGCCTTCTTGCCGCCGGGCTTGGCTGCCGCCCCTTCGGGCTGGATCTGCATATCAAAGCTCAGCGGCGTGAGCGCCTTCAAAGGCCATTGCACGGTGCCCAGCTCCAGCTTGAGTGCTTTCGCCTGCAAAGCCGCCTTGCCCGGCACGGAGGCATCGCGCCAGTTGACCTGGGCATCACCCAGGCTGAATTTGGCAAGACTGATGGCCCAGGCCGGCGCTGCAGGGGCGGAAGGAACGGCTTTGGCTTGCTGTTGGTCTTGCACTTTCGCCGCAGGGGCAGCAGGCGCCGGCGCTGCGGTGGGCAGCCAGAGATTGCCTGCGACATCACGAGCCAGATTGAGGCGCAAGCCCTGCCAATTCACCTCACCAAAAGCCAACTTCTGTTGAAAAGGCTGCACCGTTTGCAGGCCAATGCTCAGCTTTTGCCAAGCCAACCAAGGCTTGCTGTCGGGTTGCTGCAGATCAAACTCACTCAAACCCACCCGACCACTGATATCAAGCTTGGGCGCCTGTTTGGGAGGCTGCTGAAAACGTACGGTGAGATCCGCATCCACCTTGCCGGCAGCCAAGCGCAAAGGCAAACCGGCGGGCACATAAGGGATGTAAGGCGCGAGATCCAGGCTACCCAGCTTGAATCGCAGCGTGGCATCGCGTTCCGCCGAAAAAGGCAGGGCCTCGACCTGGCTACCGAACTCCACCCCGTTCAACTGGCCCGAGACGGAGGGCTGAACCAGCACCTTCACATCGGCATCACGGGTGGACAAAAATGGCAGCCCAATGTTCAGATGCACCAACTCATGCTTGCGCGCCATCGGCTGGTCGTCGAACAAGACCTGGCCCTGGTCCAGCGTGATGTTGTAGAGCGCCAGCGCCGGAGGCGGGCCGGAAGACGGCTCGGCCGGCTTGGCGCTGAATTTGGCAATCAGGTCGTCCACATCGTAGGCACCCGGCGCCGTACGGCTCAGCCTGAGCACAGGCCGGCTCAAGGCCACAGACTCAATCACGGGGACGAAATGCCAGAAGGTGCGCGCCGACAGGGCCACCTTCGCCTGCGCCATCTCGAACAAAGGCGGATCCTGATCCCTGCTGCCGGCAATGCGCAAATCCTTCAACTCCAGCGCCAAGCGCCAGGGCTGCACGCTGACCTCGCCGATCGTGACTGCTCGGCCCAATGCCTCACTCGCAATCCTGGCCCCAGTGGACTGGATGACACGCGGCAGAACAAACACCGCAGCAGCCATCAAGACCAGCAAACTCAGAACAAAGCCGGCAAGCCAGCGCAACCATCTCTTCTGGGGCAAGACAGCGGGGGGGGTGTTGGCGAATGTGGGCACGTCAGTGGTGTCTAGGCTAGGTGACAGGGTTTTTGACTGAATGAGCGTCCAACGGTGGATCAATTCAAAAACCGATCCAGCATCAGCCGCCAAAGCCACGCAACTTCAGCAAGCTCGCTGCCGCGCAGTGCGCTTGCACGAAGCTCATCAGGAGAGGCGATGATGTCGCCGCTCCTGCTCATGTTTGGATTTTGTCGTGAATCTGACTCTGCTCTACCCGGAATTGAAACCTTTTCTTGTGGCCGTATTACTACCGCCCGGCCCCTTTCTCGCCCTGAGCCTGGTGGGCGCGGCCTTGCTGCGCCGCCATCGCTGGCGCGGCCGCCTGGTTTTGAGCTTGGGCATGCTCGGCATTTGGCTGAGTTGCACAGAAGGATTTGCACAAATCCTGGCGGAAAAGCTCGTTCATGCCACGCCAGCGGTGAGCGCTGAGACGCTGCAGCAATTGAAGCTTGAATCTCAAGCCGGGGAGAAGTTGGCCGTTTTGGTGCTCGGTGGAGGCGCACGCAACAATGTGCCGGAGTACCAAGGCCCGGCCCTGAAGCTCGTCAGCGAGGAGCGACTGCGCTACGGTGTGTGGTTAGCCAGGCAAATCGATGCACCCTTGGGTTTTAGTGGCGGCATCGGCTGGAGCGCACGAAATCTCAGCATTTCAGAGGCTTCGGCGGCAAAATCCAGCGCGCAAGAAACCTACAAGCTACCTTTGCGGTGGGCAGAAGGGCAATCGCGTGACACCCATGAAAACGCTCAACTGAGCATGGCGATGCTGCGCGCCGACGGCATCCAAACCGTGGTTCTCGTCACGCACGATTTACACATGCCGCGCGCCATGCGCGCGTTTTCACAGGCAAACCCAAGTCAGATGCGCGTGGTCGCGGCGCCGGTCGGCTACCGCCGCGACGGCCCCTTCGATTGGCAAGACTGGAGCCCGAGCGAAGAGGGATTGCCTCGAGTGCGCTATGCCATTTACGAGTGGCTTGGGCAAATATCGGGCCGTTGAAGCAAAGGGGTCGCCCTAAAAAGTAGAAACCCCTTTCAGCCCGAAGGCTGAAAGGGGTCGGATGGCTGACGCCATCAATGGAGCTCTACCGCGATTTGCCGAAGGGCTCCTGGCGCGCAATGATTGCGCCAGTGAAGATGCCTGTAAGAGGCTTTACAACATTAGTGCTCTTGATGAGGCTTTTCAAGGAGAAGTTTTGCTACCCTTGGAAAAAAGCTCGTCAAACAAGACATTGGCACGAGCCTGAACGTCTGGCGTCATCACAATGGTTCGGCCCCACTCCCGAGTGGTTTCGCCGGGCCACTTATTGGTCGCGTCCAAGCCCATCTTGCCGCCCAAACCGCTCACCGGCGAAGCGAAGTCCAGATAGTCAATCGGCGTGCCCTCCACCAAAGTGCAGTCGCGCACAGGGTCCATGCGGGTGGTGATGGCCCAGACCACCTCTTTCCAGTCACGCACATCCACATCTTCATCCACAACAACGATGAACTTGGTGTACATGAACTGGCGCAGATAACTCCACAAGCCAAACATCAGCCGTTTCGCATGGCCCGGATAGGCCTTCTTGATGGAAATCACCGCCATGCGGTAACTACAACCCTCGGGCGGCAGATAGAAATCAATGATTTCAGGAAACTGCTTTTGCAGGATGGGCACGAACACTTCATTCAAGGCCACGCCAAGAATGGCCGGCTCATCAGGCGGCTTGCCGGTGTAGGTGGAGTGGTAAATGGGTTGTGGCCTTTGCGTCAGCCGCTGCACTTCAAAGACCGGGAACCAGTCTTGCTCGTTGTAATAGCCGGTGTGATCACCGTACGGTCCCTCCAAGGCGTGCAAATAGCCGCCCTTCTCTTTCAATGGCACGCCGTCCTCGCTGACGCCCACGTAGCCGATCGCGGCAATGGGAATATGACCTTCCAGCACGATTTCGGCGCTTGCGGGCACTTGCAGCATCTGGCCCGCCTCGCCAACACCGCTATCCACCAACTCGGTTCTTGAGCCACGCAGCAGGCCGGCAAACTGGTACTCCGACAAGCTGTCGGGCACTGGGGTCACGGCACCCAAGATAGTGGCCGGGTCGGCACCCAGAGCCACGACGATCGGGAAAGGCTGGCCTGGATTGGCCAAGGCGAAGTCCCTGAAATCTAGGGCACCGCCGCGATGCGCCAACCAGCGCATGATCAATTGCTTGCGACCAATCAACTGCTGACGGTAGATGCCCAGGTTTTGACGCTGGCGCGGTCGGGCGATGCTTTGCGGCCCACGGGTGACCACCAAGCCCCACGTCAACAAGGGCGCCACATCGCCGGGCCAGCAGGTTTGAATCGGCAGCTTCTTCAAATCCACGTCGCTGCCTTCAAACACCTCTTCTTGACATGGAGCGCTACGCACTTTCTTAGGCTTCATGTCCCAAAGCGCTTTGGCCATGCTCATCAGACGGCCGGCATCCTTGAGGCCACGCGGCGGCTCAGGTTCCTTCAGGCTGGCCAAGACATGGCCCACGTCACGCAACTCCTGCAGGCTCTGAGCCCCCATGCCCAGGGCCACCCGACGCGTCGTGCCAAACAAATTGGTCAGCGCGGGCGTTTGAAATCCCGTCGGTTGCTCGAACAGCAATGCAGGGCCTTCGGCGCGCAAAACGCGGTCGCTCAAGGCCGTCATCTCCAGAACCGGCGAGACCGGCTGCTGAATCCGTCGGAGCTCCCCCAGGCCCTCCATTTGGCCAATAAAGTCACGCAGATCTCTGTACTTCATATTGTTTAGTTATATAAAACTGGTCGCTTAAGCTTGACGGGTTATTTTTCAACCCTAAAATTTGCCGAACATTGGAATTCAAGGGTTTACCCGCGCCCACCCCAGGACTGCTTGGAGGGCGTCAACCGCTGCTGATTAATAGGTCGCCCGTCTCGTCTAGCTTTGGCCAAACGACTCCGGCGGATCGACTGATTATCACTTTCGTGTCTTGGATAGCGAGCGCTTGTCGCCCGAGCCGAGCATGACTGAGAACAAAGGAGTTGCATGACAGCGCGCCACGATCTTTTATCCCTTGCCCGCGGCACCCGTGCCACCTTGTCCCTGTTCGTCAAGGACATCGGCCAAGGACTTTTAGTTGTTAGCCACAATAGTTTGGCCCTGCTGGGCTTGGCCGTCGTGGCCTTGGGGTTGGTCTTTGTTAGCCAAGCCGATCTGCGTCAAGACCTTGAAGGCCAAGCCCTGGGCTGGCTGAATGCCCGAGAAGAAGCCCGCGCCCAGGCCGACGGCAACACCTTGTTCGCCGTCTCAGAGCCCAATGCGGTTGACCGCGCCACTGCCGCTGACCCAAAAGACTTGCCGCGCCAGCAAGCTGCCGTGGCGATGTGGCTGTCGCGTCGCTACAAGGTCGCACCGGAACCCATCAGCCGCTTGGTCCAAGAAGCCTGGGTCATCAGCCGCAAGGCGCAGTTGGAGCCCACCCTTATTCTGGCCATCATGGCGGTTGAGTCCAGCTTTAACCCTTTTGCGCAAAGCCCGGTCGGCGCCCAAGGCCTGATGCAGGTGATGACCCACGTGCACAACGACAAATACGAAGCCTTTGGTGGCAATTTGGCCGCCTTTGACCCCATCACCAATTTGCGTGTGGGTGTGCAGGTGCTCAAGGAATGCATTCAGCGTGCCGGCAGCCTGGACGAAGGCTTACGCTTCTACGTTGGCGCCGCCAATTTGCCCGATGACACGGGCTACGCCGCCAAGGTTTTGGAGTTGCACGAACAAATGAAGAGCGTGGCGACCGGCCGGCCCGTTCAGGCCAAACCAATCCGCGAAAGCAGCCCGATGGCCAGTGCCACGCCGCTGGCTTCTGCCGATACCGACGTGACAGCCTCAAAAGTGGCGCTGGTTCAATAAGGCAAATCCTGGGCCGGTGCGCCCAGAGGCTACACTGAGGGCTTCGCGCGACTGGCGATCAGGATCATGACGCCCTGCTACAGGGCGATGGTTTGAGGTGGTGGACCACCGGGGAGCGCGAACGGTTCATGGATTTGGTCCTGAACTGAATTTGCCGTTCGCCTGGGCCGTCCTGCATGAAAACCTCGGCTGATGAGGTTTTTGTCTGCAGCGACTCCACTTCTACCGCAAGCCACCATCATGTTTGACCGCAGCACATCCACACTTGCCCTCGTTGACCCCGATTTGTGGGCCGCAGTTCAGAACGAGAACAAGCGCCAAGAAGATCACATTGAACTGATTGCGTCTGAAAACTACACCTCGCCCGCTGTGATGCAGGCCCAGGGGAGCCAGCTGACCAATAAGTACGCCGAAGGCTATCCAGGTAAGCGCTACTACGGCGGCTGCGAATATGTCGACGTGGTGGAACAACTGGCCATCGACCGCCTGAAGGAACTTTTCGGCGCCAACTACGCCAATGTGCAGCCCAATTCCGGCTCGCAAGCCAACCAAGGTGTGTTCTTCGCCCTGCTGCAACCGGGCGACACCATCATGGGCATGAGCTTGGCCGAAGGCGGCCACCTGACCCACGGCATGGCCCTGAACATGAGCGGCAAGTGGTTCAACGTCATCTCCTACGGTCTGAATGCCAAGGAAGAGATCGACTACGACGCCATGGAAGCCCTGGCCCGTGAAAAGAAGCCCAAGCTGATCATCGCCGGCGCCTCGGCCTACAGCCTGCGCATCGACTTCGAACGCTTTGGCAAGATCGCCAAGGAAATCGGCGCCTATTTCATGGTGGACATGGCGCATTACGCCGGCCTGATCGCCGCGGGCGTCTACCCCAACCCGGTGCCGCATGCCGACGTCGTCACCTCGACCACCCACAAGAGCCTGCGCGGCCCCCGTGGCGGCATCATCTTGTGCAACGACGAAGCCATCGCCAAGAAGATCAACTCGGCCATCTTCCCCGGCATTCAAGGCGGCCCGCTGATGCATGTCATCGCCGGCAAGGCCGTGGCCTTTAAGGAAGCGCTGACACCTGAGTTCAAGGCTTACCAGGCCCAAGTGGTCAAGAACGCCAAGGTCCTGGCGGACACCCTGATTGAGCGCGGCCTGCGCATCGTCTCGGGCGGCACCGAAAGCCATGTGATGCTGGTGGACCTGCGCCCCAAGAACCTGACCGGCAAGGAAGCCGAGGCCATCCTGGGCGCCGCCCACATGACCTGCAACAAGAACGGCATCCCCAACGATCCGCAAAAGCCCATGGTGACCAGCGGCATCCGCCTGGGCACGCCCGCCATGACCACCCGTGGCTTCAAGGAAGAACAGGTTCGCATCACCGCCCACCTGATTGCCGACGTGCTGGACAAGCCGCACGACGAAGCCAATCTGGAAGCCGTGCGCGTCAAGGTTGCCGCGCTAACCCGCGACTTCCCGGTCTACCGCTAAGCAGCAAAGGCAAGCCCGTCGATGCGTTGTCCTTTTTGCAGTCATGGCGAAACCCAGGTCTCTGAGACCCGTGAATCGGATGAAGGCGATGTTGTACGACGCCGGCGGCGCTGCCTCGGCTGTGACAAACGCTTCACCACCTACGAGCGGGCGGAAATCGCCTTGCCCGTGGTGGTTAAGAAAGACGGCACCCGCGCCGACTTCGATGCCAAGAAGCTGCGCGCCTCCATGCAACTGGCCCTGCGCAAGCGGCCAGTGAGCATTGAGCAGATCGACGCCGCCCTGGCTCAGATCGAAGAGACCTTGCTGACCAGCGGCGCCCGCGAACTGCCATCCACACGCTTGGGTGAGTTGGTGATGCGCGAATTGAAACGCATAGACAAAGTGGCCTATGTGCGCTTCGCTTCGGTTTACCGCAGCTTCGAAGATGTGGATGAGTTCCGCAAGCTGATCCGGGATATTTAGCCCGGGACAGAGCCCGCGACAAAGCGGCGCGTCGAAATCGCTTGGCCGACGCCGATAAATCGAAGCAGCAGCGGCGACAAGCCCCCCACCTTTGGGGGTGCCACTCCCCCCTTCGGTGGGACAGAAAGCCCCCTGACCGACGCCTAAATTGTGTTCATGCCACTGAACATTTAGGAGTCCATCATGGCCAATACCAAACACTCATCACGGGGCATCAGCCTGGTCGAAGTCTGCGTTGGGCTGTGCATGAGCGGCATCTTGACCGCGCAAGCGGTTCCCGCCTTCGACCGTATGCAGCAGCGCCAACGCTTACAGCTTTCCGCGCAAACCCTGATGACCGACATCCAGCAAGCGCGCAGCGAAGCCGTGCAAAGCGGTCAAACCGTCTATCTGCGTTTCAGCCAAAGCAAGTTGGGTAGCTGCTACATCATGCACACCGGCAGCTCTGGCCAATGCACTTGCGACGATGGCGGCGTGGCCGCATGCACCACCAAAGCTCAGCTGATCAAGCTGCAGTGGTTGCCTGCAAGTCAAAAAGTGGCTGTCAGGGCCAATGTTCAGCAACTCAGCTTTCAGGCTCGCCAAGGAACCGTCACCGCAACCGGCAGTGTGGATGTTCAAGGGGCAGCGGGCGAGAGCATTCGCCATGTGGTGAGCATTGCCGGGCGGGTAAGAAGCTGCAGCCCCCAAGGTGCCATGGCGCAGTTCGCGACTTGCTAACTGTTCGCACGTCGGAACGCCTCAGTAAGACATAGGCGGGAAGCTCAATGAATTTCGCCGCCGAGGGAAGAATTACCAATTCGACGCCTCAAACGTCACCAAACAAGGCGGGAGCCGACGGAAGCGCCATATTGATCGACAAGCGGTAAAGCACCTACACCCATCGCCACACGCGCTTCCCATAATCAAAACATGCCAAGCAGCCGATGCATGTCCAGGAATGACTGTCGCTCGCAGTTCATGCAAGCAGGCTTTAGCTTGGTCGAAGTGATGATCACGGTCGTCATCGTCGCCGTCCTGGCCATGGTCGCGCTGCCCGTCTTTCAGAAGCAGATCGCCAAGGGGCGGCGCGCCGACGCGATCGGAGCCTTGTCCACCATTGTTCAGGCTCAAGAGCGCCTGCGCAGCAATCGCGGCAGTTATGCCTCGACGATGGAGGACGCTGAGTTGGCGAAATTGGCCTTCGCCAACAACTTGACGCCCAAAAGGCACTATCAACTCAGCCTTGTAGGCCTTGGCAACCCGCCCGACTTCACCTTCGGTTTCATCGCCCGGGCTGCCGCGAGCAGCGATTCACCCCAGGCGCATGACAGCGACTGCGCAACCATGTTCATCCAGCTCCGCGGGGGCAATATGAGCTACGGCGCAACCGATAGCGCGGGCAGCGACAGTAGTCAAAAATGCTGGCCGCGCTGAACCGAAAAGCTCAGTCCGGCTTGACCTTGGTCGAGTTGATGATTGTTGTTGGCGTTTTGGGCATCGTGTTGGCCGTTGCTGCGCCCTCTTTCATTGACTTGCTGAACCGGCGCCGCGTGCAACTCGTGGCCACCAATCTCAGCAACGACTTGGCATTCGCGCGCGCCGAGTCCGGTTTGCGCCCGGATGACGTCATCGTCTATTTCAAGAAGACGCTCACCATGAGCTGCTACACCATTGCCTATGGCAAGGGGCAATTCGGCAGTTGCGACTGCACCCAAGCGCCGGGCTCGGCCTGCAATCCAGCCCTGACCAGTATTCGAGAATTGAAGACAGAGCAGGTGCTCGACAGCTCCGGCGTCATTTTTGTCGCTACCGGAGATTGGCCCGCCTGGGCCGCCAATCGCTTTGCTTTTGTTGCCCCGCAGATGTTGCCGACCTATAGCAATGTCGCTATCACCGTGACCGGAACCGGCGGCAGCAAGATGCGGGTCCAGCTCAACGGCATGGGCCGGGTTCATATGTGCAGCCCGAACGGGAGTTTCAGCGGGGTGGCGCAATGCTGAACCTGCGCACCCCAAGACTCGGCCGGCCGTTTCGACAGCGCGGTCTGAGCTTGATCGAGATGATGGTGGGCATCACGATCGGCATGATCGTGGTGGCGGGCGCCAGCGTCATGCTCACCCAGCAATTGGCCGAGCACCGCCGTTTGGTGCTGGAAACCCAGATACAACAAGATCTGCGCGCAGCGTCTGACTTGATCTTGAGGGAGTTGCGCAGAGGCGGGGCTCACGCCGTTGCCGAGCGTTTGGTCTGGGCTCCCGGCAGCGGCATCGCCGCACCCATCACCAACGACTACGCCAAGCAAACCGCGGTGCCAGCGACGCAGAACCAAGTCATCTACAGCTACTCCAGCCATGATGACCGGGGAGGCCCCAACCCGCTCAACCCCGAGGACAATCTGTCCGCCAACAACGAGCGCTTTGGCTTTCGGGTCAGCAATCAAACGCTGCAATTCATGCTGGGTAATGGCAATTGGCAGCCCTTGACCGACCCGCAGACGCTGCTGATCACCAATTTCACGATTCAGCAGCAAAGCCAAAGCGTCTCCCTGATCGACAGCTGCGAGATTTCGACATGCCCGGCGGGCAGCGCGACCTGCCCACCCCTGCTGCAAGTCAAGCGCTTTGACATCAGCTTGACCGGCAAAGCCGCTCATGACGACCAGGTGCGGCGCACGCTCAAGGTCAGCAGCCGCATGCGCAATGACGAGATCACCGGAGCGTGCCCATGAGGACGCCAGCCTCAATCGCAGCGGCCAGAGCAGCCACCAGCCCGGCTCGGGCAAGCCAAGGCGGCGCCGCGACCTTGGTGGTGGTGATGGTGCTGTTTCTGATCATGGCCATGATGGCCGCGTTTGGCAGCCGCAACTTGATCTTTGAGCAGCGCGTGGCCAGCAATTACTACCGGGCAGGCGTGGCACTGGAGGTTGCCGAGGCCGGCATTGAATGGGGCCTGGCCCAACTCAACGGGCTCAATATCGACACCGCCTGCGCGCCCAATGGCGCTGGACCGAACAACTTCAGGCGGCGTTACCTCAAGATTGACCCGGCCAACCGCAACATCACGCCGGTGAACCCACCAACGGCGTCCACCGACTGCGTCCGCAACGGTGCTTTGGGCTGGGTTTGCCAATGTCCGACCGGGCCCTTGCCTGCGCGTCTGCCGCTGCCCAGCGAAAACCAGATGCAACCCCGATTTGCCCTGACCTTCAAAGCCATCGCCACGCCGGTGGATCGGCCCGGCGTGATTCGCCTCTACAGCGAAGGCTGCACCGACAGCGGCACGGCCAACTGCGACATCAAGAGCCAGTTCGCGCGCGACGCCTCGCTGGGCATGTCCAACGTCACCGCTGATATTGCCCTGGTCAGCGCACTGAAAACGCCCCCCATCACGCCGCTGGTGGTCAGCGGCAGCCTGGACCCTGGCGCCAATGGCATCGGTCTGCACAATAGTGAGCCGCGCAGCAGCGGCCTGCTTTTGACCACCGGCGCCGCCCTACCTACCTTCACCGGCACAGCCGCAGACCGCCTTGAAAGCCTGCCCGGCACACCAGGCACCCAGGCCATGTTGGGCAATGACCCGGGCTTGACCAATGCCGCTGGCGCTCAAGTCTTCAAGCAGTACTTCGGTATGTCCTTGGCCAGCTATCGCGACCAACCGGCGATGCGCATGATCACCTGCCCGCAAGGCGATTGCGGCGCAGTCTTGCTGGCGGCCTACAACAGTGGGGTACGGCTGGCCTGGGTGGACGGGCCCTTGACCATCACCAGCAATATCACCCTAGGCGCGGCCACCAGCCCGATGGTCATCGTGGCCAATGGCGCCGTCACACTGAACGGCCCCATGCAACTGACCGGCCTGCTTTTCAGCAACGGCAACCTGGTCTGGGACAACGGCAGCGCCATGCCGGCCTTGCTGACGGGCGCACTGATCGTGGCGGGCCAAATGGCAGTCAGCGGCACGGTCGACCTTTGGTACCGGGCCGCGGTAATGGACGAGTTGAGCAACCGCGCCGGCAGCTTTGTTCGCATCCCCGGCGGCTGGTGGAACTGAGATGGACAAGTTCGCGCGCCCTCCTCGTCCAAGCCAGCTTTCTGCGCCCAATGGCCAACGAGGCGTGGCCTTGCTGGAAGCCCTGGTGGCGCTGCTGATCATGTCTTTTGGCATGCTGGCGCTCGCCGGCCTGCAAGGCAATCTGCGCCAAAGCGCTGATCTTGCCAAGCAGCGGGGCGAGGCGGTTCGCCTGGGTCAGCAGGAAATGGAACGCCTGCGCAGCTTCAGCCAACTGCCCGCGCCCAACCCGCCCAATGCCGATGTGCGTGCCTTTGAGGACATTACTGAGCCGCCCAACGGCGTGGCTGGCACCTTCAGCGCCGATACCAACACGACCTTCACCGTCACCCGTCAGGTGACCGACATCGCCGAGCCGCCGCAAAAAGCGTTGCGCATCAACGTCAGCTGGACGGATCGCACCGAAGGCGCGCAATTCATCATCCTGGACAGCATCCTCTCCCGCACCGACCCCATCCTCGGCGGCGGCTTGGCTTTGAGCAGCAAAGCGCCTAGCGCGCGCCAGCCCAGCAACCGGGATGCCAATATCCCAACCCCAGCCAAAGACCTCGGCAACGGCAGCAGCGCCTTCAAGCCATTGACGGGCGGCGATGTGGTGTGGGTCTTCAACAACCTCACCGGCGTCATCACCGGCGTGTGCAATATCCCCGCCACGCCCATGGCCGATTTGGTGGCGACAGATGTGGACTCTTGCAAGAACAACACCCTGGGCTATTTGCTCAGTGGCTTCGTCAGGTTCTCAGATGCCACACCCAGCGACCCCGGCAAACCGCTAGGCCTGGCCCTGCCGATGGACCTGAACCTGGCCTTGACCCAGTCCAGCGCGCTCACACCCAGCTACCAGTGCTTCAACAACGCCCCCATCACCTCGCCCTCGACCCAGACCTTCGTCACTTACTACTGCATCGTCTATCCGAATGCCGACACGCCGCCGATTTGGTCGGGCCAGCTAACGCTCACCGATATCCCTTTGAGCGGCATCGGCGCCCGCACGATCTGCCGCTACAGCGCTGATTACGACGGCAACGGCAGCATCAGCAATGCCGAACATCCCCTGGTCTACAGCAAGGTCACGGGTTCACTGGCGCGGCAGAACTTTCTGGTCATTCCTGGCACCGAAACCTGCCCCGCCGGCCATGACATCGACCCTTCCCAGGGCTTTTTCAGCAATACCGCCACAGTGCGACACCAGCCCAACGGCATTTAGGCCGACCAAACGCTCTGTGCGCCCTGCGCAAGTGCGCCCCCTGCACCTTTTTGCGGTTTTTTGCCTTGTTCGCCAGCAACTCGATTGGCCGGCATTCGCCGAGCACCCCACCAGACCCTGAGACAATCCTTCTTTTGCCCGTCGACCAAGTCGGCGGGCATTTCCGCACTACCGGCGTACAAGGATTGCAGCAGTGTTCAAGAACCTGATGGTTTACCGCATCGGCCCCAATTGGCAGGCCACCGTGGAACAGATTGAAGAAGCGCTCGAGAAGCAGATTTTCGTGGAATGTGGTGCCACGCAAGCCCAAACCATGGGCTGGACCCCGCCCCGCGGCATCCCTCACGCCCCCCTGGTCGAAGACGTTGGCGGCCACTGGCTCTTGAAGCTGATGCTGGAGCAACGCGTGCTGCCCAGCTCGGTGGTCAAACGCCGCGTCGACGAAATGGCAGCCCGGGTTGAACAAGAAACCGGCCGCAAACCCGGCAAAAAGGTCAGCAAAGAGCTGAAGGAGCAAGCCACGCTGGAATTGCTGCCCATGGCTTTCACCAAACAGTCCAGCATCCGCGTCTGGATCGCCCCGGCCCAGCAATTGCTAATGATTGACGCCGGCAGTGCCAGCCGTGCCGAAGAAGTGGTTACCTTGCTGATCAAGGAACTCGCGGGCCTGAACTTGCACTTGATCCAAACCGCCGAATCGCCCGCCGTGTGCATGGCCGCCTGGCTGATGGACGGCGTGCCGCCCGAGGGCTTCACCATCGACCGCGAGTGCGAACTCAAGAGCGCGGACGAGATGAAGTCCGTGGTGCGCTATGCCCGCCACTCGCTGGACATTGACGAGGTGCGCCAGCATCTGGCTGGCGGCAAGGCGCCCACCCGTCTGGCCATGAGCTGGAGGGACCGGGTGTCCTTCATGCTCACCGACACCATGCAGATCAAGAAGATCAGCTTTTTGGATGTGGTGTTTGAAGGCCGCGAGTCCGCTGACAAGGACGAGGCTTTTGACGCCGACGCGGCCATTGCCACCGGCGAGCTGTGCAAACTGATCCCGGAGCTGATCGACGGCCTGGGCGGCGAGCATGACTTCCTCGCTGCCGGCGCCGCGCTGGCCGCGCTGCCGCCCACCTTGAGCGGTGAGCCAGCGAGCGATACGCCTGCAGCAACGGCTTCCGCTGCCACCACCCTCGAAACCGCCCCCTGGGATTGATGCCATGAGCGCGCCCCAGCACCACGGACACCACCAAAGCGACCTCAGCGCCATGCGGCACGCCCTGGCTCTGGCCGAGCAGGCCGTGGGTCTGACGGAGCCCAACCCACGGGTGGGTTGCGTCATCGTCGATGCGCAAGGTCAGGTGCTGGGCAGCGGCCACACCCAGGCCGCCGGCCAAGCCCATGCCGAGGTGATGGCGCTGCGCGATGCGCAGGCGCGCGGTGCGGATGTGCGCGGCGCCACCGCCTATGTCACGCTGGAGCCCTGCTCCCACCAAGGTCGCACAGGCCCTTGCTGCGACGCCCTCATCCAGGCTGGCTTAGCCAAGGTGGTGGCAGCCATCGGCGACCCCAACCCCCAGGTGGCAGGCCAAGGCATGGCCCGCTTGGCAGCCGCCGGCGTGCAGACGGAGCTGGGCTTGCTGGCGGAACAAGCCCGCGAGCTCAATATCGGCTTTTTCTCCCGCATGCAACGCGCCCGCCCCTTTGTGCGCCTGAAGATCGCCGCCTCGCTGGATGGCCAAACCGCCCTGGCCAACGGCCAAAGCCAATGGATCACCGGCCTACCCGCTCGCACCGACGGCCATGCCTGGCGCAAGCGCGCTGGCGCGGTGCTGAGCGGCATTGGCACCGTGCGCGAGGACGACCCGCGCCTGGACGTGCGCCTAGTGCCCTGCGCGATGCAGCCGCTGCGGGTGGTGATCGATTCGCGCCTGGAGATGTCGCCCGGCGCCAAACTGCTGAGCGAGCCCGGCGGGCCAGTACTGATCTTTTGCGCACTGGACGAGGCTGACATGATGGGCGACGGCTCTGCAGCGGCTTCAGCAGCCGCATTGCGCGCCGCCGGCGCCGAGCTGCAAAGCCTCGGCAACGGTCAGGGCAAGGTCGACTTGCGTGCGGCCATCCATGAGCTGGGCCGCCGCGGCATCAACGAGTTGCATATCGAGGCGGGCGAAAAGCTCAACGGCTCGCTGCTGCGTGCTGGCCTGGTGGACGAATTGCTGGTTTACCTGGCGCCCAAGCTGCTGGGCCGTGGCCGCGGCATGGCGGATTTGGGTGGGCTCACCCAGCTGCAAGACGCCTTGAATTGGCAGTGGTTGGACTGTGTGCCGGTGGGCGATGACCTGCGCCTGCGGGCGCGCCGCGTGCCGACCGAAGCCAAACTCTAGGCCCTACGCCAGCAAGGCGGCCGAGGCCGCCTACAATCGGGGGATGCCCATGTCATCTGCCCCCCACGCCCCGGTCACCAGCACCGCCATCGCCCCCGTCCATGAGCTCGTTGCCGAGCTCGCCGCTGGCCGCATGGTCATTCTGGTTGACGAAGAAGACCGCGAGAACGAGGGCGACCTGGTTCTCGCCGCCGACCATGTCACCCCCGAAGCCATCAATTTCATGGCCAAGTTCGGGCGCGGCCTGATCTGCCTGACCCTGACCCGCGAACGCTGCGAAAAGCTCAATCTGCCGCCCATGGCCACCCGCAATGGCACCAAGCACGCCACGGCCTTCACGGTGTCGATTGAAGCCGCCACCGGCGTCACCACCGGCATATCGGCCGCTGACCGTGCCCGCACCGTGCAAGCCGCCGTGGCACGCGATGCCCAGGCCCGTGATCTGGTGCAGCCGGGTCACATCTTCCCCCTGCAGGCCCAAGACGGCGGCGTGCTGATGCGCGCGGGTCATACCGAAGCCGGTTGCGACTTGTCCAAAATGGCCGGCCTGACGCCCTCCGCCGTGATCTGCGAGATCATGAAGGACGACGGCACCATGGCCCGCCTGCCGGACCTGATCGAATTCGCCAAAGAACACAGCCTGAAGATCGGCACCATTGCTGACCTGATCGAACACCGCAGCCGCAATGAAAGCCTGGTGCAACGCGTCGGCCAGCGCAAGCTGCAAACTGCCCAAGGCGAATTCGACTGCACCATTTACCAAGACCGCACCGGCGGCACCCACTTGGCCCTGAGCCACGGCCAGTGGCAAGCCGGCGACGATGTGCTGGTGCGCGTGCACGAGCCGCTGTCGGTGCTGGACCTGCTGGACGTCAGCGCCACCGGTCACGCTTGGCCGCTGCCCGCCGCGTTGACCGAGTTGCAATGTGCCCCTTGCGGCGTGGCCGTGCTGCTGAACTGTGGCGAAGACGCTGCCGGCCTGCTGCAACGCCTGCAGCCCGAACAGCAAAACGCCGCCCCGGCCGCCAAGATCATGGACCTGCGCACTTACGGTGTGGGCGCGCAAATCCTGCGTGACCTGGGCGTGCAACGCATGCGCCTGTTGGGCAACCCGCGCCGCATGCCCAGCATGACCGGCTACGGCCTGGAAGTCACCGGCTTTATGGCCGCAGGCGAACGCGCCTGATCGACCTAAACTAAAAAACCAACAGCATATGCAAGCATCTGACAAGGGACAGGCCAGCAGCGCTTCGCTCAACGGCGAAGACCTGCGCATTGGCATCGTTCAAGCCCGCTTCAACAACGAAATCACCAGCCGTCTGGCACAAGCCTGCCTGGAAGAGCTGGCTGCCTTGGGCGTGGCCGAACACCATATCCGCCACGTCACCGTACCCGGCGCACTGGAAGTGCCCATCGCCCTGCAGGCCATGGCCGACAGCGAGGACTACGACGCCTTGGTCGCCCTGGGCTGCATCATTCGCGGTGAGACCTATCACTTCGAGTTGGTGGCCAACGAAAGTGGCGCGGCCGTCACGCGCATTGCGCTGGACAATGCCACGCCGATCGCCAACGCGATCCTGACGGTGGAAAACGAAGAACAAGCCTGGGCGCGAGCCGAGGAAAAAGGCCGTGATGCGGCGCGCGTAGCGGTCGAGATGGCCAATTTGATGGAAGAACTTCAGTGAGCACAAACGACAGCGCCCCGGCAAAAAAGCCCGCAGCAGGCAAGACCCCCGCCAAGCGTGCCCAACCCAAATCGGCCCGCCGGCGCTCGCGCGAAGCCGCCCTGCAAGGCCTCTACCAGTGGCTGATCACGGGTGATGACGTCGCCACCATCGACGCCCATATGCGCGAGCAAGAAGACTTCGGCAAGGCCGACCGCGCCCACTTCGATGCCTTGCTCAACGGCTGCATCCTGGAAGCCGTGGACCTGGACGCCGTGTTGGCCAAGCATGTCGACCGCAAGACCACCGAGCTCTCGCCGATTGAACACGGCGTGCTGATGATTGGTGCTTACGAACTCAAGCATTGCCTGGACATCCCCTACCGCGTCGCCATCAACGAAGCGGTCGAACTGGCCAAGTCCTTCGGCGGCACAGATGGTCACAAGTACGTCAACGGCGTGCTGGACCGCGCCGCCGGTGATCTGCGCCCGACCGAAGTCGCCGCGCGGGCCAACAAGGGCTGATCAGCCGATCACAGTCCACTGAAGCCGACTCAGCCGACGATTAGCGCCGAATGAAGCTCGCCGCCCGGCTCGATCACATCGAGCCCTTTTACGTCATGGAATGTGCCAAGGCCGCCAGCGAGATCGCGCGCGGGCCTTTGTGCGACCCGGCCCAGGGTGGCCGGCCCATGATTTACCTGAACATCGGTGAGCCTGACTTCGGCGCCGCGCCAGCGGTGCAAGCCGCGGCGCAGGCCTGCATCAGCCAAGGCCTGACCCAGTACACCGCCGCCACCGGCTTGCCGGCTTTGCGCGAGGCCTTGTCGGCCTGGTACCAACAGCACTTCGGGCTGAGCATTGCGCCCGAGCGTATCGTCATCACGGCCGGCGCCTCGGCCGCCTTGCAACTGGCCTGCCTGGCCTTGTTCGAGCGCGGCGACGAGGTGCTGATGCCCGACCCCTGCTACCCCTGCAACCGCCATTTCGTGGCGGCGGCCGACGCCCGCGCCGTGCTGCTGCCTACCGGACCCGAACAACGCTTTCAACCCAGCAGCGAGCAAGTCAGCGCTGCCTGGGGGCCGCAAACCCGTGGCGTGGTGCTGGCCTCGCCCAGCAACCCCACCGGCACCTCGATCGAGCCGGCCGAATTGCGCGCCATTGTCGAGACGGTGCGTGCCCACGGCGGCGTCAGCATCGTCGATGAGATCTACCTGGGCCTGAGCTACGACCCGCGCTTTGCCGGCTCGGCCTTGGCGCTGGGCGAGGATGTGATCTCGGTGAACAGCTTCTCCAAATACTTCGGCATGACCGGCTGGCGCCTGGGCTGGCTGGTGCTGCCGCCGGACTTGGTGGCGCCGATCGAGAAGCTGGCGCAAAACCTCTTCATCTGCCCCTCCACCATTGCCCAGCATGCGGCTTTGGCCGCGTTTGAGCCTGCGTCCATCGCCGAGTTCGAGCGTCGCCGCCAGCTGCTGCGCGAACGCCGCGACTTCATCGTGCCGGCCCTGCAAGCCCTGGGCTTCAAAGTGCCGGTCGTGCCCGATGGCGCCTTCTATGTGTGGATGGACTGCAGCGATCTGCACCCCAATGCCTGGGATTTCGCATTTGAACTGATGCACAGCGCGCAAATCGCCCTCACCCCCGGGCGCGATTTCGGCCGCATCGGCGCCGAGCGCTGGCTGCGCCTGTCCTTCGCCAGCAGCATGAAAGATTTGCAAGCCACCGTGGCGCGCCTGAGCGAAGTGCTGCGCCCCCGCCGCCCATGACGACCGCGTACAAGCACTCCATCAGAATTTATTGGGAAGACACAGACGCCGGCGGCGTCGTGTTTTACGCCAACTACCTGAAATTTTTCGAGCGTGCTCGCACCGAATGGCTGCGCGCCCTCGGCTTCGAGCAAGAAGCCATGCGCCACGCAGAAGGCGCCATGTTCATCGTTAGCAGCACGCAGGTGCGCTACCTGCGCCCCGCGCGCCTGGATGATTGGCTGACCATCACGGTCGAGATTCGCGAACTGGGGCGCGCCAGCATGGTGTTGTTCCAGCAAGCCTGGCGCGCTGACACGCTGCTGAGCGAAGGCGAGATTCGCATCGGCTGTGTAGCCAGCGACGGCAAAAGCCAAGACTTCAAACCCACCCGTATTCCTGCCGCCTTGTTTGCGGCGCTTGTCGAGCAAAAATGAACCAAGACCTTTCCATTGTTGCCCTGATCCTGCATGCCAGCCTGGCCGTCCAGCTGGTCATCGCCGCGCTCTTGCTGATGTCCCTGGCCAGCTGGAGCGTGATCTTCAGCAAGCTGATTTCCATCAACCGCATCAACAAGGGCAACGAGGATTTCGAGCAGGAATTCTGGTCCGGCAAGAACCTCAACGAACTCTACAGCGGTGTCTCCAATCGCACAGACGGCGCGCCGCTGGAGCGCATCTTCGCCTCCGGCATGCGCGAGTTCTTGAAGCTGCGCGAACGCCGTGTGACCGAACCCAATGCCTTGCTGGACGGCGCCCGCCGCGCCATGCGCGCGAGCTTCCAGCGTGAGCTCGATGCAATGGAAAGCAATCTCTCCTTCCTGGCGTCTGTGGGTTCGGTCTCGCCTTATGTGGGCTTGTTCGGCACCATCTGGGGCATCATGCACGCCTTCGTGGGCCTGTCCAATCTGACCCAGGTGACCCTGGCCACGGTGGCGCCCGGCATTGCCGAAGCCCTGGTGGCCACGGCCATCGGCCTGTTCGCCGCCATCCCGGCCGTGCTGGCTTACAACCGCTTCGCGCGCCAGATCGACCGCAGCGCCATCACGCTGGAATCTTTCATCGAAGAATTCAGCAATATCTTGCAGCGCAACGCCAGCCAGCCCCCGGCCGGCGCAGCCAGCCACAGCCGCTAAGCCATGGCCGCCATCAGCTCGCGCGGCTCTCGCCGCCGCCGCACCATCAATGAAATCAATATGGTGCCCTTCATCGATGTGATGTTGGTGCTGCTGATCATCTTCATGGTCAGCGCCCCGCTCATCACCACCGGCCTAGTGGACTTGCCCAGCGTGGGCAAGAGCCGCGCTCAACCCGAGCATGTGATCCATGTGATCGTGGGCGCCGACGAGAAGCTCAAGCTCAAGCTCGACAAAGAAGAGGCCGAAGGCATCAAGCTCAACCACCTGGCCGACCGCGTCAAGAGCGCACAAGCCGGTGAGGCCAGCACGCCCGTGGTGATCTCGGCCGACAAGAGCGTCAAGTACGAGGCTGTGGTCAAGGTCATGGACGTGCTGCAAACCGCAGGCATCCAACGCGTGGGCCTGGCCGTACGCAGTGGTGCCAGCAGCGATAGCAAGGCGCCCTGACCCGCAGATGACTGCCGCGATGAACGCCTTCTCGCTTCCCGCCAAAGACCCTTTGCGCCCGCCCGCAGCGCCCGGCCTGGGGCGTGGCCTCGGCTTTGCCGTGATCGCCCATGCCGCCTTGCTGGCAGCCTTGAGCGCCGGCGTGAGCTGGCGCAGCGAAAGCACCCCGGCCTTCGAGGCCGAGCTGTGGTCCGCCGTGCCGCAGGCAGCCGCGCCCAAGGAGCAACTGCCGCCCGAACCCGAGCCTGAGGCCGAGCCCATCAAGCCGCCGCCCAAGCCCGTGGTGGCCCCTCCTCCACCGCCGCCTCCGCCCGATTTGCAGGCCGAGCGCGATGCGGAGATCGCCATCGCCAAGGCCAAAGAGAAAAAGAAGAAGGACGAGTTGGAGGCCAAGCGCTTAGCCGAGCTCGAAGCCCAGCGCAAGAAGGACAAGGAACGCGAGAAGGCGGAGCGCGAGCGGCTGGAGAAGCTGGAGAAATTGGCCAAGCAAGAAAAGCAAGAGAAACAAGAAAAGCAGGCCAAGCTCGCCAAAGAAGCCAAGGACGCTGAAGCCAAAAAACTCAAGGAAAACGCAGCCGCGACGGCCAAGGCCGAAGCGCAGCGCCAGGAAAACCTGCGCCGCATTCAAGGCCTGGCAGGCGCCAGCGGCGCGCCTGACTCCCGCGGCACAGCCCTGCAGTCCAGCGGCCCCTCGGCCAATTACGCCGGCCGCATCAAGGCGCGCATCCGGCCCAACATCATCTACCCCGAGACCGGCGTGGCCAACCCCATCGCCGAGGTGGAAGTGCGCACCGCGCCAGACGGCAACATCATCGCCCGCAAGCTAGTTAAACCCAGCGGCGATAGCGACTGGGACAACGCCGTGCTACGCGCCATCGACAAGACCGAGACCCTGCCCCGCGACACCGACGGGCGAGTGCCTTCAGTCTTGGTGATCAGCTTCAAACCGCGGGAGTAAGGCGGCGCGGCTAGAGGCCCGGTGGCTTAAGCGCGGCGGCCCAGCCAAGCGTCCAAGGACCAACGCCCCGAGCCCCACAGCGCCACCAACAGCAAGAGCACGCCCCAAAGCTGGTGGCCGGCCAAGGCGGCCGGGGCCAGCTCGCTCAAGCTCAGCACCGCCATCAGGTTGACGACGCTCAGGCCCAGGGCGGCAAAGCGGCCACCTAGACCCAGCGCCAACAAGACCGGCAAGGCCAGTTCACCCGCGGTTCCCAGGTAGGCAGCCAGCTCGGGCGGCAGTAGGGGTACGTGGTACTCGTCTTCAAACAAGGCCAAGGTGCTGGACCAGTCACGCAGCTTGGACAAGCCGGACAGGAAGAACACCTGAGCCACGTAAAGGCGTGCCAGCAACAGCCCTAGCGACTGCACTTGGCTCAAGAGTTGCTGCATCCAATTCGGAAGTGGCAGGCCGGCTGCGTCACTGTGTAGCGAGCCCAGGCCGGGATCACGGCACAGCCGCAAGAAAGCAAATGCGATGGTTTTCATTCAATCGTCCTCAAAGATTTGAATCGCTCGGTGATGGCGGAATCGGGCCGGCCGCATCCGCTTGGGCGGGCGGCAATGCGTCGACCGCCTGTAGCCACCCTCGCTGCAAGGCTTGTTGAAGCCAGGCGCCGAAATCAAAGTCCGGCGCCGCGGCCAAGGCCTGTTGCAATGCGCCGTCAAGGTCGCGCCCTTGCAGCGTGGCGGCCATCAACGCGGCATCGCCCGGGCCCAAGATCTGCTGCTCGGCGCGCCAGCCTTCGCGCCACACCAGCACATGCTGACGCGGCTGTTCCGCATTCAGGCCACAGGCCTGCGGCAGCAAATGCAGGAGGCACAACCCCGACCGCAATCGCAAACGCAACAACTCCGGCGACTGGCTTTGCAGCAAGTTCAATGACTCGACATCCAGCCGGCTGTCTGCAGCACGCTCGGCTACATGCCGGGCCCAGCCCAGGCGAGCCAAATCGCACAGCCACGCTTCCACGCCGGGTTGAGCCGCCAAGAACTCAGGCAAGACCTGACCCCAGGCAGCCAAGTCGCCCTGGCTGGGTGGACTGGCGCGCCAAAAGGCCCAGGCCAAGGTGTCGAATGACGCCTGCCCCAGCTCATTCAACAACAGCGGATGGGCGGCAGCCAAAGAACGCGCCGCCAGAGCTTGGGCATTGCGGCGATAGGCCTGGATGCCATCTGCCTCGGCAAGCCCAGGCAGAGCCCGCCAGCCTGTCGCCGCCAACAGGTCTTGCGCGTTGGACAGACTGCCGACCTGGATGGCGGCCAGCAAGGCTTGCTGAGCGGCGATCATGAAGGCTCCGGCTGCACCACCAAGGCGCACTCGGCCATGATGCGCTCGGCCTGAGCCGCCTCGTCCAGCAGCACCGCGAGTTCAGGCACATCGTTGTCCCACTCGACCAGGCTGAGTTGTGGCCCAAAGCGCGAGATAGCACGGCGGTAGACCCGCCAGACCTCCGGGCTGACCCGGCTGCCGTGGTCGTCGATCACGATGCCGGGCAGTTCGGCATGGCCCGCCAGATGAATCTCACCCACCAAGCCCGGGCACAAGGCATCGACCCAGGCACAGGCGGCATCAGCGGCTGCCGCTTTATCCAAACCCGCATTGCGCGCGTTGACGACCAGATTGTTCACATCCAACAGCAGGCCGCAGCCGCTGCGTTGGCACAGCTGATTGAAGAATTCCGGTTCGGCCAGGGTGTCATTGCCCCAGGCCAAATAGGCGCTGAGGTTCTCCACCAAGATCTGGCGCTGCAGGCGCTCCTGCACTTGCTGCACATGTCGGCACATCAGATTCAGGCTGGCGTCGGTAAAGGCAATTGGCAGCAAATCACTGCCATGCACAAAGCCAGGCCACATCTGGCTGGCCGACACGCGGGCGAAGCTGGCGTGTTCCGACACCCGCAGCGGCTCGACGCGGGCCACCAGGGCCGCCAGCTGATCCAGATGAGCGACGTCCAGCCCGCAGGCCGAACCCAGCGACAAGCCCACGCCATGCAGGCTGATGGGGTAATGCTCGCGCGCCCCCATCAGAACCGCCATGGCCGCACCGCCGCTGGCAAAGAAATTTTCGGAATGAAGCTCCAGAAAGCGCAGCGGTGGCCGCTGCGACATTAGGCTCTCGTAGTGCGGCTGTCGCCAGCCGATGCCCACCGATGATGAGGTCTCCTGCAGCTTCATCTCGCGCTCACTTCTTGGCAGCCTTCATCTTGGCCTTGGCCTCTTCGGCACTCATGCCGCCCAGGCTCTTGCATTGGCCTTTGGGCACATAGTTCCATTCCTCAGCAGCGTCACCCGCCTTGGACTGGCCGGCGCAGGAATGGCTGCCGCTCAGGTTGGCACAGTCATTTTGACCGGCTTTGGCAATGCCGTAGCACTTCTCACGGGCGACTTTTTCATCGGCCGCAGCAGCTTGAGCCACCAGGCCCAGAGACAAGGCACCGGCCAGCGCGGAAGAGACGAGGAGGGAAGTTTTCATGGTGCGTCCTAATAGGGGTTGAAGGATCAATGAGTCTGTGACATCAACAAAGCATCGAATCACTCGACACCCATGGGTCGCGGCAGGCACAGACATACTTACACTGCGCCCAAGAAAAATTTTTTGAGAAGCCGGCATGAGCGACATGGCCCACCAACTCCAAGCACTGCGCCCCCAGTTGCTGAAGTACGCCCAGTTGCAGCTGCGCAATGCGGCCTGGGCGGAGGACGCGGTCTCCGAGACTCTGCTGGCCGCGCTGGAGAAGCCACAGAGCTTTGCCGGCCAGTCGCAGCTCAAGACCTGGCTGATCGGCGTGCTCAAACACAAGCTGGTGGATCAGATCCGCCGCAATAGCAAAGAAATGTCCACCACCG
The DNA here is from genome assembly GCF_038419725.1 of Roseateles sp. PN1. Lineage (NCBI taxonomy): Bacteria > Pseudomonadati > Pseudomonadota > Betaproteobacteria > Burkholderiales > Sphaerotilaceae > Roseateles > Roseateles sp. PN1. Next base: position 422,378 of record NZ_JBCARA010000004.1, on the reverse strand, counting down.
CCGAAGATGGTCAGGACCTTGACGAAGACCTTTTCCATCCCGACGGCCATTGGCGCGAGACCCCGCAAGACTGGGGTGACCCCGAACACTGCCTGCGCCAGCTGGATTTCATGCGCGTGCTGGAGGCTTGCGTGGAGCATCTGCCGGGCCAGCAAGGCCGTTTGTTCATGATGCGCGAGTGGCTGGAGCTCGATAGCGATGAAATCTGTAAGGCTTTGGGCATCAGCTCGACCAATCTTTGGGTGATGCTGCACCGCGCTCGATTGCGCCTGCGCGAATGCCTGCAACTGAACTGGTTCGACGCCCAAGGATCCCAAGCATGAGCAAGCCCATGCGCAACTGCCGTGAAATCACAGCCCTGGTGCTGCAAGCCGAAGACCGTCGGCTGGGTCTGGGCGAACGCCTGAGCGTTCGCATGCACATGCTGATCTGCAAAGCCTGCCCGCGCTTCCTCCAGCAAGTCAGCCTGATGCGCAAGGCCAGTGCACGCTGGCGCGGTTATAGCGAAGAGTAGGCCCGCTGTTTGTGGCAATTCCGAGCTTCACCGCGAGCCGCGCCAAGTAGCATCCGCCTCACGTGCAGTGTGCGCGTGGTCCGCCCTGCCCGCCCTGCCTGATACGACCCTGGAGATTTGAATGCGCGATTTGTCTGCCCCGCTAGCCTGGCCAAATGGCAAGCCAGAGTCTGGCGCGGCCACCGCCGCTCAGCCCGCCGACAAGCAAAGCTTTGTCTGGCCCATGCCGCCCTATGCGGCCTATCCGCTGGCCTCGCCGCAAACTTCGGCCGAGCCCTGCGAGGTGCTCGGCACCAATGGCAGCCGCAGCCCCGGCCATCTGATTCTGCTGGCGCCGTCGGAGCGGGTGGCGCAAATCATGGTGCCGCCAGCCCGCCACGCGATTCCGCTGAAATTCACCCAGTTCCGTGTGCTCAAGCTACTGCGCCCGGTGCAAGTGCCGCCGCACGATGACACCTTGGCGCTGGATGAACGGCCCCGCAGCCCCTTCAAGCTGCGCTTTGTAGGCGGCGGCGAGCTCAAAGGCCGCACCATTGGCCATGTGCAAAATGAGCTGGGCCTGTTCCTGTTCCCGCCCCTGAGCGAGCGCGACGACTCCGTGCTGCGTGTTTTCATCCCGAACGAGTCCCTGGACAAATTCGAAGTCGGCGAGCGCATCGGCGATGTGCTCTTGAAAGAGAACCTAGCCACCGCCGCGCAGATCAACGAAGCCGCTTTCGCGCAGCAGGAAATGCGCTCGCGCCGGGTGGGCGACATCTTGGTGGCCGAGCGCATCGTCAGCGCCGAGCAGCTGATGATGGCGATTGAACAGCAGGCCCGCATGCCCATGGTGCGCATCGGCGAGGCCTTGCTGGCCTTGGAGCTGATCACCGAGGAGCAACTGGAATATGCGCTGGAGTTGCAGCGCGAAGACCGCTCGGTGCCGCTGGGTGAGTTGCTGGTGCGCCGCGGCATCGTCAGCCGCCAGGCCTTGCAGTCGGCTTTGGCCCGCAAGATGGGCTACCCGATTGTGGACGTGGACGCCTTCGCCATCGAGGCCGATGCGGTCAAGACCCTGCCCTTCGCCGTGGCCAAGCGCCTGGAAGTGCTGCCCTTGCTGATCCGCGACGGCCGCCTGATCGTGGCCATGGAAGACCCAACCCGCCGTGAGGCACTGGATGAGGTCGAGTTCATCTCCCAGCTCAAGGTCACCCCAACGCTGACCAAGCTGGGCACCCTGGCGCTGGCCATCCCGATCACCTACGAGCGCTACGGCGGCGACAGCGTCAGCCGCAGCGAGTTGATGCCCAGCATGCAGGGCTTGGACTTCTCGCTCGACCGGGCCGACCAGCTGATCGAAACCCTGGAGCGCGAGGTCAATGGCCGTGAAGGCCGCGACGGGCGCGACGACGACACCCCGATCGAGCAAAGCGACAACTCACTGGTGCGCCTGATCAACACCATGATCATCGACGCCAGCACGCAGGGCGTGTCCGACATCCACATCGAGACCTATCCGGGCAAGGAAAAGCTCAAGATCCGCTTCCGCCGCGACGGTGTGCTCAAGCCCTATCTGGAGCTGCCCAACACCTACCGTAACGCCATGATCGCCCGTATCAAGATCATGTGCGAGCTCGACATCTCCGAGCGCCGCAAGCCGCAGGACGGCAAGATCAATTTCGCGCGTTTCTCGCCCCAGCACCGCCTGGAGCTGCGCGTGGCCACCATACCCACCAATAACGGGCTGGAAGATGTGGTGATGCGTTTGCTGGCCTCATCCAAGCCGCTGCCGCTGGAAAAGCTGGGCCTGACCGCACGTAACCTGGAAGAGCTCAAAAAAGCCGTCGCCCGCCCTTACGGCATGGTGCTGTGCGTGGGCCCGACGGGCTCGGGCAAAACCACCACCCTGCACTCGGCGATGAGTTATATCAACACGCCCGAGCGCAAGATCTGGACCGCCGAGGACCCGGTGGAAATCACCCAGGCCGGCCTGCGCCAGGTGCAGGTCAACCCCAAGATCGACTGGACCTTTGCCAAGGCCTTGCGAGCGTTTCTGCGCGCCGACCCCGATGTGATCATGGTGGGCGAAATCCGCGATGAGGAAACCGGCGAGATCGCCGTTGAAGCATCGCTGACCGGCCACTTGGTGATGTCCACCCTGCACACCAATAGCGCGGCAGAGACCATCACCCGCCTGCTGGACATGGGCATGGACCCCTTCAACTTTGCCGACTCGCTGCTGGCCGTGCTGGCCCAGCGCTTGGTGCGGCGCTTGTGCACCAGCTGCCGCACTTCGCAGCCCATCGCCCCGGCTGAGCTGGACGAAATGCTGGATGACTATCTGAAGATCTACCCGGCCGAAGCCCGCCCGCCCCGCCAAACCGTGCTGGACGAATGGACCAAGGCCTACGGCCAGAACGGCCAGATCCTGCGCTACCACAGCCCCGGCTGCCCGGTGTGCGAGAACAGTGGCTTCAAGAGCCGCGCCGGCCTGCACGAGCTGCTGGTGGTGTCCAAGACCTTGCGGCGCCAGATCCAGACCGGCGCACGCGCCGAGGAGCTGCTGCAAACCGCCCTGCTGGAAGGCATGCTGTCCTTGCGCCAGGACGGTATTCTCAAAGTCTTGCAAGGCATCACCACCATGGGCGAGGTCCGCGCCACCAGCAACGCCTAGAGAACCTAGAGAAAAAAGAAGAGACGATATGGACGCCGATCTGACCCCCAGCCCCGCCGACACCAGCGCCGCCGCGCCGCCAAAAAAGGTCAGGCTCGGCGATGTGCTGGTGCAGCAGCAGCTGATCTCCGAGCAGCAACTCAGCCAGGCACTGGAGTTGCAACGCGCCAGCGGCAAGAAGCTGGGCCGCTTGCTGATCGACGCTGGACTGATCACCGAAGAGGCCCTGGCCCATGTGCTGGCGCGGCAGCTGCGCATTCCCTTCGTCAACCTCAAGACCTTCCCGCTCAAGACCGAGCTAGTGCGCCTGCTGTCCGAAACCCCTGCGCGGCGTTTCCGCGCCATCGTGCTGGAAGATCGTGGCGAGGCCTTGCTGGTGGCCATGGCCGACCCGCTAGACCTGTTCGCCTACGACGAGCTGAGCCGCGTGCTCAAGCGCCGCATCAGCATGGCCGTGGTGGCAGAAAGCCAGTTGCCCACCGCCTTTGATCGCCATTACCGGCGCAGCGAAGAAATCAGCGGCCTGGCCAAGGCACTGGAAAAAGACATTGGTGACACGGTCGACTTCGGCGCCCTGCAGGCCAGCGTGGGCCAAGAGGGCGCGCCCGTGGTGCGCCTGCTGCAAAGCGTGTTCGAAGACGCCACTCAAGCCGGAGCGTCCGATGTGCACATCGAGCCGCAAGAGGGCGAGCTGCTGATCCGCACCCGTATCGACGGCGTGTTGCAGACGCAGACCCATGCCGACAAGCGCATCGCCGCCGCCCTGTCGCAACGGCTCAAGCTGATGGCCGGCCTGGACATTTCTGAGAAGCGCCTGCCGCAAGACGGCCGCTTCACCCTGCGCCTGCGCGACAAAACGATTGATGTGCGCTTGTCCACCCTGCCCGGCCAATATGGCGAGTCGGTGGTGATGCGTTTGCTGGGCCAGGGCACGGCCATCCGGCGCCTGGGGCAGATCGAAATGCCGGCCGATATGTTGGCGCGCTTTCGCGAGATCCTCGGCCAGCAATCGGGCATGGTGCTGGTCACCGGCCCCACCGGCTCGGGCAAGACCACCACGCTCTACGCCGCCCTGAGCGAGCTCAATGCCGAGCAAAGCAAGATCATCACCGTGGAAGACCCGGTGGAATACCGCCTGCCCGGCCTGACCCAGGTGCAAGTCAACGAGAAGATCGAGTTGGACTTTGCCCGCGTGCTGCGCGCCACCTTGCGCCAAGACCCAGATGTGATTCTGGTCGGTGAAATGCGTGACCCGCAGACGGTGGAGATTGGCTTGCGCGCGGCCATCACCGGCCATATGGTGCTGTCCACCTTGCACACGCGGGACGCCATGAGCACGCCGTTTCGCCTGCTCGATATGGGCGCGCCGCCCTTTATGGTCGCCACCTCGCTGCAGGCGGTGATCGCCCAGCGCCTCTTGCGTGCCGTGTGTGAGCACTGCGCGGAAGACCATCACCCGAATGCGCAAGAGGCTGCGTGGCTGGCGGCAGTGGCCGGTGCGGAAGCTGCCAGCATCACGACTCGCAAGGGCGTGGGTTGCTCACAATGCAATGGCACCGGCTATGCCGGGCGCCGCGGCATTTACGAGATGCTGGAGATGAATGCCGATATGGCCGTGGCCGTGCAGCGCGGCGACGCCGCCGGCTTTATGCAGGCCGCCCGCCTCAGCCTCAAGGGCAAGACCCTGGCCGACCGCGCCCTGGCGCTGGTCAAATCCGGCAAGACCTCGCTGTCTGAAGCCATGCGCATCTCTTTTGACAACGACGACTGATGCAAGCCTTTGCCTGGCGAGGACGCAATAACCGCGGCGAATTGCTGGATGGCGTGATCGACGCCACCGACGCTGATGCGGTCGCCGCGCAGCTGATGGCCGGTGGCGTCATCCCCGTCAGCATTGCCCTCAGTGGCGGCAGCGGCACCAGCATCAGCGCGCCCCAGCAAGACTGGCTGCAGATGCTGCAGAACCGGCCGGTCAGCACCGAAGACTGCCTGGTCATGACCCGCCAGCTCTACACCTTGCAAAAAGCCGGCGTGCCCATCCTGCGCTCGCTCGCCGGTCTGGAAGCCTCCACCGCACAGCCCGCCATGATTGCCCTGCTGCAAGACCTGCGCGCCAGCCTGGACCAGGGCCGGGAGCTGGCCACGGCCATGGGCCGCCACCCCAAGGTCTTCAGCCCTTTTTACATCGCCATGGTGCGAGTGGGCGAGATGACCGGCAAGCTGACCGAGGTGCTGCTGCGCTTGTCCCAGCATCTGGAGTTTGAACTCGACATCCGCGCCCGCATCAAGCAGGCCCTGCGCTACCCGGTGATGGTGCTGGTGGCAATGGCGATTGCCATCATCGTCATCAATATCTTCGTGCTGCCCACCTTCGCGGCGGTGTTTGCCGGCTTCAAGGCCGAGCTGCCGCTGATGACCAAATTGCTGCTGGGCTTTTCCGCCTGGACCCTGCGCTGGTGGCCGATGGTGATTGCCGGCAGCGCCGGCCTGGTGATGCTGATCCGCAGCTATCTGGCCACGCCGAACGGGCGTTACCGCTGGGACCGCCGCAAGCTGCGCCTGCCGATTGCCGGTGAGATCGTGCTCAAGGCCACACTGGCCCGTTTCGCCCGCAGCTTTGCTTTGGCCTACAGCTCGGGCGTGCCCATCAGCCAGGCCATGACGGTGGTGGCGCAAACGGTGGAGAACGCCTACATCGGCAGCCGCATCGAGCAGATGCGCGACGGCGTGGAACGCGGTGAAAGCATCTCGCGCTGCGCCGCGGCTTCTGGCGTCTTCACCCCCATCGTCTTGCAGATGATTGCCGTGGGCGAGGAGACCGGTGAGCTGGACGGCCTGATGATGGAGATCGCCAGCATGTATGAGCGCGAAACCGACTACAGCATCAAGGGCCTGTCGGCCTCGATCGAGCCGGTCTTGCTGCTGATCATCGGCGTGCTGGTTTTGATCCTGGCGCTGGGCGTGTTTCTGCCGCTATGGAACCTGGGCCAGGCGGCCATGGGCCGGGGTGGCTGATAGGGATGGCGAGGGCGTGATGAAGTGCACGCACGGGCAGGAGGCAAAAGGGATTAGCTTGGCAAAAGTCTGCAATATCTCAAACAAGGCCTGCGTCGCCCGATATAGAGTGTGAGACAGCGTTTGAGCCTTGCGTGCCGCTGCCAGACAAAGATGGCTGCCACAGCAATCAAGGCATTCACAGCATCAATGGCATTGACGATTTCTCCGACATTCCGACTCCCCAACCGAAGGACAAACATGAAAAAGCAAGCCGGCTTCACTTTGATCGAACTCGTCATGGTCATCGTCATTCTGGGCATCTTGGCCGCCGTGGCCTTGCCCAAGTTCGTTGACCTGAAAACCGATGCCAAGCAGGCAGCAGTGGCCGGTGTGGCCGGTGCCTTGAGCAGCGCCGCGGCCGTCAACTACGCCGCGCGCAAGGTCAAGGGCACGGCAGTCAGCGCCACCAACCCCACCGTCGAAGTTAAAAAATGCAGCGACGTGGTCAATGCCCTGCAGGGCGGCATGCCCGCCACCGTGATCGTCACGGCAGCGACCGCCGCTACCGCGGTGGCTGCTGACGCGTCCGTGTCCACCTGCGCGGTGCAAGATAAAGACGACGCTACCATCACCGCGACCTTCACCGCCATCGGCATCCTCTGAGCGGCCAGCGGCATGCGCGGCCCTGCCTCACATGCCCCAACTGCGCTTGTTTCGTCTTGCGCGCATCAAGCCCCTCGCGCCCGCCCGCGTCATCGCGACCGGCGGGCGCAGTCATTTGAGAGCCAAGGCTTCACCTTGATCGAGTTGGTGATCGTGATGGTAATGATCGCCGCGCTCTCGGTCTTCGCCCTGCCGCGCCTGCTGGACACCGAGATGTGGCGCTTGCGCGCCTTTTCGGATGACTTGCAAAGCCAGATGCAGGCCATGTTGCGCCTGTCCCTGGTGCAACGCCGGCCCATCGTTGCCAGCATCAGCGGCACGGGCGCCAGCTTTGCCTACGCTGCCGGCGGCGCGCTGGGCACCGTCAGCTGCCCGGCCACGTCCAGCCCCTGTATCGCGGAGAGCGCGGTCCGAACCATTACCTTCAACCACGCCAACAGCGGCAGCAGCATCACCTCCACCGCTGCGGCCATGCCCGTCACGGTCAACGTGGGCGGCTTCAGCCAGGCCTTTGTGTTGGAGAACGAGACCGGCCTGTTCTACGCCAGCCCATGATGAGCACGCGCGCCTCTACCGCCAAACGCTCCACCATTAGCCCCACAGCCAGGCACCAGCGCGGCTTGTCCATGATTGAGCTGATCATGTTCATCGTCGTCATCGGCGCGGCGCTGGCAGGCGTTTTGAAGATTTTTGTGCAGGCCGGCGCCAGCAGCGCCGATCCGCAAATGCAGCGCCAAGCGCTGGCGATTGCCGAGTCGCTGATGGAAGAGGTGCAACTGCAGGCATTCACCTTTTGCGACCCCGACGACGCCAATCTAGAAACTGCGGCCAGCAGCGCCGGCTGCGCCAGCCAGGTGGAAAACCTCGGCCCCGAAGCCGGGGAGACTCGCTTCAGCACGCCGCAGTTCGACAATGTCAATGACTACAAAGGCTATGCCATGAACGCTGGCATCGTCGACATCAACAACGTCGCGGTGTCAGGTCTTGCCGGCTACAGCGCCAGCATCGATGTGGCCAACACGGCGCTGGGCAGCATCAGCCAGGCCAGCGGCGACGCGCTGCTGATCACCGTCACCGTCAACGGCCCCGGCGGCACGCAAGTCGTGCTCAGCGGCTACCGCAGCCGGCACTCGCCCAATGCCGCGCTTTAAGCATTTGCCTCTTGCTGCACGGTCCGGCAGCGCCCGGGGCCAGTCCGGCTTCACCTTGATCGAGGCGGTGATCGTGATCGTGCTGACGGGCATTCTGGCCGCCATCGTCAGCGTCTTCATCGTCTCGCCGGTGCAAAGCTATTTGGCCACCGCCGCCCGCACCCAGCTGGTCGACCAGGCCGACACGGCCATTCGCCGCATCGCGCGCGACCTGACCCTGGCCCTGCCCAATAGCGCCCGCGTCAGCGCCAATGGCCGCAGCCTGGAGTTGATCCCCACCACCGGCGCGGCGCGCTATGCCACCCAAGGTACCGACCCGCTGCAGTTCGGTGTGCTCGATACCAGCTTCAATCTGGTCGGCCCGGGCCTGAGCTTGAGCAGCGGCCAGCAGTTGGTGTTCTACAACCTCGGTCCCGATGTGCCCGACGCCAATGCCTATGCCGACAACGCATCGGCCGCCGCCCAAGCCAGTTCGAACCGGCGCAGCGCAAGCAACGGCGCCGGACTGGCCACCAACATCAGCCTCAATTCGCTGGCCGCGCTGCCGGTGGGCTTGTTCGCCGAGCCTTACCGGGTTTACGCCGTCAGCTCGCCCGTGACCTACCGCTGCGACCTGAGCGCCGGCGTGCAGACCCTGAGGCGCTACCAGAACTACGGCTTTCAGCTCAATCAACCCGACCCGCCCAGCGGCGGGAGCAGCACCGTGTTGGCCACCGGTGTCACCGGCTGCAATTTCAGCTATGCCCCGGCCGCCGTGGCCGCTCGCGCCGCGCTGGTGACGCTGAAACTGACGCTCAGCGCCGACACTCGCTCCGGCACCGAGTCGGTTTCGCTCTACCATGCCATCCACATTGACAACCTGCCCTGAGCCGCGCCCTTTGATGAGAGGATTCACCTTGATTTCCATGCTCTTCATCTTGGTGGTGCTGGCGGCGCTGGGCGCGGCCATGGCCAAGTTCAGCATGCGCCAGCAGCTCGGCAGCAGCAGCGAGTTGGCGGCGGCCAAGGCCATGCAGGCCGCCAATGCCGGGCTGGAATGGGCTAACTTTCAAGTGCTTCGCCCAGCGGCGGCGCCGGCCTGCTTTGGCGCCACCCATATCGCCTTGACCGGCAATCTGAGTGACTTTGTGGTCAGCATCAGCTGCAACCTCAGCAGCGGCAGCGACGGCGGCAACACGCTGAACTTCTACCAAGTCACTGCCACCGCCTGCAACGCACCCAGCGCCGGTGTCTGTCCCACCACCGCGGCCCTCAACCCCAGCTATGTCGAGCGGCAATTGACACGCCGCTTGGTGCGCTGAGCCCACCATGCTGCACAGGCTGAACCTCCTCTTGCGCTGGCGTGCATTTTTCCTGGCGCTGGCCCTTTGCCTGAGCCTGCCTCTTGCCCAGGCTGCGGCCTACAGCTTCCCCGGCAATCTGCCGCCAGGCTGCAGCGCGGCCGGCAGCAGCTACACCTGCGGCTCACTCGCCCTGAGCACCGGCGACAGCATCAGCATCAGCGCGCCCAAGCCCGCCAATATCCGCTTCACCGGCACGCTCGACATCAGCAATAGCGCCACCATCAATGCGGGCGGTGTCGCCAGCGATCTCAATCTGACGGTCAATGGCGCCCTGACCATGGCCTACCAAACCGTGATCATGGGCAATGTCACGGCGGGCTCTGTGAACACCGTCAACAACGGGCTGGTGATTGGTGGCAGCCTCACCGCCACCAGCGGCAGCATTCAGCTGCAAGACTGCGCCTCCATTGGCGGCGCCATCAGCAGTGGCACCGGCAGCATTGCCGTGGGCCAGTTCTGCGTCGTCAACGGCGGCATCAGCAGCACCAGCGGCAGCATCACGACCGGGATGAATAGTCAGATCAAAGGCAATCTGAGCAGCGCCGGCGCCATCAATGTGGGGCAGGCCTCCATCATCAGCGGCGCTGTCAGCAGCAGCGGCAGCACAGTGGACCTGGCCTATCAGGCTCAAGTCAGCGGCAACATCAGTGGCGCCGGCAGAGTCACCCTGGGCCAGGCCGCCATCATTGGCGGCGACGTTGCCGCAGGCGGCGGCAACGCCATCAGCCTGGACTTCCAAACCCAGGTCCAAGGCAATCTCAGCACAAGCGGCGCCATCACGGTGAGCCAGCAAGCCGTCGTCAGCGGCAAGATCACCGGCGGCAGCGGCGCCATCAACTTCGGTTACGGCGCCAAAGTCGTCGGCGATGTCAGCAGCAGCAGCGGCACCATCTTTTTCGAGCAAGCCAGCATCGCCCAGGCCTGTGTGCGCTCTACCGCTTCGGCCCGCATCACTCTAGGCTTCACCGCCGCCATCAACAGCGTGTGTTGCGGCGCCAGCTGCGGCAATGCCTGCGTGGTCAATAACACCGGCGGCGCCATGCCGCCGGCCTGCCTGCCAACACCCATCGCCGACTATCACTTTGACGAATGCAGCTTCAAAGGCACGTCCGGCGAAGTCATTGACAGCCGTGGCAACTACCCCGCCACTACTGTGAACGGCACCAGCAGCAGTGGCACGGCGCCGACTGTGCTGGACCGCTATGCCGATCTCTCATCCGGCACCGGCCTGCGCTACATCAGCCCCAACACCGCCATCCCCATTGCTAGCGCCTGGAGCGTGAGCACCTGGATGAGAACACCGCTGTCCACCGGCGGCAGCCCTTACCACGTCTTGGCCGCCGTCAATGGCGGCGGTGATCTGTTCTATATGGATGACAGGAACGGCTTTTTGTGGGGCGCTTATGTGCCCGGCAGCATCGTCAACGGCACGTTCAAGTTCAGCACCCTGGCCGCCGGTTGGCACCACATCGGCCTGGTGGGCAGTGGCGGCAAGACCTCGCTCTATGTGGATGGCGTCTTCAAGGAAACCATCAACCAGCAAGCCAAGGGCAGTCTGGCCTTCATCGGCGCCTCTTGGGACATTGACGCCAGCACCCGTGAAGGGATCAACACCCAGCTGGACGAGTTCATGGTCTTCAACAGCGCCATCTCGGCCGCCAATATCAGCACCATTTACAACAATCAAAAAGCCGGCAAAAACTACGACGGCAGCGCCCGCACACCGAGCAATTGCACCCCAGCCATTGGCAGCTTTGTGGTCAGCAGTGCCAGCGCCGCTTCGACCTGCTCGCCGCAGACCTTCAGCGTCACGGCCAAAGACGCCAGCGGCGCCACGCTGAGCGGCTATACCGGCAGCATCAGTTTGAGCACCTCCACCGGCCAGGGCGACTTCTCCATCGGCAGCGGCCCAGCCCCCAGCGGGACGTTCACACCGGGCGCGGCGAACAGTGGCCGGGCCACCTACACCTTTGCCGCCGGGGACGCCGGCGTTGTCAATCTACGCCTCAACCACAGCCTGGCTCAGAACCTGGTGATCACCGTGCAAGACAGCAGCGTCGCCGCCGCGGTGGGCAGCTCCGGCAGCATTCAGTACCGCGACAACGCCTTTGTCTGGAGCGAGGACATGGGCAGCCAAATTTTCGGCAGCAATATCGTCGTGGCCGGCCGCAAACACGATTTGCAAGTGGCGCTTTGGAAAAAGGATGCCGTCACCGGCAACTGCGCCATCGCCACCGACTACAGCGGCAGCCGTAACCTCAAGCTTTGGCGCACCGACAACGGCGGCCCCTGGACAGCGCCCAGCATCATCAGCCCCGCGCTCAGCGTTCCCGCCGCCCGGCCAGGCGCCAACAACCTCATCGGCCTGAGCTTTACCGCCGGTGTGGCCAAGCTAGACATGGCCAGCACCGACATCGGCAAGTTCAGCCTCAAGCTCGATGACGACAGCTTGCTCTACGCCGCCACCACCATCAGCGGCAGCCTGGGTGACCTGACCTTGCGCCCCTTCGCCATCACCGTTACCGGACTGACGCTGGGCGGCGTCAGCAACCCCGCGGGCAGCCTGTTCAGCGACCCCAAGTTCGGCGCTGCCGGCGCCACCTTCAGCGCCACCCTGGGCGGCTACCTCTGGAGCGCAGCGGGTGACAGCACAAACAAGGGCAAGGTCGATGCCGGCGCCTCCCTGGCACAGATCACCGCGGGCGGCCTGGCGCCTAGCTTTAACAGCCCCATCACCCTCAGCCCGGTGGCGGGGAGCCAGACCCCCACCACAGGCGTGCTGGGAGTGCTCAGCAATGCCAGCGCCACCAACCCCACCATCAGCGGGTTTGTAGGCGGCGCGCTGACGGTGAATGACCTCAAGTACAGCGAGGTGGGCAGCTTTCTGTTGAACACCACCGGCGTACTCAGCAATTTCCTGGGCACGGCCGGGCTCAATCTCAACTCCACCGTCTTCTTGGGCTCGGTGCAGAACAATCGCATCGGCCGTTTTGTGCCGGCCGGCTTTGTGGCCAGCAACACCATCCTCAGCGACCGCCTGGCTGCTGCTTGCTCCCCCATCTCCACCTTCACCTATCTGGGCGAGACCTTCAAGCTCGGTTTCACCCTGACCGCCCAGAATGTGCAAGGCGCCACCACACAGAACTACACCGCTGCCTTTGCCAAGCTGGACCTGGGGGCAGCCAATGCGCTCAACCCCGCCGGCATCAACGGCACAACGCCCTTCAAGATCGGTGCGCGGCTGAGCGCCACCAGCAGCGGCACTTGGAACCTGGGCCAATCCACCAACGCGCAACTCAGCGCCACCGTCTCACGCCTGAGCACGCCCGACGGCCCCTTCCCCGGCAGCAGCTTCGGCATCGCCCCGGTGGACAGCGACGGCGTGGGCATGATGAGCTTCAACCTCGACACCGACAGCCCGCCCAATGGCAATGACCGGGCGGCGCTGCGCTCGGTGCTGGCGCCGTTGACGGCAGTCCCGGTGAATCTGCGCTTTGGCCAGCTGCGCTTGCAAAACGCCATCGGCTCGCAAAACCGCGACCTCAGCATGCGCGTGCTCGCGCAATACTGGGACGGCAGTAACTTTGTAACTAACACACTGGACAGCTGTACTTCCATCGATTCCAAAGCGCTGAATTACGGAAACTACCGCAAGACTTTGACTACCAGCGATGGTCTCTCGCCCGTCAAAACCTACAAACTGCTCAGCGGCGCCAGCAGCTTGACTTTGAGTAAGCCCGGCGGGGGCCGCAGCGGCAGCATGGATGTGGCCTTGAGCTTGAGTACCGTGAGCGATCAAAGCTGCTTGCAAAGCTGGACACCCGGCGTGGCGGCCACTTTGGCGGCGGGTTTGGCCTATCTGCAAGGGCCTTGGTGTGCGGGCACGTACAGCAAGGATCCTTCGGCGCGGGCGACGTTTGGCCTCTACCGCGGCTCAGACAATGTGGTGTATCAGCGCGAAAACTATTGATTGAAGTATTGACCTGCGCCTGACTTGTTTTCACGGATCGGACTATTCCAGATGAGATGGCCTTGGGGCAAACAACGCAACACCTTACGCCTGAGCGTGCGCTGCCACGACGGGCTATTTGCCTATGTATTGACCGATCAGGCCCAAGCGACTGACAAGCCCCTTGAAGTGCTGCAGTGGGGCGTGTTGCGCAATCTGGCGGATGAGCCGGAGGCGCGCGCCAAAGCCATTCGCAGCCTGGGCTTGCATGCCGGTGAGGTGCTGGCCCTGCTGGAGCCCAGCCAATATCAAATCCTCAAGGTCGACACCCCCAATGTGCCCGCCGGTGAGTTGAAAGCTGCCGCGCGCTGGCTGATCAAAGAGCTGGTGGAAGTGCATCTGGATGACCTGACCCTCGACGTCATGCATGTCGGTGGTGATGTGCCGCGCACCCAGCGCCAATTGTTTGTGGTGGCGGCGCGCAATGCGGCCATCACGGAGCTGAGCAGCACCTGCCAGGCCGCCGGCCTGAGCCTGAATGTGGTGGACAGCTGGGAATGCGCCCTGCGCAATGTGCAAACCGCACAGGCCAGGGCTGACGCCATGCCGGAGCGCGCCACCGCCGCCTTGTTGATGCAGGGCGGGCAATGCCTGCTGACCATCAGTGTGGGTGGCGAGCTGTTCTTCACCCGTCGGCTTGATGGCGACCCGCGCCTGACGGCGCGCGCCACCGGCAGCCAGACTCACAAGCCGCTGGAAGAGGCCCCGCTGGGTTTTGAGTACACACCGGGCACCAGCTTGTCGGGCTTGGGCATGGGCATGGGCGAGGACAGCGAAGAATCGGTGCTGATCATCGAGCTGCAACGCTCCATCGACCTGTGGGAACGCTCCTGGCCCGAGTTGCCGCTGGCGCGCCTCTACCTGCTGGTGGCCGAGCATGGCGATCAGCTGGCCACTTTGATGCAGCGCGAGCTCGGCCTGCGCACCCTGGCGATTCAGCTACCCGCGCTGTTCAGCGGTATTGCCGCTGACGCCGATGCCGCGCAGCTCAGCGAATGCCTGCCCTTGCTGGGGGCTGCCCTGCGCCAAGAAACCCGCGCACTCTGAGGCCCAGGACCCAATCACCCGACCCCGCCATGGCCCAGCAAATCAATTTACTCACCCCCATTCTGCTTGCGCCGAAACGCTATTTCTCGGCCCTGACCATGGTGCAGGCCATGGCCATGCTGCTGGCGGCCACGCTGGCTTTGTGCCTGTGGCTGAACCTGCAAGCCCAGCAGTCCAAGCGCGACTTTGCCCAGGCGCAAGCCCGCGGGGCACTTGAATTGCAAACCCTGACTCAAGCCCTGGCCGCGCTGCCGCCACCGGTGGATCCCAAGCTCTTGGCCCAACAGATCAATCAGTTGGAACTCTACAATCAAGCGCAGCTGCTGACCCTCAACATCCTCAACGGCGGTTTGGCGGCGGATGGTTATCGGCATTCCGACCTGCTCAAGTCCCTGGCTCAGACCGTGCCCGCCAGCGTCTGGCTGGGTTCGCTGCGCTGGATGCCGGGTCAACTGGAACTCAACGGCGCCACCCTGGACCCAGTGGCGCTGCGCACCTGGCTGGAACGCCTGGCCGGGCAGCCACTCTTGGCGGGCCTGCAACTGGGCTCGGTGAAGGTGGAGAAATGGGGCCCGGATGGCCCGCTTGGTGGCGAGGCCAATGATCCAGCAGGAACTGCTGCTGCACCAGCCGCCTGGCTGAGCCCGTCCACGCCGAAGCCACGGCCCGGCTTGGCGGTCTGGTCCTTCCGCGTCGTCAGCGCATTACCTGCACCGGCCAACAAGCTGGGCGCCCCCGGCGCCAGCGACCTGAAAGCAGGCACAACACCATGATGGCCAGCAACAAAACCCTGAGCAGCTGGCAAGCCACATGGCAGAGCTGGGCCAAGCGCATCGACGCGCTCAGCCTGCGCGAGCGCGCCTTCATTTTTCTGTGCCTGGCCGCCATCTTGATTGCGATTGCGGACAGCCTGATCATCACCCCCCTCAAGCTGGAGGCCCAAGCTCTGGCCAAGGCCCAGCTCAAGCAGAACCAAGACCTCAAGCAGCTACGGGAACAATTCACCGCCAGCGCCGCACCGCTTGGCGCCAGCAGCGCCCCAGGCGGCCAGGACGAGGGCAGCCAACTCAAGGCCCGGCTGGCCACTGCCCAACAACAGCAAGCCCAGCTGCGCCTGGCCGTGGACGCTGGCTTCAAGAACCTGCTGCAAAGCCAAGTGCCAGGGAGCAACACGGCCACCGCCGGCAGCAGCAAGCAACAAGGCCCGCAGCAATTGCCCGAGCTTTTGGCCACTCTGCTCAAGCAACACCCGGGCCTGAGCCTGCTCAAGCTGGCCAGCCTGCCGGAGGGCCAAGGCCCTGCTCAGTTCGCCACCCAAGCGAACAGCAAAGGCATGAGCCAAGCGGCCCCGCAAGCAGCCAACGCGGCAAGCGCCGCCAATCCCGGGAATGCCGCGAATGCCGCCAATGCCGAGATGCCCCTGACCTGGCAAGGCCTGGAACTGCAAGTCGCTGGTGAGTATCTGGATCAAATGCGGTATCTGCGCCAGCTCGAATTGGCCCTGCCCCGCTTGCACTGGGGCGAACTGCGCCTTTGGTCGCAGGGGGATGGCAAGCCGGTGCTTCTGCAAGTGCAAGTCTTTCTGCCCAAGGCTCGCGCATCATGAGTACCAAATCCAACACCAACCACGCCCGCTTGCTGCGCCGAATCGGCTTACTCAGCGGTCTCGCACTCGTATCGACACAGGCCTTGGCGCAAGCTAGCGCGGTGTCGGCTGCATCAGCTTCAGCCACCGCCCCCAGCAGCCGCGAAGAATTGCGCGACCCCAGCGCCTGGCCGGCCGAGCTGCGCAGTCCGGCGCCAGGTGCGGCGGGCGCGGGTAACGAGGACGACAGCAAACGGGCGGTGCAACACATCACCATCCGCGAGGGCAAAGCCTTTGTGGTGTCCGGTGGCCGCTTACTGCCGGTGGGCGCCAAGCTGGGAGACGCCACCATCGTGCGGATTGAAAGCCAGGCCGTCTGGCTGCGCGATGGACGCGGCACCCGCCGTGAAGCGATCTACCCCGGCATTGAAAAGTACGGCACGGCCCCGGCGCCAAGCGGTGCTGCCCCTCGGGCGCCCAAGCAGACCGCCAAGCCCAGCCCAAGAACAACAAGCCCCAGCGCCACCATGAATTCGACGACACCCAGCGCCAACCTCCAGGAGAAACCATGAAGCTCAGGCGCCATCACTCAGCCAGCCCCCGCCTTGCCAGCGCCCTCGCCCCCAGCATGGCGCTTTCGGCACTGCTGGCCTTGCTCTTGGGCGGCTGCGCCGACAAGCCTTTGCAACTGGCCCAGCCCCGCACCGAGCTGCGCGATGAACTCGACGCCGCCAATGCCGCGAACAAGGCCAACGCAGCCCGCGCCGCCGCTGCCGCCAATGCAAATGCTGCGGTTGCAGCTGCGGCAACGCCGGCTCCCGCCCCGGCTCCGGCCGCGCCACCCGAGCCGCGTTTCGATCTGGTCGTCAACGGCGCGCCGGTGCGCGATGTTTTCCTCTCGCTCGTGACCGACACCCGTTACAGCATGCTGGTGCACCCCTCGGTGAACGGCTCGCTCTCGGTCACGCTCAAGGGCGTCACCGTGCGCGAAGCGCTGGAGTCGCTGCGCGATGTCTACGGCTACGACTTCAAGTTTGATGGCCGCCGCATCACCGTCTTCCCGCCCACCATGCAGACCCGCATCTTCACGGTCAACTATCTGCAGCAGCAGCGCGTGGGCCGCAGCGAGTTGCGCGTCAGCTCAGGCGCCGGGCAAAGCACCAACGCGGGCAGCACCGGTAGCACCGCGGGCAGCAGCAACGGCAGCACGAACAACACGGGCGGCGTGCCTCAGCAGCAAGAAAGCTCGCATGTCGCCACCAGCACCAAGAACGATTTCTGGGCCGACACCACTGCCGCCTTGCGCGCGCTGGTCGGCACCGAAAGCGGCCGCAATGTGATCGCCAGCCCGCAGGCCGGCACGATTGCCGTGCGCGCCATGCCGGACGAAATGCGCGCGGTCGAAACCTTTTTGCGCAGCACCAAACTGGCGGTTGAACGCCAGGTGATGCTGGAAGCCAAGATCGTGGAAGTGGAGCTGCGCGAAGGCTTTCAAAGCGGCATTGACTGGTCGGTACTGGGCAAGAACGGCGCCATCGGCCAGACCAGCGTCAACCCCAGCATCCCCACGGGCGTGAACACCATCGTCAATCCGCTGGTCAGCAATAGCAATGGCCTGCCGGTGATGTCCACCGCCATCCCGAATCCGAACTGGCCAGACTTAGTGCCCATGCTTTCACCCGGTGCGGGCGCCTTTGGCCTGGCCTTGTCGCGCGGCAACTTCCAGGGCTTGCTGAGTTTTCTGGAAAGCCATGGCGACACGCAAATCCTCTCCAGCCCGCGCGTGGCCACGCTGAACAATCAAAAGGCGGTGCTCAAGGTCGGCTCGGACGATTACTACGTCACCGGCATCTCGGGCAGCAACACCACCAATAACAACACGAACAACAACACCAATACCAACACGCCCAGCGTTCCGACGCTGACGCTCACGCCCTTCTTCTCCGGCATTGCGCTCGACGTCACACCCCAGATCGACGAAGAGAACATGATCACCCTGCACATCCACCCAGCGGTGACCTCGGTGACCGAGAAGGTCAAGCAGATTGATCTGGGCACGCTGGGTAACTTCCGCCTGCCGTTGGCTTCCAACAGCATGAACGAAACCGACACGGTGGTGCGCATCCCCGACGGTTACATCGTGGCCATCGGCGGCCTGATGCAGATGGAATCCAACCGCAAAGGCTCCGGACTGCCCGGCGCCGACAGCAATCCCATCACCAGCACCTTGTTCGGCAACCGCGCCAACAGCGGCCGCAAGCGTGAGCTGATCGTGCTGATCAAGCCCAGCATCATCCGCAGCGCCGAGGACTGGGAGCAGCACAACCGCGCGGCTTCGATGGCCTTGTCAGACATGGACGAAAAGGCCCGGCGGGTGATTACCGTCAATGGCAGCCGCAGCCAGGATGGCGCGGTCGATCAGACGCCACCGGCCAGCAAGCGCTGACAAAAAATGCCG
Organism: Roseateles sp. PN1; assembly: GCF_038419725.1. Classification (NCBI taxonomy): domain Bacteria; kingdom Pseudomonadati; phylum Pseudomonadota; class Betaproteobacteria; order Burkholderiales; family Sphaerotilaceae; genus Roseateles; species Roseateles sp. PN1. Next base: position 403,958 of record NZ_JBCARA010000004.1, on the reverse strand, counting down.
AGCTTGCCGCGGCAGCCGCGGCCTCTCAGTCAGCGCGTCGCGTTTGGAAAGAACAGCTGCTCGCCCGCGATTTTGTAGCTGGCGATCTGCGCTTGGCCCTTGGCTGACACCAGCCAATCGGCCAAGGCTTGTGCCTCCTTGAGCTTGACGTGCGGATGCTTGGCGGGGTTCACCACGATCACGCCGTAGGGGTTGTAGAGCCGCGCGTCGCCCTCCACCAGGACGGCCAAGTCGGCACGGTTCTTGGTGAAGGCGGCCCAGGTGCCACGGTCCGCCAGAACATGCGCGTTCAGGGCCGCCGCCATATTCAGCGCCGGGCCCATGCCGCAGCCGCATTGGCGATAGCGTTGCGCCAGGCTTTGCACCGGGTCCACATTGATGGCCTGCCACAGGCGCAGTTCGGCCGCATGGGTGCCGCTTTTATCGCCGCGCGAGACAAAGCTCTGCGCGCTGGCGCCGGGCAGCTTGGCCAGGGCTTGCAGCACATCGCGGCCACGCAGACCCGCCGGGTCGCTGGCCGGGCCAATCAGCACAAAGTCATTCGCCATCACCGGCATGCGCTTGAGGCCAAAGCCCTCGGCCACAAATTTCTCCTCGGCGGCCACATCGTGAACCAGCACCACATCGGCGTCCCCACGCCGGGCCAGGTCCAGGGCCTGGCCCGTGCCCAGGGCCACCACCTTGACCTGGATGCCGGTGTCGGCAGTGAAGCGCGGCAGCAAATGGGCGAACAAACCCGATTGCTCGGTGGAAGTGGTGGAGGCCAGCACGATGCTGGCACTCGTCGGCGCCGCAGGCTGAGCCGCCCGAGCCAGGCCACCAGCGGCCAGCAGCAAGCCGCCAAGTACCGTCGTCAAAAAGAGTTTGCGTTTCAAAACATCTCCCCTCGTAAAAACTGATCGGCCATGGCCGGCAGCGGCGCGCCAAAAAACTGCGCCACCGGCGCATCGGCCAAGACCTGACCCTCGTGCAGATACAGCACCCGGGTGGCCAAGCGTTTGGCTTGGCCAAGATTGTGGGTGCTCATCACCATGCTCAAGCCATCGGCCGCAAAACCCTCGATGACGCGCTCCACCTCGCGCCGCGCGCCCGGGTCCAAATGCGCCGTGGGCTCGTCCAGAAAGAGCAGCTCCGCTTGCAGCGCCCAGGCGCGCGCCAAGGCCAAGCGCTGGCGCTGCCCGCCCGACAAGCTGCAAGCATCGCGCCCGGCCAAGGCTTGCAAGCCCACACGCTGCAGGGCAGCCTGCGCCCGCTCGGCCCGCTCATCGGCGGCCACGCCGGCCAGCCACAAAGCCAGTCGCAGATTACGCTGCACCGACATGCGCAGGAAAAAAGGTTGCTGGAACACCATGGCCTGGCGCGGCAGCCGGCCCAGGCCCGGCAACTGATGCAAGACCCGACCCTCAGCAGGAAGCAAGCCGTGCAGCAGGCGCAGCAAGCTGGTCTTGCCCGCACCATTGGCGCCGATCAAGGCCAACCGTTCGCCGGCATGCAAGCTCAGCTGACACGGCGCCAGCACCTGCCGCCCGCCCAGGCTCAGGCCAGGATGATTGAGTTCAAGCAAAAGCGCACTCATGCAGCTGCTCCCCGCGCTTGGGCCTTGAGCAAAAGCGCGCTGAGCCCGTTGAGCAGGCCCACCACCACGAGCAAGGTCACACCTAAGGCGATGGCCCGCGGCAAATCGCCTTTACTGGTTTCCAGCGCGATCGAGGTGGTCATGACCCGGGTGAAGCCCTCGATATTGCCGCCCACCACCATCACCGCGCCCACTTCGGAGATGGCGCGGCCAAAAGCGCTCAGCAACACCACCAACAGCGCGCTGCGCTGATGCCAGACCAGCAGCAGGGCCGCCTGCGGGCCGCTGGCGCCCAGGGAGCGGAGCTGCTCGCCGCCCTCTTCCATGGCTTCGGCCAAGCGCGCGCGGGCCAAAGCGGCCACCACCGGCAGAATCAGCACGGTCTGTGCCAGCACCATGGCCCAGGGCGTGAACAACAAGCCCCAATGCCCCAAGGGCCCGGAGCGCGACAGCAGCAAATACACCAGCAAGCCCACCAGCACCGAGGGCAGCGCCAGCCCGGTGTTGAGCAACAAGACCCAGGCCTGGCGCCAGCGCGAGGCTTGCGGCAGCGCCACCAACCAAGCCGCCAGCGGCAAGCCCAGCAGCGTGGCCAAGGCACAGGCGCTGCCGCTGACCAGCAAGCTCAGCGCCAACACGCGCAGAAGCGGGCCGTCGGCCTCGGCCAACAAGCTCAGAGCCTGAGCCAGGGTGTCAAGCATGGCTGCGCGGCTTGAGCAGACCCAAGGCCAAGGCCGTGCCCAGCAAGACGATGGCGCAGCCCGCAGCCATGTGCAGGGTGAACAACTCGCCCAGGAACAAGAATCCCCACAGCACCGCAAACACCGGAATCAAAAAGGTCACGGCAATCGTGTTGGTGGGTCCGATGCGGCTCATCAAACGGAAATACAGCAAGTAGGCCAGCGCCGAGCACAGCAGGCCCAGCATCAACACCCCCATCCAGGCCTTGGCACTGGGCATAGCCTCAGGCCAGTAAAACAGCGCCGGCACGGCCAACAACAGTGCCGCGAACACTTGGCTGCCGGTGGCCACCGCCATTGGCTGAATGTGCACCGTGTAGCGCTTGCTGAAGTTGGCAGCCAAGCCGTAGCAAAACGTAGCCAGCAGACAGGCCGCCAAGGCCCAGCCGCTGCCGCCGGGTTTGAAGGAGGCCTTGTCCCAAGCCAGAAACAGCACACCCGCAAAGCCCAGGGCCAAGCCGAGCACGCGCCAGCCACTCAGGCCCTGACGCAGCCAAGCCCAGGCAATCAGCGCGCCCCACAGCGGCGTGGTGGCGTTGAGGATGCTGGACAGGCCCGCCGTGATGGACAGCGCCGCGAAGCTGAACAGGGCAAAGGGAATGGCGCTATTGAGCAGGCCAATCACCAGCAGCGGCTTCCACTCGCGCCGCAACTCCCCCAAGCCCTGGCGCGCCGCCAGCAGCGGGATCAAAGCCAGGCTGGCCACCGTCACCCGTAGCGCAGCCATTACCAGCGGCCCAAACTCATGGGCGCCCAGACGCATGAACAAGAACGAGGCGCCCCAGATGGCGGCAAGCGCAAACAACTCAAACAGATCAAGGGATTTCATCGGCGGGGCTCGGAGGACGGAGGCGAAGCATACTGCCGAGCGAGGCTCAAAGCGGTTTACAACGCTTCGTCGCGACGACCGGACGCCCCGGCCCGGATGAGGGCTGGACGAAGTCCTTGCGATGAAGACGAGCCATGCTAAACAGCGCCGATGAACGCAGAGGAATTCCGACTGATGCTAAGGAACAAGCCTCAGCTCGTGCCGTCGCAAGCGCACCTGGTGCCGCTGAAAAGTCAGGTTATTCTTTGGGCATGAGTATCCAAGCCCGCCGCCCTCTGCTCGTCTTTTTCTTGCTGCTCACTGCGCTGCTGGCATGGCTACCTCAGCTCGATATCGTCGCCAAGGAACGAGTCGATGCGGGCCTGAAGCGCGCCTTGATCAGCTTCGCAACAGCGCGAACGCTCAATGGTGTGGTGTCGACCTTGCAAGAAACCACCCTGTCATTCCAGCCCATGGGTGTTGGCGTCACAACAGCGCCAGGGCAAGTCTTGGACCCGATCAATGATCTGATCGAACAGTTCTCGAGCCTCATGCTCGGCGCCACGGTGTCTTTCGGGCTTCAAAAAGCCCTGCTTGCCATTGGCGCACAGCCCACAGTCAAAGCCTGTATCGCTATGGCACTTCTGGCGGCGGCGCTGGCCGTCGCATGGCGCGGGCAGATGCCCAGATTTGCCCGCGTGGTCTTGACCGCTTTGCTCCTGGTCCGCTTCGCCGTGCCTGTCGCCGCGCTGGGCAGCGATGCCGTCTTCCATGCCTTTTTGAAGGATGACTACCAAGCCAGCCAACAAGGACTGGCACTTTCCGCTGGGGACATGCATGGGCTGGTCACGGACGCCAGACAACAGGCGAGCGCCGCAGCACCGCCATACTTGGCAGACAGATTCAAGCAGGCGATCAAGCTACCCGACATTGGCGCTTTTGCTGAGCAGATCAAGCAGTCCGCTGAGCAAGCGATCAATCATCTGATTCAACTGATCGTCGTGTTTCTGCTTCAAACCCTGGTCGTGCCCCTGCTGCTGCTTTGGCTGATGATTGCTGCGGTCCGTGCAGGCCTGGGTTCGGCAGCCACTGCCGGCTGGGCGCCGCCCAAGCAAGCGGCCATTCGCTGATATCGGCCATGTGGAGCGCCAAGCAAGCGATCGGGCTGGCCAACGACTAGATGCCCTCGGCCGGCTGGAGCCCGCCAAACACCGCCTGTGCAGTGACAAGCTGCCGCTATGCCAAGATCAGGCGAGGCAGGCGTTCCCAAGCCCGCCAGGCGGCCGGGCTGACTCTGTTAGATTGGGGCGGTGGCTACCTTTTCCTCGCGCTTCCAGATTCGCCGCAAAGTCGGGCGGCTGCAGGCTGCTTTTTTTCTGCTGCTTGCGAGCGCCATGCCTTGGGCCGGAGCGGCGGAGTTCAAAGTCGACCTGATCCAGCTCGACCCCTGGGCCAAGCCCAACCCAGACGCGGCACTCAGAACCAAAGAGCCATTGATCGGCATCATCGTGGACTTGCTTCATGAGTTTGAGCGCCGCAGCGGCCACACCACACGCCAATCCTTGACGCCTTACGCCCGGGTCGAGCGCGACCTGCAGCAGGGCGATATCGACTTCACCATCATGGCCTGGAGCGACACGCGCAGCAGCTATGCCAAGCGCGGCACGGCCTTGGTGGCGCTTGAATTCGGCGTGATGGCGCGCCAAGGGATCTCGATCAAGCGATACGAAGATCTAAAAAACATCGTCACTGCCGCACCGCGCGGCTTGAAGGTGGATCCGCGCTTCGACAGCGACTCAAGCATGCCAAAGGAGTTGGTGCGGGACTACACCCAAGCCATCCGCATGGCCGTGGCTGACCGCAAAGCCAAGGCGGTGGCCGGCGGGCTGGCCAGCCTGAACCATTTGATACAGCAGTTCGGCTTAGCGGGCGAGTTCGGTGATGTGCTGGTGCTGAACACCAGCTACTTGACGGTGGCTTTTTCCAAACAGTCCAAGCAACTGGCAGCCGAGGCGCAAGTCAATGCCGTCTTTAAATCCATGGTGGACGATGGCACGGCCAAGCGTATCTTTGAGCGTTGGATGTTCCCGCCCAAGAACTGAGCGCGGCGAAGCCTCAAGTCCAGGCTGATTCGCTCAGCTTCGCGGCAAGTGGCCAGCGCGCCAAGCGCACCCAGCGCGGAAGCAGGAATATGCGCCTAGCGCTTTGCTTGCAGCGTCGCCGCCCGCCACAGATGCAACACCGCGTAGCTGCGATAGGGGCGAAAGGCTTCGGCTCGCTGGGCATAGGCGGCCGGGCTCAGTGGCGCAGCCAAGCCCTGGCTCAGTTGGCGCAGCAGAACCACGTCCTTGGGCGGAAAGGCGTCCGCCCAGGACCAGCCGCGCATCAGCATGTAATGGGCCGTCCAGGGCCCGATGCCGCTGATGCCTTGCAGCTCCAGCAGCGCGTGCTTGAGTTGAGCGGCTTGTTCTTCTGGCTGGGCATCAGCATCCTGCGCTGGCTGCCACGCTTGCTGGGCATAGGCCAGCTGTTCCCAGCGGCGCGCCAAGCTCAGCAGGCAATCGGCGCGGCGCCGGATGATGCCCAGCTCGGCAATCTGCCCCGGCTCCAGCGCGGCCACATCGCTGACCCGGGGAAACAGGCGCAAGGGCGTCGTCAAACCTGGCGGTCCAGGTTCGTTCAGCGGCCGCCCGAAGGCCTGCACAAAACGCTGCGCCAAGGTGCGTGCCGCGGCCACCGTGATTTGCTGCCCCAGCACGGCGCGCACGGCCAGCTCAAAGCGGTCCAGGCAACCCGGCAGGCGCAGGCCTGGATGGCTCAGGGCCAAGTGCCCCAGCCCGTCCATGACGGCTTGCGGATTGGCGTCCAGATCCAGCCAGCGCCGCAGCATGGGCAGCAGGCTATCGATGATCGTCGGCTGGGCCCGCAGCGCTGCAGAAAAGCTCAGCGCCACGACGGAGCGCTTGGGCTGAAACTGCAGGCTCAGCCAGCCTTCAAAGGCCTGCCCCTGCGCGCTCAGCCCTTGCACGCTGCGGGTGATGCGCAGCTGCGCCTGATCGACCTGCTCAATGCTGGCAATGGCGCGGTCAGCCAGAAACTGCAGCAAGGCCTCGACGTGATAAGGCGCTTGATAGGGCAGAAGAATTGCCGCGTCGGCGGGATTCAGGGCAGTCATGGGCGCCGATGATAGGCGGGCGCGGAGTCAGCGCCCTTCAGCGCCCTTCAGCGCCTTTCACTGCCCTTCACTGCCCGCTGACCCTCGGCGCGAATGCGCCAATTACATGGCTTTGAACAAATGCACATAGGCACGGCTGACCGGCAGTTCACGGCCATGGCCCTTGATGCGCACGAACAGGCGGCTGAGCTCATCGCGCCGGGTGCCGGCCAGGTGGTCCAGATTGATGATGGTGGCGCGATGCACCTGCCAGAACTTGGCCGGGTCCAGCTGGGCCATCAGGTCAATGATGGGCGTGCGGATCAGGTGCTCGGCGTTGGCGGTCTGTACCACGGTGTACTTGTCGTCCGCCTGAAAGAACAGCACCTCATCCACCGCAATCTGATGCATCAGATCGCCCTGCGCGGCGCGCACATAACGCAGGCGCTGCACAGACTCTTGCGCCCCGGCGGCAGCCCCCTGCCCTTGCAGCAACTTCTGCAGCACACCGGCCAAAGCGTTGGCGTCCGCTTCAGGCGGGGCTTGCAAGGCGGCACGCACCCGCTCCAGCGTCCGCGCCAGGCGCTCGGTCTTGAGAGGTTTGAGCAGATAGTCCAGCGCCGCAGCCTCGAAGGCCTCAACCGCGTACTCGTCGTAGGCGGTGACAAACACCACCCGCGTCTTGCCCTCTATCCCTTGCGCCACCTCCAGGCCGGTCAAGCCCGGCATCTGAATGTCCAGAAAGGCCAGGTCGGGCTCCAGCGTTTCGATCAGGCGGGCCGCCTCGCGTCCAGTCCGGGCCAGAGCCAGCACCTCCAGCTCTGGCCAGAGCTGGTTCAATTCGGATTTCAGGTGTTCGGCCAGATGAATTTCGTCGTCCGCGATGATGGCGCGCAGGCTCATGCTGCTGATCCTTGGTCTTTGGGGTTGATGGGGAGGGTGAGCAAGGCGCGGCAGCCGGCCTCGTCGATGTGCAGATCCACGCCTGCGCGCTCGCCATAGCGGGCGGCCAGACGCTCGCGCACATTTTTGAGCGCGATGCCATGCCCTTGCTGGCTGCGGCGGGGCTTGGCCAGCAGGCCGAGGCCATCGTCCTGCACCAATACCTTGAGGGTGTTGCCCTCGACCCAGGCGCGCAGCCGCACCTCACCGCCTTCATCCTTGGGTTCGATGCCGTGCACGATGGCGTTTTCGACCAAGGGCTGAATCAACAGCGGCGGCAGGCGCAGCTGCTCGGCCGCCGGCTCGGCCTCCACCACAAAGCGCAGGCGGTCGCCCATGCGGATCTGCATCAAGGCGAGGTAGCTGCGCACGGCTTGCAGCTCGGTGCCCAGCTGGCAGCTGTCCTCACGCAAGGCGGCGAGGCTGGCGCGCAGATGGTCGGTGAAGTGCTCCAACATGGCCAGGGCCCGGTCCGGCGCCGGTTTGATCAGGCTTTGAACCGCCGCCAGGCTGTTGAACAAAAAGTGGGGTTCGATCTGCGCTTGCAGGTGCAGCAGGCGAGCCTCGGTGGCCTGCAGCTGAAGAGCTTGGCGGCGACGCACCTGGTGGTCAATCGCCCAGCCGATCAAGACGCCCACCAGCGAGATGAAAAGAAACTGGCTCAGGCCGCGGGTGCTGTCCAGCGGCGTCCAGACTTGCTGCTGCATCCACCAGCCCAGGCCGAGCGCGAACAGCCACATGCCCAGCAGAACGCAAACCACCGGCACCAGGCTGAAGAACAAGCCCGAGCGCCAGCCGCTGTGCTTAAGTGCGTCCAGCCGTGCTTGCGGCTGCGTCAATTCGATGAGGCGGTAGGCCCCGTGGATCAGGAAGGCGATGAACAAGCCGTTGAGCCAGCTCAAGCCCAGACTCGCCGCCGAGATTTTGGCGCTGCCAAACAGCAGGGCCAGGGTGATGTAGAGGCTGGGAAAGGCCAGGCCGATGCTGGCGGTGATCAATCCCCGCGCCCAACCGGCTTCGTCACGCTGCTTGTGGAGCTGAAAGTAGCGGCGTGCGGCATAGCGCATCTCTGCGGTGAAGGAAGTAGTTTTCATGGAGGGGCGATCCAGCTTGAACATGCGCTGAAGCTTAGGGCGCGAGTGTCCCCCAAAAAGCCGACCCTGCGACGAACGGCAAGCATCGCTGCCCAATGGCAAGCCTGGGCCGTCAATGGCGGCTGCCAGGCCTGAACTCACTGCTCAACGCAGGCCTTATTGAAGCTCACCCTGGGTTTCGGGGCTTGACCACGGCTTGCCATGCGGCATGGCAACGCAGATTCGTCCGCCTGCGCAGGCACTGGCTGCTAAGGATTCATGTCTGCCGAGCAAGCCCGAGGTTCAGGCCGACATGACCTTGCAAGAGTTGACTGGACCGGGTTTTTCAGACCCATGGGCGCCATGCATTCGGCGCCGTACAAACCATTCAGCCAACAACAAATTTGGAACCCAACAGATCCACGCCAAAACTGGATACGCATCAAAGAACTTGATCCCCAGAATCACACTCACGCCCAGATAGAGCCTCAAAGTGAGGCCTGCCAAGGTGACTGCATAGCTTCGCACCATCCAGTTCTGGTGAGACTTCACATTTCCAATGCGAATCAGACGATATGCATTCAAAGTTGTTGCCAACCAAAAAATTGCCATCAAGCCAAATCCTGATGCCACATACAAGCCGCCGATCGAGTTCACAGCCAAGATCAGCCCGGCAACACCAGAAAAAACTATCGCAAGCACATAAAACCGACCGAGCCAACGATGCAAGCCCCAGTGTCTCAGGTGCAATGAAGCGGAGAACTGAAGCGCACCAGCCACGATTGCCACCGCACCACCCAAAAAATGAATCAAAGTAACAACAGGAAAGCGCGCAAATAGATTTTGAATGAACGGAGGTCTTATGCCCGGCATGACCAGTAACACCACGGCATAGAGTGCCACCAGAATCGCCGACAGCAGCATCAAACTCCACATTATTTTCTTACTCATATCTCCCCCTTTATATCCAACTGCAAGCCCAGCGGATAAAGCCGCAAAATCAAGACAAGCCACACGCCACGCAATACAGGCGCGGACATATTGATTGAACAGTTTCAGCAGAATTTCTACGCTCTGCCGGCGCGCATGGACACCGAATCGATACCCAATTCATATTGAAATTCAGCAGGTCGCGCGCAGCGCGCTGCCGAAAGACGAGAGGGGGCCGCACCAAGGCCATCCTTGCCGACGGCACGAGATTGCCGTTGCAGCCCGCCCTGCTCGCGCCTACATCGCCTTGAACAGATGCACATAAGCGCGGCTCACGGGCAGCTCGCGCTCATGGCCGCGCATCCTTAGTAAGAGCCGCGCATTGTCATCACGGCGGGCGGACAGCAGATGGTCCACATTAATCAATATGCCGCGATTCACCTGCCAGAAACGCTGCGGGTCCAGTTGGCTGGCCAGCTCCAGGATGGAGCTGCGGATCAGGTACTCATGCGCGGCGGTGCGAACCAGGGTGTATTTCTCGTCGGACTGCAGGTAGAGGATGTCCTCGACCGGGATGATGTGTGTGCTGCTGCCCTGGCTGGCACGCAGGTGGCGCAACATCGTTTGCGCGCTTGTGGCGCGAGGCAACAGCTGGGCCAGCACCTTAGCCAGCTGTGCCGCATCTGGCAAAGACGGGACCGGTGCGCCACGGGCCTCGTCGGCGAGCAAGGGCGCGCCGGGAGGGTTCGCCAGGGCGCGGCGCAAGCGGTCCACCGTCAGCTGCAGCCGCTCCGCCCGGACCGGCTTGAGCACATAGTCCACGGCCTCATGCTCAAAGGCACTCAGCGCATGCTCGTCATAGGCCGTCACGAAGACGACGCGGGTCGCACCTTCGATGCCTTGGGCGACCTCAAGGCCTGTCAGCCCGGGCATCTGGATGTCCAGAAAAGCAATGTCCGGCTGCAGCCGTCCGATTTGCTCGGCCGCTGCGAGGCCGTGCTGGGCCGTGGCCACGATCTCCAGCTCAGGCCAAAGCTCGTGCAGGCGGTCTTGCAGCACGCGCAACAGGTGGGGTTCATCGTCGGCCAGCAGGGCGCGGGGGCGGGGCATGGGCTTGGTGCTCATCGGCTTCAGCTCGGTCTCGGGTGTCGTCAAACAGCGGGCGTCGCTGATGGGTGCAGACGCGGCAAGCTCAGGCGCACGCGGGTGCCCTGCTCGCTCGCCCCCGCCTGCAATTGCAAGCCGGCCTCAGGGCCATAGGCGGCCCGCAGGCGCTCGCGGATGTTCTTCAGTGCCACGCCGTTGCCACGACGAGGGCGCTGCTGCGCGGCGGCCAGGCCGATGCCGTCGTCATCGATCTCGATGCACAGGCCCTGGCCGTCAAGGCGGGCGCGCAGAACAAGCTGGCCCCCTTCAATCTGCGGCTCCAAGCCGTGGTGGATGGCGTTTTCGATCAAGGGCTGCAAGAGCAGAGGTGGGATGCGGGCGGCGCGCAGCTCAGGCGGGATGTCCAGCTGCCAACGCAAGCGCTCGCCCATACGGCATTGCATCACGGTCAGATAGCTTTGCACCAGGTCGAACTCCTCCCCCAGGCTCACGTCCTGGGCGCGCATCTGCAGCAGGCTGGCGCGCAGGTAGTCGGTGAAGGCATCCAGCATGCGCTTGGCAGGGCCGGTTCATAGTCGATCAGCCCCTGGACATTGGCCAAGGTGTTGAAAAGAAAGTGCGGCTCGATTTGGGCCTGCAGAAGGCGCAACTGCGCCTCGGTCATCTGCTGGCGAACCTTGTGGGCCTGCAACTGCGCGCGCAGCCGCCACCAACTCAGGCCGGCCAGCAGGGTGCCGCAGCCCAAGAAAGTGATCAGCAGCCCGTAGTTTGGCAGTCGAGGTCGAGCCAGGCTGCCCGTGTCCACCGAACGCATCAGCACATCCAGCGCGATCAGGCCCAGCACGCTGCACAGTGCCGGCACGCCGATATAGGCCAGCCAGCGCGAGCGCCCCACGCCTTCACGCCATTGCAAGAGTCGCTCAGGCGGGATGAGCCAGCTCAGCGCGATGAAGCTGCTCTGTAAAAGCAGCATGATGATGATGCCCGTCAGCATCGACCACCCCATATTGGGCGACCACCACGCCATGCGCAGCAGATTGCCGCTGAACAGGGCGGCCAGAAAAACAATCGCCGCGCCAACGCTGGCACCGGTGAGCGCGATCAAGGGCCAGTGGGCGTACCAAGGCAGGCGCCGTGCTGCGCCGATGTGCCAGAGGTCGTCAAAGGCGGTGCTGACCCCGCGCCGCCACGGCTTGCTCAGAAGATTCATGCGCGGCAGTTTAGGGCTGAGGCTATCAACGACGGGCCGGCGTGCGATCAGCGGTTTCAGACCGGTACGAATCGACGAGCCAGCGCCGCGAACGCAGGGAGCGTAGGCGGCAAAGATTCTGGCCCGCCTGCGCAGCCGTCTTCACCCCAGCAAAAAGGTCTTGAAGCCTGCCTACAATCCCCCCCCACGCGGTACCGGGCACCGCTGGCACCAACACAATTCCGGCGTGCCGCGCACAGCGGCCACCCATCACCATCAGGCAGAGGCACAACACATGCAAGTTCACGCATCCATCTTCAAGGCGTATGACATCCGCGGCGTCGTCGGCACGACCCTGAACGAAGAACTGGCCGAGCATCTGGGCCGCGCTTTCGGCACCGAGGCTCGCGCCCTGGGCGAGAAGGCCGTGGCCGTCGGCCGCGATGGCCGCTTGTCCGGCCCTGGCCTGGTGGCGGCGCTGATTCGCGGCCTGCAATCGACCGGCCTCGACGTCGTGGACCTGGGCGCCGTCACCACCCCCATGCTGTACTACGTGGCCGCCACCCGCGCCAAGCATGGCTGCCGCAGCGGCATCATGGTGACCGGTAGCCACAACCCCAAGGACTACAACGGCTTCAAGATGGTCTTGAAGGGTGCTGCCGTGTACGGCGAGCAGATCCAAGGCCTGCGCCGCCGCATCGAAGCCGAGGACTACAAGACCGCTGAACCCGGCAAGGGCCGCACGGCCACCATGGACATCGTGCCCGAGTACAGCCATCGCATCGTCAAGGATGCCAAGCTGAAGCGCCCGATGAAGATCGTGGTGGACTCCGGCAACGGCATCCCCGGCGCCAGCGCCCCGGCCATCCTGCGCGCCCTGGGTTGCGAAGTGATCGACATCTACTCCAAGGTGGACGGTGACTTCCCCAACCACCACCCCGATCCATCGCGCCCCGAGAACCTGGAAGACTTGAAGCGCATCGTGCACGCCTGTGACGCCGAGCTGGGCCTGGCTTTCGACGGCGACGGCGACCGCCTTGGCGTGGTCACCAAGGATGGCACCATGATCATGCCTGACCGCCAGATCATGCTCTTCGCTGCCGACATCCTGAAGCGCAAGCCCGGCGCCGAGATCATCTTCGACGTCAAGTGCACCCAGCGCCTGGCCCCGTGGATTCGCGAGCATGGCGGCAAGCCGCTGATGTGGATGACCGGCCACTCGCTGGCCAAGGCCAAGCTGAAGGAAACCGGCGCGCCGCTGGCCGGCGAATTGTCGGGCCATATCTTCTTCGCCGAGCGCTGGTACGGCTTCGATGATGCGATGTACACCGCCGCCCGCCTGCTGGAAATCCTGTCGCGCTTCGCCGACCCCAGCGCCGTGCTGAACGCGCTGCCCACCAGCTTCAACACGCCCGAGATCAATGTGCCTTGCGCCGAGGGCGAGCACCATGAGGTGGTGAAGAAGCTGCTGGAAGTGGCCGAGTTCCCTGGTTCGAAAGAGATCATCACCATCGACGGCCTGCGCGTCGAGTACGAAGACGGCTTCGGCCTGGTGCGTGCCTCCAACACCACGCCGGTGCTGGTGCTGCGCTTTGAAGGCCACACGCCAGAAGCGCTGGAACGCATTCAGCACGATGTGCTGGCGCAACTCAAGCGCGTCAAGCCCGACGCCGTCTTCGCGGCCGGCCATTGAAACAAGCCGAGCGCTTCGCAGAGCGCAGCAGCCGCTGGGCCTATGCGGCCCTGCTGAGTCTGCTGGCGCCGGCCTATCTGCTGCGCCTGTGGCGGCGCGGCAAGGCCGAGCCTCTTTACCGAGAGCACATCGCGGAGCGCTTCGGCGCCTATCGTGGGACAGCCGCTGAGCAGGGCTGGGTCTGGGTTCATGCCGTATCCCTGGGCGAAACGCGCGCCGCTGCGGCCTTGGTCTCGGCCATGCGCGCGCAGCAGCCGGATATGCGCCTGCTGCTGACCCACAGCACCGCCACCGGGCGCGAAGCCGGGGCGGCCCTGCTGCAGCCCGGCGACGCCCAAGCCTGGTTGCCCTACGACACCCCCGACGCGGTGCGGCGCTTTCTGCGCCACTGGCAGCCGCGCCTGGGCGTGCTGATGGAAACCGAGGTCTGGCCCACGCTGCAGTTTGAATGCGCCAAGGCCGGGTTGCCGCTGTTTCTGGCCAATGCCCGCTTGTCCGAGCGCAGCCTGCGCCGTGGCCAACGCTTCGCGGCCCTGCTGCGGCCGGCGGCCCAGCGCTTGCGCGCGGCCTTGGCGCAAACCGAGGCCGACGCCACTCGCCTGCGCGCGGCGGGCGTGAGCGATGTGCAAGTGATGGGCAATCTGAAGTTCGATATGGCCGTGGACGAGGCCTTGCTGGCGCGCGGCCGCGCCTGGCGGGCCCAGTTGGGGCGCCCGGTCTTGATGCTGGCCGTCAGCCGTGAAGGCGAAGAGGCCCAGTTGCTGCAGGCCTGGCAAGACCTGGCCCTGCGCAAACAGACAGGTGAAGCGCCACTGCTGCTGATCGTGCCGCGCCACCCTCAACGCTTCGATGAGATCGCAGCGATGGTGACAGCTGCGGGCTTGCGCCTGGCACGCCGCAGCAGCTGGCAGGGCGCGGCCGATTCACCCGATTCACCCGATGAGGCCGCCTTGCAAGCCCAGGTCTGGCTGGGTGACTCGATGCGCGAGATGGCGCTGTATTACGGCCTGGCCGATGTGGCCTTGCTCGGAGGCAGCTTCGCCCCCTTGGGTGGGCAGAACCTGATTGAGGCGGCCGCCTGCGCCTGCCCGGTGCTGATGGGGCCGCACACCTTCAACTTCGCCGAGGCCTCCAACTTGGCCGAGCAAGCCGGTGCCGCCCAGCGTGTCAGCGATATGGCGGGCGCGCTCGCTCAAGGTCTGAGCCTGTGCGCAGATATGCCGCGTCGCCAGGCCATGTCGACTCAAGCCCTGCGCTTTGCGAACCAGCACCGCGGTGCGGCCGCACGCATGGCCGAGTTCATCTTGCAAAACGGCTGAGGCCATCGGCAAGGCCTGCCAGCAAGGCAGGGGTCGGCCCTCGTCGCAGCTCAAGCGACCAACCATTCTGCGGCCGCTCAATGCGCATAAAAAAAGCCCGCTTGCGCGGGCTTTTGCTTGAGCTTGTGGCTGATTGAAGATCAGCGAACCACGGCCAACTCAGAGCGGTTGCCGCCCTTATAGGTGTACATGGTCAGAGCGCCGTTCTTGATGTCGCCCTTGTTGTCAAAGGAGATCACACCGGTCACGCCCTTGAAGCCCGTGGTCTTGGCCAGCACCGGCAGGTACTTGGCAGGCTCAGCAGAACCGGCCTTGACCATGGCATCGACCATCACGTTGACGGCGTCATACACATAAGGTGCATAGACCTGCACGTCCAGCTTGTAGGCTTCCTTGAAGCGAGTCTTGAAGACCTCCATGCCCTTCTTGGACTCGCCTTCCACGCCACCGGCTTCCGCGCAGATGACTTGGTCGTCGGCCATGGTGCCAGCGGCCAGCTTGGGCAGCTCGGAGCTGCAGATGCCGTCGCCACCCATGAACTTGGCGGTGATGCCCAACTGCTTCATCTGGCGCAGCATCGGGCCGGCCACGGCGTCCATGCCGCCGAAGAAGATCACGTCGGGCTTCTTGCCCTTCAGTGTGGTCAGGATGGCGGAGAAGTCGGTGGCCTTGTCGTTGGTGAACTCGCGGCCAGCGATCTTGCCGCCAGCGGCCTTCACGCCTTTTTCGAACTCATCGGCAACGCCTTGGCCGTAGGCCGTGCGGTCGTCGATGACGGCAATGACCTTGCCCTTGACGGAGGTGACAGCGTACTTGCCAAGGGTGCCGCCCAGATGGACGTCATCGGCCACCACGCGGAAGGCGGTCTTGTAGCCGTTGCGGGTGTACTTGGGGTTAGTCGCCGAAGGCGAGATTTGCGGGATGCCGGCTTCGAAGTAGATCTTCGAGGCAGGGATGGTGGTGCCGGAGTTCAGGTGACCGATCACGCCATTGACCTTGGCGTCAGCCAGCTTCTGAGCGGCGGCCGTGCCTTGCTTTGGATCGCCAGCATCATCTTCAGCCAGAAGTTCAAACTTGGCGGTCTTGCCACCGATCTTGACGCCCTTTTTGTTGAGCTCATCGATGGCCATGCGGGCACCCAGCTCATTGTCCTTACCCAGGTGGGCGATGCCGCCGCTGGTCGGACCCACGTGGCCAATCTTGACCACGACTTCTTGCGACATTGCCGCGACGCTAGACAACAACGCAATCGCGCCGACCACAACGTTCAATTTAACTTGCATGAATTACCTCCGAATTGGAAGAAGGAGAGCTGTGTTTTCGTTGATTGTTCAACCCCTCAAACATACCCCAAATCGAGGGCCCGCAGATAGGGGGTTAGTCTGGAAAACGGCCCTCCACCGCCAGGCGTTAGGGGGTGTTGCAAAGGCATCTACGCAGTAGCCACAACAAGCACCAAGGCGGCGCAGCAAGGCCGGCAGGGCCGATGCCTTGGGCACTCCGGCGCACCAGTTCAATGCAGGCGCAAGTGCGCCGACCTAGTGAGTTTGAAATTGCTCTTGAAGAATGAGCAAGAGACGGCAAGCAGTCGAGATAAACCCTAGTGTTGCAAGGTGGCGGCACTCAGCACGCGCCACTCGCACAATCAACGCAATCCGGCGGGTCAGCTTTGCGGCAACTGACGCTTTAAGCTGCGCCACACGGCGCTTTCGACATGGGCATGCAACTGGGCGCGCATGGTCATCACGGCCTGCTCCAAGACCTCGTCCAAGACTTGGTCGAGCGCCTCATCCACCGCCAGCGCAATGGCTTCCTTGATGGCCTGCTCTTGACCGGCGAATGCCGCCCGCAGCGGCTCGGCCAACGTGCTCGCCGCGCTCGCCGGCAGGGGCAGGACGGGCGCCAAGGCTTGCGGCAAGACCGGAGTCGGCGCCAGCGCTGGATGAGCCGATGCAGACTCAAGTGCAGGCGCAGGCACTTCGGGCCCAGCCAGGTCAAAGGCCAGGTCGAGGTCGGGCGTGTCAGGCGCCGTGTCAGTCAAGGTATACGGCGCAGTCTCAGATGACTCAGGCAAATTGAAGATCGCAGCGCTTTGCTCCGCGACATCCAACTCAGGCAAAGTCAGATCCAATGCGGCCGGCAGTTCTTGCGCCAAAGGCCGAAGGAACTCACCTTCAAACGGATCGGACAAATCGGGCACGCTGTCCACTGCCAGCGTCAATTCCGGCAGCTCCGGCACTGCCGCCAATGGCGGCAACTCGGCAACACCGGCCTCCGCTGCCCTTGGTCGGGGCCGCGGCGGCAGGTCAAGATCCAAGTCCAGCAAAAATGCCAGATCGGCCGGCTCCACCACTTCGGTCAGGGTGGGCACCACGCGCTTCGGCGCCACAGAGCCGGTCATGCCGCCACCTTGTGATGCTTCACCGCAAAGCCCAAGGCCTCGTACTGCTTGTAGCGGCGCCGCCCGGCTTGCATTTGCGCCGGGTCTTGCGACACCACTTCCAACACGCGCTGGAACTCCTCGAAGCCAGCAGGCATCTCGGGCCCGACGTTGAGCAGCATCTCGCGATGTGGCAGGTCTTGCGCAGTTTCAGCCAGCAAAATAGGCGTGAAGCGGGCATCGACGCCCTCTCCACCCACGCGGCCGTGCGGCACAAACTCTGCCGTCTCGAAGTCCCAGAGCTTGGCATCCAGGCGCTGCAACAGCGCCTCCGGCCCGCACACGCCCACCCGTGCGCCGCCGCGCTGCGCCTTTCGCAGCAAACGGCACAAATACAGCAGGCGTTCGGGCACGCCCGTGTAAAACGTCACTTCGGTCATGCGCAGGCTCGGTCCAGCATCAACGCGCTTGCGACAAGACGAAGTGCGTCAGCAAGCCCACGGGACGGCCGGTGCCGCCCTTGGCCGCGCCACTCTTCCAAGCGGTGCCGGCGATGTCCAGATGGGCCCAGCGGTACTTGTCAGCAAAGCGCTGCAAGAACTTGGCTGCGGTGATGGAGCCGCCTTCGCGGCCGCCCACATTGGCGACATCAGCGAAGTTGCTCTTCAGGCCTTCTTCGTACTCGTCGTCCAAAGGCATGCGCCAGCAAGGATCCAGGGCCGCGTCACCGGCGGCCGTCAGGGCGGCAGCCAGTTCGTCGTCGCTGGCGTACATGCCGCTGCGCACACCGCCCAGGGCGATCACGCAAGCGCCGGTCAGTGTGGCCACGTCCACCACCACCGCGGGCTTGAAGCGCTCGGCATAGGTCAGGGCGTCACACAGAATCAAGCGGCCTTCGGCGTCGGTATTCAGGATTTCGATGGTCTGGCCGGACATCGAGGTCACCACATCGCCCGGCTTCACAGCGCGGCCATTGGGCATGTTCTCGCAAGCGGCGATCAGCACCACCAGGTTCAGCTTGGGCTTCAACTCGACCACAGCGCGCAGCGTGCCCAGCACGCTGGCAGCACCACCCATATCGAACTTCATCTCATCCATGCCGGCACCCGGCTTGAGCGAGATGCCGCCCGAATCAAAGGTAATGCCCTTGCCGACCAGCACCACCGGCGGCACGGTCTTGGCCGCACCGTCGTAGCGGGCGACGATGAAGCGCAGGGGCTCGTCCGAGCCCTGGGCCACCGACAAGAAGGAACCCATGCCCAGCTTCTCGACGGCCTTTTTGTCCAGCACTTCGACCTTGATGCCATGGCTCTTGCCGATGGCTTGCACTTGCTCACCCAGGAAGGTGGGCGTGGCGTAGTTAGGCGGGCGGTTGGCGCACTCACGTGCCAATTCGATGCCAGCGCCGATGGCTTGGCCGCGGGCCAGACCCTTCTTCACCTCAGCCAAGTCTTCCTTGTCGACCAGCAAGCTCAGCTTGACCAACTTGGCCGCAGCAGGAGCGCTGGGCTTGGTGTGGGTGTAAACATAGGCCGAATCCTGCGCACCCAGCACGAACTGCTCGGCCAGGCTTTCCACCGTGTCTTCGCTGCCTTCAAAGCCCGCGAAAGCCACGGCGGCGTGAGCCGCGCCACGACCCTTGAGCTGAGCCAAAGCGGCTTGCAGCGCGGTGCGTGCGCTCTTGAGCGTGTTCTTGCCGGCGGCAGCCAGCACCAGGCGCGGGGCCTTGACGCCAGCAGCGCGCTGCAGCACCAGGGTCTTGCCGGCCTTGAATTCGAAATCGCCCAGCTTGACGGCGTCCTTGACCAGGGCGCTCAGCGTCGCGTCGAGCGTGGCGGGCAAAGCCTCGCCGCCCAAAACCACGATCAAAGCATCGGCATTCACGCCGGCCAATGCGTCCAGGGACGCGGTCTGTGTACGAAAGTCCATAATGTCGCCGAATAGATAAAGTGCGCGAATGTTATTCGATTCCACCGTACGTCGAGAGTTGGCCCGCAGCTTCGGCGTGACCCTTGTGGTCATCCTCACCATTGTTTTGACCATCATGCTGATCCAGACCCTTGGTCGGGCAGCGGGTGGCAATGTCGCGCCTCAAGATGTGATGCTGCTGATGGCTTACGCCTCGCTGGCGCATTTGCCAACGATGTTGTCACTGTCGATGTTCATTGCCGTGGTGTCTTCGCTGGGCCGCATGTACCGCGAGTCGGAAATGACCATCTGGTTCGCCAGCGGCATCGGTCTGGCGCGCTTTGTGCGCCCGGTGCTGCGCATGGCTGCTCCGGTGATCGCGGTGGTGATCCTGCTCAATCTGCTGCTGTGGCCCTGGGGCAATCAGAACAGCACCTTGCTGCTGGAACGCTTTCAAAAGCGCAGCGATCTGTCGCGCGTAGCACCCGGCCAATTTCAAACCTCGCGTGACGGCAACAGCACCTTCTTCATTGACCGCGACAGCGAAGACGGCCGCACCGGCCGCAATGTCTTCATCCTGACCCAGCGCGGCGACAGCGAAGCCATCACCACCTCGGCCAAGGGCCAGATTGTGCTTGAAGGCGATGACCGCTTTCTGGTGCTCGATCATGGCCAGCGCAACGAGACCAACGAAAAAACACAAGAGAAAAGCCTGGCCCGCTTTGAAGAATACAAAGTGCTGGCCGACAGCCAAGCCATGCGCACGGCGGACCAGTTGCCGCCCAAGGCGCTTTACACCCCGGATCTGCTGCGCAACCCCAACCCTAAGAACGATGCTGAACTCACCTGGCGCTTCGGCATGATTCTGGCCAGCTTCAATATGGTCATGCTGGGCATCGGCCTGTCGGCCAGCAACCCGCGCCGCGCCAATAACTGGAACTTGCTTTTCGCCATGCTGGCCGCGGTGGTCTATTTCAATGTGGTCAATCTCAGCCAGTCTTGGGTCGCCAACTCGCGCACGACCGCGCCACTGGCCTTGCTGGGCGTGCACGGCGGGGTGTTCTTGCTGGCCATAGGCCTGATGTGGCTGCGCGATCAGGGCAACCGCCTATGCCTGCCGCGCTTCAAACGCAAGGTGGCGCCAGCATGAGGACCGTCCGCCGCCTGCTTTACCGCGACATCCTGGGCTCGGTGCTGTTTGTCTCGGCCGCCTTTTTGTCGCTCTTCTACTTCATTGACTTTGTCGATGAACTGGAGCGCATGAGCCGCATCGGTGCAGGCGCCGCGCGCGCCGCCCTGCTCTCGCTGATGGTTTTGCCGGGGCATTTGTACGAGCTGATGCCGATTGCCGTGCTGATCGGCAGCATTTTTTCGCTCGCCCGCATGGCGCAGTCCAGCGAGTTCACCATTCTGCGCACCGGCGGCCTCGGGCCGCGCCGGGCCTTGGCGCTACTGGCCACCCTGGCCTTGGGCTTTGCCGCACTGACCTTTGTGGTGGGCGACTATGTGGCGCCCTACTTCGACAAACAGGCCGACGCCATGCGCGCCCGCCTCAGCGGCAATGTGGCCAGCGGCAACCGCGGCGCCTGGCTCAAAGAGCACAAGCTGGTGGACGGCCAAGACCACAGCTTTGCCATCAATGTGGGTCAGGCCACCGCCTCCGGCGCATTGCAGGACGTGCGCATTTTTGAGTTCGACGCCAACGGCGGCTTGGTCTCGCGCATCGAGGCCAAGACGGCCAAGGTGGACGGCAAAGGCCAGTGGCTGTTGTCCGAGGTCGAGCGCACCGACTGGCTGGCCAAGCCGGCGCAACCCGTCGATGCCAAGCAAGCTCGCCGCGCGGACGACGCCCTGGCGGTGACGCATTGGCGCTTGCCCAGCATGAGTTGGGACAGCAGCCTGCACGCTGGCGTGGTGGCCGCGGCGCTGCTGCCCACGGTGTCCATGTCCACCATCGAGCTCTACCGCTACACCGAACACCTCTCGGCCCAGGAGCAATCTGCGCAGGCTCAGAACATCGCCTTTTGGCGCAAGGCCTTCTACCCCTTTGCCTGCTTTGTGATGGTGGCGCTGGCCCTGCCCTTCGCCTATTTGCATGGCCGCTCGGGCGGCATCAGCCTGAAGGTGTTTGGCGGCATCATGCTGGGCATCAGCTTTGTGCTCTTGAACAATGTGGCTGGCCACGTGGGCATCTTGAACAACTGGACTCCCTGGGTCGTGGCGGCTTCGCCCAGCCTGGCTTATTTGGGTCTTTCGCTGGCCGCTTTTGGCTGGCTGGTGCGTTACCGGTAAACGATATGGACGGACTTCTGCTTTTCGCGCACGGCGCCCGCGACCCCTTGTGGGCCCGCCCTTTTCACGCCGTCGAGGCCAGGGTGCGCGCCGCCCGGCCGGGCCTGCCCATGGTGCTGGCCTATCTCGAATTCATGCAGCCCGAGCTGGAAACAGCCGCCCATCAATTGGCCGAGCAGGGCTGCACCCGCATCCACATCGTGCCCATGTTCCTGGGCACCGGCGGCCATGTGCGGCGCGATATTCCGCCCATGCTGGAGCGCCTGCAAAGCCATTACGGCGAGCGCATCGAATGGCTGCTGCACCCAGCGCTGGGTGAGCAAGACCGCGTGCTGCAAGCCATGACCGACGCCAGCCTGGCTTGGCTGGACGCCAGCCCACCGGTTCAGCAGGAGCCCTCATGAATCTGCACCAATTCCGCTTTGTGCAGGAGGCCGCGCGCCGCAATCTCAATCTGACCGAGACCGCCAAGGCCTTGTTCACCTCGCAGCCGGGTGTCTCCAAAGCCATTCTGGAATTGGAGGAAGAACTGGGCGTTGACATCTTTACCCGCCACGGCAAACGCCTGCGCCGCATCACCGAGCCGGGCCAGCAGGTACTGGCCGCCATCGAGATCATCATGCGCGAGGTCAGCAACCTCAAACGCATCGGTGAGGAATACTCCAAGCAAGACAACGGCACCCTGTCCATCGCCACCACCCACACCCAGGCCCGCTATGTGCTGCCCGGCCCGGTGTCGCAGCTGCGCCGCCAACTGCCACAGGTGCGCGTCAGCCTGCACCAAGGCAACCCCGAGCAGGTCGTGCGCTGGCTACTGGACGACAGCGCCGATGTGGGCCTGGCGACCGAATCCCTGGCGCAGATCGACGAGTTGGTAAGCCTGCCCTGCTACGAATGGCAGCATGTGTTGGTGGTGCCCAGCGATCATCCACTGGCCCAGGTCGAGCGAGTCAGCCTCGATCAATTGGCGGCCGAGCCCATCGTCACTTACCACCCCAGCTTCACCGGCCGCACCCGCATTGACCGGGCCTTTGCCGCCCGCCACTTACAACCCAATATCGTGCTGGAGGCGATTGACTCTGACGTCATCAAGACCTACGTCCGCCTCGGCATGGGCCTAGGCATCGTGGCCGAGATGGCGGTGCGCGAAGACCCGCCCGGCGGCGACCTGGTGTCGCGCCCCTTGGGCCATCTATTCGGGCAGAACGTCACTCGCATTGCCTTCAAGCGCGGCGCGTATTTGCGCAACTATGTCTACACCTTCGCCGAGCTGCTGTCGGACCGGCTCAACCGCCATCTGCTGGAGCGCGCCATGAGCGGAGACGCCAGCGACTACAGCCTCTAACTTCTGATTCACCGTGACTGCCACACCGAGACCGACACCCCAGATCGACAGCCGCTTGCCGCAGGTCGGCACCACCATCTTCAGCACCATGTCGGCGCTCGCGCAGCAGCATGGCGCGGTCAATTTGGGCCAAGGCTTCCCGGACTTCGCTTGCGATCCGGCGCTTATTGAAGCCGTGCATGCCGCCATGCTGCAAGGCCATAACCAGTACCCGATGATGAGCGGCGTGCCGGCACTGCGCGAAGCGGTGGCCAACAAGATCGCCACGCTCTACGGCCACCGCTACCAGGCCGACAGCGAGATCACCATCACCGCTGGCGCCACCCAAGCCATCTTCACCGCCCTGCTGGCCATCGTGCATGCGAGTGACGAGGTGATCATTCTGGAGCCCTGCTACGACAGCTATGCACCCAATATCGAGCTGGCAGGCGGCGTGGTGGTGCGTGTGCCGCTGCATGCGGACAGCTTCCGGCCCGACTTCGCGCGCATCAAGGCCGCCATCACCCCGCGCACCCGCGCCATCATCATCAACAGCCCGCACAACCCCAGTGCCACCGTCTGGACGGCCGAGGAGATGGCGCAGCTGGCCGAATTGCTGCGCGACACCGACATCCTGCTGATCAGCGATGAGGTCTACGAGCACATGGTCTTCGACGGCGCCGCCCACCAAAGCGTGGCCTGTTTCCCTGAGCTGGCGGCGCGCAGCTTCATCATCTCCAGCTTCGGCAAGACCTATCACGTCACCGGCTGGAAGGTAGGCTTTGTGGCCGCACCGGCCAGCCTGAGCCGCGAATTCCGCAAGGTTCACCAATACAACGTGTTCACCGTCAACACGCCCATGCAGTTTGGCCTGGCCAGCTTTATGCAGCAGCCAGCACCCTATCTGGAATTGCCAGCGTTTTATCAGCGCAAGCGCGACTTCTTCCGCGCCGGCCTGGCCGGCAGCAAGCTGCGCCTGCTGCCTTGCGAGGGCAGCTATTTCCAGTGCGTTGACATCAGCGAAGTGGCAAGCTTTGCCGCCACAGGCCAGCAAGGCGATCAGGCTTTTTGTGAATGGCTGACCCGCAACGTGGGCGTGGCGGCCATTCCAATGTCAGCCTTCATCGCCAAGCCCGAAGGCCAGCAAAACATCGTGCGCTTTTGCTTCGCCAAACGTGACGAGACCTTGACTCAAGCTCTGGCCCTGCTGCGCGAACTCTAAGCCAAAGGGCAGCCGTCCGCCCTGCTGCGCGGCCTGCTCCTCCACAGCCGCCAACGCCACCGTCAGATCTTGCGCGGCGCGGGATCGTCCAACAAGATGTCCACGCCCGGCTCATTCGTCGGGGCGGCTTGCGGGGCTTGCCAGACCATGGTGGCCATCAAGTCCATGCCGGCCGCGCCGGTGGCATCGGCATCCAGAGGCAGGAAGAGATCGATGTCATCGCTGCGCACCTCATGCTCCGACAGATCGCGCGCCACGCTGTAGAGGAAGAGCAATTCCCGGTAAGCAGGCAAATCAAAGCCGGTCGTGCCCAGATTGCCTTCAGACAGCAGCTGCTGCAAGCAGGCCATGCTGGCGCCACTGTCCGACCACTGCAGCTGCAGCAAGCGCAGGGCATCCGGATAGTCGGCCAACTCACGGCCGTGGTTGACGTCATCACCCCAAGTCGGCGCCACGGCACCGAAACGCTCCGCAAAGCTCTGCGCCACCGCCGCAAACTCGGCCTGCTGACCGTGGCTTTGATGGATCTCCATCAGTTTCAAATAGGGCAAGGCACTGGCCGCACCGGTGCGAATACGTTCCTGCAGCAGCTCAACCGCCGATTCGGTTTGGCCAAGCACCAGGAAGAAGTCCACCTGTTGTTCCAAGTCGATCAGCAACTCGACACTGACATGCGAATCCAGCGATGCTCCGACGGGTGAGTTGCCGGTATGCCAGGTCAGGTCCTCGTTCAAGTGCTGAGCGCTCTGTGGCACGGGCGCAGAAGCGGACGCTGATTGGGTCGGCGGGAGGTCTGAAGGCAGGAACTCCAGCTCCAACTCTTCGTCCGGCAAAGTCTCAGTGGCTGATGCAAGGGCATCGGAAGCCAGCTGATAAGGCAAAACAATGGTCTGCTCATCAACAGGCTTTGCCCCATCAAGCGGCGGTGTCGGGGTGCTGTTTGGCGTGGCCGTGGCCGTGGCCGCGGCAGCAGGCACCAAAGCAGGCTCAGCCGCAGTTGCACTGGCGGGTGAGCCGCTTGGCGAATCAACAGACACAGGACTCGGCGCTGCAGCGGTCTTGCTGGCGATCACTGCAGCGCCGGCCGGGCCGCCCCCTTCGTGCCACCACGCGCGCTCATGCAAGACTCGCTCTCGCCGGCGGCTATGCCAGAGAAAAGCCACTGCGCCGCTCAAGGCCAGCACCGCCACGCCCAGAATGATGGTCAGCGAACCAGGCTCGTTAGGCGTTCGGGCAGGCGCCAACTGTGAGCGCAGGCTCTGCAGCTTCGCTTCGGTCGCCTGACGCTCCCGGCGCATCGCGGCCAGACCGCTTTCCACCGCCTGCAAACGCTGCAAGGCGGCACTCATCTCGGCAGCACTTGATGCCGCAGCGGCAGCCACGGCGGCCCTGTCCAGCACAGCATTCGCCAAAGACTGCTGATCCAACTCCGGTGCATCCAGGCGGAGCTTGGCAGCGTCCTTGTTGCCTGCTTTGCTGTTCTTTTGCTTGGCCGCTCCGGCGCTGCGCTCGGCTTGAGCCGAAGCCTGCGATTCAAGCTCGCGCTTGCGCGCCGACTGAGCCTGCCCTGATGTGGGCTGGCCCGGCGCATTGACTGCCGCTGTCTGACCCGCCGCTGGCGCGGCCGAAGCAGCTGAGCTCACATTGGCCAAGGCCGCTTGCAGCGCTGGTGAAAGCCTGCGCAACTGACTCACTTCGGCTTCGACAGGCGGTGCTTGGGCTGCTTTGCTATCAGGTGGATCGATCAATGCGCTGTACTGGCGCACCAAGCGAACCGGGCAACCCAGGCTGAGGGTGACATTGACGATGGGCTCGTTGACCGGCACAAAGCTGCGCACGCGCACGGCACTGACACTGCCTTCCGTCAGGCCCTCCAGTTGCACACGCACTTGAGCGGGTGACAAACGAGCCTCGCCCACAAACACTTCCACCTGAACACAGTCCAGGCTCAAAGATTCATTGGGGCCCAGACGAACCGGAAACGCCAGGTTCAGGGACTGACCCAGGGCCGACTGGGCCGAAGGCCGCTCGACGCCCAGAGCTGCTGCGGACCCCATGGCGCCTGTGGCCATCACTGTCAGCAAGGCCAAGCGAATGGGATTGGCGCACCAACGATGAAAAGGCACTGAAAATTCTCGGTCCATGCCGGGTTTGTGATGTTTTGAGCACTCTAGCATGAGCCATACCAGCGCCGGCCTTCAGCCCCCCCTGATTCGAGCAGGCCGCGCCAACACCACCAAGAAACCACAGACTGGCCGCGTAAAAGCCCTCGGCAGCAGGCACGCCAAAGCTCATAGACAATAAGCCGCATCACAGCAGCCTCCTGCTGTCACGTCAGCGACTGAGCATGAATAGTACGGTTCTTACAATTCTCGAACGCAACAACATCGAATCGGGTTCGTGGTTCTCCAGGCTCTCTCCCACACTTCGCAGCGACATCCTTTCCCGAGCGTCCGTGCGACGTTTGGGCGACGACAGTTTGCTGAGTTGTCGCGGCGAGCCGGCCGAGGAATGGGTGGGCGTCGCCAAGGGTGCGGTGCGGGTGAGTTCGGTGTCACTTGCCGGCAAGCAAGTGGCGCTGACCTATGTCGAGCCAGGCACCTGGTTTGGCGACATCTCGCTCTTCGACGGCTTGCCGCGCACGCACGATGCCACCACCCACGGCGAGACCACCTTGCTGATCGTGCGCAAGCCCGATTTCAGGGCCTTGCTGCAAGCGCACTCGGAACTCTACGAAGCCCTGCTGCGCCTGAACTGCCGCCGACTGCGTCTGATGTTTGACACGGTCGAGGATCTCAACACCCGCCCGCTTGCCTCGCGGCTGGCCAAGCAGATTTTGCTGCTGGCACGCTCCTACGGCATTGAGCAAGGTGAAGAGATACGCATCGGCCTGCAACTGGCGCAAGAAGACCTGGCCCAGTTGCTGGGCGCCTCGCGGCAGCGGGTCAATCAGGAACTCAAGGGCTTTGAGCGAGATGGTGCTGTGCGTGTCGAGCCCACCCGTTTGGTGGTGTTAAACAAAGACAAACTGCTGGCCATCGCCAGCCGATAAGCAAAAAAATGGATGCATTCACCGGTACTCGCGCCCTCACCCAAAGCCTTGATCTGGAGGCACTGAGTACTTGGCTGACTGCCCATCTGCCGGGCTTTGCCGGCCCCTTGAGCATCGAGCAGTTCAAAGGCGGGCAGTCCAACCCGACCTATAAACTCATCACACCAAGTGGCAGCTATGTGATGCGCAGCAAGCCCGGCCCGGTGGCCAAGCTGCTGCCCTCGGCCCACGCGATTGAGCGCGAATTCACCGTGATGCGCGCCCTGGCCGACAGCGCCGTGCCGGTACCGCAAATGCTGGCTTTGTGCGAAGACGAATCCGTGATCGGCCGCGCCTTCTACATCATGGCTTTCATGCCCGGCCGCGTGCTCTGGGACCCCAGCCTGCCCGGCATGACGCCGGCCGAGCGCGGCGCCATCTTTGACGAGATGAACCGCGTCATCGCAGCCCTGCACAAGGTCGACTTCAGCGCCTGCGGCCTGGCCGAGTACGGCAAGCCGGGCAATTATTTCGAACGCCAGATCGGGCGCTGGAGCAAGCAATACCTGGCCTCGGTGACCGAACCCATCCCGGCCATGGATGAATTGATTGCCTGGCTGCCCGCCCACATTCCCGCATCGGCACGCGACCCCAGCGAGGTCGCCATCGTGCACGGCGACTTCCGCCTCGATAACCTGGTCTTCCATCCCGACAAGCCCGAGGTGATGGCGGTGCTGGACTGGGAGCTGTCAACGCTGGGCCACCCCTTGGCCGACTTCAGCTACCACTGCATGACCTGGCACATCCAGTCCTCCGGCGCAGCGCGCGGCTTGGGCGGTAAAGACCTGGCAGCCCTGGGCATCCCGGATGAGCTCAGCTATGTGCGCCGCTACTGCGAACGCACCGGCCGCGCCGATGTGGACCGCGTGATGCAGGACTGGAATTTCTACCTGGCCTACAACCTGTTCCGCATCGCGGCGATTCTGCAAGGCATTGCCAAGCGGGTGGTAGACGGCACCGCGTCCAGCCAGCAAGCCCGTGAGGCCGGCGCCGGCGCCCGCCCGCTGGCGGAATTGGCCTGGCAGTTCGCGCAGCGGGGCTGAAACAGCCCGGCACCTCGATACAGCACCCGGTAGGCCCGGGTTGACTGGTTCAATCGCCGGGCTGGAGCGCCTCAGTTTTGCGGCACATCCTCATCCGGTGTGGAACTGTGCCAGGCCACCGAGGTCGTGGTCGGCCAGGGGCCGCGCTCAGACAACTTCCCGTTGATCCGCAATGCCTCACGGCAGGCGGACTCCAGCACCCGCACCAGGGCCTGAATCTTGGGCAAGGTAGGTTCGGTCATGGCGGTGCGCAAATAGACATTGCCGCGCATGGTCATCAGCACAAAGGGATGACCCTCGGGCAACAGGTCCTGGCTGGCTTGGGCCAGGATTTCACTCAACTCACCCTCAAGCCAGTCGGCAGCCAAGGTCTTATTGACACCCAAAGCGCCAAAGCGTTGGCGCACCAGCTTGGACGAGATATTCGTCACCTTGGGGAACATCACCAACCAACGCATTTCCTCCGGCGTGTCGGTGTCCACCCGCGTCTTCAAGGTATCGGTGTAGGCCTCGAAGACAGTGCGTTCCAGCACCTCCATCAACTGGCGGCACAGAATCATCATTTGCAAGTCGCTGTGCAGGCGTAACTCGCAACGCATGCGCAACTCGGTGCCCTCGATGTAGGCGCGCTGTGACGCCCCCCATTCGATGCGCAAGCTGCCGGGCATGGCCTTGGGCTGCTCAATCAAGAAACCGCGCCCATCCTTGGCAAGCCGGAACTGCCCCTGCCGACTCTCCGCCCAATCATGGATGGGCCGCCAACGCGCAGCATTGGCGCGTGCGATGAACCAGTGTTTAACTTGCTTTAAAAACATGAACTAGCACAATGAGTCAGCGCAGGCCGAGGGACCCGCGTCAAAGGTAAGAGAGGCAAACAATGATCGATCTTTACTCATGGGCCACGCCAAATGGCCACAAAGTTCACATCATGTTGGAAGAATGCGGCTTACCCTATCGGGTGATCCCCGTGAACATTGGCACCGGGGCACAGTTTGAACCCAAATTTCTCAAGCTAAGCCCGAATAACAAGATTCCCGCCCTGCTAGACCCCGACGGGCCTGACGGCAAAGCCATTCACTTATTTGAATCCGGCGCCATTCTTCTCTACCTCGCAGGCAAGACTGGCCGCTTTCTACCATCTGATACGCACGGCAAATACGAAGTCCTGCAGTGGCTGATGTTCCAGATGAGCAGTGTCGGCCCCATGCTGGGCCAAGCCCACCATTTCCGCGTCTACGCCAAAGAAAAAATCGACTACGCCATTCAGCGCTACAGCAGTGAAGCACAGCGACTTTACGGTGTGATGAATACCCGCCTGGCCAGCAGCAAATACATCGGTGGCCCCGAATACAGCATCGCCGATATGGCCGTCTTCCCCTGGTTGCGCTCCTGGAAAAGTCAGGGCGTAAAGATGGGCGACTACCCGTATCTGAAGGGCTGGTTCGATGAGATCGCCGGCCGCCCGGCAGTGCGGCGCGGCCTGGAGGTGCTGGCCGATATGCGCCAGGCGCAACTCGACGAGCAAGCGCATGAGGTGCTCTTCGGCGAGCAACAGTACCGCAAGCATCCCCTGCACTGAAGCCAAACGGCAGTCGCCCGGGTTCGGCACACAAGAGTGGCGCGCCGCCAAGCCAGCAAAAGCCAAGAGCGCTTTGCTAACGATCAGGATCAGAGGGGAATGAGGAGCCAGAAAACTGGCCCGACCAGCAAGAATCGAACTTGCAACCGCCCGCTTAGAAGGCGGGTGCTCTATCCAGTTGAGCTATGGTCGGTACACGGGAGGCGAGCGCCTCCACAGGGAGCGTGATTGTGCCATGGCGGCAACAGCTGCCCGGCCTCACTGAGGCCCGACGGCAGCGCCCGGGTTTTAACCCAGCATGACGTTGACGATGGCGTTGCCGATGCCCATCAAGGCTGCGCCCGAGATCAGGCCAGCGCAGATCGGCTCACAGCCTTCCACCCAAATGCGATTGCCGGGCGTGCCGGGCGCCTTGTGGCGGCGACCCATCAGCCAGAACAGCAAGGCGCCAGCAAACATGGCGATCACCGACTCAGGCGGCAGCACCACACCCAGACCGATGGACACGGCCGACAAGGGGAAGCGCCCTTTGAAGATGATGCGCGCAATCTCGATGGCAGCCGCACAAACCGCCGCCACCACCATGGCCACGATGGCCGAGGCCGGCAGGCCTTGGACGCCCTTGGCAATGATCTCGGCCACGCCCTTCCATTGCAGGGCAGCCGGCATGGCGAATTGCTCGGACACGATGGTCGTGGTGGAGCGCAGGCCATTGGCATCGGCCGGCAGGAACAGCAAGAAGTACAGCGGCACGCAAGCCATCACGCCGGCAAAAATGCCGATCACATGGCCGACAGCCTGATGCCGCGGCTTGCCGCCCAACATATAGCCGGGCTTGATGTCGGACAGCAGATTGGCCGCGTTGGAGGCCACTTCCGAAGTCATGCCGGCGGGCAGCAAATTGCTGGCCGGATTGGTTCGGTCAATCGCACCCATGGTGAACTGGGTGATCTTGGACAGCGCGCCGGTCGGTGTCCACGAAGTCAACGCCATCGCATTGGTGCAAATCACCGTCAGCACAAAGATCAAAGGCAAGGAGATCAGGGCCAGCAGCCACGGCACGCCAAAGAAGGCGTGAGTGACCCAGGCACCCAGCACGCTGAAGATGGGCACGCCAACGAAGGACACCCACAGCGGCACTTCGATATCGGCCAGCAAATCCGGGCCTTGTTTGGCTGCACTCTTCTTCTTGCCGAGATTCTTGAAGGCGCTGGTGAACAGCTCCGGCTTGGCCAGCAGGCCCACCAAAGCACCCACCACCATCATCGTCACACCCCACCACATCGACCATTGGTTGACGATCTCGGCGCGCGAGATTGGCACCAAGCTGCCATTGGGGGCGACGCGTTGAACGATGTCGCCAGCCTGAATCATGATGGGGGCCAGGATGACGAAGTTGACAAAAGAGCCCAGCAAGACGCTGCTAGCGACCGCGATGCCCATCAAGCCACCAACGCCCAGCATGGCCGCATCCAGCGTGAAACGCAGGCCCAGGGTGCGGAAGTCCACACCCAGAATTTTCGGGATCCACAAATCAGCTTTGACCGCCGCCTGGTAGTAATAGGTGTCCAGGCGCTCATGGAAGGTCCAGGGCGCGCTCATGCCCGCCCACTGATCCATGCGAAGGATCTTGAACTGCAAGAGCTTCATCCAGCCGTCGCTGACCAGCGCTTGATAGAGGCCCGTGCCCACAGCCACATAGCCCAGCAAACGCGCCTTGAAGACGCCACTGCCAGCATCGCCGTTGTAAAGCGAATCCAGCACCACGCCGCTAGCGCGACCTTCCGGGAAAGGCAGTTGTTCTTCATTGATGAAGCGGCGCTTCATCGGGAAAGCCACCAGCACACCCAGGATCGAGACCACAACGATCCAGATCATCATCTGCCACCAGGGGATGATGCGCCCGGTGATCAACATATAAGCCGCCAGGCTCGAGAACAAAGGCGACACCGCATAGCCCGCCGCCGTGGCGATGGACTGGGTGCAGTTGTTTTCGAGAATCGTGTAGTCGCTGGTCAGGCCCGAGTTATTCAGGGCGCGAAACAGGGCGAAAGACAGAATCACCGAGGTCAGCCCAACACCGATGCCGATGCCTGTCTTGCCGCCGATGTAAAGCGATGTGGCCGCCAGAACGGCGCCGAGCAAAAAACCCGTCAGCGCGGAGCGCAGCGTCAGCTGCGGCATATCGCCACGGAAGATGTTCTTGAACCACCACTCGTCTTTTTGCTCGCGCGTCCAGTTGCGGATCTGCTCGTCGGTCAATTGTTGGATAGCCATGACTGCTGTGTTTGATTTTGAAGGCTCTTGATCGAGCCTGTATTGGCGTCAGTGAAGGTCGGTAGACCCGAAGCGGCGAAGTGTCCGTGCTTCCAAGCCCTTTGTTAAGCAGAGCTTACCCAAAGGCGTGGCATCAAATTGCGTAGACTCATCAATACGAAACGACTCAGGCCGGAAATGAAAAAACCCGCTGCAAGCAAAGCTCACAGCGGGTTATCCAATTGGGTCTTGGTCGGGGCGGCGGGATTCGAACTCGCGACCCTCTGCTCCCAAAGCAGATGCGCTACCAGGCTGCGCTACGCCCCGACTAAGACGACTATTCTAGCCTGACTTTTTGGGCTGTGCGAGATATTTCTAAAAATTATTTCAAGAACGCGAAAGCCAAGGTCGCGCCACACAAAAAACCGCCCTGCCCGCCCAGTCTCGGCCTTTGTGTCAAAATCATCCGGCACAAGGCCGAGCGCCTGCCGTGCCACCTACTTCAAGCACTGCAGCCAATCAGCGGCAACACAACAAGCCCGTCCAAGGACAAGCAATGAGCAGCGAACTGATCAAACATATTTCCGACGCCTCTTTTGAGACCGATGTCATCCAAGCCGGCAAGCCCGTGCTGGTGGACTACTGGGCCGAATGGTGCGGCCCCTGCAAGATGATTGCCCCCATCCTGGACGAGATCTCCAAGGACTACGGCGACCGCCTGCAAATCACCAAGATGAATGTGGACGAGAACCGTGAAGTGCCCGCCAAGTTCGGCATCCGCGGCATCCCCACATTGATGTTGTTCAAGGACGGCCAACTGGCCGCCACCAAGGTTGGCGCATTGTCCAAGACACAATTGACCGCCTTCCTGGACGCTAACCTATAATCATTCGAAATTGCCGCTGCGGGCGCCGGTTCAAACGGGTTCGCAGCGTTCGCAATTTGCCAACTCGCCCTGCTTAGTCTTCTTGAATGACTCTGGCGCGAGGACTCGGCACCCAAGCTCCCGCGTTTATTTCTTGCGTTGCGTCTTTTGCCTGCCCCTGGTCTGGCGACAAACGCTTGCTGGTTGCCGAAGTATTTGTCACCGGTCCTTGGCAGGATCTTTGACCCCCTACCGGGTGTTCACCCATGCATCTTTCCGAACTGAAAGCGCTTCACGTCTCCGAGCTCATCAAGATGGGCGAGGCGCTGGAGATCGACAACGTCGCCCGTATGCGCAAGCAGGAGTTGATGTTTGCGATCATGAAAAAGCGCGCCAAGGCTGGCGAGCAAGTCTTCGGCGACGGCGTGCTGGAGGTCTTGCCTGACGGCTTCGGCTTCCTGCGCTCCATCGACGACAGCTATATGGCGTCCACCGACGACATCTATCTGAGCCCAAGCCAGATCCGCCGCTTCAATCTCCACACCGGCGACATGATCGAAGGTGAAGTGCGCGTGCCCAAAGACGGCGAGCGCTACTTTGCCCTGGTCAAGGTTGACCGCGTCAATGAACTGACGCCCGAGGAGAGCAAGCACAAGATCATGTTCGAGAACTTGACGCCGCTGTTCCCACGGGAACCGTTCAAGCTCGAGCGCGACAACTTCAAGGGCGAAGAAAACATCACCGGTCGCATCATTGATTTGATTGCCCCCATCGGCAAAGGTCAGCGCGCCCTGATCGTCGCGCAGCCCAAGACCGGCAAGACCGAGATGATGAAGAGCATCGCGCACGCGCTGGTCGCCAATCACCCCGAGTCGCACCTGATCGTGCTGCTGGTGGACGAGCGCCCCGAAGAAGTGACCGAGATGATCCGCACCGTGCGCGGTGAAGTGATCAGCTCCACTTTCGACGAGCCGGCTGCTCGCCACGTGCAAGTGGCTGAGATGGTGATCGAACGCGCCAAGCGCCTGGTCGAACTCAAGAAAGACGTGATCATCCTGCTGGACTCGATCACCCGCCTGGCCCGCGCCTACAACAACGTCTTGCCTTCGTCGGGCAAGGTCTTGACCGGCGGCGTGGACGCCAATGCCCTGCAGCGCCCCAAGCGCTTCTTCGGTGCGGCGCGTAAAGTCGAAGAAGGCGGCTCGCTGACCATCATCGGCACCGCGCTGATCGATACCGGCAGCCGCATGGACGAAGTGATCTACGAAGAGTTCAAGGGCACCGGCAACTGCGAAATCCATCTGGATCGCCGCATGGCCGAGAAGCGCGTCTACCCTTCGATCTTGATCAACAAGTCCGGCACCCGCCGCGAAGAGTTGCTTCTCAAGCCCGAGATCCTGCAAAAGAGCTGGATCTTGCGCAAGCTGCTCTACAACATGGACGAGATCGAGGCGATGGAGTTCGTGCTGGACAAGATGAAGTCCACCAAAAACAACCTCGACTTCTTCGACATGATGAGGCGAGGCGGCTAAGTTGGGCTTCCTGGTGCAGGCCCAAACCTGCACCTTCGGCGCAAGGATTCGTCCACGCGCCATTCTTCGGGCTATAATCCCGGTTTTACTTCGTCAGCAAGTGCGTCACATGGTGTGACGTGGCTGCCGGCACTGCAGCGAGATCTCCCATGAAAGACGGCATTCACCCTAACTACCGCGACGTTTGCTTCGTGGACCAATCCAACGGCTTCAAGTTCGTGACGCGCTCGACCATGGGCAGCAAGGAAACCGTCAAGCTGGAAGACGGTCGCGAAGTGCCGCTGGTCAAGCTGGAAACCACCAGCGAATCGCACCCCTTCTACACCGGCCAACAAAAGAGCATCGACAATCTGGGCGGCCGCGTCGAGAAGTTCCGCAACAAGTTTGCTGGCTTCGCCAAGAAGTAAGTTACGCATTCACTCCTTCGGGACTGAATCCAAAAAGGCAGCTCAGGCTGCCTTTTTTTCGTCCCTGCGTGAGCACCCGCGCCGCAGGACTGCGTGAGTCTGCGGCATGATGTTGGCTCATCTGCAAATTCAATCAGAAACCGACCCCGCGTGAATCTTCCGACACCCGCCATCGTTGCCGAGCGCGGCGCACAGCGCATGCCTCGCCTGGCCTTGATCCTGTTCTGCGCCGCCTATGTCCTGCCTGGCCTGTTTGGCCGTGAACCATGGCGCAACGCAGATCTGAGTGCCTTCGGATTCATGAGCAGCGTGGCCAGCGGACACGCTCCATGGTGGCAACCCAGCATCGCCGGCATTCACGCCGATGGCGGCCCCCTACCCTACTGGGTCGGCGCCGTGGCCATCAAAGCATTACCCATGCTTGAGCCAGCCTTGGCGGCTCGCCTGCCCTATGGCTTGATCCTGGTGCTGGTTTTGATGCTGGTGTGGTACAGCTGCTTCCATCTGGCGCGCACGGATGCGGCCCAGCCGGTGGCCTTCGCCTTTGGCGGCGAGGCGCAGGGCGTGGACTACGCCCGTGCCATGGCTGACGGCGCGCTACTGGCCCTTATCGCCTCCTTAGGATTGCTGCAACTGGGCCACGAGACCACGCCAGAACTGCTGCAGTTGCTGGCGAGTTCACTCTTTCTCTACGGCTTGGCCGCGGCGCCATTTCGGCTGGCCAAGGCACGCTGGGCGGTGATGTTGTCGCTGCCGGTGCTGGCAGCGAGTGGCGCACCCGCCGTGGCGCTGGCATGTGCAGTCGTCGGCGCCGTTCAATGCAGCAAGTCCAGTTATGCGCAGGTGCGCGAGCTGACTTTGTGGATTCTGATTGCCGGCATGCTGGCCGCCATCAGCGCATGGGAATTCAATGCCTGGGCCTGGCGTATCAGCATGGAAGCCGCGCCTGCGACCTTGCTGGATTTCCTGAGTCTGAGCGCCTGGTTCAGTTGGCCGGCCTGGCCTTTGGCACTGTGGACCTTGTGGCGCTGGCGTGCGCATTGGCAGCATCGCCATATTTTCGCGCCCCTGAGCCTAGCCTTGATTGCCATGCTGACCAGCTTGCTGATGGACAACTCAGATCGCGCCTTGCTGCTGGGCCTGCCTGCGCTGGCCGTGCTGGCCGCATTCGCCTTGCCCACACTGAAGCGCGGCTTTGCTGCGGCGATGGACTGGTTCTCGGTGTTCTTCTTCAGCGCAGGCGCGCTGTTCTTCTGGATCTACTACCTGTCGATGCAGCTGGATTGGCCCAAGACGCCGGCCGCCAATCTGCGACGCCTGGCCGAGGGCTTTGAGCCGCAGTTCAATGCACTGGCTTTGGCGGCAGCCCTGCTGGCTTCGGCCGCCTGGGTGGCCCTGGTGCGCTGGCGCACGGCACGCAATCAACATGCTTTGTGGAAGAGCCTGGTCTTGCCCGCGGGCGGCGTGGCCCTGTGCTGGCTGCTGGCGATGACCATCTTGCTGCCGTTTGCCGACTATGCGCGCAGCGACAAGGCATTGATTGCACGTCTGGGCCGGCATCTGCCGCCCGCCATCAACTGCTTGGCAGCGCCTGATCAATCCATGGCCACACTGGCTGCCATCGAGTTTCATGGCGGCTGGCTGGTGGACGCCAAGCGTCCCTTGAGTGAAAGCGCTTGCGACTACGCGGTGCAAGCCGCCGGCGCCGCAGTGCCCGCCAACTGGGTGTTGGTGGCCCATGAACAGCGGCCAACCGACCGCAAGCCCACCTTCAAGATCTGGAAGCGAGCCCTGCCCTAGCGATAGCCAGGGCAGGCTCACGCGCCTGACTCAAACAGTCAGTCAGCCAGCTGCCGATCCGCGTACGCCGCCTCAACACCCAAGGCTGCTTCAGCCCCATGCCGCACGCGCACGGCAGGGAAGACCAGATTGAAACGCGAGCCCTTGCCGGCCTCGCTTTGAATCTGCAACTCGCCACCATGCCTTTGAACCACATGCTTGACGATGGACAGGCCCAAACCTGTGCCGCCGGTTTCTCGTGAACGGCTGCCGTCCACGCGGTAGAAGCGTTCAGTCAAGCGCGGCAAATGCTCCCGGGCGATACCCAGGCCGGTGTCATTGACACTCAGCTCACCTGAGCCATCGGCCAGGTCACGCCAAACGACATCGATCTGCCCACCGGCCGGCGTGTAGCGCACGGCATTGGTGACCAAATTGGCCGCCGCACTGATCAACTCGGACTCCACGCCCGCCAGGTCAATCTGAGTGGACTGCTGCACCTTGATCTGATGCTTGCCGCCGGACAAGGCCAGAGCATCGGAGTTAATGCGAGCCAAGATCGCGTCCAAGGAGACCCAGCGATCGGGCGCGGGGCGCGGGCTGCCCTCCAACTGCGCTAGGGTCAAGAGGTCACTGACCAGCCCTTGCATGCGCTGTGTTTGCTGGCCCATCAAGGTCAAGACGCGGCGGCGCTCCACTTCTGTGAGCGGCAAAGAACTCATGGTTTCGATGAAGCCCGACAACACGGTCAAGGGCGTGCGAATCTCATGCGAGACATTAGCCACGAAGTCGCGGCGCATCGAATCGGAACGCTCACGCTCCGTGATGTCTTGCGACAGCACCAGCTTCATGCCCTCGCCATAACGCCGGATCACCACAGACAAGGCGCCGAAGCCGCGCACATTACGCAGCAGCAAGGTCTGCTCGAAACTGCCCTCTTGCAAGAAGGCCACAAAGGCGGGCGAGCGCACAAGATTGGTGATGCGCTGGCGCAGGTCGCGTTGCGGGTCGAGCGAAAAATGGTCGGCCGCTACCCGATTGCACCAAAGAATCTGCTCCTGCGCGTCCAGCATCAGCACGCCGTTGGGCGAGGCCTCGATGGCGGACAGGAACTGGTCCAGTTGCAAGCGCTCGCGGGCAATCACCTTCTCGCGATCGCGCACGGCACGCTCAATGCGGTAGCCGAGTTCACCCCACAGCCCCGTGTCACGAGGCGCTGTATCCTGCTGGGAGCCCCGCAGCCATTGCAAGAGCCGATGCCCTCGCACGGCGTCAATCACGACCAGAGCGCCTACCGCGCTGGCCGCTCCCAAGGTTTCAGCCAAAAAGGGTAGATCGAAGAAACGGCCTGTCCACCAGCCAACCATGGCACCCAGGCACACCGCCAAGGCCGCCAAGACAAAACGAGGCAAGAGCCAACTCACGGTAGATTCCGGTTGATTGTTGAACGAAGGCCTTGCGGCCTTAGGCTTGCAAGGCGCTGAGTTGCTGGGTCAGGCGGTAACCCGCACCTCGCACGGTCTCGATCATGCGGGCGCAGTTGACGCGCTCCAAGGCCTCCCGCAAACGCTTGACATGCACGTCAACCGTACGCTCTTCGATGAACACATGGTCACCCCAGACGCGGTCCAGCAATTGCGAGCGACTGTGCACCCGCTCAGGATGGGTCATGAGGAAATGCAGAAGGCGGAATTCGGTCGGACCCAGCTTCACTTCCGAGCCTTCGCGGCTGACCCGGCGCGTGCCCGGGTCAAGATTGAGGCCACCAATTTCCACCTGCGAATCCAGCGCCTCGGGCGCCTTGCGACGCAGCACGGCACGAATCCGCGCCAGCAATTCATTGGTCGAAAACGGCTTGGTCAGGTAGTCATCAGCACCTGCGTCAAGACCTGACACCTTGTCGGTCTCTTCGGCGCGGGCGGTCAGCATGATGATGGGCAATTCCTTGGTGCGCGGCGCACCGCGCCACTGGCGGGCCAATGCCAAGCCGGATTGGCCCGGCAACATCCAGTCCAACACCACCAGGTCAGGCAGCACCCGGTCCACTTCATATTGGGCTTGGTCGGCGCTTGCCGCGATCGTGACCTCGAAGCCCGCATGACGCAGGTTGATCGAAATCAGTTCGGCAATCGCCGACTCATCTTCCACCACAAGAATACGGCTCATTGCGATTCCTTCAATTACTCTAGGCTTGCTGCTCAGACGAGCACGAAACCACACTCACCGGCGCGGGCCTCATCGAGGCCTGGGGCGAACTTGACTTTGCATG
The DNA here is from genome assembly GCF_038419725.1 of Roseateles sp. PN1. Lineage (NCBI taxonomy): Bacteria > Pseudomonadati > Pseudomonadota > Betaproteobacteria > Burkholderiales > Sphaerotilaceae > Roseateles > Roseateles sp. PN1. The sequence continues at coordinate 365,480 of NZ_JBCARA010000004.1, read as the reverse complement.
CAGAGGGGCCATGGCTCAAACCGCCATGGCAGCGAAATCAGCGGACCATGGTCTCAACGGCTTCCGGCGTGTTGTGACGCACGTCGGTGCCCTTGACTACGTAGATGATCACTTCGGCCAGGTTCTTGGCATGGTCACCAACGCGCTCGATGGCCTTGGCAACAAACACCATGTCAATGGCGGAAGAGATGGTGCGCGGATCTTCCATCATGTAGGTGATCAGCTTGCGCATCAGGCCGTCGAACTCTTTGTCGATCTGGTCATCTTGCTTGAGTACCTCGATCGCACGTTCCACATCCAGACGGGCAAACGCGTCCAGCGCCTTGCGCAGCAGCGCAATCGCCAGCTCTGCCTCAAAAGCCAGGTCAGACATGGGCAAACGCAGGCGGCTGGAAACACCCGAATTGATCAGGCGCTGCACCGTGCGTGCAACACGCGCGGCCTCATCGCCCACGCGCTCGAGATTGGCGATGGTCTTGGAGATCGCGATCAGCAGGCGCAGATCACGTGCGGTGGGCTGGCGTCGCGCGATGATGCTAGACAGATCGCGGTCAATTTCCACTTCCATCGCATTGACCTGCTCTTCTTGCTTGAGCACGGCGCTAGCGATTTCGCTGCTGAAGGAGGTCAGGGCCAGCACAGCTTGTGCCACCTGCGATTCCACCAAGCCGCCCATTTCCAACACTCGGGTGGAAATGCCGCTCAGCTCGGCGTCGAATTGCGTGGAGAGATGTTTGTCACTCATGGCGAGTTCTCTTTTCAATTGTCGAGGCCCGATGGGCTGGCCTCAGTCCCTATTCAGATTCAAGCGCTTGGCTTGTTTGACGCGTCAGCCGAAACGTCCGGTGATGTAATCCTCGGTGTCCTTGCGCTTGGGCTTCATGAACAACTCGGCTGTGGGGCCGAACTCGATCAGGTCACCCAGGTACATATACGCCGTGTAGTCCGAGCAACGCGCCGCTTGCTGCATGTTGTGAGTCACGATGGCGACCGTGTAGTCGTTTTTCAATTCGTGAATCAACTCTTCGATCTTGCCAGTGGAGATCGGGTCCAAGGCCGAGCAAGGCTCGTCCAGCAACAAGATCTCGGGCTTGATCGCGATGCCGCGAGCAATGCACAAGCGCTGCTGCTGACCGCCGGACAGGCCAGAACCGCTCTGGTTCAGCTTGTCTTTGACTTCATTCCACAGCGCTGACTTTTTCAGCGCCCACTCCACGCGCTCGTCCATCTCGACGCGCGGCAGGGTTTCGAACAAACGCACGCCAAAGGCGATGTTGTCGTAGATGGACATCGGGAAAGGCGTGGGCTTTTGGAAGACCATGCCGATCTTGGCGCGGATCAGGGAAACATCGTCCTTGCTGGTCAGAATGTTCTGGCCATCAAGCAAGATCTCACCTTCGGCGCGCTGGTCCGGGTAGAGCTCAAACATGCGGTTGAGCGTGCGCAGCAAGGTGGACTTGCCGCAACCCGAGGGGCCGATGAAGGCGGTGACCTTCTTCTCTGGGATGTCCAGATTGATGTTCTTCAGGGCAAGGAAATTGCCGTAATAGAAGTTCAGATTGCGTACCGAGAGCTTGGCCCGCTCGGTCACGGGCATTTCAACTTTGGCGTCCATGATGTGATGTTCCGCTCAGTGCTTGTTCTTGAAGAGGATGCGCGCCAGGATGTTCAGCAGCAGCACGCCAATGGTGATGATGAAAACGCCTGCCCAAGCCAGCTTCTGCCAGTTTTCATAGGGGCTCATGGCGAACTTGAAGATGGTGACAGGCAGGCTTGCCATGGGCTGGCTCATGTCCGCCGTCCAGAACTGGTTGGACAGGGCCGTGAACAGCAACGGCGCCGTCTCACCCGAGATTCGGGCCAGAGCCAGCAAGATGCCGGTCAGCACACCCGCACGGGCTGCCTTCAGCGTGACGGACATGATGACCTTCCATTTCGGCGTACCCAAAGCGTAAGCCGCTTCGCGCAAGGCGTTGGGGATCAGGCTCAACATGTTCTCGGTCTGGCGGATCACCACCGGCATCACGATCAGCGCCAGGGCCAGCACACCGGCAAAACCGGAGAATGAGTGCATGCGGGCGACGATCAGGCCGTAGATGAACAGGCCAACCACGATGGAGGGCGCGGACAGCAAGATGTCGTTGATGAAACGCACCGCGCTGCCCAGCCAAGTCTTCTGGCCATACTCAGCCAAATAGATGCCGGCCAGGATGCCCACTGGCGTGCCCAGTACAGTTGCCAGACCCACCATCATGAAAGAGCCGTAGATGGCATTGGCCAAGCCGCCGGTTTCTGCCAGTGGCGGTGGGGTCATCTCGGTGAAGGTGGCCAGACTCAAGCCGCCAACACCCAAGCGCACCGTTTCAAACAGAATCCACAACAGCCAGAACAGGCCGAAGGCCATAGAGGCCAGGGCCAAGCTCAGCGCGATGGCATTGACGCGCTTGCGCTTGCGGTGCATGGCCAGACGCTTGCCATCCAGGCCCAGGGAAGACGTCGACGCCACAGTCGTAATGGTGCTCATGTGCGCGTTCCTTCATTCTTCTTCAAGCGCGACAACAGGATCTTGGAACAAGCCAGAACCACAAAGGTGATGAAGAACAGCACCAGACCCAGATAGATCAAGGACGCTTGGTGCAGGCCCTCGCCGGCTTCGGCAAACTCATTCGCCAATGCCGAGGTGATGCTGTTAGCGGCCTCGAAGACCGACAGCGAATTGAGTTGATTCATATTGCCGATGACGAAGGTCACCGCCATGGTCTCGCCCAGGGCACGGCCCAGGCCGAGCATGATGCCGCCCATCACACCGGTCTTGGTGTAAGGCAAGACAACACGCCACATCACCTCCCAGGTGGTAGCGCCCAGGCCGTAAGCCGATTCCTTCAACATGGCCGGCGTGACTTCGAACACATCACGCATCACCGCGGCGATGAAGGGGATGATCATGATGGCCAAAATGATGCCGGCCGACAAAATGCCGATACCGACCGGCGGGCCAGACACCAGGGTGCTGAAAAACGGCACGCCTTCGAGCAGCTTTTGCAGCGGCTGCTGCACATAGGTCGCCAAAATCGGGCCAAAAACCAGCAGGCCCCACATGCCGTAAACAATCGACGGCACGGCGGCCAACAACTCAACGGCGACGCCCAGAGGCCGCTTGAGCCAGTTGGGCGACAACTCGGTCAGGAACAAGGCAATACCAAAACTGACCGGCACGGCGATGAACAAGGCGATGAAGGAGGTCATCAAGGTACCGTAGATCATCACCAGGCCACCGAACTTCTCCTGCACCGGGTCCCATTCACTGGTCCACAAAAAGCTCAGGCCGAATTCGCGAATGGCCGGCATCGCGCCGATCAGCAGCGAAATGATGATGCCAACCAGCAAAGCCAGGGTCAGCCAGGCTGCGCCGTGAGCCAGAAGTGAAAAGACGGTGTCAGCCCACGGCGCAACCGCGCGCCGCGTTGGCGGACTGCTTCTGGGCTGAGTCTTTTCAACCTCAGCGCTGGAATCAAACTTGTTGGCTGGGAGTATTGCGGCCACGGGGCCTCCGCATGCTAGTGCGTTGATGATGGAGAAATTGCGCTTTGCTGACGCAAGAACATCCGAGTCAACTGCACTGAGTCAACCCGGATTGTGTCTAGAGACCAAATGGCCTTTGGACTTTGATTACTTGAAGCTGATGGCCTTGCCGGAAGCGTCCTTGAGATTGTCGGCCCACTGCTTGCGCACCAGATCCTTCACAGCGGCGGGCAGCGGCACATAGTCGAGCTCATCAGCCGTCTTGTCGCCACTGGCGTAAGCCCAGTCAAAGAACTTCAAGGTGGCGGCCGCAGAAGCTGGCTTGTCTTGCTTCTTGTGCATCAGGATGAAAGTGGCGCCGGTGATGGGCCAGCTGTCTTTGCCAGCTTGCTCGGTCAGCACTTGGTAGAAGCTCTTGGACCACTCAGCACCAGCAGCAGCGGCCTTGAAGGCTGCATCGCTAGGCGCCACGAAAGCACCCGACTGGTTCTTCAGCAGAACGTGAGACATCTTGTTTTGCTTGGCGTAGGCGTACTCGACATAACCAATCGAGTTGGGCAGGCGCTGAACGTAGGAGGAAACGCCTTCGTTGCCCTTGCCACCGGCACCAGTAGGCCAGTTGACAGCGGTGCCCTCACCGACCTTGGCCTTCCACTCGGCATTCACCTTGGACAGATAGTTGGTGAACAAGAAGCTGGTACCCGAACCGTCAGCACGGCGCACCACGGCAATGGTGGTATCCGGCAGCGGCACGCCCGGATTCAGGGCGGTCAAAGCCGCGTCATTCCACTTGGTGATCTTGCCCAGATAGATGTCACCCAACACGGTGCCAGTCATACGAACTTGACCAGGCGTGATGCCCTTGATATTGAGCACCGGCACCACACCGCCAATGACGGTGGGGAATTGGATCATGTCGTCCTTGGCCAGGTCTTCGTCTTTCAGCGGCGCATCCGAGGCTCCGAAGTCAACGGTCTTGGCCTTGATTTGCTTGATGCCAGCACCCGAACCCACCGATTGGTAGTTGATACGGACGCCGCTGGCCTTGTTGTAAGAATCGGCCCACTTGGCATAGATTGGTGCCGGGAAGGAGGCACCAGCACCCGTGACATCCTGTGCATGCACCAAGGGCAGCATGGCCAGGGTGGCAGCGAGGACAACACCAGCGCGGACTTGAGCAAACTTCATATGCGACCTATCACTCTCAGGGTTAACGATGGGGTGGATGCTATGACTTAAATATGACACCCACGTGACACACGCCTCGACCACAGGGAATTCGCCCGCAATATTACAGGTAATGACGGAGTCACATAGTGTTCATTGAACTGTCACATTCGATGCCTAAGCTGATGCTGATGTATCCATCCACCTCACCCTACTCTGGAGCTTCGATGAAGTTGAATACCGCACGCCGGGCATTGGCAATTTGCAGCGCAGCCGCACTCGTTCTTGGCCTGAGCGCTTGCGCCACACCCGCCCCAACCCCAGTCTCTCTGGCCGAAACTGTAGCCCGTACGCCCCAACTCAGCACCTTCAGCCAATTGATTGAGCAAGCTGGACTGAAAGCCGAGCTGAACGCAGCCGGCCCGCTGACCGTGTTCGCCCCGAGCAACGAGGCGTTCAAGGCCGTCCCCGCTAAGACGATGGAAGCGCTGAATCAGAATCCAGCGCAGTTGAAGGTCGTGCTGAACTACCACCTGGTGGCCGGCAAGCTGGCAGCCGCCGACATCAAGAATGCCAACGTCACGACACTGAATGGCGCCACCGTCGCAACCGCACGCGCCGGCAGCTTTGTGACGATTGAAGAGGCTCTGGTTCAGGACGGCGAACTGAGCGCCAGCAATGGTGTTGTGCACGTGATCGACCGCGTGCTGACACCTCCAAAGAAGTAAGGCACGAGATCAAGGCGGACCACAAGAGTCCGAGCCTGTAGAAAAGCCCCGGTAGGTCTGGCCTGCCGGGGCTTTTTCATTTGGCTGTGGCTAGTTCAAGCCAGTCCCGGCGCCCGCGCCGAGCAGGCAGCTAGGCAATCGTCAGGCATTCACAGCCTTGACCAAGCGTTCGGCACATTGCTTAGCTACGAGCGCATCACTGGCCTCCACCATGACCCGCAGCAAAGGTTCCGTGCCCGATGCGCGAATCAGCACCCGGCCGCGCGAACCCAGCTCAGAGGTCACCTCGGCCTGCTCACGAGCCAAGTGGGCATTGCTCTTCCAATCCTGGCCGGCTTGCAAGCGCACATTGATCATGGTCTGCGGGAACAAGGTGACCGGCGCCAACTGCTCAGCCAATGACTTGCCGGTGCGGCTGACCGCCTGCAAGATCAGCAAGGCACTGACAATGCCGTCACCGGTGGTGTGCTTGTCCAGCGCCAACAAGTGGCCGCTGCCCTCGCCGCCCAACTCCCAGCCTCGCGCCGCCAATTCCTCCAGCACATAACGGTCACCCACCTTGGCGCGCACGAAATCAACATCCAGCGCCTTGATGGCCAATTCAACCGCCATATTGGTCATCAAGGTACCCACGGCGCCCGGCACCCGCAAACCTTGGCCGAGCCGATCAGCCACCATCACATACAGCAACTCGTCGCCGTTGTAGAGGCGCCCCTCGGCATCAACCAACTGCAGCCGGTCGGCGTCACCATCCAGCGCTACACCGTAATGCGCGCCATGCTCCCTGACCGCCTGCACCAAAGCCGCCGGAGAAGTGGCACCAAAACCCGCGTTGATGTTGAAGCCGTCCGGGCTGCAGCCGATGGAAATCACCTCGGCGCCGAGTTCATGAAAAACGTCCGGGGCCACGTGGTAAGCCGCGCCATTGGCCGCATCCACCACAATCTTCAAGCCCTTGAGGGTCAGGTCTGAACCAAAGCTGTTCTTGCAGAACTCGATATAACGACCGCGCGCATCAGTGATGCGGCGAGCCCGGCCCAAATTAGCCGAATCGATCCAGGTGGGCGCATCTTCCAGCGCCGCTTCAACAGCCAACTCCCAAGCGTCGGGCAGCTTTTCGCCCTTGGAGGAGAAGAACTTAATGCCGTTGTCGGCAAAGGGGTTGTGCGATGCGCTGATCACCACACCCAGATCCTGCCGCAGGGCGCGTGTCAAATAGGCCACCCCAGGCGTGGGCAAAGGGCCAGTCAACTGCACATCCACGCCGGCGGATGCAAAGCCAGCCTCCAGGGCAGATTCGATCATGTAACCCGAAATACGGGTGTCCTTGCCAATCAAAACACTTGGCCGGCCGCCTTGCTTGCGCAAGACCTGACCTACGGCATGACCCAAGCGCAACATGAAGTCAGGAGTAATGGGGCCTTGACCCACAGTGCCGCGAATGCCATCGGTTCCAAAATACTTGCGAGTCATGAAAAACGAACTCCTGATTGATTTGAACCTATTGTCAGCCAAGATTGAGGCGCCACTTCAGCCCTCCCCCTTCTGGGTGGCAGCTTGAAACACTTTGACTGCGTCCACTGTGGCAGCCACATCATGAACCCTGAGCACGGCCGCGCCGCGCGCCATTGCCAGCACCGCAGCCGCCACACTGGCGGGCTGACGCTGATCAACTGAACGCCCCGTCACATCACCCAATGACCGTTTGCGAGACCAGCCCACGAGCAGCGGATAGCCGAGACCGAGCAGTTCAGCCTGCCGCGCCAACATGTCAAAGTTCTGCGGCGTCGTTTTGGCAAAGCCGTAGCCTGGATCCAGGACGATGCGCGTAGCCGCGACGCCAACAGCCCGCAAAGCCTCGGCCCTAGATTTCAAAAACTCAGCCACTTCGACAACCACATCGACATAGTCGGTGAGTTGCTGCATGGTGCTCGAGTCCCCGCGCATATGCATGGCACACAGGCCCACGGATGCATTCGCCGCTACCAGTTGCATGGCATCAAGAGATTGAAAAGCATGGATGTCATTGAGGATATCGACACCGAGCTCCAGCGCTCGCGCCATCACCTCTGGCTTCCAGCTATCCAAGGACACAGGAACGCCCATGCTCAGCGCAGCCCGCAGGACTGGGGCGACTCGTGCCCACTCCTCCTCGGCGCTGAGCACCTGAGCGCCAGGACGGCTCGACTCTCCACCGATGTCCAGGATGTCAGCCCCCTCCGCGAGCAACTGCTCGCAATGCGCAATGGCCTGTGCCGCATCGCCATACTGCCCACCGTCCGAAAAAGAGTCCGGCGTGACATTGACGATGCCCATCACGCGTGGGCTGCTCAGATCAATTTGAAATCGTGTGGTTTGCCAAAAGCTCATCGGGAATAAAAAAGGGCTAGTCCCGGAAGACCAGCCCTTTTGAGTTCGTTCAAAGAAAATTATCAGGCCGCAGCGGGTGCGCTGTCGGTATTGACCGGCGGTGGTGTGCCGTCGGACTTGCCACCACTTGGGGTTGTCCAATCCTTAGGAGGACGCGGCGGCTTGCCGCTCATGATGTCGTCGATCTGATCAGCATCGATCGTCTCGTACTCGAGCAAGGCCTTGGCCATGGCGTGCATCTTGTCTTGATTCTCTTCGATCAAGTGACGCGCAATGCCGTATTGCTCGTCGATGATGCGGCGGATCACAGAGTCCACCTTGCGCATGGTTTCTTCGGACATGCTGGTCGTCTTGGTGACCGAGCGACCGAGGAAAACTTCACCTTCGTTTTCCGAGTACACCATCGGGCCCAGCTCATCGGTCATGCCGTAGCGCATCACCATATCGCGAGCGATCGAGGTGGCACGCTCAAAGTCGTTCGACGCGCCAGTGGTCATTTGGTTCATGAACACTTCTTCGGCGATACGGCCACCGAACAGCACCGAGATGGTAGAGAGCATGCGCTCCTTGTCCAGGCTGTAGCGATCGCCTTCAGGCAGCTGCATGGTCACGCCGAGGGCACGGCCACGCGGAATCACAGTGACCTTATGCACTGGATCGGTCTTGGGCATCAGGCGAGCCACCAGCGCATGACCAGCTTCGTGGTAAGCCGTGTTCTTGCGCTCCTCTTCCGGCATGATCATGGACTTGCGCTCGGGGCCCATCATGATCTTGTCCTTGGCCTTCTCGAAGTCGAGCATCTCGACCACACGGCCACTGCGGCGAGCCGCAAACAGCGCTGCTTCGTTGACCAGATTGGCCAAGTCAGCACCGGAGAAACCAGGCGTACCGCGCGCCAGGATGTCGGCACGAATGTCCTGACCGACCGGCACCTTGCGCATATGCACATTGAGGATCTGCTCGCGGCCACGCACGTCCGGCAGGGTCACATAAACCTGACGGTCGAAACGACCGGGACGCAGCAAAGCGGGATCAAGAATGTCGGGCCGGTTGGTGGCCGCCATCACGATCACACCCAGATTGGTCTCGAAGCCGTCCATCTCCACCAGCATCTGGTTGAGAGTCTGCTCACGTTCGTCGTTACCACCGCCCAGGCCAGCACCGCGATGACGACCGACCGCGTCGATTTCGTCCACGAAGATGATGCAGGGTGCGCTTTTCTTCGCTTGCTCGAACATATCGCGCACGCGGGCAGCACCCACGCCGACGAACATCTCGACAAAGTCAGAACCTGAGATTGAGAAGAAAGGCACCTTGGCCTCGCCAGCAATCGCCTTGGCCAACAAGGTCTTGCCGGTACCCGGAGGGCCGACCAGCAGCACGCCGCGCGGAATCCGGCCGCCGAGCTTTTGGAACTTCTGCGGATCCTTCAGGAAGTCGACCAACTCCTTGACCTCTTCCTTGGCCTCATCGCAGCCGGCCACATCGGCAAAGGTCGTGGTGTTGTTCGCCTCATCAAGCATGCGCGCCTTGGACTTGCCGAAGCTGAAAGCTCCGCCTTTGCCGCCGCCTTGCATCTGGCGCATGAAGTAAACCCAAACGCCGATCAAGAGCAGCATGGGACCCCAGCTGATCAACATATTGACCAGAAAGGAAGGCTCTTCACGCGGCTTGACATCAAACTTGACGCCAGCAGCGCGCAAGTCGCCTACCAGACCACGGTCCAGATAGGTGGCCGTGATGCGCAGCTTCTTGCCATCATTGGTTTCCGCCAAGATGTCAGTACCAGCGCCGCCCTCTTGCAAGGTCACGGACTTGATGCGGTGCGCCTGAACTTCATCGAGAAATTCCGAATATCCAAGCTGATTGCCTTGGCTTGCACCTCGATCGAACTGCTTGAAGACAGTGAACAGCACCAAGGCGATCACTATCCAAACAGCTACCTTCGAGAACCACTGATTGTTCACCGCGACTCCTTCATTCAATTCGGCCCAGCTGCACTCGTTGCAGCCATGTGCACGGCATATGGGGTTGATTCTATTGCAGTCAAGGCCCTGAGCTGCTTTTGCTTAGGCCCGGCATTTGTCAGGCATTACCGCGATTACCGCTCTGCGCCCACTGCGGGGCCATTCCGGCATTCAAACCCAAGATACACACCCAAGTTCAGGGCCGCGGCGCCTTCAGGCCAATGCCGATCAGAAAGGTCTCTGAGGACCGATCCCGCGAGGCCTTGGGCTTGATGGGCTTGACCTTTTTGAAGGTGGCCTTGAATTGCTCCAACAGCTGCGTGTAACCGCTGCCGTGGAAGACCTTGGTGACCAAGGCGCCTTCAGGCTTCAGGTGGCGTTGCGCGAAATCAATGGCCAATTCAACCAAGCCAGCGATCCGCGCAGCATCGACGTTTTCAATACCCGACAGATTGGGGGCCATGTCCGAAACAACAAGATCCACGGCCCGCCCGGCCAGCGTATCTTCCAGCGCCTTCAAACATTCTTCGTCTTGGAAGTCGCCCTGCAGGAACTGCACGCCCTCAATTGGCTCACAAGGCAGCAGGTCCAAGGCGATGATGGTGCCGTTCAACTGCCCAACCGCCGCACCACCCACACCCGCCACCGTGGGGGCGAAACAACGGCGCAGATACTGGCTCCAGGCGCCTGGGGAAGCCCCGAGATCCACCACCACTTGGCCAGGGCGAATCAGCTTGAGCTCCTCGTCAATCTCCTTGAGCTTGTAAGCGGCGCGGGCACGGTAACCATCCCGCTGCGCCATCTTGACGTAGGGATCATTGATGTGATCATGCAACCACGTCTTATTAAGTTTTTTGCTTTTTGTCTTGATCTTCATGTTGCACGGATAATACGCGTATGCCTGCGATTCAATTGAACCCTGCCCAGCGCAAGGAAAAACGTTCCGAAGCCCATCACCTCGACCCCGTCGTGATGATTGGCTCGGATGGACTAACCCCGGCCGTGGTGAAAGCCACTGACGCCGCCCTGAACTCTCACGGCCTGATCAAGGTCCGCGTGTTCTCGGATGACCGAGCAAACCGCGAGAGCATTTTTGCCTCCTTGTGCGGCGAGCTCAATGCTGCGCCGATTCAGCACATCGGCAAGCTGCTGGTCATCTGGCGCCCGATCCCCGAAAAGGCGGATGACGAGCGCGAAGCTGGCGGCAAGGGCGCTCCCCGTGTTGTCAAGATCGTCAAGTTCTCCAAGAGCGGCAACCATCGCCCGCAAATGAAGAAATTGCGCGTTCTCGGCAATGAGCGGGTCGCTCAAGGTGGTGAGATCAAGCGCGCCAAGCGCCGCATCACCAGCGTCAAGAAAATGGCGCAAGACTGAGTCTGAACAGGCAAGCCAAACGGCTTGCCTTGTCTGCCTCAAGCCGCCAAACCGGGCCGTCCGAGTGATCTGGCCCGGCTAAATTCAGGCACAAAGCCTTCAGCATTCGAACCGGGCCACAGGGCCTCAACGGACCCGATCAGTTCTTGCTGACTCGCCAAGCCAAGGCCAAGACCAGCAAAGTCTTGAGCCCGTAAAACCCCAGCGACACGCTGTGCAAGGCCATGAATGACCATGTGCCCTGCCCGGCTTTGGCCGCAGCCATCATGGGCTGCAAGGCGTAATAGCCAGCCACCGTGCAGAACAGCGCACCCGCCGGCAAAAAGAAATTGGCCGACAAGGCCGGGCCGCCACCGTCGCGCGCCATGCGGCGCTCCATCAGCATCAGCAACATCGCTGCCGCCAGGCTGATGGCCGCTTCCTTCTCAAACAATTTGGCCACTACCAAGCCGGCCTGCGCGCGCTCAAGCGCATCAAATGCGCTTGGTGCCGCCACCATGGCCACCGCCAAGAGCAGGCCACCCCACAAGGCAGCCAGCAGGACGCGTGAGCGACTCAGCATGGAGCGGCGCGACTCAAACGTAGCGCACCTCGACCACTTCGTAACGCTTGACGCCACCAGGCGCCATCACGTCAGCCACATCACCGGCCTCTTTGCCGATCAAGGCGCGCGCGATTGGGGAGCTGATCGAAATCTTGCCCAGCTTCAGGTCCGCTTCATCGTCACCCACGATCTGGTAGGTAACCTCGGCGCCGCTGGCCTCTTCTTCGAGCAAGACCGTCGTACCGAAGACGATGCGACCACCGGCATCCACTGTCGCGGGATCGATGATCTGCGCGGCAGCCAACTTGCCTTCGATTTCGAGAATGCGGCCTTCGATGAAGCCTTGCTTGTCTTTGGCCGCCTCGTACTCGGCGTTTTCGGACAAATCGCCCTGCGCACGCGCTTCGGCGATCGCGTTGATCACCGCATGCCGCTCGACACTTTTGAGTCGATGCAGTTCTTCTTTGAGCTTCTCAGCGCCGAATGTGGTGAGGGGGATGGTGGCCATAGTTGTAAACCTTGAAAGACAAAATGAATCCGCCGCTGCGGCTCCAAGCTGGAGCCGCGGCGGCGGAGTTCGTTGGTGCGGAGTTTAGACCAGTTCGGCGTGCAACTCTTGCAGGGATTGCACCAGCAAGCCGTCTTGGTGCTTCATGCCTTCCACGGCGGCTTCGCAGCCGGCCATGGTGGTGTAGTAAGTCACGCGGGCAGCCAGGGCTGCTTGACGGATGTGGCGGCTGTCAGCAATCGCGGTACGAGTCTCATCCACGGTGGTGAACACCAGCTGAATCTCGCCGCCCTTGATCATGTCGACAATGTGCGGGCGGCCATCCTTGACCTTGTTGACCACACGCACTGGCACGCCAGCCTCGGCCACTGCCGCTGCCGTGCCCTTGGTCGCCACCACGCCGAAGCCCAGGGCATGCAGATCCTTGGCCACGGCCACGGCGCGTGCCTTGTCGGCATTCTTCACCGTGATCAGCACATTACCTTGGCGCGGCAGGCGCGAACCAGCACCCAGCTGGCTCTTCAACATCGCTTCACCGAAGGTGCGGGCAGCGCCCATCACTTCGCCGGTGGAACGCATCTCGGGGCTCAGGATGGGATCCACGCCCGGGAACTTATTGAATGGGAAGACGGCTTCCTTGACGCTGAAGTAAGGCGGAATCACCTCGGCAGGAACGCGACCCAAACGATCCTTCTGGTCCTTGAGCTTCTGGCCCGCCATGCAGCGCGCGGCGATCTTGGCCAGTTGCTGGCCGGTGGCCTTGGAAACGAAGGGCACTGTGCGCGAGGCACGCGGGTTCACTTCCAGCACATAGACCGTGGCGCCTTCCAAGCCGCCAGTGACGTCACCTTGAATGGCGAATTGCACATTCATCAGGCCCACCACCTTCAGGGCGCGAGCCATGGCCGCCGTTTGGCGACGCAACTCGTCCTGCAGGGCCACCGACAGGGTGTAAGGCGGCAGCGAGCAAGCCGAGTCGCCGGAGTGGATACCAGCGGCTTCGATGTGCTCCATGATGCCGCCAATCATCACATCGGTGCCATCACTGATGCAGTCGGCATCAACTTCAACAGCGTCTTCCAAGAAGCGATCCAGCAGCACCGGCGACTTGTCGGAGACACGTACCGCTTCGCGCATATAGCGCTCGAGGTCCTTGTCGCCGTGCACGATTTCCATCGCGCGGCCGCCCAGCACATAGCTGGGGCGCACCACCAGCGGATAGCCGATTTCATTGGCCAGGGCCACAGCCTGGTCTTCGGTACGTGCAGTGCGATTGGGCGGCTGCTTCAGGCCCAGCTCGTGCAGCAGCTTCTGGAAGCGCTCACGGTCTTCGGCCATGTCGATGCTGTCGGGCGTGGTGCCGATGATGGGCACGCCGTTAGCTTCCAGGTCCAGGGCCAGCTTCAAAGGCGTTTGGCCACCGTACTGAACGATCACGCCGACGGGCTTTTCCTTCTCGACGATTTCCAGCACGTCTTCCAGCGTCACCGGCTCGAAGTAGAGGCGATCCGAGGTGTCGTAGTCGGTCGACACGGTCTCGGGGTTGCAGTTGACCATGATGGTCTCGTAACCGTCTTCGCGCATGGCCAAGGCGGCGTGAACGCAGCAGTAGTCGAACTCAATACCTTGACCGATACGGTTCGGGCCACCGCCCAGCACCATGATCTTCTTGTTGTTCGTCGGCTCGGCTTCGCACTCTTCCTCGTAGGTCGAATACATATAGGCCGTTTCGGTCGAGAACTCGGCCGCGCAGGTATCCACCCGCTTGTAGACCGGGCGCACGCCCAGCGCATGACGGGCACGGCGCACATCGTGCTGATTGCTGGCCAAGAGCTTACCCAGACGCTTGTCCGAGAAGCCTTTCTTCTTCAGCAGCCGCATTTCGTCCACCGACAGCGAAGCCAGCGCGCGACCAGCCAGCGATTGCTCGATCTGCACCAGTTGCTCGATTTGCGCCAGGAACCAGGGGTCGATGGCCGTCTCTTCAAACACTTCGGCTTGGCTCAGCCCGAGGCGGAAAGCATCCGCCACGAACAGAATGCGCTCAGGGCCGGGCTCGCCGATCTCTTGCACGATTTCTTCGCGGTCGGTGCTGCGCTCGGTCAGGCCGTCAATGCCGGTTTCCAAGCCACGCAGGGCCTTCTGGAAGCTTTCCTGGAAGGTGCGGCCCATGGCCATCACCTCACCCACCGACTTCATCTGCGTGGTCAGACGCGAATCGGCCATCGGGAACTTCTCGAAGGCGAAACGCGGGATCTTGGTGACCACATAGTCGATGCTGGGCTCAAACGACGCCGGGGTCACGCCGCCGGTGATGTCGTTGCGCAGCTCGTCCAGGGTGTAGCCCACGGCCAGCTTGGCGGCGATCTTGGCGATCGGGAAACCGGTGGCCTTGGAGGCCAGTGCCGAGGAACGCGAGACGCGCGGGTTCATCTCAATCACGGTCATGCGGCCGTTCTTGGGATTGATCGAGAACTGCACATTCGAGCCACCCGTGTCCACGCCGATTTCGCGCAAGATGGCGATGGAGGCATTGCGCAGCAGTTGGTACTCTTTGTCGCTCAGGGTCTGAGCCGGCGCCACGGTGATGGAGTCACCGGTATGCACGCCCATGGGGTCCAGGTTTTCGATCGAGCAGACGATGATGCAGTTGTCTTTGCTGTCGCGCACAACCTCCATCTCATACTCTTTCCAACCGATCAGCGACTCTTCGATGAGCAGCTCATTGGTGGGCGAGAGATCCAGGCCGCGCTTGCAGATTTCCTCGAATTCCTCGGGGTTGTAGGCAATACCGCCGCCAGTGCCGCCCAGCGTGAAGCTGGGGCGGATGACCATCGGGAAGCCAGTGCCACCGATCTCGGCGGTGATGCGCTTTTGCACCGCCAGCGCCTCTTCCATCGAGTGCGCAATGCCAGACTTGGCCGAGTCCAGGCCGATCTTGGTCATCGCATCCTTGAACTTCAGGCGGTCTTCGGCCTTCTCGATCGCCTTCTCATTGGCGCCGATCATCTCGACGTTGTACTTGGCCAGCACACCATGCTTGTGCAGATCCAGCGCGCAATTCAGCGCAGTCTGACCACCCATGGTGGGCAGCACCGCATCGGGCCGCTCCTTGGCGATGATCTTCTCGACCACTTGCCAGGTGATGGGCTCGATATAGGTGACGTCGGCCGTGTCGGGGTCGGTCATGATGGTGGCAGGATTGCTGTTCACCAAAATGACTTTGTAGCCCTCTTCGCGCAAAGCCTTGCAGGCCTGGGCGCCGGAATAGTCGAACTCACAAGCCTGGCCGATGATGATGGGGCCAGCGCCGATGATGAGGATGCTCTTGATGTCTGTACGTTTTGCCATAGTCTTTACTCCATCAAGCCTTCGCCATCAGACTGATGAAGCGATCAAACAAATACGAAATGTCATGCGGGCCGGGGCTGGCTTCCGGGTGACCCTGGAAGCAGAAGGCCGGCTTGTCGGTGCGAGCCAAGCCTTGCAGCGTGCCGTCAAACAAGCTGATGTGGGTGGCGCGCAGATTGGCAGGCAGGTCTTCCGCCACCACCGCAAAACCGTGGTTCTGGCTGGTGATGGAGACGCGGCCGTTGTCCAAGTCCTTGACCGGATGGTTGGCACCATGGTGGCCAAACTTCATCTTGAAGGTCTTAGCACCTGAGGCCAGCGCCATGATCTGGTGGCCTAAGCAAATGCCGAAGGTCGGGATGCCGGCTTCGATCAACTCAGCCGCCGCCTGAATCGCGTAATCGCAGGGCTGCGGGTCGCCGGGGCCGTTGGACAGGAACACACCATCGGGCTCCATGCCGAACACCACCGAGGCTGGCGTTTGCGCCGGCACCACCGTGATCTTGCAACCGCGCGAAGCCAGCATGCGCAAGATGTTGCTCTTCACGCCGAAGTCATAAGCCACCACATGGAAGCGGGGCTGGGCCTGCTCGCCGTAGCCCTTGCCCAGGGTCCATTCGGTCTGCGTCCAGGCATGCGTCTTTTCGGTGCTGACCACCTTGGCCAAATCCTGGCCGGCCATGCTTGGCGCGGCTTGAGCCAGCGACACGGCTTGGGCGATCAATTCCGGCGTGATGGCCACGCCCAACGGCAAGGCCATGATGCAGCCGTTTTGCGCGCCGGTGGTGCGCAGCAGACGGGTCAGACGGCGGGTATCGATATTGGCAATCGCCACCGTGCCTTCATCCTGCAAGTACTGACCCAGACTACGGGTCTCGCGGAAGTTGGACGACAGCAGAGGCAATTCTTTGATGATCAAACCAGCGGCATGGATCTTCGAGGCCTCGACATCCTCGTCGTTGACGCCGTAGTTGCCGATGTGCGGATACGTGAGGGTCACGATCTGCCGGCAGTAGCTCGGGTCAGTGAGGATTTCTTGGTAGCCGGTCATGGCGGTGTTGAACACCACCTCACCGACAGTGTGGCCAGCAGCGCCGATGGCGCTGCCTTTGAAGACCGTGCCGTCTGCCAGGGCGAGAATCGCGTGGGGGGTATGGAGCAGATCGGACAGCACGGGGGACTCCGGTAGAGTGCGCGCCCAGCTCTGCTCATCGACTTGGCGCACCGCACATCGCACATCGCGCATCGTGGTGGCAAGAAGTGACCTGAGTCCGGTGAAGAAACTGGTTTGAGTTTCGCTGGAGGCGGTAGGTTGCGGGTAAACCTGCTAAGTATACCCGACCAGGGTTATCACCAGTCGCTACACAAAACTTTTGACCCGCATGTGACAAGAATTACCAGCTTGCCACCCACCACCGAACCACCGCCGATCGCTCAGTTCAGCGCCGCAATACCTGCGCGTGCGATCTGCGCATCTTCCGTGGATTTGACCCCGCTCACGCCGACGGCGCCAACGCATTGCCCGTCCACCAGAATCGGCACGCCACCTTCCAGCAAGCCATTCAAGCCAGGCGCGCTCAAAAACGAAACGCGGCCTTGGTTGATGATGTCTTCGTAAATCTTGGACTCGCGCCGACCCAGTGCCGAGGTATGGGCCTTGGCTGGGGCAATCTGGGCCGAAATAGCCGCGGCACCATCCAGGCGCTGCAGCCACAGCAGATGGCCACCATCATCAACAATGGCAATGCTGACTGCCCACTGATGGGCCAGCGCTTCCGCTTCGGCGGCCGCGGCGATCAGCTTGACTTCAGCCATGGAAAGATAGGGCTTTTGCTTCATGGGATTGATTTTGTGAGTGAAGGCCCCACTTTAGCTTGTCAGGGCCGATGCCCAAGCGCCACCTACGCCAGCCAAACAGGCTACAGTCGCGGCAGTTGCCGCATGGCTGGGACCGATGCCCGCCTCGGCAGCTTTGAACTAATTTTCGGAGGACTGTGATGAACGAAACCCTACAAACCCAATACGGCGGCACCGCCGGCGCTGGCATGGCGCTAGAGCGCCAACGCGTGTTGCGCAATACCTATTGGCTGCTGGCCTTGTCCATGGTGCCCACTGTGCTGGGCGCCTGGGTGGGCGTTTCCACCGGCATCATGGCCGCCATGGGCACAGGCATGAGCATGATCGTGTTCTTTGCCGGCGCCTTCGGCCTGATGTTCGTGGTTGAGAAGACCAAGAACAGCAGCACCGGCGTTTACGCCCTGCTGGCTTTCACCTTCTTCATGGGATTGATGCTTTCGCGCCTGCTGGCAAGCATTCTGGGCTTCAGGAACGGCAGCAGCCTGATCATGATGGCCTTCGGCGGCACCGGCGCCATCTTCTTCGCCATGGCCTCGCTGGCCACGGTGATCAAGCGCGACCTGTCCGGCATGGGCAAGTTCTTGTTCGTCGGCGCCATCATCTTGCTGGTGGTGGGCGTGGTGAACATCTTCTTGCAGTCTTCAGCCCTGATGCTGACCATGTTGGCCCTGTCCATGGCCGTCTTTTCTGCCTTCATGCTCTACGACATCAAGCGCGTGATTGATGGCGGCGAGACCAACTACATCTCGGCCACGCTGGCAATCTACTTGGACATCTACAACGTGTTCCAGAGCCTGTTGTCCCTGCTCGGCATCTTCGGCGGCGAACGCGATTGATGACCCTCCCCCGTAGGCGCTGACGCGCCACCCCCTCAAGGGGGCGAACCCGATGGACCGGCAAAGCCGGATCCATGGGCTCCACCTGATGGCGCACCCGCTTCGCGGCGCATAAAGAAACAAAGGGCCCTCGGGCCCTTTGTTCGCTTCAGACCCGGCTCAATTGCCAGAGTCGAGTTCAAACACCGCAATGCTCTCGACATGCGAGGTGTGCGGGAACATATTCACCGCACTGGCCGCCGTGCAGCGGTAGCCCGCCACATTGACCAGCAAGCCCGCGTCGCGCGCCAGAGTGCTCGGATTGCAACTGACGTAAACAATCCGCTTGGGAGGCTGCCAGCCAGGTGCCAGGCTCGGGTCAAGCGCAATATCAGCCACCGCCTTAGCCAAGGCGAAAGCACCATCACGCGGCGGGTCCACCAGCCATTTATCGGCCACGCCGTCGGCCGCGAGCAAGGCGGGCGTCATCTCGAACAAATTGCGCGCCTCGAAACTCGTCTTCTCCGCCAAGCCGTTGGCTCGGGCATTCTCGCGCGAGCGCTGCACCAAGGTCTCGCTGCCTTCGATGCCCAGCACCTCGCGCGCCTTGGTGGCCAGGGGCAAAGTGAAATTGCCCAAGCCGCAGAACCAGTCGATCACCCGCTCATCCTTCTGCACATCCAGCAGGCGCAGCGCACGGCCGACCAAGACGGCGTTGATATGGGGATTCACCTGCGTGAAGTCGGTCGGCTTGAAGGGCATCACCACGCCAAACTCAGGTAGGCTGTAGGCCAGTTGCGCCCCGCCCTCGTCCAGCAAATGCACTGTGTCCGGCCCTTTGGGCTGCAACCACCACTGCACATCATGCTTGGCCGCAAAGTCGCGCAAGCGGGCCTTGTCCGCATCAGGCAGGGGATTGAGGTTGCGCAGCACCAGCGCAATCACCGAGTCACCCATCGCCAATTCGATTTGCGGCAGACGGTCACGCTCATCCATGCTGGCGATCAATTCACGCAGCGGCATCAATAAATCACTGACGCGCTGCGGCACCACCTTGCAGACCTGCATATCCGCCACATAGCGGCTCTTGCGCTCATGAAAGCCGATCAGGACCTGCGCCTTCTTGGGCACATAGCGCACCGAGAATCGCGCGCGGTAGCGATAGCCCCAGGTTGGCCCTTCAATGGGTCGCAACAAGGTTTCGGCCTTGACCTTGCCCAAGTGCCAGAGGTTGTCCTCCACCACCCGCTGCTTGACGGCCACTTGCGCACCCGCGTGAAGGTGCTGCATCTTGCAGCCCCCGCAGGCCCCGGCATGCAAGCCAAAGTGCGGGCAACCGGGCGTGACGCGCTGCGAGCTTTCATGCCGCATCGCCGTCATCGTGCCCTGTTCCCAGCTATTTTTCTTGCGGCCGGTAGTGACCTGAACCTCTTCACCGGGCAATGCGCCCTCGATGAAAACCACCTTGCCATCCGTTTTGTGGGCCACGCCCTGCGCGTCGAGGTCGATGGATTCGACCTTGAGCCATTCTGAATCTTGAATCATGGGCGCGATTATCCCAGGCTCCGCAAAGCCCACGCGCGCGGCGGCCGCCCCGACCTAAAAAATCGAATCGCGATCGATGCCGTGGCGCATCATGTTGCGCTTGAGCTTAGCCAGGGCTTCAATCTGAATTTGCCGAATACGCTCACGTGTCAGATGCAAGCGGGTGGCCAACACATCCAAGGTTTCAGGCTCACGGTCAGCCAAACCAAATCGCCCAGCCAAGACCTCGCGCTCGCGCTCGCTCAAGGCCGCCAAGCCGTGCGAGACCAAGTCCTCCAACTCATGACTGAGTCGAAGGCCAAGCGGATCGATGGCCTGCTCATCCGCCACCAGATCCATCATGGACTCACCTCCCTCGCCATTGCGATCAACGGGAGAGTCCAGCGAACTCGGCAGTTCGGCGTAGGACAGCAACTCGGCCACATCTTCCACCGGCCGCCCGACCGCGGCGGCCACGTCTTCAACCCGCACCTTGGCCTCGACACCATGCTGGCTTTGCACCGCCTCCAGCGCGCGCCGGGCCTTCAAGACCTGATTGAGTTCGCGCACGATGTGCACAGGCAAGCGCACCAAGCGCGCCTGATGCATCAGCGCACTCTCGATGCTCTGGCGTATCCACCAGCTTGCATAAGTCGAGAAACGAAAACCCCGCTCAGGCTCGAACTTGCCGATGGCATGCATCAAACCGAGGTTGCCCTCCTCGATCAAATCACTCATCGGCAGGCCGCGGCCCAGATAGTTTTTGGCGATGCTGACGACCAAGCGCAGGTTGTGCTTGATCATGGCCTGGCGCGCAGCAAAGCTGCCTGTACGCGCCTCCAATGCAGTAGCGTATTCGTCTTCCGGGCTCAGCAAAGGGGTGCGGCGAATATCGCGCAAATATGCCTGCAAGGCATTGCCGGGATCCGCCTCGGCATCGAACTCGCCGGCGTGACCGTTCAGGGCTGTAGGAGGTTTGGCCAACCCTTCTTCATCCGACGTTGCGTCGGACGACGCAGCATGGGAGGCCTCCCCCTCCAATGCGCCTAATGCAGCATCAATGGCAAAGGGCGCATGACCAGCAGAGGACCTTGATGATGGTGCGTCAGCATGTTTCATGACGCCTCACCCCAAGCCTTGCGCGTTCAGCGGCTAGGCAAAACTCTCGCTGGATCGAGCAATTTGCCTTGGCGGCGAATCTCGAAGTGAAGCTTGACCTGATCTGCATCGCTAGACCCCATCTCGGCTATCTTCTGCCCCTTGCGCACAACTTGATCATCCTTGACCAGCAAGGCTTGGTTGTGGGCATAAGCACTGAGGTAGCCAGCATTGTGCTTAATGATGATCATCTGACCATAGCCCCGCAAGCCCGAGCCAGCATACATGACCCGGCCATCGGCGGCAGCCAAAACTGCATCGCCCGCCTTGCCATTAATGTCCAAGCCCTTGTTGTTGCGAGCCTCATCAAAGCTGGTGATCACGCTGCCTGAAGCAGGCCAAGCCCAGCTGATGTCGTCCTCTTCGATCTTAGCCGGCGCTGTCGCGGAAGCGGGATTGGATGCAGGCGCCGAAGCCGCAGCCGTCGCTGGCGTCTTGGCATCCAGCGGGCGCGTTTCCACCTTGGCCGAAGACACGGGCCGGATGCTGACCGATGCAGCATCCACACCCGGCTGCACCACGCGAAGGACCTGGCCAACTTCGATCACATTGGGATTGTCCAAGCCGTTCCACTTGACCAGATCGCGCCAGCTCTGTCCGTTCTCCATCCCGATGCGAATCAGGTTGTCGCCGGGCTTGACGGTGTAATAGCCGGGCTTGCCTGCATTCTCAATGCCGGGCAGGGGCTTCACATCACTGGTTGCAGGCGCAGGCACAACTGCCGCGGCACCCGCAGTCGGCTTGCCGGATTTGACCGGTGTGCGGTCCTCTACCGGGGCCTTGTTCAGGCTGGTGCCGCAAGCGGACAGCAAGGCCAACAAGCCAGCCGACAGCAGCGAGAGAGAGATGCGGGAGAGAGAGTTCTTTTGCATGCGTTGATTCGCTGACTGATTCAGTGAAAGTTCAGAAGCCGATTGGGGTGCGTTCAATGCTGCATTTTCATGCCAGACCCAAACGATCAAGGACGAGGACTGAGAGCGACGACCGATGCGATTAAGCCAAACGGCATGGCCCTGCCCCAGCGACTCACAACACGCCAGATTTTAATGGCACGAAGTGGACGGCCTCGTACTCGCTGCGCACAAAGCGGCTGATTCCTGCATCAACCAGATGATCCACCACCACCAGCACCTGACCCTGCCCACCTGGCGCCACCATGGGCGCAACCAAACGGCCACCCGGCGCCAACTGGGCTAGCCAAGCGGGCGGCAAATCATCCCCCCCTGCAGCGGCAATGATGCTGTCAAACGGTGCACCACCCGGATGGCCCAAGCGGCCATCACCGTAAATCAAACGAATCTGACTCAGACGCAGCGCTTGCAAATTGGCATGAGCCTTGTCGTGCAAGGGCCGCAATCGCTCGATCGACACCACCTGCCGCGCCAGGCTCGCCAAAACCGCCGCCTGGTAACCGCAGCCGGTGCCGATCTCCAAGACTCGGCCCAAGGAACCAAGTTGCCGAGCGGCACCGCCACCAAACAAAATAGCAATCATGCGACCCACGACCGATGGCTTGGAAATCGTCTGGCCATGACCGATCGGCAAGCTGGTGTCTTCATAGGCCTGGATCGCCAAGGCGCTGTCGACGAACTCATGCCGAGGCACTTCGGCCAGCGCTTGCAACACGCGCTCGTCCTGCAAGCCCGCCTGCTGGAGGCGCTGCACCATGCGGCGCCGCACATGCTGTGAATCCATGCCTAAGCCGCTGGGCGGCGCCAAACGGGCTGCGTCGGCAGCGGCTTCGCGCAGATGACGCTGCGGCATCAGAACTTCGCGCGAACTATTACCCAGGGATTTTTGCAAACCCGCCGGGAAGCGCTGCGGCTTATTGGCCGGCGTTGTCATGCCTCTTGACCGAGGCGCGCCGCCCACTCCGGCAACACGGCGTGATGGGTCAGATCCACTTGCAAGGGCGTGATCGACACTTCGCCTGCCGCCGTGGCGTGAAAGTCGGTGCCGGCGCCGGCCTCACGGGCATCACCCGCCGGGCCGATCCAGTAAATCGTCTCGCCGCGCGGGCTTTGTTGCCTGATTACCGGCTCGCTGGCATGGCGGCGCCCCAAGCGCGTCACACGCCTGGGCAAGCTCAGCGCATCGGCCCGGTTCGGAATATTCACGTTGAGCAAAAAGGCCTTGTCCAAGCCACCTTGAATGACTTGCTCCACCACTTGGCGGGCCAGCGCGGCGGCGACATCCAAATGACCCCAGCCCTTCTCAACTTGAGAGAATGCAATCGAGGGGATGCCAAAAAGATAACCCTCAGTTGCAGCGGCAACCGTCCCCGAATAAAGCGTGTCATCGCCCATATTGGCGCCGTTATTGATGCCCGAGAGCACCAGATCGGGTTTGTAGCCGAGTAAGCCGGTCAGCGCCACATGCACGCAGTCCGAAGGCGTGCCATTGACGTAGCGAAAGCCATTGGCCGCGCTGAACACCGAGAGCGGCCGCCCCAGCGTGAGCGAGTTAGACGTCCCACTGGCGTTCTGCTCGGGGGCGATCACTTCGATCTGACCCAAACCTTCACAAGCCTTGACCAAAGCATGTAGCCCGGGAGCAAGGTATCCGTCGTCGTTGGCGATAAGTATGCGCATGGCGGCATTGTAGGCACGCCGTCACCTGCGCGACCCACCTGCGGCCTGAAGCCTGCCTATCATCGCGACTAAATTTTTTTGACTTGAACATCACGCGAAAGGTTGCCCCATGCATGCTTGGCTTTGTGAAGATCCGCTCGGCCCCGAGGCCCTGGTTTGGCGTGAGTTGCCCACACCGAGCCCAGCACCCGGCGAGGTCTTGGTGGCAATCAAGGCCGCCAGCCTGAACTTCCCCGACCTGCTGATCGTGCAGGGCAAGTACCAGATCAAGCCTCCCCTCCCTTTTGTGCCGGGCGCTGAATTCGCCGGCGTGGTCGAAGCCGTCGGGGCTGGCGTCACAGGCTTCAAGCCGGGCGACGCCGTTGCCGCATTTGCCGGCACAGGCGGCTTCGGCAGCCATGCCTGCGTATCTGCCAAACAATTGATGCCCCTGCCGGCCGGCTTCCCTTTTGAGGATGCTGCCGCCTTCATCTGCACTTATGCCACCAGCCACCACGCCCTGCTCGACCGCGCGGGCCTGCAAGCCGGTGAAACAGTGTTGGTCCTAGGCGCCGCGGGCGGCGTCGGCACGGCGGCCATACAGATCGCCAAGGCGGCCGGCGCTCGTGTCATCGCCGCCGCCTCCAGCGATGAAAAATGCGCGCAGTGCATGGCGCTTGGCGCCGACATCAGCATCAACTACAGCCAAGGTGATTTGCGCGCGGCCATCAAAGAAGCCACCGCGGGCAAAGGACCCGATGTTGTTTTCGACCCGGTGGGCGGTGACTTGTTTGAACCGGTTTTCCGCTCCATCGCCTGGCGCGGCCGCTACCTCGTGATTGGCTTCGCGCAGGGGCAGATTCCGGCCTTGCCGCTAAACCTAGCCCTACTCAAAGGCGCCTCCCTGATGGGCGTGTTCTGGGGCGAGTTCGCGAAACGGGAACCCGCAGCCAATGCGCAGATGATGGGCCACCTCGCACATTGGTACGCGCAGGGCAAGGTAAAACCCGTGCTGGATTCCGTGCTGGAGATGTCGCAATTGCCGGCCGCATTTGCCCGCATGGCCAGCCGCCAAGTCATCGGCAAGATCGTGCTGCACAACTGAGCCAAGGGCCGTGGCCGCAAAGGGTGAGGATTCGCCTTACGGCCTCCTACTGCTCGATATCCGCGCTTTGTGAGATACGATGAAAGCTATCTGGAACAATTCGTCATGGCAGTCAAAGTACTCATCATTGAAGACAACCCGGTTGCCCGCAGCTTTCTGTGCCGAGTGGTGCGAGAGAGCTTCAGCGACCCGATGGAAATCATCGAGGCCGGCGACCTTGAAGGCGCCCGCCGACACACCGCCGCACTTGCCGAGAGTAGCCCCGGCGCGTGCTTCAAGCTGGTCCTCGTGGACCTTGAGTTGCCCGACGGCAATGGCATGGAGTTTCTGGCGGAATTGGCGGGCACAACGACGATCAAAATCGTCACCACGCTGTACTCCGATGACGACCATCTTTTCCCCGCCTTGCAATGCGGCGCTGATGGCTATTTGCTGAAGGAAGACCGCTTCGAAGTGCTGGTCGAAGAGTTGCAGCGCATCGTGCGCGGTCAGCCGCCTTTGTCGCCAGCCATTGCGCGCCGACTGCTGTCCCACTTCCGCCCCGGCGTAGCTAGTGACAGCAGCCCGATGGCGCTCAACTCTGGTTTTGGTGCACTGTCGTCCACCGCTACCTTTGCCAGTGGCCGCGGCGTCGTGCTGGACCCGCCACCCGAGTGGGAACGCCTGACGCCGCGTGAAAGCGAAGTGCTGACCTATCTCAGCAAAGGCTTCACCATCAAGGAAATCGCCAACCTGATGGGCATCAAGTGGTTCACGGTCAACGACCACATCAAGAGCATCTACAAAAAACTCAACGTCTCCAGCCGCGCCGAGGCGGCCGTGCTGGCCAGCAAGCAAGGACTGGTGTGAGCTAGAGCCAAGCGCTGACAAAGACGCAAAGCAAAAAGGGACCTGTAAAACAGGTCCCTTTTTTGTGATCAACGTTGATGCGTCAACGATGCGCCTGGCAGCAAGCTCAAGCGCACAAAGAAAAACAGGCCCTTGAGGAGCCTGTTTCTAGCAGACTAACAATAGTCTGCAATTTCTTGGGGTGGCTGATGGGACTCGAACCCACGACAAACGGAATCACAATCCGTGACTCTACCAACTGAGCTACAACCACCGCTGAGACTCTCATTATAGTACGACTTTTAGGTCGACTTAAGAGGTTTTTGAAAAAAATTTAAACTTTGGAAGGATCCGCCTACCGGCGGATCGATTCACGCCGACAGCGCTCAAACGCCCCGCCACCATGAACCGTTCAGTATCAGCTTACTGCTGAGCCGCCGAAGCAGCCGCGCCAGGCGCCTTCACCACAGCCTTGAAACGAGCCTTCAAGGCTGCGAGATAGGCTTGAGATTCAGCCGCGCTCCAGGCTTGCGCGTATTGCTGAGCGGCACGCTGGCCGTCGATCACAGCCGGATCACGATCGTGCAGCTTGTTGAGGCGCGCCACCACGTAGCTGCCATCACCCGCATCCACGCCCACATAGGCAGGGAGCTTGCTGGCATCGGCCGCCAACACAGCCTCCAACACCTTGCGCGGCAGACCGCGCGATTGCGCGCGCGACACCAGCGTCGGCTCACTCAGGCCTGCGGCATCGCCGCCCTTCTTCAGGGCTTCGAGCTTGGCCTCGCCGGCCTTAGCTGCTTCCGCCGTCGCCAATTTATTCAGCACCTGAGCACGAACGCGATCCCGCACCTCGGCCAAGGCTTGCATCTTGGCAGGGTTGTGCTGGACCACATGCGCAGCAGTCATCTGATTCGGCGCGGTCTCAACCGCCTCGGTGTTTCGCTTGTTACGCAGCGCGTCGTTACCGAACACAGCCTCCAGCAGCTTGGCTGATGCCAAGGGACCCGCCGCACCAGGCGCAGGGGTACGCTGCACCGTGGCAGTAGCGATGCTCAGCTTGAGCTTGTCCGCCGCGGGCTGCAGGCTATCGGCCTGCTCATAAACCATATTGCTGAACTGCTCCGCAGCTTCCGAGTAACGCTTCTGGGCCAGTTGCTTGCGCACCTCGGCTTCCACTTCGGCACGAACGGTGTCGAAGCCCTTTTTGTCACCGCCGCGCACGCCGGTCAACTCGATGACGTGAAAGCCAAAGTCCGACTCGATGGGCGAGCTGATTTCACCCTTCTTCATGGCGAAGACGGCATCGTCAAAAGGCTTGACCATGGCGCCACGACCGAAGAAGTCGAGGTCACCACCATTCACCGCCGAACCTTCGTCTTGCGAATTCTTGCGCGCCAACTCGGCAAACATGGCCGGGTTCTTGCGAGCCTGGGCGGACAATTCCTCGGCGCGCGCCTTGGCTTTGCTGCGCTCTTCCGCAGAGGCCGACTTCTCGGCCTTGATCAAGATGTGGCTGGCACGGCGCTCTTCGGCCACGGCGTAGCGCGAAGCGTTCTCGTCATAGTATTTGCGCAGGTCTTCTTCGCTGAAGCTCGCGCCCTTCTTCAAGGCTTCCAGATCTAGCACCAGGTACTGGATTTGGGCAGTCTCAGGCAATTGGAACTGCGCGGCATTGGCCGGATCTTTGTAGAAAGCTTCCAGCTGCGCTTCGGTCGGCTCAATCTTGGCCGCAAAGTCCTTGGCGTCGAAGCGCTGCAATTGCAACTCACGCTGCTGCAGCAGCGCATCAAAAGCCACATTCGCATTGGCGCTATTGGCCAAGCCAGAAGCCGTTACACCCAGTGTGACTTGACGCAGGGTCAGGTCTTGCCGCAGGCGCTCAACAAACATCTGCGAGCTCATACCTTGCGCTGCAATCACCGACTTATTGACCGAGCCATCGGGATTACGCAGGAACGCAAACTGCGGGTCGTTCAGGAACAAGGACTGCAGGCGCTCATCGCTGACGATGAAATGCTGATCCTTGGCCGCTGCCTGCAGCACGCGCTCACGCACCAAACCTTCCAGGGCCTCCTTATGGGCTTCCGGCGAATCCAGCAGCTTGGGATCCAGATTAGGCATCTGCGCGCGCATGCGCTCAGCCTGCTGACGCTTGGCGTTATCCCATTCGGTTTGCGTGATCTTTTGGCCATCGACCGTCGCCACGCTTGAATTGGCGCCGTCCATAAAGCTCGTGTAGCCCTCAATGCCCACCAAGGCAAACGATGGCAGGATCAGAATCAGCAGAATGAACTGAAACAGGCGCGTGTGTTTACGGACGAACTCAAACATCGAAAAACCTCAGACATGCATGCGAATGCGACAAAGGCGAACCGAGGTCCGCCTTTGAATGAGCTGGCATTGTGATTGATGCCATGCACCAAATCGAACTCAATCGAACTTGGCACCGTACTTCCATTGAAATTTTTGGTGGGTGCTGACGGGCTCGAACCGCCGACCTGCGCCGTGTAAAGGCGACGCTCTACCAACTGAGCTAAGCACCCGGAAAACCCGAAATTATACGGGATTAATTGACCGCATCTTTCAAAGCTTTGCCCGGACGGAATTTTGGCACCTTGGCGGACTTGATTTTGATGGCGTCACCCGTGCGTGGGTTGCGGCCCGCACGCGCAGCACGCTTGGTAACGCTGAATGTGCCGAAACCCACCAGCGACACCGTGCCATTCTTCTTCAACGTGGTCTTGACACCGACTATCACTGCTTCCAAAGCCCGCGCCGCCGCTGCCTTGGAAATATCCGCTTGCGTGGCAATGTGATCGATCAGTTCAGACTTATTCACGAAGAGTCCTCTCAAATTTGAAATCAAGGCATGCGCTTGATGCCACGATTCATTGGGCTGGTTTCATTGGGCTGGTTCGGCTGCATTTGCACCGCGGCCAAACTCAAAACATCGGCCGCAGCGCCTATCGGAACAAGCCGACAGTGGCGCAGGGAAGCGGATTCTATGGGATTCCACTGAGCTTGGATGGCCGGGAAAAGTCCTGATACAAAGTGCTGGGATTTGTGCCCGAACAGCACCCCAGCAAGCATCAATAACGCCCCTCAAGTAAGAGAAACGCCTTCAGGGCTAGAACGCGCTTGAACCCGTTTTAAAGCGAGCCAAAAAGCTCAGCGCGCCTTCGCGCGAATCTCAGGCAAGGCTTTTTGAAGGTAGTAGACCATGGACCAAATGGTCAAAATCACCGCCAAATAAATCAGCCAGGTGCCCCACAACTTGGTCGAGATCAGGCCGAACAAGGGGCCGTCAAACAGCAGGAAGGGAATCGCCACCATTTGCACCGTGGTCTTGAGCTTGCCGACCATGTGTACGGCCACGCTGCTTGAAGCGCCGATCTGCGCCATCCACTCGCGCAAGGCCGAGATGGTGATCTCGCGGCCAATGATAACCAAGGCCACCAAGGCATTGACTCGCCCCAACTCCAGCAAGATCAGTAGCGCGGCGCAGACCAGAATCTTGTCAGCCACCGGGTCCAGAAAAGCCCCGAAAGCGGAGGTCTGATTCAGCTTGCGCGCCAGATAGCCGTCGAGCCAATCTGTCAGCGCCACCAGCACAAAGAGGGCTGTGGCCAACAGGTTCTGGCTGTCTTTGGAGATGTCCAAATAGAACACGCCCACGATCAGCGGAATGGCGACGATGCGGGCCCAGGTAAAGAGCGTAGGCAGTGTGAAGAACATGCTGGGCATTGTGCACAACAAAAGGGCACGATTCCGGCTTCGCCTAGCCGCACTGTCGCTTTATTGATTCAAGCGGCCTGACTCAGTCCAGCGTACGTGGCTTGAAACGGCGCTCGTCATTGAACAAAAAGGTCTCAGTGAACTTCCAGGGCTTGGGCATGGCGGCCACATTGCCAAAGGGTGCCGCACGGTGAATGGCCTCAATGGCCAATTGCACCGTCTCCGGCGCTTGGCCCGGTTTGCGCAACACATTGACGCGCTTGACGCTGCCATCCTGGTTCAGTTCAACCTCCAGCACGGGAATGGCCAATAAGATATCCGGCACCAAACCCATATAGCTGCGCTCTGGATTGGCCGCCACCAAGCGCTGCGCAGCTTGCATGCGCAAATCATCAGGTTTCCGCACCGCCTTGGGTGGCGGCAGGCTGACGCTGGGTTTGGCTCCGGGCGCGGGTGCGCTGGGCGAGCCGGGCGTTGGCGTGCGCCCACCCTGCCCGTCTCCGCTACTGGCCCCGCTCGGCGTAGCCGGACTGGATGGGCCCGTTGGGCTCATCGAGCCCGTGTTGACAGAGCAGCCGCCCAGCAAGGCCGCCAAGCCGAGGCCCAGGGCCAGATTCTTGAAGTCGTGTTTGTCAGTGCTAGACATGGTTGTTTTCTCTGGCAATGTGTTCAGGCCCTGCCTCAGTGCAGCACGCGGTAGATTTCCTCAGCGAACTCGCGTGTTCTGCACCTCAGCCTTGTCGCTTGTTGCGCGCAAAGTCCTTCGGCAGGCGCCGCAAGCCCTGCTTGCTCGGCCCGGCCTCAGTGCAGCACGCGGTAGATCTCTTCTGCAAGCTCGCGTGTTCTGCACCTTAGTGCAGCACGCGGTAGATTTCCTCGGCAAGCTCGCGTGAAATCCCCTTCACCGTTGCAATTTCCTCCACGCTGGCTTGAGCCACCCCTCGCACACCGCCAAAGCGCTGTAGCAACTGGACGCGCTTTTTGGGGCCAATACCGTCAATGTCTTCCAACCTCGAGCCGCCCGTGCGCACCGCTGCACGCTTAGCGCGCATGCCGGTGATGGCGAAGCGGTGCGCTTCGTCGCGAATCTGCGCCACCAACATCAATGCCGCCGAATCGCGCCCCAAACCAATCTTTGCGCGACCATCGGCGAAGACCAGCTCTTCCAGGCCGACCTTGCGGCCCTCGCCCTTTTCGACGCCGACGATCAAGCTCAGGTCCAGGCCCAGCTCCTCAAACACCTCGCGCGCCATCGAGACCTGCCCACGGCCGCCATCCACCAAGACCAGATCCGGCAAGCGCCCGGTACCGAGTTGCGCGGCTTCGGCCAGTTTGCCGTAACGGCGGGTCAAGACCTGACGCATGGCGGCGTAGTCATCGCCACCAGTGATGCCTTCGATGTTGTAGCGGCGGTACTGGCTGCTCTGCATTTGGTGCGACTCAAACACCACGCAAGAAGCCATGGTGGCCTCGCCCGCCGTGTGGCTGATATCGAAACACTCGATGCGGAAGGCATCCAACTCCTGCACCGACATATCCAGGGCGTCGACCAGGGCGCGGGTACGCGCCTGCTGCGAGCCCTCTTCAGACAAGAGACGCGCCAGCGCTAACTCCGCCCCTTTAACGCACATCTCTTGCCAGATGCGGCGCTGCCCACGCGGCTGCGCCTGCGTGGTGACCTTGAAACCAGCTTGCTCGGTCAGCGCCTGTGCCAGAGCCTCATCCACCGGCTCGCTGACAACGATCAGTGAAGGCACCGCCGCCTCCAGATAGTGCTGGGCCATGAAGGCCTCCAGCACCAGGCGCTCGGGCGAGTAGTCACTGGCCTGACCAGCGCCGCCGTCTTCATCCTCATCAGCCAAGCGCAGCGCCGTGGCTTCTTCGACATGCTTGGGGAAGAAGGCGCGGTCCCCCAGATGCCGGCCGCCGCGCACCATGGCCAAGTTGACGCAAGCCCGCCCGCCTTGCACCTTGGCCGCGAGGATGTCCACATCGCGGTCGCGCCCGGTGGCGCTGTTTTCGTCCATCGACTGCTGCTGCAGCACCTTGGCCAGGGCCTGGATTTGGTTGCGCAATTCGGCCGCTTGTTCAAACTCCAGGCGATCGGCATGCGCCATCATCTGCGCCTGCAAGCCGTCCATCACTTCTTGGGTGTCGCCCAGCAAGAATCGCTCGGCATGGCTGACGTTGCGGGCGTAGTCCGGGCCCTGGCCCTCGGGCACGCAAGGGCCAGAGCAGCGGCGGATCTGATACAGCAAACAAGGCCGGCTGCGGTTATTGAAGACCGTGTCTTCGCAGCTGCGCAGCTTGAAAACTTTTTGAATCAGCTGAATCGACTCCTTCACCGCCCAGGCACTGGGGAAAGGCCCGAAGTAGCGATGACGCCGATCCACCGCGCCGCGGTAGTAGCTCAGACGCGGGAAGGCATGGCCACTGAGCTTGAGATAGGGGTAGCTCTTGTCGTCCTTGAACAAGATGTTGAACTTGGGGTTCAGCGTCTTGATCAAATTGTTTTCCAGCAGCAAGGCCTCGGCCTCGGTGCGCACTACCGTCGTATCTAGGCGGGCGATGCGCGCCACCATCATGCCGATGCGGGTGCCGCCGTGGTCTTTCTGGAAATAGCTGGAGACGCGTTTTTTTAGGTGCTTGGCCTTGCCGACATAAAGCACCTGGTCCTGCGCATCGAAGTAACGGTAGACGCCGGGCAAGCCGGGCAAAGCCGCCACCTGGGCCAGAATTTTCTCGCGGCGCTCGCGGGCGGCCTGCTCCATCTCTTGCACGCGCTGGGTTTCGGCGGCTTCGATGAGTTGGCGCTCGGCGCTCCACTCGGCTTGCTTTTGGGCGCCGAGTTGGGCTGTGCCATCGTTAGTGGCCGCACTTGTTACTGCATTGGCAGTTTCACTGGCAGTGACATCCTGGAGTACGGATTGCTCCAACGGCGGGTCTTGCGGCACGGGTTCTTGCATCTCGGGGTCAGGCATCTCTGGCACTTGCATCAGCCGGATTGTGCCGCCCCGGATAATCCCCCCATGGGAATGCAATGGGATTTGTTTTGCCGGGTGATCGACAACTACGGCGACATAGGAGTCAGCTGGCGCCTGGCCCGCGATCTGGCCGCACGCGGCCAAGGGGTGCGCTTGTGGCTGGACGATGCCGCGCCGCTGCAGTGGATGGCGCCGCAGCCGCGCCCGGCGGGGATTGAGGTCTTGCCCTGGGGTGACCCGGCGGCCAACCTCAGTGATAGCGATGTGGTAATCGAAACCTTCGGCTGCGAATTGCCCGAAGCCTTTATCGCCCGAATGGCCGCGCAAGCGCACCCGCCCCTATGGATCAACCTCGAATACCTCAGCGCCGAGGCCTATGTAGAGCGCAGCCACGGCCTGGCCTCGCCGCAATTCAGCGGCCCCGGGCGCGGCTTGGCCAAGTCATTTTTTTACCCCGGCTTCACCGAGCGAACCGGTGGCCTCTTGCGCGAGCCCGGCCTGCTGCAAGCGCAGGCAGGCTTTGATGCCCAGGCCTGGCTGGCTGCGCAAGGTGTTCAACGGCCCACACCGGAAACGCAGATCGTCAGCCTGTTCGCCTACCCCAATGGCGCCCTGCCCGATCTGCTGGCCAGCCTAGCGCAGCAAGATTGCCTGCTGCTGGTCTGCGCCGGCCAGGTGCAAGAGGAGATGCTGGCACTGAGCCGCGCCCAGGCCCTGCCTGCAGGTCTGCTGTGGCAGGCCCTGCCCTATTTGAGCCAAAACGACTTTGACCATTTGCTCTGGGCCTGCGACTTCAACTTCGTGCGCGGCGAGGACTCGTTTGTGCGCGCCCAATGGGCCGGCAAGCCCTTTGTCTGGCAGATTTACCCGCAGACGGACGGCGCCCACGCGCCCAAGCTGGAGGCTTTTATGGACCGCTGGCTGGCTGGGGCCGACAGCACGATGGCTGCCGACTACCGCCAACTCTGGCGCAGCTGGAACGGCCTGCAAGCCTGGCAAGGCCTGCCTTGGCCAGGGACTTTGGCATTGCGCCACGCTCAAGATTGGCGTGATCTTTTGACGCAGCAAAACGATCTCACCAGCCAGTTGCTCGGCCTCGCCCATAAAACAAGCTAAAATCCAAGGCTTTGCCGCGCCACGGGAAATCGTTTTTTGAATATTTCTTGCCGACGCGGGCAATGAATCAATTGCTTTATTGGCCAGTAGGGGCGCGCATAGCATGCAAAAGCCCGCTGCGAAAGTGAATCAGGCTGAAATAAACGTCAAGCCACTTTCGCGCCAAGCCAAGCCCCGTAACACCTGTCCATCCCAATATCGGAACGAACACCCATGAAGATTGCACAAGAAATCCGCGCCGGCAACGTGATCATGCACGGCAAGGACCCGATGGTCGTGCTGAAGACCGAATACAGCCGTGGTGGCCGTAACGCCGCCACCGTGCGCATGAAGCTCAAGAGCTTGCTGAACAGCTCGGGCACCGAAGTCGTGTTCAAGGCCGACGACAAGATGGACCAGGTCATCCTGGAAAAGAAAGACTGCACCTACACCTACTTCGCTGACCCGATGTATGTGTTCATGGACACCGAGTACAACCAGTTCGAAGTGGAAGCCGAGAACATGGGCGACGCCCTGTCCTACCTGGAAGACTCCATGCCCGTGGAAGTGGTGTTCTACGACGGCAAGGCCATCTCGGTCGAACTGCCCACCTCGCTGGTGCGTGAAGTGACCTGGACCGAGCCAGCCGTCAAGGGCGACACTTCGGGCAAGGTTCTGAAGCCTGCCAAGATCTCCACCGGTTTCGAAATCCCCGTGCCAATCTTCGTGGCCCAGGGCGACAAGATCGAAATCGACACCCGCACGCACGAGTACCGCAAGCGCGTCTAATTGCTGCACGCAGCTTCAGACGAGTTCAAAAAGCGCACCTCGGGTGCGCTTTTTTTATGTCAAGCAGGGATGAGCATGAGCCCAGAGTCGCGACGATTGTTTGAAGCCTATGTGCACGACCAGCAGGACCTGCCGCTGCCGGGCTACGCGCTTGAAGCCCTACCCCATCTGCGCCGCCACATCCCCTTGGGCGCGGCCGCGGACCATGAAGCCCTGCTGTGCTTCGCGCGCTTAAGCCCGGGCGAAGAGTTGGCGCAGATCCAGGCGCAGATTGATTTCTTCCAGGCCCGCGGGCAAGACTTTGAATGGAAGGTCTACGCGCTTGATCAGCCCACCGATCTCAAGCAGATGTTGGAGTCGCAAGGCTTTCGGGCCAGTGACCCCGAGGTCTTCATGACTTACAGCCTGCGCGGTGCCAGCAGACCGGCGCGGGCGCTGCCAGCAGGGGTGGAGATTCGCCGCCTCAGCAGGCCAGAACAACTGGATGACATCTTGCAGGTGCAAGCGCAAATCTGGGGCCGAGACTTCGAATGGCTGCGCGCCAAACTGGCCAGCAGCCTAGAACAGCCCGAAGCCATCAGCCTGTTCTGCGCCTATGCCGACGGCCAGGCCATCGCCAGCGGCTGGACCGACTATCCCGCCAGCTCTCGCTTTGCCGAATTGCATGGCGGCGCCGTTTTGCCCGCCTGGCGCGGGCGCGGCGTGTTCTCCGCCTTGCTGGATGTCCGCATCAGAGACGCCGCCCAGCGCGGCTACGAGTGGCTGGCTGTGGACGCTGCCCCGATGAGCCACCCGATTTTGCTGGCCCAAGGCTTCACGCCCGTCTGCATGACCTGGCCGCTGCGTCGATCTCACACCCCAATCTGCGCCGAATAGGCCCGGTCTTTCGCCAGCCAGACCTGATCATGCCCGGCGCCGGCCGGAATCATCGGAAAACAGTTTTCCTCGGCCGTCACTTGCACATCCAGGAAAAAGGGGCCATCGGAATCCAAGCAGCGCAGCAAGGCCGCGTCCAGCTCCTCGCGCCGCGTCACCCGCAGCGCCTGCCAGCCAAAAGCCTGGGCCAGTGCGACAAAGTCAGGCAAGGCCTCGGTGTAGCTGTGGCTGTAGCGGCCTTCGTGGATCAGCTCTTGCCATTGCCGCACCATGCCCATGCGGCCGTTATTGCACAGCACCAGCTTGACCGGCAGGCGATGCTGAACGGCGGTGGATAGCTCTTGAATATTCATCAGCACCGAGGCGTCACCACTGACGCACACCACCGGTTTGCCCGGATGTGCCACCTGCGCGCCGATGGCCGCGGGCAGGCCGTAGCCCATGGTGCCGGCGCCGCCTGAGGTCAGCCAGCGCCGCGGCCGCTCGAACTGAAGATATTGCGCCGCCCACATCTGATGCTGGCCCACGTCGGTGGACACGATGGCATCGCGGCCGTTCAAAGCTGACTGCAAGCGGCTCATCAAGGCCTGAGGCAAGACCTGCCCCTGGGAAGCAGACTCATCAAAGTGCAGCGAGCGGGCCGAGCGCCAGTGCTCGATTTGCGCCCACCATGAGCTCAGGTCGGCTGCCTCCGCCTCACCCCAGGCTTCCTCCAGGGCCAAGAGACTAAGGCCGCAATCACCCAGCAAAGCCACATCGGCCCGGCGCACCTTGTTGATCTGGGTGGCCGCCGCGTCCAGATGGATCACCTTGGCGCCAGGGCAAAAGCGATCCAGGCGGCCGGTCACGCGATCATCAAATCGGGCGCCGACGCAGACGATCAGGTCGGCATGGTGCATGGCCAAGTTGGCCTCCAAGGTGCCATGCATGCCCAGCATGCCGATGAACTGCGGCTCACTGGCCGGGAAGGCGCCCAAGCCCATCAAGGTCAAGGTGCAAGGCGCCCCGGTACGGCGCAGCAAGCGGGCCAGGGCCGCGCAGGCGGTGTCACCTGAATTGATCAAGCCCCCGCCACCGTAGAACACCGGGCGGCGCGCGGCACGCATCAGCGCGACAGCCGCAGCCACTTGCTCGGGCGCTGGCGCCAAGGCCGTATCACTGGACGCAGCCATCGGCAGCGGCGCACAAAATGGCTGCGACAGCGGTGCTAGCTGGATGTCTTTGGGAAAGTCCACCAGCACCGGCCCCGGCCGCCCGCCGGCCGCGCAGGCGAAGACTTGCGCCACGGTGGTGGCGACCGCATCCGCCGCACGGATCTGCACATTCCACTTGGTCACCGGCTTGGAGATGCCCAAGGCATCGCATTCCTGAAAAGCGTCGGTACCGATGGCGATGGTGGCGACCTGCCCGCTGATGCACAAGACCGGCACCGAATCACACAAGGCGTCCAGCAAACCGGTGGTGGTGTTGCTCATGCCGGGGCCGGAGGTCACAAACACCACGCCGACCCGGCCGGTGCTGCGCGCATAACCCTCTGCCGCATGGACAGCCGCCTGCTCATGGCGCACCAGCACATGGCGCAGGCGCGGCTCGCCATGCAAGGCGTCATAGAGCGGCAGCACGGCACCGCCGGGGTAGCCGAACACGGTATCCACCCCCAGGCTCAGCAGGCTGGCGATGAGGGCTTGGGCGCCATTGGCGGCGCGGGTTTCAGAGGCGAGATTCATGCCTCCACTGTGCCCAAAGCCCGGCGGCAAAGGCTTTCGAAATTCTTGTGATAAAAACGAATTTCAGCAAATCCTCCTGCCAATTCGATAATTCACAGAATGAAACTGGATAAATTCGACTTTGCCATTCTGCGCGCGCTGCAGCAGGATGCCCGCATCAGCCTGCAGGAACTCAGCGCCCAGGTCGGCCTGACCAGCTCGCCCTGCTGGAGCCGCATCAAGCGCATGGAAGAAGACGGGGTGATTGAGGGCTATGCCGTGCGCGTGAACGCGGCCAAGGTTGGCCTGGCGGACACGGTGATCGTGCAGGTCACGCTGGACAATCATTCGGACCAGGCTTTGGCCGACTTTGGTCGCGCGCTGGAGCAAATTCCAGAAGTGCTGGAAGCCTTTTTGGTCTCGGGCGACTACGACTACTACGTGCGCATCGCCGTGGCGGACACGCGCGACTACGAACGCTTGCTGCGCGAGCGGCTCTACCAAATCCCCGGCATACGCCACAGCAAATCGAGCTTTGTGCTGCGCCAGCTCAAGCAGAGCCAGCTGCCGCTGCGCGCCGGGGGTGGTGGCTGAACTCAGTGTGTCCGCTTGGTCTTGGCTGCGGCCTTGACGCCGGACTTAGCACCTGCCTTGGCGCTGGACTTGGTCCCCGCCTTGGCCTGGCTCTTGTTGCTCGCTTTTTTGGCGGTCTTGTTGCCAGACTTGGCCTTGGCCGCACTCTTGCCGCTGGCGGCCTTGCTCTTGGCCGCCTTCTGGCCAGACTTGGCGCTCTTGTTGGCGGGGGCCTTCTTGCTGCTTGCTTTGGCCTTGGCTTTAGGTGCCGATGCCGGTACCTGCGCGGCAGGCTCAGGGCTGACACGGCCGGCCACCGCGGGCGGCATCGGCTGGTCCACGGCAATGGCTTGAGATTGCTGCGGAATTTGCTGCGCCAGGGCCACGCTGCTCACCAAGCTGGCCAGGGCCAAGAGCATCATTTTTTTCATCCAGGGACTCCAATAGGTTCAGATGCCAAATCGAGGGGGGCGGCATCACTGCGCGCGATTTTAGTGGCGGGCCGACATGGCCCCTCAGATGAACTCGCCTTCACGCATCCACTTGGTTGCCACCCACTTCTCACCTTCTAGCACCGGCGCGCCGCCGTGCAGGGTTTGGGTGCTGGCATCAGGCCTGTCATAGCTGAAGAACACCGCATTGCCCTTGACGGGCGAGACGGCCAGTTGGATGTCCGGAAACACCGTGGCGCCCCCCGCCAACGGCGTGTTGAGGTAGATCACCAGGGTGCCAACCCGCTGCCCGCCGCGGGCCAGAATCGCCGGCGTGGCGGGATGTTCGGGGTCGAAGTAGTCGTAGTGCGGCTGGTACTCGGCGCCGGGCCGGTAATGCAGCACTTGCAGGCCCTCACCGTTTTCCACCGGCCAGTTCAGCAAGGCGGCGATGCGAGCTTCGATGCGCGCAATTAAGCCGTCCTCGCCGCGCCGGAAGAACATGCCGTCGCTGGTGCGGGCGCTATTGACCTCGCTGCCACTGGCGGCGTCGGCCACAGTCTCTGAGCGCGTCAGGCGCGGCTCGGCCTGGGCGATCAGGGCATCGCATTCGTCATCGGACAAGATGCCGCCAAACACCACCACCCGCGGCTGCGCCAGGGTCAACAAGACCTTGACCTCATGCCCGTCCACCCACAAGCTGTTGGAGCCTTTGTTCAGCTCGGGCTCGGGCAGGCGGCCCGAGGGTGGCAGGCTGCGCTGGGTCGCGGTGAACGCCTTCAGGGCGGGTAGTTGCTGCTGCGCCTCCAGCACCTCGCGCAGGGCTTGATCGGCCACCGCTGCATCCCAACCGCTGGCGCGCATCGCCGCCAGCACTTTGTCCTGGCCATGGCCTTCTTTGAGTTGCACCGCGATCCAGCGGCGCACTTCCACAGTCACCAATTGCTGCGACATCCCCTGTCCTTTCAATCCACGCGGCGACGGAATAGCAAACGCTCGGGCGTCGACAACTCGGGCTCAAAGGCATAGCCCTCGGCATCAAAGCCCTGCAAGCCGGCCGGCGTATCAATCCGCTGAGTAATGGCGTAACGCGCCATCAGGCCACGGGCCCGTTTGGCGAAAAAGCTGATGATCTTGTACTGGCCGTTCTTCCAGTCTTCGAACTGACATTCAATCACGCGCGGGCGCAGGCTGCGGCGGTCAGCAGCCTTGAAATATTCCTGCGAGGCCAGGTTCACGATGACAGGCGACACATCGGCCGCCGCCCGGGCATTCAAATGTTCGGCCAGGCTATCACCCCAGAAGCTGTACAGGCTAGCACCGGCCGGATTGGCCAGACGCGTACCCATTTCCAGACGATAGGGCTGCACCAGATCAAGCGGGCGCAAGACCCCATAAAGCCCCGAGAGAATGGCCAGGTGCTGCTGCGCCCAAGCCAGATCATCCAAGCTCATGGTTTTGGCCGAGAGGCCGCCGTACACATCGCCATCAAAGGCAAAGGCGGCCGGCTTGCTATTGCCATGATCAAAGTGCGGCACCCAGCTCTGATAACGGTCCACATTGAGCGTGGCCAGATCGTCGGACAAATGCATCAAGGCCGCCACCTCGCCGGTCGATTTGGCTTTGAGGATCTGAATCAAGGCCTCGGACTGCGGCACAAACTGCGGCTGGGTACTGAGGGCCTGAACCGGCGCGGGAGTGGGTGTCTCGTAATCGAGCGCCTTGGCGGGAGAGATCAAATAAAGCATGCAGACATTTTCGCAGGTGGCAAAAACAAGCAAACCCGCCGCAGCGGGTTTGGGACACCGAAAAAGACGTGCTTACTTGGCCAGCAGCTGGTTCACCGAGCTGATATCGGCAGCGCTCAGCTGACCCGAGGCTTGGCGCAGCTTGAGGCCGTTGACGATGACGTCGTAACGCGCCTTGGCCAGATCACGCTGGGTGGTGAAGAGCTGGAACTGCGCATTCAACACATCCAGATTGACACGCACGCCCACCTTGTAGCCCAACTGCGTGGCTTCCAGGGCCAGCTTGGAAGACGACTCGGCCGCCTCATACGCCTTGACCTGGGCGCTCAGGGACTGCACACCGAAGAAGGCGCGCTTGGTGCCTTCGGACACGCTGCGGCGGGCGAAATCGAGGTCATTGCGTGACTTCTCTTCCAGCGCCAGCGTTTCCTTGATGCGGTTCTGATTGGCGCCACCCGAATAGAGCGGGTAGTTGATCGACAAGCCCACATTGGCCGAACGCGTTGTGCCTTCGCCAAAGGCGCGTGCAGCGGTGGCGTCCTTCAGGCTGTTATTGCTGTTTTGCACATTGATGGCACCGCTCATGTCCACCGTCACGCCATCTACAGCGCGCGCCTTGGCGGTTTCCAGCGTCGCCACTTCCAGGCCCAGCTTGGCCTTGCGAATGGCGGGGTGCAACTCATCGGCCTGGCTCACCCAGGGTTCCACATTCACCGGCATCACGGCCGGCAGGGCCACTGGCACAGCCAAGGGCTTGGGCACCACGCCCACACGGCCCACCAGCTGGTCCAGAGTCACACCCTTGACGCGCAGATCGTTGTCCGCGGCCAGCTCGGTGGCCGTGGCCAAGTCGTAGCGAGCCTGGGTTTCACGGGTGTCGGTGATGGTGGCGGTGCCGACTTCGAAATTGCGCTTGGCCGAGGCCAGCTGTTCGGCAATCGCTGCCTTAGAGGCCTTGGCAGTGCCCAGCGCATCCTTGGCGGCCAGCACATCGAAATAAGCCTGCGCCATGCGCACGATCAAATCCTGCTCGGCACTTTCCAGCTCGGCCGCAGCCACGCTGAGACCGCGCTTGGCTTGCTCGATGGTGCGAGCATTGGCGGGGTTGTACAGCGCATATTTGCCTTGCAAGCTGCCTTGCACAACCAGCGAGTTGTAGTTGACGCCGTTGATTGGCTCGGTGCGCTGCGCAGATGGGCCGACGCCAACGCCCAAGGTGGGCCGAGCCAGGGCCTCGGCCTGAGCCGCCTTGTACTGGGCCGAATCGGCCTGAGCGCGCGCCGACAGATAGCTGGCATCAAAGCCGCGCGCCGCGTCGTACAACTCCTGCAGGCTTTGCGCTTGAGCGCCAGCGGCCGAGCCAAAGGCCAGCAGCAGCGCCAGGCCCAGGCGGTTCAAGGGGGTGAAACGCGATTGGATTGCACGACGGTCAGACATGGGCGTCCTTATGAACTTGGAGTTTGAACTTGAAGTAATCAATATCTTGGCACAGCCGGGTCCACGTCCTGGGA
Source organism: Roseateles sp. PN1 (assembly GCF_038419725.1). Lineage (NCBI taxonomy): Bacteria > Pseudomonadati > Pseudomonadota > Betaproteobacteria > Burkholderiales > Sphaerotilaceae > Roseateles > Roseateles sp. PN1. The sequence continues at coordinate 324,641 of NZ_JBCARA010000004.1, read as the reverse complement.
CCACGCATCGATGCCGCCGGCGAGGTTATAGACTGAATCAAAGCCCTGGCGCTGCAAAAATGCGACGACTTGCAGACTTCGCATCCCGTGATGGCAATAACAGACGATGGGCTGCGCCGGATCCAGCTCGCCAAACCGCGTCGTCACCTGCCCCATGGGCATCAAGCTGGAGCTGATGCCATCGAGGCGGATGCTGGCCAGCGCGGCCTCCCAGGGCTCGCGCACGTCCAGCAGCAGCGGTTTGAGCTCGGGGCCGGCTTGGCACATTGCCAACACCTCGCGCGGGCCGATTTGTTGCATCGCGGTCAGAAGCTGAAAGTGCTGTGCTCGGCAAAACCGTGCAGGCGCGGCGCGGCGGTATCAAACAAGACCACGCTATTGAACTGCTTGTCGGCCTGGCGGGTTACCAGGGTGGCGCGCATCACCGGCGCGTCGCCCACGATGGCCAGCAGGCGGCCGCCGACCTTGAGCTGATTCAACAATTGGGCCGGCACCTCAGCCACCGAGCCCGACAGCAAAATCGCGTCGAACGGTGCTTCGCCGGGCAAGCCAGCTAGGCCGTCTTGCTCTTGCACCACCACATTGCGCACACCGGAGCGGCGCAGGTTTTCTTTGGCCAGCGCCACCAACTCAGGATTGCTTTCCAGGCTGAAGACACGCTGGGCGCGGTGGCCCAGCAAGGCGGCCATGAAGCCGCTGCCGGTGCCGATTTCCAGCACCTTCTCATGGCGCGCCACATTCAGGGCCTGCAGCAGGCGGGCTTCAACCCGCGGGGGCAGCATTTGCTGACCGCCAGGCAGGGGGATTTCCGTATCCATGAAGGCCATCGTCTTGTAGGCCGCAGGCACGAAATCTTCGCGCTTAACCACGGCCAGAAGCGCCAGCACGCCCGCGTCCAGCACATCCCAGGGGCGGATCTGCTGTTCGATCATATTGAAGCGGGCTTGTTCGATATTCATCTTATTTCCTCGTCAAAGGACATCATCGTCCGGTCGGTCTGCGGCAATTTTAGTGGCCCGCAAACTTAGCCTTGAACCAATTCGCCAAATCATCCAGATAGCAATAGATCACCGGCACCACCACCAGGGTCAGCAAGGACGAGGTGATCACCCCGCCGATCACGGCCTGCCCCATCGGCGCGCGCTGCTCCGAGCCCTCGCTCAGCGCGAATGCCAGCGGCACCATGCCGAACACCATGGCCAGCGTGGTCATCAAAATCGGCCGCAGCCGCACCTTGGCGGCGTGCAGCAAAGCCTCCTCGCGGCCCATGGGCTCGGCGTCCACCCCGTAAGCATGCTCACCCTGGCGCGAGCGGATAGCAAAGTCGATCAGCAAAATCGCGTTCTTGGTCACCAAGCCCATCAACATGACGATGCCGATGATGCTGAACATATTCAGCGTCGAGCGGAAAGCCAGCAGCGCCAGCACCACGCCGATCAAGGTCAGCGGCAGCGAACTCATCAAGGCCAGCGGCTGCAAAAAGCTCTTGAACTGGCTGGCCAGAATCATGTAGATGAAGATGATGGCCAGGCCCAGCGCGCCCACGGCGTAGGCGAAGGACTCGTTCATATTCTTGGTCGAGCCGCCAAAGCTGTAGCGGTAGCCAGGCGGGAAGGCGGTGTCGTCGAGCACACGCTTGATCTCGGCCGAAATCTCACCGGAGCTGCGGCCCAGGGCGTTGGCGTCGATGGTGATCTCGCGGTTCATATCGCGCCGATTGATCTGGTTCGGACCCGTGGAGGGGCGCACATCGGCCACCTGGCTCAGGCGCACCACGCGCGGCGTACCGTCGGAGGCGGCCGCCACATTGATGGGCATGCGCTGCAGATCGGCAATGGCGTCGCGACTGTCGGGGCCGAGCCGCACGATCACGTCGTAGTTCTCGCCATCGGGCGCCCGCCAATTGCCCACCGTGGTGCCGGCCACCATGGTGCGCAAGCTATTCGCCAGGCTGTTGACATTGAGCCCCACATCGGCCGCCGCGTCGCGCTTGACCTCCACCGACACGGTGGGCTTGTTCGGTTTGAGCGTGGTGTCCAGATCCACCAGGCCGGGAATCTTGAGCAAGCGGGCTTGCACCTGCTTGGAGATGCGCTCCAACTCCCCCAGGTCCGGCCCTTGGATGGAGAACTGCAAGCTCTTACCGCCACCCAAATCGGTCTGCCCGATGTTGGTCACCGTGATGCCGGGAATGCGCGCCAGCTTCTCGCGCATGGGCGTGACCAGCTCATTGACGCTGAGCTTGCGATCCTTGCGATCCTGCAGGCGCACATAGGTGGCGCCGTAGATCTTGCCGGCGGCAAAGCCGCTATTGATGGTGGTGACGGTGTAGAGCACCTCAGGCATCTGGCGCAGGGCCTGGTCGATCTGCTTGGCGCGGGCCTCGGTCACTTCCAGGGCGGAGCCGACCGGGGTGTAGAAGTTGATCTGCGTCTCGGACATATCCGCCTTGGGCACGAACTCCTTACCCACGGCGGACAACAAGGCACAACTGCTCAGCAAGGTGGCCAAGGCAATGGACAGTGTCTTGCCCTTGTGGCGCAGGGACCAAGCCAAGACCGTTTGGTAAACCGCCGACAGCCATTCGGTGAAGCGATCAAAGGCGCCAGTGATGCGACCCAGGGTCTTGTCATACAAGGTCACCGGCGGGCCTTTGTGCACGCCATGCGCTTGCGGGTCGTGCCAGACGCTGGAGAGCATCGGGTCCAGGGTAAAGCTGACGAACATCGAGATCAGCACCGCCGCCACGATGGTGATACCGAACTCATGAAAGAACTTGCCGACGATACCGCCCATGAAACCGATGGGCAAGAACACCGCCACGATGGACAAGGTGGTGGCCAGCACCGCCAGGCCAATCTCTTGCGTGCCGTCCAGCGCGGCCTGCTTGGGTGAGGCGCCCATTTGCACATGGCGCACGATGTTCTCGCGCACCACGATGGCATCGTCAATCAACAAGCCCACGCACAGGCTCAAGGCCATCATGGTGATGTTGTTGATGGTGAAGCCGAAGATGTACATGAACAAGAAGGTGCCGATCAGCGCAATCGGCAAGGTCAGGCCCGTGATGATGGTGGAGCGCCAGGAGTTGAGGAACAAGAAGACGATCAAGACCGTCAGCGCCGCGCCCTCGAACAAGGTGCGCTGCACATTGGCCACCGAAACACGAATGGCACGCGAGTTGTCGCGATTGACCTCCGTGCGAATGCCTGGGGGCATGCTGCTCTGCGCGTTCTTCAGGGCGGCGTACAAGCCGTCCACCACCTCGATGGTGTTCTCACCCTGGCTTTTTTGCACGCTCAGCAAGACGGTGCGCTGGCCGTTGTAAAGCGCCAGGCTTTCCACTTCCTGCGGGCCGTCCACCACATCGGCCACTTGCCAGAGCTTGACCGAGGCCCCGCTCTTGCGCGCCACCACGATGTCTTTGAACTCCTCGGGCCGCTTCAGGCGGGCATTGATCTGCACCACCTGCTCTTTTTCGAGCGAACGCAGATTGCCCATGGGCAGTTCCTGGTTCTCGCTCTTCACCGCCGCCAGCACTTGGTCCACGGTGATGCCCATGGCCTCCATGGCCTGCGGCCGCAAACGCACCTGGATCTGGCGCTGCAAGCCGCCGACCAAGCTCACCGAACCCACGCCGCGCACATTCTCCAAGCGCTTGAGCAAGACCTGCTGCGCCCAGGTGCTGAGCTCTTGCGTGCTGTGCTGATCACCATCACTCAACACCGCCACATTGAAGATGGGCGTGCTTTGCGGGTCAAAGCGCGAGACGCGCGGCTCCTTGACCTCGTCACGCAGCAGGGGGCGGATCAGCGCCACCTTCTCGCGCACGTCTTCGGCGGCCTTGCGACCATCCACATCCAGATTGAACTCGATGATGACCACCGAGCTGCCTTCGTAGGAGCGCGATGTCAGGGCACTGATGCCCGCCACCGTGTTGACGGCCTCCTCCACCTTCTTGGTGACTTCGCTCTCCACAATCTCCGGCGAGGCGCCGGGGTACTCCATCTGCACCACCACGGTGGGGAAGTCGATATTGGGGAATTGGTCAACGGACAGGCGCTGATAGCTGAACAAGCCCAGCACCACAAAGGCCAGCATGACCATGACGGCCATGACGGGGTTTTGAATTGAAACGCGGGTGAACCACATGCTCGGTACCCCCGGCTCAGCGCTGTGCGCCGGAGGCCGGCTTGGCGGCTGAAGCGGCTGGCGCCGTCGCATTCACCGCCAAGGTCACCGGCGTGCCATCAGCCACCAGGCCCGCGGTGCCGGCCAGCACCTGGCTGCCTTCGACCAAGCCCAGGCCTGCGCTCTTACGCACTTCCACAGCGGCCTTGCCGCCGACCTCACCTGCCGGGCCCACGTCAACCGTCACCGCCTGGACCTTGCCGCCTTCAATCTTCAGCACATAAGGCCGCGCCTTTTCCAGACGCAAGGCCGACTGCGGCAGCACCAGCGCCTCACGCTCGTCCAACAGCAGCTTGCCGCGTGCGAACATGCCGTGGCGCAAGCCCGGCTGGCCGGGGATGCTCAGATAAACCAAAACCGCACGGGAACCGGCCTGCGCCATCGGACTAATGCGGCTCACCACCGCTTGCACATCTTGCGCCAGGCCTTCCACCTGCAGCCGCGCCTTGGCGCCCACCCGAACCGCAGCCGCGAACTCGGGCGCCAAGGTGGCTTCCATTTCGAGCTGGCTCAAATTGACGATTTCCAGCACCTTGGCGTCAATGGCCAGGCGCTCACCCGGTTGCGCAAAGCGCTGCGAGACTTGGCCGGAAATGGGGGCGATCAAACGGGCATCGGCCTGGGCTTTGCGCGCCAACTCCACCGCCGCCATGGCGGCCATCAAGTTCGCCTGGGCTCCCGCCTCACTGGCCACGGCTTGCTCCATGGCCGTGGGCGAGATAAAGCCTTGGGCCACCAGGGCCCGGTTGTTCTCCAGCGTGCGCTTGGCAATATCGAGCTGTGAGCGACTGGCGGCGGCCGTCTGCTCGGCCTGGCGCAGGCGCCAGTTCAGCTCGGTGGCCTCGATTTGCCCCAGGGACTGGCCGGCACGCACCGTGTCGCCCTCGCGCACGCTCAGCTGGGCCAGTTCGGCCGCGACCTTGGCCTTGATCACCGCGCTTTCCAGCGCGCGCACATTGCCCGAGATATCCAAGCTGCTTACGAAGCGCTGGCGCTTGAGCGTCAGCACATCGATGGCGGCCAACTCCAGCCCGAGGGCGGGCTTGGCTGCAGCCTGCGAGGCCGCCGCAGCGGCCTGCCGAGATTTCATGACATTGACACCCACCACACCCGCGCCCATCAGAACCGTCAAGGGCAAGGCAATCTTCAACCAAGTCTTCATCGAGAGCATTCTTTCGTGAGCGGAGGGATCGGTGGGGTCAGTGAACTTGAGGTCATCCCTTGCGGGTGGCACAGGCCGCGCAAGAGCAAATCCAGATGCACGGCCAACACGGCCGGCGGGTCAATGCTCGGGCCCTGCAACTGGTGCGGGCCAAAAGCCTGTTTGAACAAAATCATGTGCAGCATGGGGCCGATCAAGACATTGACGGTTTCATCCACCGGCACAGCGCGGAACTCACCTTGGTCAATGCCGCGCCGTAGCAAGGCGCCCAGCACCTGGTGGGTCGGCAAAATCACCTCGTCCATATAGAACTGCGCCAGTTCGGGGAAGTTGCCCGCCTCGGCCAACATGATTTTGCAGATACCGCCCAAAGCGCCCTGCCCGACCTGACAAAGCCAATCGCCCATCACCCGGCGCAGCAAATCAGCGCTGCTGCCGGTGTGCAGGGCCACTTGGCTGGCGCTGTCGGCAATATGAATCGCCAGGCTATTGCGCACCACCGCCTTGAACAGCTCTTCTTTGCTGGGGTAGTAGCGGTAGAGCGTGCCCTTGGAGACTCCGGCACGGGCCGCCACCTCCTCGCTGCGCGTGGCAGCAAAGCCGCGCTCGACGAACAAGGCCAGCGCCGCGTCCAGCAATTCCTGCGGACGCGCTTGTTTACGCCGCTGGCGTGGCGGCGTGGCTGTTGGCGATGCTGAAGACGAGGCGGCGTTCAAGAGCGGGTGTGCGGCGATGAATGTATCGGTCTGCAAGGCATGCAAGGGGGCCGATCGATTCGGCTGAGCGGCCGCCAAGAAATTATTGACTGGCCGGTCAGTAATGTATTCGGCCAGCCCGACCGGGGTCAATCCTTGCTAGCCCGCAAACCACAGTCACGCCTCAGGTGGCAAGACGCGCCCGGCACTCAAACGTGCGGTTCGAGCGGCGCCCACGCCGAGCAGTTCTGACACGGGTGCACGCTATCATCGCGCCCACCTCGAATCTGGAGTATGCGTTGGATACTGTGTTGTTGATCAAGGCCGCGATCATGGGGATCGTTGAAGGCCTGACCGAGTTCTTGCCGATTTCTTCCACCGGCCATTTGATTCTGACCGGCGCCCTACTGGGTTTTGACGACGCCAAGAGCAAGGTCTTCGACATCGCCATCCAAACCGGCGCCATCTTTGCCGTCATCCTGGTGTATTGGCAACGCCTGCGCGACACCGTGACGGGACTGGGCTCCGACGCACGCGCCCGCCGCTTCGTCACCAATGTGGGTATCGGCTTCTTCCCGGCGGTGGTGCTGGGCCTGCTCTTCGGCAAGGCCATCAAGGCGCATTTGTTCACCCCCACCGTGGTGGCCAGCACCTTCATCATCGGCGGCTTCATCATCTTGTGGGCCGAGCGCCGCCAAAGCGCGGTGGTGCGGATCGAAAACGTCGACGATATGAGCCCGCTGGACGCCTTGAAGGTGGGCATGCTGCAATGCTTGGCCATGGTGCCCGGCACCAGCCGCTCGGGCGCCACCATCATCGGCGGCATGCTGATCGGCCTCTCGCGCAAGGCGGCCACCGATTTCTCCTTCTTCCTGGCCATTCCGACCCTGATCGGCGCCGGTGCATACAGCCTGTACAAGGAACGTGCCCTGCTGAGCATGGCCGATCTGCCCATGTTCAGCGTCGGCCTGCTGTTCTCCTTCCTAAGCGCCTGGGTCTGCGTGCGCTGGTTGCTGCGCTATATCTCCAGCCACAGCTTTGTGCCCTTTGCCTATTACCGCATCATCTTCGGCGTGATCGTGCTGGCCACGGCCTGGAGCGGGCTGGTGGTTTGGGCGGATTGATTTCGCCCCAGGTCCTTGCAGCCTGAACCCTTCAGGCGGCGATGGCTGACCGCAACTGCCGGGCGTGGGCCTTTGACCGCGCCACGCGAGGGTGACTCAAGCCCGCCCCGGCATCAGCCTGACACCCAAGGCTAAAATCGCCGGATGACGATCACCCTCAAAACCGGCTCCGACATCACCGCCCTGCGCATCGCCGGGCGCCTGGCTTCCGAAGTGCTGGACATGCTGACACCGCATGTCCAACCCGGCATCACCACCGAGCAACTCGACAAGCTGGCGCATGACTACATCGTCAATGTGCAGCAAGCCATTCCTGCGCCGCTGAACTACACGCCCGCGGGCTACATCCCCTACCCCAAGTCCATCTGCACCTCGGTCAACGATGTGATCTGCCACGGCATCCCGAATGATCGGCCGCTGAAGAATGGCGACATCGTCAACATCGACGTCACCGTGATCAAGGACGGCTGGCACGGCGACACCAGCCGCATGTTTGTGGTGGGTGACAAGGGCTCCATCGCCGCCAAGCGCTTGTGCGCCTTCACGTATGAGGCCATGTGGAAGGGCATCGCCAAGGTCAAGCCGGGTGCATACTTGGGCGACATCGGCCACGCCATTCAAACCTTTGCTGAAAACGCCGGCTTCAGCGTGGTGCGCGAGTTCTGCGGCCACGGCATCGGCCAGGTCTTCCACGAAGAACCGCAAGTGCTGCACTACGGCCGCCCCGGCACCCTGGTGCAACTGGAGCCCGGCATGGTGTTCACCATCGAGCCCATGATCAATCTCGGCCGGCGCGAGATCAAAGAACACAACGATGGCTGGACCATCAAGACCAAGGATCGCTCCCTGTCGGCCCAGTGGGAGCACACGCTGATCGTGACCGAGACCGGCTACGAGGTGTTCACTCTGTCGGACGGTAGCCCGCCGCCGCCGGCCTTCATCACCGCCACCAGCACCTGAGGCCATGGGCAAGCTGCCCGCGCCTGCGCTCGCTGCGCCACTCAGCAGCGCCGATATGAGCGACCTGCGTCAACGTTTCAAGGCCGGCAAAAAGGCCTTGCTGGATGAGTTCGCCCAGGCTCGCCCCACGCTGACCGCATCGGCCACGCTGCTGCGCCGCCTGGCACGCCATGTGGATGCTCATCTGCAGCAACTCTGGGCCGCGGCGCAAATGCCTGCCGGCGCGGCGCTGGTGGCAGTGGGCGGCTACGGTCGCGATGAGCTCTTCCCCTATTCAGACGTGGATGTGCTGGTGCTACTGCCCGACGGGGTGGAAGCGCACACCAGCGGCGCCATCAAGTCAGGCATCGAGGCCTTCATCACCGCATGCTGGGACACCGGCCTGGAGATTGGCTCCTCGGTTCGCACCCTGGACGAATGCCTGATCGAAGCCGGCGCCGATGTGACGGTGCAGACCGCCTTGCTGGAGTCGCGCCTGCTGTGTGGCGCGCGCGCCCTGCACAAGCAGATGGAAGCGCAGCTGATGGCCAGCATGGACGCCAGCGCCTTTCTGCGCGCCAAGACGCTGGAAATGCGCCAGCGCCATACCAAGTACGAGGAAACGCCCTACTCGCTGGAGCCCAACTGCAAGGAAAGCCCCGGCGGCCTGCGCGACTTGCAAGTGTTGATCTGGATCGCCCGCGCCGCGGGCCTGGGGCAGACTTGGCGCGAGCTGGCGGCCAAAGGCCTGATCACCAAATTTGAAAGCCAACAGCTGCAGCGCAACGAAGGCCTGCTCAAGCTGATACGTGCCCGCCTGCACCTGATTGCTGGCCGCCGCGAAGACCGTTTGGTGTTCGATTTGCAGACCGCCGTGGCCGAGAGCTTTGGCTACACCGCCAGCAAGGCGCAGCGCGCCTCCGAGGTGTTGATGCGGCGCTACTACTGGGCCGCCAAGGCCGTCAGCCAACTCAACCAGATTCTTCTGCTGAATCTGGAAGAGCAGGTCAATGGCTCGCAGCAAGGCCTGATGCGCAATATCACGCCCGAATTCCTGGACCGCGCCGGCATGCTGGAAGTGGCCAGCGACGAGCTCTACCAGCAGCAGCCCCACGCCATTCTGCGCACCTTCTTGCTGTACCAGCAAACCCCCGGCATCAAGGGCTTGTCGGCACGCACCCTGCGCGCGCTCTACAACGCCCGCGAGCTGATGGATGCCAAGTTCCGCCGCGACCCGGTGAACCGCGCCACCTTCATGCAGATCCTGCGCCAGCCCGAGGGCCAAACGCATGCCTTCCGGCTGATGAACCAGACCTCGGTGCTGGGCCGCTACCTGTGGGTGTTCCGCCGCATCGTCGGCCAGATGCAGCATGACCTGTTCCACGTCTACACGGTGGATCAGCACATCTTGATGGTGCTGCGCAATGTGCGCCGCTTCTTCATCCCCGAGCATGCGCATGAGTACAGCTTTTGCTCGGCCCTGGCCGCGCAGTGGGACAAGCCGGAACTGCTCTACATCGCCGCCCTCTTCCACGACGTAGCCAAGGGCCGCGGCGGCGATCACTCGGACTTAGGCGCCGTCGAGGTCAAACGGTTCTGCCGCGAACACGGCCTGAACAAAGTCGACACGGCGCTGGTCTGCTTCATGGTGCAACACCACCTGACACTGTCCCGTGTGGCGCAAAAAGAAGACTTGTCCGACCCCGAGGTAATCGCTGCCTTCGCCGCCAAGATGCGGGATGAGCGCCACCTCACCGGCCTCTACTTGCTCACCGTGGCCGATATCCGCGGCACCAGCCCCAAAGTCTGGAATGCCTGGAAGGGCAAGCTGCTGGAAGACCTCTACCGGGTCACACTGCGCGCCCTGGGCGGCGCCAGGCCGAATGCCGATGCCGAAATCGAGGCCCGCAAGCATGAGGCCCGCAATGCCCTGGCCCTGCACAGCATGTTGCCCGGCACCGAAGCCCCGCTATGGGAGACGCTGGAGCTGAGCTACTTTGCCCGCCACGAGGCCAGCGAGCTGGCCTGGCATGCGCGCTCGCTCTGGCGCCATGTGGGCGCGGGCCAGGCCATCGTCAGCGCCCGCCCCTCACCGGTGGGAGAAGGCTTGCAGGTGTTGGTCTACTCGCCCGACCGGCCCGATCTATTCGCCCGGCTATGCGGTTACTTCGACGGCGCCGGCTTCAACATCCTCGACGCCAAGGTGCACACCACCCGCAATGGCTATGCGCTGGACACCTTCCAAGTCGCCAGCCCGGATCTGGACCTGCATCACCGCGATCTGGTCTCGCTGGTGGAAACCAAGCTGAGCCAGACCCTCAATGCGGCCGGACCTCTGCCGGAGCCGCGTCGCGGCCGCCTGTCGCGCCGGGTCAAGAGCTTCCCCTACACCCCACGCATTGCGCTGCGGCCGGATGAGCGTGGGCAGCGTTGGTTGCTGTCCATCAGCACCACCGACCGCGCCGGCTTGCTCTACGCCATTGCTCGTGTGCTGGCGCGTCACGGCATCAATTTGCAGCTGGCCAAGATTTCAACGCTGGGCGAGCGGGTCGAAGACACGTTTCTGGTCGACGGCCCCTCCCTGCAACTCAACCGCGCGCAGTTGCAGATCGAGAGCGAATTGCTCGACGCCATCGCCTTGCCCAAGTAAGCCAAAGACCAAATTGAAATCATGAGCCCACGCCCACAAGTCATCGACGCGGCGCAGGCCCTGGCCGCCCCACAGGCATTCGACGCCGTCATCGACGTGCGCAGCCCTTCCGAATTTGCCGAGGATCACTGGCCCGGCGCCCTCAACTGGCCGGTGCTGGGTGATGAGGAGCGCCGCATCGTCGGCACGCTCTACAAGGCCTCGCCCTTCGAGGCGCGCAAACTCGGCGCCGCCCTGGTGGCGCGCAATATCGCCAAGCATCTGGACACCCATGGCGCGGACTTGCAACGCAATTGGCGCCCGCTGGTCTACTGCTGGCGCGGCGGCCAGCGCTCCGGCGCCATGCATTGGTTCTTGGGGCAGATCGGCTTCAAGTCCCTGCAATTGGTGGGCGGCTACAAGGCCTACCGCGCGGAAGTGCGATCCGGCCTGGAGACCATGCCGCTGGGCCTGCAGCTGCGCGTTTTGTGCGGCCGCACCGGCACGGGCAAAACCCGTTTGCTGCACGCGCTGCAGGCCCAGGGTGGCCAGGTGCTGGATCTGGAAGGCCTGGCCATGCACCGTGGCTCGGTGCTGGGCGCACTGCCGGGCCAGCCCCAGCCCAGCCAGAAGCGCTTTGACTCCCTGCTGTGGCAAGCCCTCAAGTCCATGGACCTGAGCCGGCCCATCTTCGTGGAAAGCGAGAGCCGCAAGATCGGCCAGTTGCGCCTGCCCGAGCCGCTGCACGCCGCCATGCGCGCCAGCGCCACGATTTTCTGGGTCGAGATGCCTGACGAGGCCAGAGTGCAGCTGCTGCTGCAGGACTATGCCCATTTCATCCAGCAACCCGAGGCTTTCTGCGCGCTGATGGACTGCCTGGTGTCCCTGCGCGGCCGCCAAAAGGTGGAGCGCTGGCAAGCCCTGGCCCGCGAGGGCGACTTCGCCAGCGTCTTCGCCGAGCTGATGCGCGAGCATTACGACCCCGGCTACGAGCGTTCACTCAGCGGCCACTATCCCCAGTTGGCACAAGCCCAGCGCTTGCATCTGGCCGACGGCGAGAGCGCCAGCTTGAATGCAGCGGCGGCGCAATTGCTGCAGGGCTGAGGCGCGCAGCGTCCCGCCAAAACCCCAAGGGCGCCGAGGCAAGCGGCGGTCAATAATGCAGCGAAGAGTTTTTCCGATCCGGACCTGACTTGATGTTGCTCAAGCCGCTTTGGCGCGCTGCGCGGCATCATCCACGCTGACACATCATGCCCATGCTCGAAACCGAAAAAGCCCTGCAGCAATCACGCCAGTTTGGCGTCAAGCCCATTCCCCTATTGCGGCCGCTGGGCTGGCTGGCGCGGGGCTGGCAAGATCTGCTGCGCTGCCCGGGCGCTTCGCTCTTGCACGGCCTGGTGATGGCCCTGGTAGGTGGCCTGATCCTCTGGCTCGCCCGCGACCGCTTCTGGCTGCTGGCCGGCGCCTTCAGCGGCTTCTTGCTGGTGGCACCCATTCTGGCCACCGGCCTCTACGTGATCAGTCGTGATTTGGAAATGGGCCGCGAGCCCAGCCTAGCCCACGTCATCGAAGCCTGGCGCCCGCGCGATGGCCGCTTGGTCGTCTTCGGCGTGCTGCTGGCGTTTGCCGGCATTGGCTGGGTCACCACCTCCGCCGCCCTGATCACCGGTTTTGCCGAAGCCCCGATCAACACGCCAGATCAATTTTTGCGCCATGTGGTGCTGAATGAAGACTCCCATCTGTTCGAGGCCTGGCTGGGCCTGGGCGCCTTGCTGGCTGCGCCCATGTTTGCCTCCACCATGATTGCGGTGCCGCTGATGCTGGACAGCAAGGTCGGCGAAGTCAGCATCCTGGGCGCGGTATTCACCAGCTGGCGGGTGGTGATGGAATATCCGGCCCCCGTGGCCTTGTGGGCCGCCCTGATCATGCTGCTGACCCTGCTGGGCATGGCCTCGGCCATGTTGGGTTTGATCGTGGTCCTACCCTGGTTGGGCCATGCCAGCTGGCATGCCTACCGCGACCTGGTGAAGAAAGCGCAGTAGTTGCCATGTTTGGATACACCGAGCAACAAATCGCCCAGTTCGGGCTGACCTGGGGCGTCACCGCCTTCATGGTCTATATGATTTTCATCATCCTGCAGCTGGCTCGCGAGTCCAAGGCCGGGCGCTTCGGCACCTTTGTGCTCTTGCTGGCTCTGGGCTTTGGCATGGTCGGCTTCATTGCCAAAGGCATCGTCAAATGGTGGATGAACGGATGATCCAGGCATGAAGCCCATCGACAAACTGCGCGCGGCCAGCCGCAGTTTCAAGCACAGCAATTTCGAGGACGTGCAGGCCCTGATTACCGGCACCTTGTTCGTCGCCTTGGGCGTGGCCTTGTTCAAGCAAGTCGGCATGTTGACCGGCGGCACGGTGGGCATCGCCTTTCTGATCCACTATGCCTCGGGTCTGCCTTTTGGCGCCCTCTTCTTCACCATCAATCTGCCCTTCTACTGGCTGGCCTATCACCGCATGGGCCCGGCCTTCACCGTCAAAACGGTGCTGGCCGTGGGCCTGATGTCTGCGCTGAGTGAGGTCTTGCCGCTCTGGCTGCAGTTCAGCCTGCTCAATCCCATCTTCGCCGCCATCGCCGGCGGCCTGCTGATTGGCGCGGGCATGTTGATTCTGTTCCGCCACCGCGCCTCGCTGGGTGGCCTCAATGTGCTGGTGCTTTATCTGCAAGAGAAAAAGGGCTGGCCAGCCGGCTATGTGCAGGCCGCACTGGACGGGCTGATCTTGCTCAGCTCACTGGCCTTTGTGTCACCCAGCCGTGTGGCCCTGTCCTTGCTGGGCATGGCCGCCATCAACGCCGCCTTGGTGGTGAATCACAGGCCGGGCCGCTACACCGCCGTCTGAGCGGACAGCAAACGCCCGCCGCTTAAAGCAAGGGGCTGTACCAACGCAGATCCAACAGACGCCGGGCCAGCAAATGGCTTCGGCCGGCCGGGTCGGCCAGGTCGTGCAGGATGTCGAAGTGGTTGCAGCCCGCAATCTCCTCACACACCGGCACCGCGCGCGCCCCCCAGGCCTGGCGGATCAAGCGATTCTGGCGCTTGAATTCGGCACTTTCATCGGCACCCACCACGGCGCAGAACGGCGCCTCGGGCGCCGGGAAATGCACCGGACTCAAGCGCCGCACGGCCGCGGCGTCGAGGCGCAAATCGGCCTGCAGAAACGGCGTCTTGCGAATCGGCCCCAAATCATGCACGCCCGACACCGACATCGCTCCCTTGATCAAATGCCGCGGCAGATCACTGGCCACCGCCTTCCAGTCACAACAACTGAGCATGGCCGCCAAATGCCCACCGGCCGAATGGCCGAGCAACACGATGCGATTGGGGTCACCGCCAAAGTCCGCCGCATGGCGCCAGACCCAGGCCAGGGCCTGCGTCAGCTGCAAGGGGATGCGGTCCATGCTGACCTCAGGGCATAGCGCGTAGTTGGGGATGACCACCATCGCACCTTCCTCGGTGAAGGCGCTGGCCAGAAACGACATGTCCGACTTGTCCAAAGCGCGCCACCAGCCGCCATGCAAAACCACCAGCACCGGGGCTTGCGAAACATCGCTCGGAAACACATCCAAGCGCTCGCTGGGCGCAGCCCCGTAGGCCAGATCAAGGCTGCAAGCCATCTGCTCACGCACAAAACGCGAGGTACTGGCCCAACGTTCCAGCAGCACCGCGCTATCGCTCACGCGTGCCCGGTTGTTGTACTGGGCATCCAACCAGGCGGGCGAGCGGGACGACATGGGCAAAGGCCTTTCTTGCGCATCAGACGATATTGCTGCAGTGTCGCCAATCCAGAACCCGCAGGCCTCATCAAAAACCCCAAAGTTTTGCGCGGGCGAGACAAGCGAGCGTTAGCACCACACTGCCCGGTAGGCACAAAGAAAAAACCCCGCCAAGCCATACGACTTGACGGGGTGATTCTGGTGGGCGGTGCAGGGTTCGAACCTGCGACCCCTGCCGTGTGAAGGCAGTGCTCTACCGCTGAGCTAACCGCCCGGTATTTGGGCCTGCGACAAAAACTTTTAGAACAGTGAAGTCGATACGGTTGTCGACCAATCATCAATTCTGGTGGGCGGTGCAGGGTTCGAACCTGCGACCCCTGCCGTGTGAAGGCAGTGCTCTACCACTGAGCTAACCGCCCGGTATTTGCGTCGCTGCAGCAAATTTCTCGTTTGAGTTATTTGCTAACCGGGAAGCCCACGATTATGCCATGCTTTTTTTAGCCTGGCGAGAATTTCATGCAGAAATTACTTCTGCACTCTTCCAGACCCGTTTTCCACCGCTGGCTTTGTCCAGCTCCAGCAGCACTTTCTCGTGCGCTTGCAACTCCTCATCGCTGGCCGACAACACCGGCAAAGAGAAGCTGCTGAGGTCCACGGCGGCCACACGGTATTCGCCGTCTTCGCCACTGCCCTCGCCCGCATCGTCCATCACCAGCGAGTCTTGCCCGCGGGTCAGGCGGATGTAGACCTCGGCCAGCAATTCCGCGTCCAGCAAAGCGCCGTGCAGCTTGCGGTTGGAGTTGTCCACTTCCAGGCGGCGGCACAGGGCGTCCAGCGAATTGGCCTTGCCGGGGAACATCTCGCGCGCCATCAGCAAGGTGTCGCGCACGTTGCCCACCACATCGGTGATGGGGCCCAGCTTGAGGCGCTTCAACTCCGCATTGATAAAGCCAATGTCGAAGGGCGCGTTGTGAATCACCAGTTCCGCGTCGGCCAAGAACGTCAGCAGTTCGGGCGCGATCTGCGCGAACAGTGGCTTGTCGGACAAAAACGCCTCGGTCAGGCCGTGGACCCGCAAGGCGTCCTCATGGCTGGCGCGTTGCGGATTGATGTAGATGTGCAGGTTGTTACCGGTCAGCTGGCGGTTGATCATCTCAACGCAGCCGATTTCAATCACGCGGTCACCGCCCTCGGCCAGCAGGCCGGTGGTTTCGGTGTCGAAGAAGATTTGACGCATAGTTTTTGAAAGTAACTGGGCGGAGGGTCAGGTCTTGCTAGCGGCGGGTTGGCGCTGCTTGCTGGCCCACAGCCAGATCAGTAGGCCCACCGCAATCATGGGCAAAGACAGCCATTGACCCTGGCTCAGGTTGAGGGCCCGCAGGCCCAGGAAGTCGTCCGGCTGGCGGAAGTATTCGGTGACGAAGCGCTGCAGGCCATAGCCCATCAGGAACACGCCGGAGACTTGGCCGGTCAGACGCGGCTTCTTGGCGTAGAACCACACCAGCAGGAAGAGCAACACGCCTTCGCCGATGAATTGATAAAGCGGCGACGGGTGCAAAGGCAGGGGCGAACCCGATTGCGGATAGACCATGGCCCAGGGCAGGTTTGGGTCGGCCGGCCGGCCCCACAACTCACCGTTGATGAAGTTACCGATGCGCCCGGCCCCCAGGCCGGTGGGCACGCAAGGCGCAATCAGGTCGGTGACCTGGAAGAAGCTGCGGCCGCGCAGCTTGGCAAACAGCGCCATTGCCGCGATCACGCCCAGCAAGCCGCCGTGGAAGGCCATGCCGCCCTTCCACACCGCGAACACCTCGCCGAGGTTGTGGATGTAGTAGTCAGGCTTGTAGAACAGGACATAACCCAGGCGCCCACCCAGCACCACGCCCAGCACGCCGAAGAAGAGCAAATCGTCCACGTCCTGGCGGGTCCAGCCTTGCGAGGCCCACTCCGGCTGCGACACGCGCTTGCTGGCCAGCCATATGAACATGCCGAAGGCGGCCAGATAAGTCAGCCCATACCAATGAATGGCGAGTGGGCCGAGCTTGAGAGCGATGGGGTCGAATTGGGGGTGAACCCACATGGGAAATCCTTCTGAAATCAGCCGCGCATCATAGTGCGGCGGCTTCTTGGCCCGCCGCTGGGGAGGGCCGCGAGAACTTGTTCAAGTCGGCATAGCGACCATTAACCGAGGGCGGCCAAACTCTTGCGGGCATCCTTCAAATGGCCGGGCTCCGCGCGTTTGCTGGCCAGATAGCGGCGGTAAGCCTGCTTGGCCGGCTCAATCTGCCCCACCGCGACCAAGGCGTCGGCCAAGCGGTGGTCGATGGGCAAGCCCTCCGCGCCGGCCAAGCCACTGGCTTGCTCAAAAAGCGGGATGGCCTCGGCGGGCTGCTCCAGCTCCTGGGCCAAGCGCGCCAGATAGTAGTAAGCGGCGGCCTGCTTGGGCTGGTCTTTTTGCAGCTGGACGTACATGCGCTTGACGCGATCAAACTGCTTGTCCTTGATCCAATGCCGACCCAGCTCGCCGTAGGCATTGCGCACATCCTCGGCCAAGGCCGCATCGTTGCCGACGCGCACGGCCATCAACTCGCGTTCCGCCTCGTCCCATTTGTCTTGGCGCGCCTGGATGAGCGAGCGCAGCAAGCGCGCCTGCTCCGGCTGCTTGCTGCGGATGGCTGCCTCCAGCTCGCGCGCCTTGGCCACGCTGCCGCCCAGAAACTCCGGGATCAGCAAATAGATCTGAGCGAGCTTGCTGCGCGCTTCAAACAGCTCGGGGTCCAGCTCCAAGGCTGTGCTCAGGCTGGCCCGCACCTTGGGCAAGAGGCTCAGGGCCTTGAACTTGCTCTCGATCAGCACCTGCTGGCCCAGCACCCGCGCCAGCGCCAGATGGCACACCGCCTCGCGCGGCGCACGTTCCACGCATTGCTGAGCAGTCTTGGCGGCGGCGTCCAGCTGGCGAGCGTCATAGCCCGCGGTGGCGGCAATAGCCTTGGCGGCCAGGGCCTGGCTGTCGTCCGGCGCTTGGGTCAGGCGCTGCTGCGCCGCCTGCTCAAGCGCGTCGAACTTTTCGGCCTCCAGCAGTTGCTGCAACTGCGGCTCCTTGAACACGACAGCATGTGCGAACTGGCTGCACAGCAGCAGGGCAAGACCTGCCCCCAGCATGCGCAGCGACACTTTGGATGAGCGGGGGCTGCGCTGAGACTTATGGGATGTGTGCAAAGGTTTGATGCCATGCGGCCGCAATGAGAACGGCCTAATTATCGGCGGCCCGCATCAGACGCCGGTCGAGGGCGCAATTTGCCCCGCAATATGCTCGACAAAGCGCTGCACCGTCGGTGCGCAGTCGCGCCGCCAGATCAGGCTGGTTTCACAGGTGGGTGCCAAGGCCTGCACCGCTTTGTAAGCCACCCCGGCGCGGCCAAAAGCCTGCACGCTGGCCGGCACCCAGGCCGCGCCAATGCCTGCCGACACCAGGTTGACGATGGTTTGCATCTGGATCGCCTCTTGCACGATGCGCGGCTGCCGGCCCTGCGCTTGATAAAAGCCCAGCACCGCATCAAACAAGGTGGGTGCAATGGCGCGGGGAAAGATCACCAGCGGCAAGGCCAGTACCTGCTCGGCCGTCAAGCAAGGCAAAGCGGCCTCGGCCTGCGCGGTGCTGACGGCCAAGACCATTGCTTCGCTGGCGATGCTCAGACGCTCAAAGCCCGGCGGGCATGCGCCGGGTGCGTGAATGATGAAGCCCGCGTCCAGCTCGCCGCTGGCGAAGTCAGGCAACTGCACGTCCAGAGTGGCCTCGCGCAAGCTCAAGGAAATGTCGGGATAGCGCTCGCGAAAGCCGCGCAGCCAGCGTGGGAAGTCACCATAGCCCACGGTCGACACAAAGCCCAGCTTGAGTTCGCCGCGGCTGCCGCTGGCCGCTGCGCGGACCAAAGGCCCCAAGCCCTCGGCCTGCGCCAGCAAGGCCCGCGCCTGCGGCAGCAGGGCTGCACCGGCCGGCGTCAACGCCACGGTGCGGCTGGTGCGCGCCAGCAGCGGCACGCCCAGCGATTGCTCCAACTTCTGGATCGCCTGGGTCAGCGGTGGCTGGGTCATGTGCAGGCGCTGGGCGGCTCGGCCAAAGTGCAGGTCTTCGGCCACGGCCACAAATTGACGCAGGCTGCGCAAGTCGGTCATTGATATGAAAGTCAGATTGATTCAGTGTCAATAATATATTTGATAAAGCAATGTCGGCAATTCATACTGGCGCATCGCTTGGCAGATTGACCCATCAAAAAGCCAGCCCACCCCGCTATCGCAGGAGACATCAGCCATGAGCAGCACCCCCGCCAATCGCCGATCCAAGAACATCACCGAAGGCGTTGCCCGCGCCCCGAACCGTTCCATGTACTACGGCATGGGCTATCAGGAAAGCGACTTCGGCAAGCCGATGATCGGCGTGGCCAACGGCCACTCCACCATCACGCCTTGCAACTCAGGCCTGCAAAAGCTGGCCGATGCGGCCGTGATCGGCCTGAAAGAAGCCGGTGCCAACCCGCAGATCTTCGGCACGCCCACCATCTCCGACGGCATGGCCATGGGCACAGAGGGCATGAAGTACAGCCTGGTTTCGCGCGAGGTGATTTCCGACTGCGTGGAGACCTGCGTCGGCGGTCAGTGGATGGACGGCGTCATCGTCATCGGCGGCTGCGACAAGAACATGCCCGGCGGCATGATGGGCATGCTGCGCGCCAATGTGCCCTCGCTGTATGTCTACGGCGGCACCATCCTGCCGGGCAAGCACAAGGGCCAGGATCTGAACATCGTCAGCGTCTTTGAAGCCGTGGGCCAATTCAGCGCCGGCAAGATGAGCGAAGAAGACTTCTGCGCCATTGAGCGCAAAGCCATCCCCGGCAGCGGCTCTTGCGGCGGCATGTACACCGCCAACACCATGAGCTCGTCCTTCGAGGCGCTGGGCATGAGCCTGCCCTACTCTTCGACCATGGCCAATGTCGAGGACGAGGTGGTGCAAAGCGTCAAGAAGGCGGCGGCCGTGCTGGTCGAAGCCGTCAAGGCTGACCTGAAGCCGCGTGACATCGTCACCAAGCAAGCGATCGAAAACGCCGTGGCCGTCATCATGGCCACGGGTGGCTCCACCAACGCGGTGCTGCACTTCCTGGCGATTGCCCATGCGGCCGAGGTGGACTGGACCATCGATGACTTCGAGCGTGTGCGTCGCCGCACGCCAGTGCTGTGCGACTTGAAGCCCAGCGGTCAGTTCCTGGCGATTGATCTGCACCACGCCGGCGGCATCCCCGCAGTGATGAAGGAGTTGCTCAAGCACGGCCTGCTGCATGGCGACGCCATGACCATCACCGGCAAGACGGTGGCCGAGAACCTGGCCGATGTGCCCGAGCTGCGCGCCGATCAAACCGTGATCCGCCCGGTGACGAATCCCATCTACGCCGAAGGCCATCTGGCCATCCTGAAGGGCAATCTCTCGCCCGAGGGCTGCGTGGCCAAGATCACCGGCCTGAAAAACCCGGTGATGAGCGGCCCAGCGCGGGTGTTCGAAGACGAGCAATCGGCCCTGGCCGCCATCATGGCCGGCAAGATCGTCGCCGGTGACGTCATGGTGCTGCGTTATCTGGGCCCCAAGGGCGGCCCAGGCATGCCCGAAATGTTGGCCCCCACCGGCGCCCTGATCGGCCAAGGCCTGGGCGAAAGCGTGGGCCTGATCACCGACGGCCGCTTCTCCGGCGGCACCTGGGGCATGGTGGTCGGCCACGTGGCCCCCGAGGCCTATGAAGGCGGCGTGATCGCCCTGGTGAAGGAAGGTGACCGCATCACCATCGACGCCCATCAGCTGCTGCTGGAGTTGCATGTCGATGCGGCAGAACTGGCTACCCGCAAGGCCGCCTGGGTCAAGCCCGCGCCGCGTTACACCCGTGGCGTGTTGGCCAAGTTCGCGAAGAACGCCTCCAGCGCCAGTTCAGGCGCGGTGTTGGACAAGTTCGAGTAATTGCGAAGCAATTTGCTTGGCTGAGTCAGCCAAGCAGGACGCAGCACAGCTGCGTCCTCTCGCACTTGCGCCACAAATTTGAATAAGTGCGAAGCACTTAGCTTGGTCTGAAGGACCGAGCCTGCCGCCGCAAAGCGGAGGCAGTTCAAATTTGCGCCACAAGTTCGAATAATTGCGTAGCAATTGCCTTGGTCGAGAAGACCAAGGCTGCCACTGCCACGCGGCGCCAATTCGAACTTGCGCTACAAATTTGAGTAACGCGAACTACCCCACCCGTTCGCGCTAACTCAAAACCTCTACGGGCATCGCACACTCGCCGCCGGCACCGCCTCAATGCGCACATGGTGCAAGACCATGTCCAACTCGCCGCTGGTGCTCAGCGCAAACGGCGACAGCAACATATCCAGCTTGGCCGTAGCAAAACACGCCATGCTGACCGACAAGGTTTCCCACTGATCCGGCTTGGCCTGGCGCAAGGCCTGCGTGATGGAACGCTCGGCCAGGCAGTCGGTGCCGCAATTCATGGCCAGCTTCACCTCGGCCGTGGGCGCGCGCTTGACCCGGACATCAAAGACCAAAGCCTTAGCCGCAAGGGCCGAGTAGTCCACACGCTCCTTGGCAAAGAAACCTGCGCTAGCCGCGGCCCTGCCACTCCATTGCAGCTGAATGGCGTCCTCTTGCACCAGGCGATCAACTGCACGGTAGCTGATGGCACCCAGGCTGGCCACATTGGAAGTGACGGTTTTGCTGTGATTCAGATCGTCCGCCAGCATCAATTGCCAAGGCTCCAGCGTGCGGTTCTTGAAGATGGTGGCCGTTTGTGCAGACTGCTTTGCAAGTTGCCAAGCCTCAGACAAATCATCACCCACTGAACTCTTGTCCGCATAAGTCAGCCCATAGCCACGCGGGAAAAGCGGCCCATCCCCCTCGCCCTTCCCTTCGGCCAGTCCTGGCGCTTGGTCAGGCCGTGCCGGCCAGGCAAAAGCCAGCTTGCCTTTGAAGTCGAAACGCACGCCGTTCTTTGCATCGCGCATGATCACATCGGCCACGCCCGCACCTTCGGTGCCCGGTTGCCAGATCACCGCAAAAGCATCCGATGCATTCAATTCCGGGTTCACCCACAGTGGTCGCCCGGTGATGAAGAGCGAGACCACCGGGATACCCTGCGCCTTGAACTTCTTCAAGAGTTGCAATTCCTTGTCGGAGGCGAAATCCAGCTTGCTGATATCGCCTTGCATCTCGGCATAGGGGTTCTCGCCAAACACCACCACGGCGACATCTGGGCGTTCTTGGTAGTCGCCATTGACGCTCAAAGTCACCCGGCTGCCATTCGCATTGGCCGCGGCGGCCATGCCCTGGTAAATCGAGGTGGCACCGGGGAAGTCGCTGTTCACATTGCCCGTGCCTTGCCAGGAGATGCTCCAGCCGCCCGCTTGCTTGCCGATGTCATCCGCGCCATCACCGGCCAGCAAGATCTTGCTGCCGGCCTTGATGGGCAATAACTGATTCTTGTTTTTCAGCAAGACCAGCGATTCACGCACCGCCTGGCGAGCAATGTCGCGGTGCGCGGCAGCGCCCAACACTTCACTCTTGCCAGCCAGCGCATAGCTCGATGGTGCACCCCGCTCAAACAAACCGGCTCGCATTTTGACGCGCAGGATCCGGCGCACCGCGTCGTCCAGGCGTGCCTGTGGAATCTCGCCACTTCTGGCCTGAGCCAGGGTGTTTTCATAGAGAAGCTTCCAGTCTTCCGGCACCATGAAGATGTCGATGCCGGCATTGATGGCCTGCGCGCAATTGTTTCGGGTGCAGCCGGGCACAAACTCATGGCCGCTCCAGTCGCCCACCACCAGGCCATCGAAGCCCATATGGTCTTTGAGAATGTCGGTCAGCAGGTATTTGTGGCCGTGCATGCGATCACCCCGCCAACTGCTGAAAGACACCATCACGGTTTGCACGCCCGACTCAATCGCGCTGACATAGCCCTGGGCGTGCAGTCTCACCAACTCGGCTTCGCTGGCATCGGTTTGGCCACGATCAATACCGCCTTGCGTGCCACCGTCGCCGATATAGTGCTTGGCGGTGGCGATCACATGCTGATCGGAGAGAAAGCCCTTCGTTCCAGGCTCGCCTTGAAGGCCCTCCACCATTTTTCCGGCATAGGCTTTGACGATCTCCGGGCTTTCGGCATAGGACTCGTAGGTGCGACCCCAGCGAGCGTCGCGCGCCACGGCCACCGTCGGTGCAAAGCTCCAACCAATCCCGGTAACGCCAATTTCGCGGGCCGTGGCCGCGCCGATCTGTTTGATCAAGCCCGGGTTGTTCGCCGCACCCAGCGCGATATTGTGGGGATACAAGGTCGCGCCGATCACATTGTTATGCCCGTGCACCGCGTCCGTGCCCCACATGATGGGAATGACCACACCGTTTGCGCTCGGCTGCATCGAGGCTTTGTAAAAGCCATCCGCCAGGGCCACCCAATCCTGGGCCTTGGCAAACTTGTCATTGCCGGGGAAACTACCACCGCCATTCAGCACCGAGCCGATGTGATATTTGCTGACATCGGTCAGGCTGATATGGCGAATCTCGGGCTGTATGGTTTGCCCGACTTTTTGTTCCAGGCTCATCTTGGCAATGAGCGCGTCAATCCTCTTTTCCATTGCCGGGTCTTTGGCGAGGCGGCTGATGGGTTTGGGCCAAAGCGCGGGGTTGCCGCTCATCGTCGTAGCGCTTGTTGCCGCCACCGCTGCCGGCGAACTCACGACCGTTGCGGCACTTTGGCAGGCCGCCAGCATCCAAACACCCGCGGCATAGACCGGCAGATGGGGCAAATTGCGTTTCAAGAATTGCGTCATAGGGCTTGCCTTGCGATCAGGGGTTCCAGGGCCGCCATCAGCGGGCGGCAGCGAATGAACGAAAAGAAAAGAAAAGTCAGGGGCAACGCCGATGGCTACTCTGAGCCAGCCGGACGGCCTGCCTGCATGCCAGCCTCTTGTCGAGACGGCTACCGCATGGCCTTGGCGAACTGCGCCGCATCGCTGCCAACGATCAGGTGCAGGGTGTCCGCACTGACCCGCATCACCGCATTGGCCCCCGCCTTGCTCGCCGCAGCTTCATCAAACTGAGCAGCGTCGAGCAATTGCACCCGCAGGCGGGTAAAGGCCACGGCCTGCAAGCTGCGTAGATTGGCTTTGCCGCCCAGCGCGGCCAAGAGCGGCCCGGCAGCTTCGGCCACCCAGGGAGAAATGGGCTGCTCAGCGCTGCCGGCATCCACCGCATGACTCGCTGCGCCTGCTGAACCCGCTGCACCCGCTGCTCCAGTCGAAGCTGGGCTGGCTAAGGCCTCGCCGCCATCGGCTTCCGCGCCAGCCACCGCCAGATAGTCCTGCATCTCACCTTTGAGGTTCTCCGCTGCGGGGCCAAAAATGGCCTGAACACCGCTACCCACAACAACCACGCCGGCGGCGCCAAGCGCCTTGAGCCGCGCCTGGTCGACCTTGGCAGGCGTCTTCACCGTCACCCGAAGACGCGTGATGCAGGCATCCAGATTGACGATATTGCTGCGGCCGCCAAAGGCCAGCACCAGATCCAGTGCGCGGCCAAATTGACCGTTACTCGTCACCACTTCCGCAGCGTTGCTCGGCGTGCTGCCATCCGCCTCCACTTCACGGCCCGGTGTTTTGAGATTGAACTTGACGATCACGAAGCGGAACACGCCGTAATAGATGGCCGCGTAAATCGGGCCAAGCACGAACACATACCAAGCGTGTTGGGCCTTATCCCCGATCAGGTTGAACATCAAGAAGTCGATGCCCCCTTGCGAGAAAGTGAAGCCCATATGCATGTGCAGGCTGTTGGCCAGGAACTGCGCCGAGGCGGCCAAGCAGGCATGCAGGAAGTACAGCACCGGGGCAACGAAGAGAAACGCGAACTCGATGGGCTCGGTGATGCCGGTCAAAAATGACGTTAGCGCTGCCGACACCATCATGCCACCCACGGCCAGCTTCTTCTCAGGCCGCGCGGTATGCCAAATCGCAATCGCGGCAGCCGGCAGGCCGAACATCTTGAACAAAAACGCGCCGGCCAAGATGCCTGCCGTCGGGTCGCCGGCGAAGAAGCGGTTGATGTCACCGCTCACCACCTTGCCCGAGGCGTCGGTGAAGGAGCCCATCTCAAAGAAGAAAGGCACGTTCCAGATGTGGTGCAAGCCGAAGGGAATCAGCAAACGCTCGAAGAAGCCGTAGACCGTGGCGGCGGTGGTGGGGTCGCTGACGGCGGCCCAATGCGAGAAGGCCTTGATGGCGCCACCAATCGGCGGCCAGATGAAGGCCAGCACGACGCCCAGCACCAATGCGCCGAGCGCAGTGACGATGGGCACAAAGCGCTTGCCGGCAAAAAAGCCCAGGTAGGCCGGCAGCGAAATCCGGTAATAGCGGTTGAACATCATGGCGGCCATACCGCCCGCCAGGATGCCGCCAAACACGCCGGTTTGAATCGAAGGCTGGCCCATGATCATGTCGGGCTTGATGCCAAGAATGCCGGCCATCACGCCCAGCGTCACCGTCATCACCAGAAAGCCTATGGTGGCTGCAATCGCGGCCACCCCATCGTTCTGGGTAAAGCCCAGGGCCACACCGATGGCAAAGATCAGCGGCAAATTGCCGAAGATCACATCGCCCGCATTCTTCATCAGCGACAGGATCGCCAGGAACACGGCATTGCTAGTGTGGAAGTCGGTGGCGCCCAAGCCGAGCAGCAAGCCGGCCACCGGCAGCACCGCGACCGGCATCATCAAGGCCTTGCCGATTTTTTGCAGCGCCGAAAAAGCGTTTTGGAACATGGCTGTGGTCTCTTTTTTTAGATTGTTGTTTCGGCCAGGGCCGCGAAGGCGGCCAGGCGGGCACGCACCTCACGGGCGCTACCCAGCAGCAGCACCTCGCGCGCCAGCTGCTGGCACGCGGTCAGGGTCAAGCGTTTGACCTGCGCCTTGATGGCAGGGATGGCCGGCACCGAGACTGACAGCTCTGTCACCCCCAGGCCGATCAGCACCGGCACGGCCAGCGGCTCAGACGCCAGGCCGCCACACACGCCAACCCATTTGCCATGCTGGCTCGCGCCCTCGCAGCTCATGGCGATCATCTTCAGCACGGCCGGGTGCAAGGCATCGGCCTGTTTGGCCAGCTGCGGGTGGCCGCGGTCCATCGCCAGCGTGTACTGGGTCAGGTCATTGCTGCCGATGGAGAAAAAGTCCGCCTCGCGGGCGAATTGCTCGGCCAGCAGCGCAGCCGATGGCACCTCAATCATCAAGCCGACTTTCACATCGCCGACGCCCAACGCCACTTGCTCTTCGGCCAAGATGCCGCGGGCTTCCCGCCACTCGTCCAAGGTGGCGATCATGGGGAACATGATGTGCAGCTGCGCCAGCGGCGCGGCGCGCAAGATGGCACGCAACTGGGTGCGGAACATAGCTGGCCGCGCCAAGCTCACCCGCACGCCGCGCAGGCCCAGGAAGGGGTTGTCCTCCTTGGGCAGGGGCAGATAGGGCAAGGGTTTGTCACCGCCGACATCGAGCGTGCGAATCACCAGCACCCGCTCAGGCCCGAGGGCTTGGGCCACGGCGCTGTAGGCCTGGGCCTGCTCTTCCTCGCTGGGCGCCGTGTCGCGTTCATCAAAAAGGAATTCTGAACGCAGCAAGCCCACGCCTTCGGCGCCATGCGTTAAGCCCTCAAGCGTGTCGGCCGCATTGCGCACATTGGCCACGACCTCGATGCGCTGCCCATCCAAGGTGGTGGCGGGCAGATGCGCCTGCGCCGCTTCTTCGCTGCGGCGCTGCGCTTGTTGCGCCATGCGCAGCCGGGCCGACTCAAGTGCTGCAGCGTCGGGTGCGGTTTGCAGAACGCCGCTGGAGCCGTCCATTACCACTTGGCTGCCCTCGGCCAGATTCAGCGCGGCGGCATCGATGCCGCAGATGGCCGGAATACCCAGTGAGCGGGCCAGAATCGCCACATGGCTGGTGGCGCCGCCGGTGGTGGTGCAAAAGCCCAGCACCTTGCTGCGATCCAGGGCGGCAGTGTCGGACGGGCTCAATTCCTCGGCAATCAGAATCGAGTTGTCAGGGACTTGGATGGCCGTCTGCGCCACCCCAGCCAGCAAGGCCAGCACGCGCCGCCCAACGTCACGGATGTCGTGGGCGCGCTCGCGCAACAGTGCGTTGTCCAGCGCCTCCAACTGGGCGGCAGCGCCGGTGTAGGCGCTGCGCCAAGCGTAGCCGGCGCTTTCGCCAGCGCTGATGCCGGCAATCGCGGCTTCAAACAAATCGGGGTCGGCCAGCAACTCTTGGTGGGCGCTGAGGATTTGTGCCTTGCTGGCATCGGACAGTGCGGCCTTGAGGGTCTCCAGCTGGGCATGGGCTTCATGCAAGGCGGCGTCTAGACGGGCGCGTTCATGCTTGGGCGTGCCACCCGTTTTTGCGACATCAATCGCGCCCACGCGGAACTGCACGATCTGGCCCACGGCCAAGCCGGGAGAAGCCGACACGCCCACGAGCTCTCCGGCCGCGGCGGCGACAGTCCGCGCCGCCACCGGGTTCGCGGAAGCTGCAGGTTCGGCGCGAGCTGGCGCAGCTGAAACCGCCTCAGCAAGGTTCTCGCCACAGCCTTGCGCCAGCAACTCTGCCAGCACCGAAGTCGCCTCGGCCGCGTCGGGCCCCGAAGCCTGAATCAACACCTCATCGCCCTGCTTAGTTGAGAGCGCCATGACGGCCACCAAAGACTTGGCATTGGCCTCTTTTGAGCCCAGCACCAGTCGCACATCGGACAAGTATTTCTTCGCTGCGGCGGCCAGCACCGCAGCGGGCCGGGCGTGCAAGCCTGCCGGGTTGGGCAAGCGAACGGGGGCTGAGCGCTGTGCGCTAGTTGAGCTGCTGTCGCTGCCTTGGCGACTGACGGCCGCTGTCTCGGCCAAATCCAGCACCATCAAAGCGTCTTGGCCGGCCACAACACGGCCACGCGCCGGCGCAATGCGAGTCACCGACTCCCCATTGGCCACCACGATTTGCGTCAGCAAGCTGCGCGCACCCAGGGCCACCGCATCGGCATCGAAGCGAATCAGCGCCTGGCCCACCGCTACACGATCCCCTTGCTTGACCAAGGGGGTGAAGCCTGCGCCCTTCAGCAAGACGGTATCCACGCCGATATGCAGCAAGATCTCGGGGCCGGCGTCGCTGGCGATGGTGAGCGCGTGATGGGCGTCGTGCAGCTGAGTGATCCGGCCTGCCACCGGTGCGAGCAATTCATTCGAAGTGGGGTCCAGCGAAATGCCGTCGCCCACCATCTTTTGCGCAAACACGGGGTCGGGCACCTGCTCGAGCGGCAGCAAGAGGCCCGAGAGCGGCGCCAAGAGAGTGAGTTGATTTTGGTTTTTGCTGCTTTGTTGCATGGTTTGAGAAAAAATTGGGAGGCGCTCTGCCCATAGACGCAAGTTTGCTCAGGGCTTGTTGACCAAGGCAGGTGAACAACTCCGATGCTGACCGCCACGCGGCAGGGCCAACATCCCTACTCTGAATTTGTCATGGCGGCTGAGCACCGGCCCCTCGCTACAAACCAAGATCCAGCGCCCGCGAGGCGCCATCCAGGGCCGGCGAAACCGCCGCATCAATGACAAAGCAAGGAATGGCGGCCAAGTAGTCAGCGAAGCGGCCCTTGCCTTCAAAGCGGGCACGGAAGTTCGACTGGCGTAACTCCTTGAGTAAACGGGGTGCCACGCCGCCGCCGATGTAAACGCCGCCTCGCGCCCCCAGCGTCAGGGCCAGATTGCCGGCCACGCTACCCAGGAAGTTGCAGAAGAGCTCAATCGCTTGCTTGGCCAGGGCATCGCCTTGCTCGGCACGCTGCAAAACCTCGGGAGGGGTCAGTTCGGGCAAGTCTTGGCCGGCAATTTCAGCGCAGGCCCGGTAGAGATTGACCAAGCCCGGCCCCGAGAGCGCGCGCTCCGCCGACACATGGCCAAAGCGCAGACGCAGGCGAGCGACCACCGCATCCTCAAAAGCATCTTGGCCCGCCAGCGTGGTGTGCCCGCCCTCACCCGACAAGGGGCACCACGTGCCATTGGGCAGGGCCAGCAGACCGGCGACACCCAGGCCGGTGCCGGCGCCCAGCACGGCCAGCGGCTCGCCGGCGACCGAACTGCCACCGTCCAGGGCATGCAACTGGCTGGAGTCCAGGCTTGGCAGGGCCAGGGCCAAGGCAGTGAAGTCATTCACCACCGACAGGTGCTCCACGCCCAGATCGCGTTTGAGCGCCTGGATCGAGAAGGACCAATTGCCATTGGTCATACGCACCTGATCACCGTCGATTGGATTGGCAATGCCCAGTGCGGCGGCCTGCGGCCGAGCCGGGGCATGCTCCGCCACATAACTTGAAATAGCGTCGGCAATGGTTGGGTAGTCGGCACAGCGATAGTTCACACAGTGGGCCACCGGCACTTCGGGTGCCTCGACCCATGCAAAGCGGGCATTGGTCCCGCCGATATCACCCAACAAGCGGGGGTAGGTTTCGGTCATCACAGCTTCAGTTTGCAAAAAAGAGGAAAGCCATCAAGGCGGAGAAAACTCCGCCTTGCGCGTCGTTCAGGCCGCGGCACGGTAAGGCGCACACAAGCGCTCCACATAAGCGGCATGGGGCGGCAAGGTGGCCAGTCGTTGCGAGACCTGGCGGCGGATGTGCTCCAGGAATTGCTGCAACTCCGCGTCACCCATCAAGTCGGCCACAGGATGGTGATGGCGTGGGCTGATGCCCTGCCCCAGCATCACCTGGATCCAGGAGTTTTCGGCGAACAACTCATCCAGCGGACGGAACACCCGCGCCGTTTCGGTGAAGAGCTCGATCCGGTGGCGCAGTGTCTCGGGCACGGCCATCGTGCGCACATGGCGCCACAAATCAGAGTCGTCCCGCTCGGTCACGTGATAGTGCAGGATGATGAAGTCGCGGATGTGCTCCAGGTCATCCTGCGTCTGGCGGTTGAACTCGACCCGGTCCACCTCACGCACACCACCGGCGGGGAACAAGCGCATCAAGCGGATCGCCGCGCGCTGGATCAGGTGGATGCTGGTGGACTCCAGCGGTTCGATGAAACCGCTGGACAGGCCCACCGCGATGCAATTGCGATTCCACACCTCGCGGCGCTGGCCCGGTGTGAAGCGCAGCAGGCGCGGCTTCATCAAAAGCTCGCCTTCAACATGGCGGGTCAAGACCTCGGGCGCGTCGGCATCGGACAGCTCACGGCTGCTATAGACCAGGCCATTGCCCACCCGGTGCTGCAGTGGAATGCGCCACTGCCAGCCAAACGGGTGCGCGATGGAGCGGGTGTAAGGCGGTGCCTCGCGCACCGAAGCAGTCTGCACCGCCACCGCACGGTCGCAGGGCAGCCAGTGGGTCCAATCCTCATACGGCACACCCAGGGTCTCACCCAGCAAGAGCGCACGAAAACCGGTGCAGTCGATGAACAAGTCGCCTTCCACCAGGGCGCCATCGCCCAGGCGCAGCGCGCTCAAGTCGCCGTCGGGCGTGACGCGCAGTACCTCGGTGATCTTGCCCTCGATGCGCTGTACGCCATGCGCCTCGGCGATGCCGCGCAGGTAACGCGCATAACGCGTGGCATCGAGGTGGTAGGCGTAGTTCATGCCGTTTTGCGGCAGATGGGCAAAGCGGTTCTCTTCCGCAGCGCGCAGCTCCAGGCAATAGTCGCCGTAGCGCTGCGCCAAGCCGCGCTGCCGGCCCTTGAGCCAGAAGTGCTGGAAACCGGCACTCCAATGGTCTTGGCCGGTCAAGCCGAAGGAGTGGATGTAGTCCTCGCCGGGCGCCTTCCAGCCTTCGAACTTGATGCCGAGCTTGAAGGTGGCCTGGGTCGCAGCCATGAACTCGGCCTCCTTGATGCCCAGCAGTTCGTGGAACATATGCAAGGCGGGAATGGTGGCCTCGCCGACGCCGACGGTGCCGATCTCATCGGACTCCACCAGGCGGATCTCAAGCTGCTTGCCCATCAGCTTGCCCATCAGGGCGGCCACCATCCAGCCGGCGGTGCCGCCACCGGCGATGACGACGCGGCGCACCGCTGACGCGCTGCTGCGGGCACTCTCGGTCGGAAAAGCTTGAACGTTCATTTGCAGCCTTATCGATTGAGTTTTTTCATCAGCCATGCACGCATACGGCGCATGGCGGTTTCGTCAAAGGGCGCGAGCAGGCCGCGCGCTTGGGCAGGGATATGCGCGGCGGTATTGGCATCGGCCTCAAACACATAGTGATCAAAGAGCGCGCGCCAAGCCTGCCGCTCGGCCTGCGGTAAATCACGCAGCGTGGCCAAGGCCAACCACAGCGCGGTATTGGGCGAATCCGCCCAGGCCGGGCTGCGACGCCACCAGTAGTTGACCAGGGCATTGAGCCCATCCAGACCCTCGACCTGATGCCACCACAGGCTGGGGATGTAGATCGCATCGCCCGGCGCCAACTCCGCCACCTGGGCCCGCGCCAGGGCCTGAGCAAAACGAGGGAAACGCTGCAAATCGGGTACGGACGCATCGGCCAGGCTGATGGGCTGACCAGCCGGCGTCAGGTCCAGCGGACCTACGTACAAATCGCCCACCGCGTCGGGCGGGAACAAGGTGAAACGCCGCCGGCCAGCAACACAGCAGGCGATGTTCGAGGGCCAGTCCTGATGCGCCGGCACCGTGATCTGGTTGCCCATCCACAAGCTCACCAAGGCCTCTTCTGGCGAGTCCAGCTGCAGCGCGTGGCTAGAGCGAAAGCTAGGTAGGCAGGTGTCCACCGTGGTCGAGCCCATGTACAGATAGGGCGAAGGCTCTTGCTCGCGGCAGGCCAGCAACTGGTCCAGCAACTGATCAAAGCGCAGGAACTCGCGGCTGAAATTTAAGCCGCTGAAATCTTCGTTGTAAGCAATGCGCCCCTGGGTCGACGGCGCCATGCGGAACACGCCAACGGTGGCATCGCGCCAGTACGACTTCAGGCAAGCGGCCGCGGCTTCCCCGCTAGTTCCGCCAGCCCGCACCACGGGCCAATGCGAGACCAAACCGCGCAGCACACAGGGCTCGTCCATGGCGAGCAGCTGCGGCGGCACCTGGCCGGCTTGGTCGACCTTGAATTCCCTGAGGGCTTGCATGAGTGCAATCTCAAGCCAGAGCCAGCCGCTGTTCGCGCTCAAGCAAGGCCGGAATCCTTGCCAACGAGGCCACCGCCATGGCGATGGCAAACCAGTGCCCCGCCTCGTGCAGCGCGGCTACGGCCGTGCCCGGCAAGGCCGCGAGCCGCTCTTCGTCGATGACGTAATAGCCGGCCACACGGCGCACCGAGCCGTCAGCTTGCTCGATGTCCAGGCTCATGGGCTCCAGCAGTTGGTACTGCAAGAGTGCATCTATGAAGTAAGGCAAGGTCTGCATGCCTTCGTGCAAGGCTTGCAGCACCGAGACCCGACGCTCCAATAGCGGCGACTGCCCGCCATTGGGTAGAAAAAGTGGCGCGCCTTCGCTCAAGCTCAGGCGCGGGCTGTCTAAATCGATATGAACCACCCAGCCCTCACCATCACGCCCCACCAACAAGGGCTGGCGCTCCAGGGCCCAAGGTAGATGGCCGGCCTCCCAGCCGCGCGGCCCCAAAAAGCTGCTGCGCGATTCCAGCAAGCCGAGCAAGGCCACCGGCTGAAAGCGGCTGGCATCGCCGCTTTGCTGAAACACGATGGGGAAATGCGCCTGCATCTGCTTGAACTCTGCGGGCACCGTGGGCACGGCGCTCACAGCGTCACCCCAAGCAAAATCCAGCCGGGTCTGCAGGCGCAGATCCCGGTGGGTCACGTTATCAAGCAGAGCAGCACGCATCGGGTCGTCTCGTCGGTCAGAAGGTGTAGCGCGCGTTCAAGCTGTAGCGACGGCCCGTTTGGGTCGAGTACAGCGTCTCTTCCTTGGCACGACCGTGGACACGCTGGAGACCGTCGTTCAGATTGAGCGCCTCGAAGTTCAAACTCAGGTTCTTGTTGAACTTATAACCCAGGCTGAGGTCCCACTGACCGTAGGCGTCGGTGTAGGCCGGGCCTGCGGAGCCGAACACATCCGCCGTGGTGCTGCTCAGGAACTCATCGCGCCAGTTGTAGGCGGCGCGAACGCTGAAGTTGGCGTTCTCAAAGAAGCCCACCAAGTTGGCCGAGTTACCCAGGCCCAAGAGCGCGTTCTGCTCGGTCAGATTGCTGTTGTCGTACTTCAGGCCCGACTTCACCAAGGTGTAGTTGGCGGCAACACCAAAGCCGCTGCTTCCGAAGGCGTGCTGGACATTGAACTCCACACCCTTGATGTGATCACTGCGCTGATTGCTGGGCGCGCTGATGGTGAACACGGCTTCCGGATCACCCGCTTGACCCGCAATGGTGCCAACAGGATTGCCGGTGCCATCGAAGCCGGTGCGCACCACACCACGCGTGCCGTTATAGGTGTTCAAGATGTAGTTGCGAATGCAAACCGCATCCTTGGTCGCGCAGTTCTTCGCCACCGCTTCGGTGTAGAGCGGGCCGTTGATCGGCGTAGTCAGACCAGCCGGCTTGGACTGCAGCGAGCTTGAACCAATGAAATTGCTGATGTTCTTTTTGAACAGACCCAGCGACGCATAGCTGGCCTTGGCGTAGTAGAACTCGGCCGAGAGGTCAAAGTTCTTCGACAGCAGCGGCTTCAGGGCCGGATTGCCTTGGCTACCCGAGCCGCCATTGACACGGAAGTCCGACAAGGTCACGCCACCCTGAATCGCCCCCCAACCCGGGCGGCCAATGGTCTCGCCATAGCTGGCCCGCAGCTTGAGTTTGTCGCTCAGCTCTGCCTCGTAGTCGATGCTGGGCAGGTAATAGTTGTAGCTGCCCGAGAGCGAGGTGAAGTCTGACTTGCCCTTGACCAGCGCAAACTCATTCGCGCTCACCCAGTTGATGCCCGTGACGATGGGCACCAAGGCTTGTGAATCCACCGTGGTGCGCTCATAGCGCACACCCATGGCCACATTCATCGGCACGCCCCACTCCCAGTCCTTGTAATACTGGACGAAGGCGTTGGTGGATTTCTCTTGCGTGCGGCGGTCGTCGGTGAAGTCCGACGAGGGCACAAACCACTTGTCGCTCTTGTCGGCCTTGATCGCTGCCGCGCGCACGGCCTCAAAGTCCCACAAATAGAAGTTGTTGAACAAGCCGGCGCCGTTGGCGGCACCGAAGGAATGAGCAAAGTAGTCCTGCAGCTTGGCCGGCTTCCACAGCCCGTCGTCATAGTCGGAGGGCTTGTTGTGGCCACCCCAATCGTCCTGCTGCACATTGGCGTAGGCGGTGCGGTTCTTCACCTTGGTGAGGCCTACGCCGAAGTCCAGACCCGAGCTTTCAGACAAGACGTACTTACCCTTGAGCTGCGCCTGGTCGATCTCGTTGCGCATATAGCTGTTGCGGAAAGACGAGCCGGTCACCTGCATCAGGCTGGGCGCGGTCGCCGGATCGCCATGCAAACCAATGCTCAAGATCGGGAACTTCTGCGAGAAGTCGGCCGTGGCAAAAGCCCGGTTTTGCATCGACACGCCCAGGGTCGAATTGCTGCCGTAGGGGCTATCCGCGGCCGATGTGGCGGTGGAGTGATGGACGTCAAGGTCAAAGGACAGGGTATTCGAGGCCTTCCACGCCACGTTCAAGCCCGTCGATTGGTTGGTGTTCTTGGTGCCGTAGATGCTGCCGGCCATGGCCACGTCTGCGGGGCCGGTGACCGGATAGGTCTCGGTGTAATTCGTCGGTGTGGCGATCGGGCCATTGGTCCAGCTGGAGGACGAGGGGCCGAAGTTGAACCAAGCGGACAGCTCGGCACGCTTGGAGTGGATCTTGTTTTCCGAGTAGGTGTGATCCAGGGTGGCCGTCAGATCCTTGATGGGGCGGAACTGCAAGACCAGCTGGCCATTGGTGCGGGTGCGCTCAAAAGCGTTCAAGCTGTAACGCAACTCCTGCGGCACCACATACAGATCGGTGGGCTTGGGGCGATTGGTGATCTTGTCTGCACCCGCCTGGCCTGGCAGCGGGATGGTGCCCCAGTTCTGCTCATCGCCCTTGAAGGTGCGCCAGCCGGCATCCACCGCCGCCTGGTTGTAGCCGCCATTGCGTTTTTGGTAGCTGCCCACCAGGGCGATACCGAAGGTGCCGTCGGCAAACACATTGCTGTAGATGCCCGAGACTTCGGGCGTGATCTGCGTGCCCTTCATCGAATCAGGCAAGCGCTTGTTCGATTCATCGCTGACCAGCTTGGCGCCGATGCTGGCGACCAGCTTGGGGTTGTCCAGCGGACGCGCGGTCTTGATATTGATGGTGGCGCCAATGCCGCCGGTCGGTGCATCGGCGCGGCTGGTCTTGTAGACCTCCAGGGCAGCAATGCCTTCGGAGGCCAGATTGGCGAAGTCAAAAGAGCGAGAGTTCGAAGCAAAAGTAGCGCCCAGGCTGGAGGCCGGCATCTGGCGGCCGTTGAGCAGCACCAGATTGAAGTCGGGGCCCACACCACGCACCGTCACCTTGGAGCCTTCGCCATTGCTGCGGTCGATGGACACGCCGGCAATGCGCTGCATGGACTCGGCCAAGTTGGCGTCGGGGAACTTGCCGATTTCCTCGGCCACGATGCCGTCCACCACCCCGCGCGCATTGCGTTTCAAGCTGAGCGAGGTCTCCAAGCTTTGCCGAATGCCGGTCACAACAACCGTATCGAGTTGCTGCGCGTCTGGCGATTTGGGCGCAGACGCAGCTGCGGAAGGGGGTACCGGCGCCGCATTTGTGCTCTGCTGAGCCTGTGCGTTCATGCCGGCCACCAAAAGGCCGGCCGCACTGGCCAATAGGGACAGACGGCAGACGGGTCGAGTGTGTCTCATGGGCTTGTCTCCGATATGTTTTTGAACTCTTATGACATGAACAACGCTGAAAGCGCTTTCATTGACCGAAAGAATCCCCTATTTGCAAGCGCTTTCAAATTGGGGCGCACCCTAGGTTGGCGGGTTTGAGCAACGCAAAAGCCGCGTCACCCAGCCCTTTCCCCCTACTTTGAATTAGCGCGCAAGCCGGCGGGCGGACTCACGCATCACCAACTCTGGCGCCGCCAGATTGACCGCGGGCACTGTGCCCTGCAGCAGGGCCAACATGGCAGCCGCGGCCTGGGTGCCCGTCTCATAAACGGACTGCCGCACCGTGGTCAAAGGCGGCATGGTGTAGCGCGACATGGTCAGGTCATCAAAGCCCACCACCGACACATCATCCGGCACCCGCAAATTGCGGCGCGACAAGCCCAGCATCGCGCCATAAGCCATCTGGTCGTTGGAGCTGAAGATGGCGCTGAAACCCACCTCGCGCTCCAGCAAGCGACTCACCGCCAACATGCCGCCGGCCTCGGTGTAATCGCTTTGCACGATCAGCCGGGGGTCCACTGGAATGCCGGCCGCAGCCAGCGCATCCAGATAGCCGCTTTGCCGTTCAATCGCGTCTTCATGGATCAAATCGCCCTGCAGCAGGGCAATGCGCCGATGGCCCAGATCAATCAAATGCTCGGTCGCTAACTTGGCACCTGCACGGTTATCAAAGCTGAAACTGAACAAGCCGCTGGGGCTGGGCTGCCGCCCCACCACCACCGAAGGCACATTGGCCAGCAGCGCTTTCAACTCCTGATTGCTGAGCCGCCCCGCCAACACAATCACCCCGTCGACCCGGCGCGAGAGCAGCGACTCAATCGCCTTACGCTCATCCACCTCGTTCCAATTGCCGCTAACGAAAAGCGGCACATAACCGGCAGCCTCCAGCGCCACCTCGATGCCGCTGAGCGCCTCACCGTAAAAGGGACTGGCAATACGCTGGGTGACTACGCCCACGCTCATGGTTCGGCCGCCCGCCAAGCCGCGCGCCACCGGATTGGGCCGGAAACCCAGTTCACGGATGGCTTCATCCACCGCCGCTTTCTTCGCTTCACTGACGATGGCCGTGCCATTCAGAATGCGTGAGACCGTACTGGGCGACACGCCCGCTCGCAAGGCCACCTGCTCCAAGGTGACGACACCCTCCGTGCGGTTTGAAGGCGCTTTCTTGACGGGCGATTTGCTGGGCACAGAGCCTCCTTGAGTCGATGGTTACTCAGTGTAAGACGAGCGATGCCTCTCAGTTCGCCCCGAGCACCCGCACGGTGCTAGGGTTTACGCTGCTGGGCTTGAAGGCTGCTTGCACTCAGAATTATGAAAACGCTTTCAAGCGTACTAAAACGATAAATTCCGAGACATCCATGCCACACCCTTGCAGACGCCGATTGCTGGCTGCCGCCGCGCTGGCGCCAGTCACCAGCCTCGGCCGTGCCGCCTCAAGCGCAGCGCCGCAGCGCTTGGTGATCGCCGCCTTTCCGATGGTGGACCAGATCATCAAGAGCGCCCTGCCCGCCTGGCGCGATGCGCATGGCGGCATTGAGGTCGAGGTGATCAGTCGCCAGTACGACGATCACCACACCGCCATGACCACCGCCTTGTCCTCCTCCAGCGGCGGCCAGCACTTGCCGGATGTGATGGCGCTGGAGACCATGTATATGGGCCGCTTCTCGCTGGGTGCAGGCTTGCAAGACCTCTCGGTCGCCCCCTATCTGGCCGAGTCCGTGCGTGATCGCTTTGTGCCTTTCGCCTTTGAGCAGGCGCGCAATCGCACCGGTGCTGTGGTGGCTTTGCCGACCGATATCGGTCCCGGCTCGCTGTTCTATCGGGTCGACCTGCTGCAACGCGCCGGCCTGCACATCAAGGATTTGTGCGAGAGCTGGGAGAGCTATGTGCAAGCCGGCGTGCAACTCAAGGCCCGCACCGGCGCCTACTTGTTCGCCCATGCCCGCTACCTGAAAGACATCGTGCTCTTTGCCAGCACGCCCGCCGGCCAAAGCATTTACTTCGACGCCCAGGGCCGCCCCAGCATCACCTCCGCCCACTTCCAGCGCGCCTTCCAACTGGCGCAGCAAGCGCGCCAACTGGGTCTGGACGCCATCGTTGACACCTGGCGCAATGACTGGAGCGAGCATCTGCGTCGCGGCCGTCTGGCCACCGAACTCACCGGTGCCTGGATGGCCGGGCAATTGGCCAATAGCGTGGCGCCCGCGACCAAGGGCTTGTGGCGGGTGGCGCAGCTGCCGGGCCAGAGCTTTGCGGGTTGGGGCGGCACCTATTACGCCATTCCGCGCCGCTCCGATCCGGCCAAGAAGGCGCTGGCCTGGGACTTGATCCAGCACCTGACGCTGAACCGCGACCTGCAACTGCGCGCCTTCAAAAGCCAGGACGCTTTCCCGGCCCTGCTCTCGGCCCATGAAGACCCGTTTTTCGACGAGCCAGTGGAATTCCTCGGTGGCCAGCGGGCGCGCCAACTGTGGCGCGAGGCGGCAAGGCGCATCCCGGCTCGCCCGCTGCACCGCCAAAACAAATTTGCCGAAGAGGTGGTCAATGGCGAGCTGGACAACGTGCTGATCTACGGCAAAGCCATTCCCCAAGCCCTGGCCGACGCACAGGCCTTGCTGATGCACCGCGCCACACGATGAAGCTCCCATCACGCCATCAGCATCGCCATCGCCGCCACTGGCTGCCCAGCCGCTGGGCGCCCTACCTCTTGCTCAGTCCCTTCTTGCTGCTGTTTGCGGTGTTCGGCCTGTTCCCGCTGCTGTTCTCGCTATGGATGGCCTTCCAGAGTTGGGAGCCGACCGCCGGCCTGGAGGCCATGCGTTTTGTCGGCAGCGAGAACTTCGCCTTTGTGCTCGGCGACGCCTGGTTTTGGAAGTCTTTGCAAAACACCTTGTGGCTGGCCGTGGTCTCGGGCGTGCCCCAGCATCTGGTGGCCTTGCCCTTGGCGGTGTTCATCAACCAAGCTTTTGGGCGCCATGGCCATGCGGTATCGGCCGCTTACTTCTTGCCCTACATCACCTCGACGGTGGCCATCGCCATGATGTTCACCTCGCTGCTGTCGACCGACTACGGCCTGATCAACGTGGTGCTGCACAGCGTCTTCGGCATGGAGCCGATCAACTGGCTGTGGCAGCCGCAGACCCTCAAGCCTGCGGTGGCCATGGTGGTGTTCTGGCGCTACCTGGGCTTCAACCTGGTGCTTTATCTGGCCGCGCTGCAAACCATTCCGCGCGACCTTTATCAGGCCGCAAGGCTGGATGGCGCCGGCGCCTGGTCGCAGTTCCGCTACATCACCTTGCCGGCGCTGCGACCCATGATTTTGTTCGGCATCACGCTGAGCATCATCGGCGGCATGCAGCTGTTCGAAGAGCCCTTCATCCTCACCAGCGGCCGCGGCGGCCCTGGCCAAGCGGCCATGACCGTGGCCATGTATGTCTACCGCCTGGCTTTTGACTTCAGCGACTTCGGCGCCGCCAACGCCATCTCCTGGCTGCTGTTCGCGCTGCTGGTGCTGATCACCTGGCTGACCAATAAAGCCTTCAAGGAGAGACAGGCATGAAAGCCACGCCATCCCGCCTTGCCGCCTACGCCGTGGTCGTCTGCGGTGCCCTGCTGATGCTGGCGCCCTTCTACTTCATGTTCGTGTTCGCCACGCAATCCAACGCGGCCATCTTCAATGTGCCGCCACCGCTGTGGTTTGGCGGTGAGCTGGAACGCAATATGGCCACGCTGACCAGCCGCCTGCCGTTTTGGCGCAACCTCGGCTGGAGCTTGTATGTGGCCTTGATGTCCACCGCGCTGACCCTGCTGTTTTGCTCCATGGCCGGCTATGCCTTTGCGATGCTGGAGTTCCGCTTCAAGCAGCCGCTCTTTCTACTGGTGATGGGCACGATGCTGGTGCCGCCCTTCATGACCATGATCCCCAACTTCATGGTGATGGACGCGCTAGGCTGGATCGACACCCACCGCGCGCTCTACATCCCCGGCGCCGCCAGTGCCTTCGGCATCTATCTGATGCGCCAGTTCGCCGCCGCCTCGGTGCCGGCCGAGTTGCTGAAAGCCGCGCGCATTGATGGCTGCAGCGAACTCGGCATTTACTGGCATATCGCCCTGCCGCTGATGCGGCCGGCCTTGGGCACCCTGGGCCTGATCACCTTCATCGCGTCCTGGAACAACTTCATGGCGCCCCTGGTGGTGCTGCGCAATGCCGACAACTACACCCTGCCGCTGGCCCTGCGCGGCCTGCAAAGCACCGTCAACACCGAGTGGGGCGCCATCATGGCCGGTTCGGCCATTGCGACCCTGCCCCTGATCGTCCTCTTCGTTATTTCATCCCGCCAACTGATCGCCGGTTTGACCGCCGGCGCTGTCAAGTAATGCAAGCCACTCACATGCACCAGCAATTTCCCGCCGACTTCCTGTTTGGCGTCGCCACCAGCAGCTTCCAGATCGAAGGGGCCGTCCATGAGCACGGCCGGGGCGAGTCCATCTGGGATCGCTTTTGCCGCCAGCCCGGCGCCATCGCCGATGCCAGCAATGGCGACATCGCCTGCGACCATGTGCATCGCCTGGAAAGCGACCTCGATCTGATCGCCTCCCTGGGCGTCAACTGCTACCGCTTCTCCATCGCTTGGCCGCGGGTGCAAGCCCTGGGCCAGGGCGCCTTCAGCAGTGAGGGCATGGACTTTTACAAGCGCCTGGTTGACGGCTTGCTCCAGCGCGGCATCAAGCCCGTCGCCACGCTCTACCACTGGGACCTGCCACAAGCGCTGCAAGACCAAGGCGGCTGGGCCAACCGCGAGACGGTGCACCGCTTCGTCGACTACGCACGCCATGTGCAAAAGCAGCTGGGTGACCGCCTGCACATGATCTCCACCCACAACGAACCTTGGTGCGCCGCCACCCTGGGCCATGACATCGGCATCCACGCGCCCGGCATCAAGAACCGCGCGATTGCGGCGCAGGTCTCTCATCACTTGATGCTCAGCCACGGTCTGGCGCTGCAGGCCATGCGCGCCGATGGCGCCACCGCCAATCTGGGCATCGTGCTGAACATGGGCCCCAGCGTGCCCGCCTCGCCCATGCCCGAAGACATCGCCGCCGCCCGCCGCGCCGACGCCCTGAGCCGCCGCTGGTACAGCGATCCCTTGCTGCGCGGCCTGTACCCGCAAGAGATCATCGAGGAACTGGGCGCCGACGCGCCCAAGATCGAAGCCGGTGATATGGCCGCCATCCAGACGCCCATGGACCATATGGGCATCAACTACTACACACGCCATGTGGTGCGCGCCTCGGGTGAACTCTGGAGCGCACGCGCCCACGGCCTGCCCGTCTCCGAGATGGAGTGGGAAATCTACCCCGAAGGCCTGACCGACATCCTCTGCCTGATGAAGGCCGACTACCCGCATCTGCCGCCGGTCTTCATCACTGAGAATGGTGGCGCCTTTCCCGATGCAGCCATCGCCGACGGCCATGTGCAGGACCTGGATCGCAAGCGCTATCTGCAAGAACATATTGCCGCCCTGGCCGTGGCGCGTGAGCGCGGTGTGCGCATCGATGGCTATATGGTCTGGAGCCTGATGGACAACTTTGAATGGGGCTATGGCTATGCCAAACGCTTTGGCATCGTGCATGTCGACTACGACACCCAACAGCGCACACCCAAGGCCAGCGCGCTTTGGTACCGCGACTTTCTGAGCCAATGGCGCGGGCTGAAGCCGCTGAGCGGCCAAGCATGATGCAAGCGTCCCGGCTTCCCTCGCACGCGCCGAGACTGCTGCGCCCGTTGATGCCTGCTGTGCTGGCCGTCTTGGTCGGCTGCGGTGGCGGCAGCGTGGGGGCAACGCCGCAAGGCACTTCTCCAGCCATAAGTCCCGCAACAGCCACTTGGGCCCTGATCTGGTCTGATGAATTCGATGGCCCGGCAGGCAGCGGCCCCAACCCGGCCTTCTGGAGCCATGACCTGGGCAACCAGGAGAACAATGGCTGGGGCAACCACGAACTGCAGTACTACAGCGCCTCGACCCGCAACAGCTTTGTCGATGGCAAAGGCTTTCTGGTTTTGAAGGCCGAGCCCAGTGCCGACGCCGGGCCTTGCTGGAACAGCAAGCCTTGCGCCTACACCTCCGCTCGCATCCAAAGCCAGGGCAAGTTCACTTTTACCAACGGCAAGATCGAGGCCCGCATCAAGGTGCCCAGCGGGCAAGGCCTGTGGCCTGCTTTTTGGAGCCTGGGGGCAGACAAGCTGCCCTGGCCGGAAGTGGGCGAGATCGACATCATGGAGTTTGTCGGCAAGACGCCCAATGCCGCCTACGGCACGGCCCACGGCCCCGGCTACTCGGGCGCCCAAGGCATAGGCAAGCCTTTTGAATTCAAGCAAGCGGTGGCGGAGGACTTCCATGTCTTCAGCATCATCAAGCGGCCGAATGAAATCATCTGGTTGATTGACGGCCAGCAATACCACCGCCTCACCCCCTCGAGCTTGCCGGCCGGTGGCAGCTGGGTGTTCGAGCGCCCCTTCTTCTTGATTCTGAACCTGGCAGTCGGCGGCGACTGGCCGGGCTCGCCCGATGCCAGCACCGTATTCCCCGCTCAGATGAGCGTGGACTGGGTACGCGTCTACAAGGAAAACTGAATGTGCCCCCATATCTTCAGCAGCTTCCCGCATCTCGATAGGGGCAGCAATTGAGCCAAGTTCGCATCCAGAATCTGAACATCAGCTTCGGCGTCCATACCGTCATCCCCAAACTGGACCTTGAGGTGCAAGACGGTGAATTCCTCGTGCTGCTCGGGCCCTCTGGCTGCGGCAAGTCCACGCTGCTGCACAGCATCGCCGGCCTCATCGCCATTACCGGCGGCAGCATTCATATCGACGGCCAAGACATGAGCCACGCCCAGCCCAGCGAACGCGGCCTGGGCATGGTGTTTCAGAGTTATGCGCTCTACCCGCATATGAGCGTGCGCGACAACCTGGCCTTTCCGCTGCGCATGGCCGGCCAGTCCAAAGCCGAGATGGACAGCCGCATCGCCAAGGCCGCCACCATGCTGCAGCTGGAGCCCTTGCTGGATCGGCGACCCGCCCAACTCTCGGGCGGCCAACGCCAGCGCGTGGCCATCGGCCGCGCCGTGGTGCGCGAGGCCGACTTGCTGCTGCTGGACGAGCCCCTGTCCAATCTGGACGCCAAGCTGCGCACCGAGCTGCGCCGCGAGCTCAAGCAGCTGCATGCACGTCTGGGCAATACGATGATTTACGTCACCCACGACCAAGTCGAGGCGATGACGCTGGCCACGCGCATCGTCGTCATGCACCAAGGCGAGATCCTGCAAATTGGCAGCCCGGCCGAGGTCTATGAGCGGCCGCGCAGCCTGCGCGTGGCCAGCTTCGTGGGTTCACCGACCATCAATCAATTCCGGGGTGAGTTGCACCAGGGTCAGTTCAGCGCCGGCCCGCTGCGGCTCGGTGGCCCCAAGGCAGTGGCGGAGTCTGGGCAAATCAGCCTCGCCGTGCGCCCGGAAGATGTCTTGATCGGCGCCGATCAACCCTTCAGCGCCAAGGTCGATCTGGTCGAGCCGCTGGGTAACCAACATCTGCTGTGGATGTCCGCCGGCGAGCTCAGCCTGTGCGCGGTCTTGCCCGGGCAGGCCACCCTGGCCGCCGGAGATGCCGTTCGTTTTGGCTTCGATCCGCAGCGCCTGCATTGGTTTGACAGCCAGGGTCAGCGAATCGGCAATTGAGCGCAGGGCTGGCTGGCAATGACAGCGGTGGCATGATGCGCGGCCCTGCCGCCCACTTCATGCCCCGCTAGCGCCCGATGCCACCCCACGCCAACGCCCTCACCACAGCCCATACGGGCACCCGCCTGCAAGGCCTGGACACCTTGCGTGCCCTGGCCATTTTTCTGGTCTTCGCCGCCCATTACATGAACTTCGTCACCGGCCGGCCGACCTTCGGCTGGGCCAGTGAGGTCGGATGGGTCGGGGTGGATCTTTTCTTTGTCTTGAGTGGCTACTTGATCGCCAACCAGATCTTTGCGGGCCTGGTGCGCGGGCAAAGGCTGTCGCTGAAGAACTTCTACGCGCGCCGCTTTCTGCGCACCTTGCCAGTCTTCTATCTCGTGCTGGCGGCCTACTTTGCCTTCCCCGCCTTCATGGGCGGCAAAACGCCGCCGGACTTGTGGCGCTTCCTCAGCTTCACACAGAACTGGCAGTTGCAGCCCGGCACCGCCTTCTCGCATGCTTGGTCGCTGTGCGTGGAAGAGCAGTTCTATCTGCTGCTGCCCGCCGCCGTTTTGCTGGCACGGCGCTGGGGCAAGGGCCGACTGGGTTTGGCCTGGCTGGCGATTGCGGGCTTGATTGGCCTGGGCATGCTGGCCCGCCACATCTTGTGGGGCCGCTATGGCCTGGAGGCAGGTGGCGCCGTGCAAGGCTACTACCCCAATCTCTACTACGCCACGATCGCGCGAGCCGACGCGCTGCTGCCCGGCGTGGCCGTGGCCCTGCTGAAAAACTACCACCCCGGCGCCTGGGCAGGGGTGCAGGCACGCGGCCAATGGGTGCTGGCGGGCGGCCTGCTGGCCTGCAGCGCGATGACGTATGGGCTCTTGACGGGCTATTACATCGAGGGCTATGGCTACGGCTGGGCCATGAGCACGTTTGGCTATTCACTCAACGCCTGCGCCTTCGCGATTCTGTTGGCCGCTGCCCTCAGCCCCGTCTCCAGCCTGGCGCGCCTGCGGGTGCCGGGGGCGGCGTCCTCGGCGCTGTGGTCCTATTCGATCTACCTCACCCACAAGGCGGTGATGTTTGCCTTGCCCAAGCAGCTGCAACCCTTGGGGCTGGAGCGGCAATCGGGCCTGATGCTGCTGGCGGTTGCGGCCGTTTCGGTGGGCCTGGGCTGGCTTTTGTATCGCTGTGTTGAGCTGCCCTTTATGCAATGGCGTGACCGGCTGGTGCCCAGCAGCTTTGCCGGCCCGCACCTTGATGAGATGACGGGCAGCAGCACCCCACTGAGTCAAAGCCGCATGGCCTGAGTTGGCCCATCCGCACCG
The DNA here is from genome assembly GCF_038419725.1 of Roseateles sp. PN1. Lineage (NCBI taxonomy): Bacteria > Pseudomonadati > Pseudomonadota > Betaproteobacteria > Burkholderiales > Sphaerotilaceae > Roseateles > Roseateles sp. PN1. The sequence goes on along the minus strand of NZ_JBCARA010000004.1, from coordinate 280,128 downwards.
GCAACGTTCTATCCGTCCGAAGGTGCAGTTGGTCGCTCAGGCGCTGGCAGATTTGCTCATCACTCGGACACTGGCAGCCTTTCGGGTCGCAAGACCTGACCCCACACTTATCCGAGCGACATCACCATGACTCTTCTGCACCGCGCCACAGCCAAAAAATCGAACACGTCGTCGACTCTGCGCCAAGCCCTCAGCCGACACCTCGCCATCGTCGCAGGCGCCAGCCTGGCCCTGCTGAGCGGCTGCGCCGTGATCGTGGCCCCCGACCATAATGGCAATATGAAGATGCGCCACATCGGCGGCAAGACCAAATTCGAATGCCGCCAAAGCGGCAGCGGCGAGTGCCATTACGCGCTCTACACCAGCCAGTGCAAAACCAGCGAGAGCAATAGCGGCAAGCCGGCCACCACCTGCACGCATCAGATCGTCGAGCAGTTCAAGCTCAGCGAAGGCCAGACGCGTGAATTCAGCGATCTGCCCAGCGGCTATAAGCAGTGCATGAAGACCAGCGAAGCGCCGGACGTGCCTAACTGCAACTGAGGCCAACGAGGCACCTGAGGCACTAAGGCCTCAGGCACGCAGCCTCATTCAATCAATCACCCAGGCCGACGTAGACGTTCTGCACATCGTCGTGCGCGTCGATGGCGGCCAAAAAGGCTTCCACTTCTTCCATTTCCGCCGCACCCAGGCTGAGCGGATTCTTGGGCCGATAGCCCAGCTTGGCGGAATGCACGGTGAAGCCGAAGTTGGGCAGGGCGCGGCTGACCAGATCCAGATCGGTCGGCTCGCTCAGGAACAGGAAGGCACCCTCCTCGGCCGGCTGCACGTCTTGCGCGCCGGCTTCGATGGCAGCCTCTTCCGCGTCCACGCCGGCGCGGCTGGGTTCGGCTTCAATCATCCCCACATGATCGAACTCCCAGGCCACTGAGCCGGATGATCCCAGCTGGCCCTTGCGGAACAGCACGCGGATCTCGGACACGGTGCGGTTGATGTTGTCGGTCAGGCATTCCACGATCACCGGCACGCGGTGGGGGGCATAGCCTTCGTAAGTGACGTGGTCGAAGTGCACCGCCTCACCCAGCAGGCCGGCACCTTTTTTGATCGCCCGCTCCAGCGTTTCACGCGGCATCGAGACCTTGCGGGCCGCTTCCACCACCATGCGCAGACGCGGGTTCATATCGGGGTCGGCGCCGTTACGGGCCGCGACCATCAGCTCCTTGCTGAGCTTGCCGAACAGGCGGCCGCGTGCGTTGGCGGCCAGGTCTTTATGTTTTGCTTTCCACTGTGCGCCCATTTTGGCGACTCCTGCGTCTTGTCATTGAATGGACGCAACTGTAAGTGATGACGCGCGCCCGGGCCTGCCGCTCAGCTGCGCAAGACCTGGGCCTCGCCACGCCAGCGCCCCGGCGCCGCCGGGAACACCTCGGCCAGCGCAGCCTCGCTCAAGCCTAAATGGCTTTGCAGAATCGGCCGCAAGACCTGGCGGAAGTCCACCGCCACGGCCAAGTCGCGCCCGTCCACCAGGGCCGAGCTTTCCAGCCCCGGCCATTCCCCCAACATACGCCCGCCCGCCACCGGGCCACCCAGCAGCCAGATCACATTGCCACGGCCATGGTCGCTGCCCAGGGTGCCGTTTTGATGCACGGTGCGGCCGAACTCGCTCATCACCACGATCACCGTGTCTTGCAAAGCCGGGCCCAGGCCCTGGCTCAGCGCCTGCAGCCCTTCGCCCAAGGCCTTCAGGCGATTGGCCAGCTGGCCTTGCGCAGCACCTTGATTGATATGGGTGTCCCAGCCGCCCACCGAGGTGAAAGCGAGCTGGGTTTGGCCGTCCTTGCGGATCAGCTGCCCGAGCCGGCGCGCATCGGCCGCGAAAGAGCGCGCCGAGGGCGCACCCGCATCGCCGCTGGCGTTCATGGCCGGCTCCCGCTCCCCGGCCATGCTGCGCTGCATTTGCCCGCGGCCCGCCAGCGCGGCCTGAAAGCTGGCACCCAGCTTGGCGTCTCCGGCGTACAGGCGCTCCAGGCCCTGCTGCAGATCGGCTTGGTCAATGGCTTTGCCGGCCAAGGCCTTGGGGCCAAGCCCCAGGCTGGCCACAGCGGCGGGGCCTGCAAAAATGCGCGGCGGCGTCGCACCCATGGCCACGCCACGCGTCGGGCTTGCCGGCCCGGGCAGTTGACCAAGCAGGCGATTCATCCAGCCGCTGGGCGTGCTTTTGAGCCCGGGCGTGCCGGACTCCAGATAGTCTTGCGCGTCGAAGTGCGAGCGCGTGGGGTCAGGCGAGCCGCTGGCGTGTACGAAGGCCAAGCTGCCTTGATCCCAGGCGGGCTTCAAGCTCAGCAAGGCCGGGTGCAACGCGAACAGGCTGTCGAGCTTGAGCGCGGCGCCCTCTGCGCTGCCGGGCGGCGCCAGGGCCAGGTCCGGGCGCGCTGGGGCGTAATTGCGGTCCCCTACCGGCGCTACGACGCTCAGGCCATCCACCGCGCCGCGCAGCATGATCAACACCAGCTTGCGCTGGCTCAGTGGGCTACCGGCCGCAGCGCCAGCCCAGGCCTGGGGCAAGCCGGCCAGGGTCCAGCCGGCGGCCAGGGCGCTGGCTTGCAGAAAACGCCGCCGTGGGCTGGGGGTTGGCGTTTGATCGTTCAAGTCACTCTCCTCGTTCGTCTTTGCCTGTTCGCTGCCTGCAAAGAAATACTCAGCACCGCATGAAGTCGGGGCTGCCCAAGGCCAGGGCCACTTGCATCGCCACAGGCTCTTTGGCGATGGCCGTGCGCGTGCCGGCACTGAGCTGCGCGAACAAGCCGCCATGCGCGGCCAGGCCCGCCGCATCGCCAGATCGGGACAAGCGCTTCGCCAGGTTGCCGGCCAACTGCACCCGCTGGGCCAGGGCGTCGGCATTCATCCAGGCGGCCGCCACGGCCTTGTAGCCGTCCGGCGTCTGCGCGCCGTACAACGGCATGCCCGCCTGCGCCAGCCAGCCCAGCAAGGGCCCGACTTCGGGCGCATTGACACCCAAGGCACGCAAGCTGGACAGCAGGTATTGGTAAGGCGTCTTGAACTTGGCGCCAATGCTGGCGGCGTGCCAGAACTCCTCGGCCTCCACCAAGCTGCGCATCAGGGCGCGCAAATCACCCCGGCTCTCCAGAAAGCGGGCCTGCAGGCGCTGCACCAGGGCGGGCGGCGGCGCATCGGCCACAAAGGCCTGGGCCAGCTTGAAAGCGATATGGCGTGCGGTGGCCGGGTGAGCCGCCAAGACGTCCAGGGCCATCTCGCCTTCCGCCCGGCCAGCGGGCGGCACGCTGCGGCCCAGCAATTGCTTGCTGCCGCCGTCATGGCGGCGCGGGTCGAACTCAAACAGGTCGGCGTCACTGGCGCTACCGCCTCCATTCATCGCCCGGCGGTAGTTCACCGTCCAGCCTGTGAAGATGCGGGCCAGCTCGGTGACATCCCGCTGGCTGTAGCCACCGTCCACGCCCAGCGTGTGCAGCTCCATCAATTCACGGGCGTAGTTTTCGTTCAGGCCGGTGGGGCGGGCGGCAGCAGGGGTGGCTCCGGGGGCGGATTGCAGGGCCCGCGCTGGCGGGCGGTAGCCGGGGGCCACGCTCAGCACATTGTCCAGATAGATCAGCATGGCCGGATGCTTGGCCACCGCCCCCAACATCTGGCGGAAGTTACCCAGCACATGCGGGCGGATGGCCTCGCGCTCGTAGCTGCCCACCAAGACACTCACCGGCCCCTTGCCAACAAAGACATTGAAGTGGTTGAACCAAAAGTCCACCAGCACTTCCTCCAGCTGGGCCGGGCTTTGCAGGGCCCGCCAGATCCGCTGACTGCTGGCCTCCAGCACCACGGGGCGAACGAACTCGCGCCGGGCGTTCTGTGCCTCGGCCGGCTCGGCCTTGTTAGCTTGCTCACCAGCGCCTGGCGCGGCCGCCTGGCGCTTGGCCTCGCGGCCTGCCTTGGCGGCTTGGCGAAAGCGGCCCAGCAGCTCGGCCTGGCTGAGCTGCAAGGTCGGCATGGCGGCCAATTGGCCCTGCAGTGCGGGCGGCAAACTGAGCGCGGAGCCACCCAGTTGTTGGGTGAGGAAGTCTTGCAGCCAGGCCTGCGGGCCCTGGCTAGCGATGGCCGAGACGTCCACGGCTGTTGGGCCGAAGCCCAGGCGATTCAAGGCGTGCAGCGCGCCCTGCTGGCCCGCATGTGCCTGACCGGCGAGCGGCACCGCCGGGTTTGTGAACTTGGCGCCCATGCTGCCCTCGACCCGCAAAGCCAGACTTGGCAGCAGACTCATTCCTGCCAGCGCTTGCAGGCCTTGCCGTCGGTTCAACATCCTGCCTGTCCTTTCATGTGATGGCCCCCAGTTGATGGCACCCAGTTGATGTCCCCATTCGCCCGGCCACCGGGCGGGGTCACGTCATGCTGCGCATCTTGCCGGCCTAAGCTTCACTCAATGTTTCCGAAGCGCAAAGCTTTTCAAACAGAACAAAAGCTGCACGTAAAAACCGCAGCCACACCGCCATGCGCTTGAGGCACACTCATGCCTACAAGGAGACATGAGCGATGACTGATCCACAAGAACTGCTTCAACGCGAACAAATCGACGCCGTCCTGGCGCTGGCCGCCAAACACCCCCACGCGGCCCAGTACAAAGGCATGCTGGAGAGCTTTGGCCGCGAGTATTTCGCCCGCCTCGACCCGGACGATCTGCTCAGCCGCAGCCCGGAAGACCTGCTGGGCGCCCTGCTCTCGCATCTGCAATTTGGCGCGCAGCGCCAAGCGGGCCAAACCCTGGTGCGTGCGATGAGCCCCTCGGTGGCCGAAAACGGCTGGGCCTCGCGGCACACGGTGATCGACATCGTCAACGATGACATGCCCTTCCTGGTCGACACCACGACCATGGAAATCAACCGCCACGGCCTGACCCTGCACCTGATCGTCCACCCCATTTTTGCGGTGGAGCGCGATGACAAGGGCCAGCTGCTGGCCATCCACCCACGCAGCGAGTCCGGCAGCAATGCCGCACTCAAGCGTGAGTCCTGGATGCATATCGAAGTGGACCGCATGGTCGACGCCCAAACGCGCGCCGACCTGGTGGCGGGGATCGAGCGCGTGCTGGCCGATGTGCGCGTTGCCGTGGGCGACTGGCAGGCCATGGTGGCCAAGCTGCGCGCGGTGACCGCCGAGCTGGATCAAAGCCTGCCCACCGTGCCGCCCGAGCAAGTGCAGGAAAGCCGCGCCTTCCTGGAGTGGCTGGCTGACGACCACATGACCCTGTTGGGCTACCGCTGCCACGACCTGATCAGCCACGAAGGCCAAGACGCCCTCAAGCTGCAAGCCGGCAGCGGCCTGGGCCTGCTGCGCGAAACCGCGCAAGAAAAGCTCTCCAGCAGCTTTGCGGCCCTGCCGGTCAATGCCCGCGCCATGGCACGCGCGGCCCAGCCCATGCTCTTGATCACCAAGGCCAATACCCGCTCCACCGTGCACCGGCCGGGATACACCGATTACGTCGGCATCAAGCGTTACGACGCGGCCGGCCAGGTGATCGGCGAACACCGCTTTATCGGCCTGTTCACCTCCACCGCCTACAGCGCCCGCGTCTCCGAGACCCCGCTGCTGCGCGGCCGCACCCAGGCCATCACCGAACGCGCCGGCCTGCCGCCGGGCGGCCACCTGGCCAAGGCTTTGCAGCACATTCTGGAGACCTATCCGCGCGACGACCTCTTCCAGATCTCGGACGACGAGTTGTTCGAGACCTCCCTGGGCATCCTGGCCCTGGGCGAGCGCCAGCGCCTGCGCCTCTTTGTCTGCCATGACCCGTTTGAGCGTTTTGTGTCTTGCCTGGTCTATGTGCCACGCGAGGCCTACTCCACCGATCTGCGCATCAAGTTCCAGGCCATTTTGATGGCGGTGCTCAAGGGCAGCAGCGCCGAGTTCGATGTGCAACTCAGCGACGCCGTGCTGGCCCGCATCCACTTCACCGTGCGCACCACGCCGGGCCAAACGCCCAGCTACGACCGCAAGGAAGTCGAAGCCAAGCTGGCCGCCGCCGCGCGCCGCTGGGATGACGATTTGCGCGACGCGTTGATCGACGCCGAGGGCGAGGCCCGCGGCATCGAGCTGTTCAAACGCTGGGCCGGCGGCTTCCCGCTGGGTTACCGCGAGCGCGTCAGCGCCCGCGCCGCCGTGCCTGATGCGATCAAGATCGCCAGCCTGACGGCTGAGCAACCCCTGGCCCTGGCGCTCTACCGCCCGCTGGGCGCGCAGCCCGGCACCTTGGGTTTCAAGGTCTATCACCGCGGCGCGGCCGTGGTGCTGTCCGACAGCCTGCCCATGCTGGAGCACATGGGCGTGCGGGTGCTGAGCGAGCACAACCACCGCATCAGCAGCGGGGACGAATCCGCCGCGCTGATCTCGGTGCATGACTTTGAGCTCCAAGCCCAGGTCTCGGACGAGATCGAACCCGAAGCCCTGGCACGCCTGTTCGAGGACACCTTCGCCCGCGTCTTCAAGGGCGAGGTGGAGAACGACGACTTCAACCGCCTGGTACTGCGCGCCGGTTTGGCCAGCGACGAGATCGTGGTGCTGCGGGCTTATGCCAAATACCTGCGCCAGATCGGGTTTGCGCTGTCGCAGTCGGCCATCGAAGCCACGCTGGCGGCGCACCCACGCATTGCGCGCATGCTGGTGACGCTGTTCAAGCTGCGCTTTGACCCGCATGCCCAGGATGATCTGGGCGCCACCGCCCAGGTCAACGGCATTGAGCGGGCGCTGGAGAAGGTCAGCAATCTGCAAGAAGACCGGGTGCTGCGCCAACTGCTGGCTTTGATTCAAGCCACGCTGCGCACCAATTTCTGGCGCACCGGGGTGGGCCATAGCGGCGACGCCGGGCCTCGCCGCAGCTTCCTGGCCTTCAAGTTCGACTCCGCCGCCGTGCCGGGCTTGCCGGCGCCGCGTCCGCTGTTCGAGATTTTTGTCTACTCACCGCGCTTCGAAGGCATCCATCTGCGCGGCGGCAAGGTGGCTCGTGGCGGGCTGCGCTGGTCGGACCGGCCGGAAGACTTCCGCACCGAGGTGCTGGGTCTGGTGAAGGCACAGATGGTGAAGAACACCGTCATCGTGCCGGTCGGCAGCAAGGGCGGCTTTGTGCTGAAGAAAGCACCGCCTTCGTCCGACCGCGAAGCCTTCATGAAAGAAGGCGTGGCTTGCTACCAAGACTATCTGCGCGCCCTGCTCGATTTGACCGACAACCTCGCCGGGGGTCAGGTCTTGCCACCGCCGCAGGTGGTGCGCAAGGACCAGGACGACCCCTATCTGGTGGTGGCGGCCGACAAGGGCACGGCTACGTTCTCCGACTTCGCCAACGCCGTCAGCGCCGAATACGGCCACTGGCTGGGCGATGCGTTCGCCTCCGGCGGCAGCGTGGGCTATGACCACAAGGCCATGGGCATCACCGCGCGCGGCGCCTGGGAAAGTGTCAAGCGCCATTTCCGCGAACTCGGCGTGGACACACAAACCACCGACTTCACCGTGGTGGGCGTGGGCGATATGTCGGGCGATGTGTTCGGCAACGGCATGCTGCTGTCCAAGCACATCCGCTTGCTGGCGGCTTTTGACCACCGCCATGTCTTCATCGACCCCAACCCGGATGCAGCGGTTTCCTTTGCCGAGCGGGAGCGCTTGTTCAAGCTGCCGCGCTCAGCCTGGACGGATTACGACGCCAGCCTGATTTCGGACGGCGGCGGTGTCTGGGCGCGTTCGGAAAAGTCGATCCCTATCTCGCCCCAGGCACAAGCCGCCTTGGGCATCAGCGTGGACCGCATGGCGCCCAATGACTTGCTCAGCGCCATCTTGAAGGCGCCCGCCGACCTGCTCTACAACGGCGGCATTGGCACTTACATCAAGTCGGCCAGCGAGGTGCATGCTGAAGTTGGCGACCGCGCCAACGACAGCTTGCGCATCAACGGCGCCGAGCTGCGCTGCAAGGTGGTGGGCGAAGGCGGCAATCTGGGCGCCACCCAGCGCGGCCGCATTGAGGCCGCATTGAACGGTGTGCGCCTGAACACCGACGCCATCGACAACTCGGCCGGTGTGGACACCTCCGACCACGAGGTCAATATCAAGATTTTGCTGGGCATGGCCATGGGCGACGGCGAGATGACGCTCAAGCAGCGCAATACCTTGCTGCCGCAGATGACCGAAGAGGTCGCCAGCCTGGTGCTGCGCGACAACTACTTCCAGACCCAGGCGCTGTCCATCGCGCACCGCCAGGGCGTGCAGATGATCGAGCAGCAGGCCCGCTTCATCCGCTTCCTGGAACGCAAGGGTCAGCTCAACCGCGCCATCGAGTTCCTGCCAACCGATGAGCAGATCGAAGAGCGCAAGGCACGCGGTCAAGGCCTGACCACGCCGGAGCTGGCCGTGCTGCTGGCCTATAGCAAGATGTGGCTGTCGGACGAGTTGATGGCCTCCGATCTGCCCGAAGACGGCTGGATTGGCGCGGCGGTAGAGCGTTACTTCCCCGTGCAGCTGCGCGAGAAGTTCGCCGGCTACATCCCGCGCCACCCGCTCAAGCGCGAGATCATCGTCACCCATGTGCTCAACAGCATGTTGAACCGGGTTGGCTCGACCTTTGTGCACCGTTTGAGTGAATCCACCGGCGCCAAACCGGCGCAAATCGTGCGCGCCTACCTGGCCACCCGCGAGGTGTTTGGCTATGTGCCGCTGTGGATTCAGATCGAGAGCCTGGACAACAAGGTTCCCGACGCGGTGCAGGCCGAGATGATCGAAGAGCTGGGCCGGCTGGGCAGCCATGCCACCACCTGGTTCCTGCGTTCACGCCGCCTGAACGAGCCGATGGAGCAGGTGTTTGCCCGCTTCACCCCGGCCGTGGAAGTGCTGCGCGCCCGCCTGGGTGACAGCGCGGGCCATTCCAGCCGCGCCCAAGCCTGGGTGGAGGCCGGTGTGCCCAGCGCCGTGGCCCAGGCCGTGCTGCAGGCCGAAAGCCTGTTCGCGGCTCTGGACATCGCCGAGATCGCCGACGCCACCGGGCGCCCGCTGCAAGAAGTGGCCGATGTGCACGCCAGCCTGGGCCAACGCCTGGGCCTGGCACGCCTGAGCCAGCAAATCGACGCCCTGCCCACCGCCAGCTACTGGCAGGCGCAGGCCAAGATGGCCCTGGGCGACGACTTGGCCGGTCTGCAGCGCGGCATTGCCAGCGATGTCTTGAACGGCAAGGCGCAGGGCGACGCGGCCTTGCTGCTGGGCGAGTGGGAGCAACGCAGCGGCGACGCTTTGGAGCGCGCCCAACGCCTGCTGAGCGAGCTCAGCGAGGCCAAGGGCGTGGATCTTGCTATGGTGTCGGTTGCCTTGAGAGAACTCAGAAACCTGGCCTAGTCGCGGCGCCCCTTCTTTTTTTAGGGGGGCGTCAAAGCGGGCCCAACTGAAAGCAGCCCGCCATGTCGACGCAAGAACCACGCAGCAGCCTTCCTCCCGATGACCCGCTGCGTGCGCTCTTACACAACGAAGTACACGCACGCCCTTCGGCGCGCATCCGCCTGCCGGCCCTGGTGGTCTGCGTGGCGGTGCTCAACGAGGGCGTGACGCGTGCCGACGAATGGGCCCACCTCAAGCGCCTGCCCGGCCAGCAAGACCTGACCCTCGATGCACTGAACGACAACTTCCTGCGTCTGCGGACCGGCGGCCACACCTTGAAGTGGGAACGCCACAGCGAGTTCACCCGCTATGCCGTGGTGCAAGCCCTGCCCCCACAGGCGGTGCTGGCGGCGCGCGCGGATGAGGTGGAGTGGCTGTCCAGCCTGGTGGTGGACGCCGAGTGGCTGAGCCAGATCCCCGGCCGCACGGTGGCCGCCGTCAAGCTGGTGATGCTGGAGCAAGACATCAGCGTGCCCCAAGCTGCCCTGGACCTGGCCACGGCCTGGTTTGGCGGCCGCACCGTGGTGGCCTCGCTGCTGGGCCACGGCCACTCGATGGTGGTGACCGACCTGGCCCTGCGCCCCAATGGCTTCGAGCGCATGCTGGTGATGGCGCCGCCCGGCACCTCGCCCGCCCGGACCGGCCGCATCTCGCAGCGCCTGCTGGAGTTGGAAATCTACCGCCTGATGGCCTTGCGCGGCCTGCCGGTGGCCAAGGATCTTGGCCCCTTGCTGGCCGAGGCCGAGGCCGGCCTGGCCGAGGTCACGCAAAAACTCGAGGCCCGCAGCGCCTCGGAAGCCGACCTGCTGGACACCCTGATCCATATCGCCGCCGGCGTGGAGCGCGCCACCGCAGAACACGCTTATCGCTTCTCTGCCACGCAGGCCTACAACACCCTGGTGATGCAGCGCCTGGTGGAATTGCGCGAGAAGCCGATTTCTGGGACACAAACCTTGGGTGAGTTCATGCAACGCCGGCAATCCCCCGCGATTGCCACCGTGGCCGCCACCGCGCAGCGTCTGGCCGGCTTGTCACAGCGGATTGAACGCAGCAGCGGCCTGCTGCGCACCCGGGTGGACATCGCCGCCGAGGCCCAGAACCAGCTGCTGCTGGCCAAGCTGACGCGCGGCCAAGAGTTGCAGCTCAGCTTGCAGACCACCGTGGAAGGCCTTTCCATCGCCGCCATCAGCTACTACATGGTCAGCCTGATTCATTACGGCGCCGAGGCCCTGCACAGCGCCGGCCTGCCGGTCAACCCCAACCTCACCGTGGGCCTGGCCATCCCCTTGGTCTTGGTGGGCGTGTGGAAGGCCACGCAACGGGTGCATGCCAAGTTGCACCAGAAGCTGCATTGAGGCCAGCCAGGCTCGCTTCATCATTCAAGCTAGGGATAGAGCGGGCAAGAACTGACCCCGCGAGGCCCTTCGAAGCGCCCGGCAGCGTGGCCGTGGAGCATGCCGTCGGGAGCCACGGCCGCCGAAGTCCCCAGGAAACACGCCAGTTCTCACAGCGCGCACCAGGCTAACCCAGCAGTTTGATGGCAACGCGAAAACCCATCTGCTGCAAACTTTGACAGCTTGACGGGCTAAGGCAAAGGCTTTTACGCTCGCCGCTCTAGCGCTGATGATGCGCTCAGGGGGCGGGGGACTCGATGACAGCTGCATTGCCAAATGCGCAGATGATCAGCGCCAACAGCTCGGGGGCCGCCTTGCTCATGGCGCCTGAGCACGTCCCCCAACTGGCACAAACCTTACACGGTGAACTGGCCCAGCTACTCAGCTTGGCCCTGATTCGGCTACGACTGCTGCGTGAGCAAGCGCCCAACTTCCGCACCGCCAGCGGCGGCCTCGACCAAGTGCAGCATCTGGTCCAACAAGCCCTGCAAACCACACGCAGCCTGCTACAGCGCCTGGAGGACTTGCCCGCACAAGAGCTGCCCCCGGTAGACGACTTGGCGCGTGAGCTTCAGCTCAGCGTGGCGCGGCTCAGCCAGGGCTGCGGCCAGGCCATCCGCTTGACGATTGCCACGCCCCTGGCCCGGCTGCCGCGAGAGGTCAGTCTGGCGCTGCTGGAGGTCGGCCAAGAACTGCTGCTCAACGCCTGCAAGCATGGACACCCCGGTAGCGTCGCGGTCAGCTTGATCGGCCATGGTCCGGGCTTAAGCCTGATGGTCAGCAGCCAGGGTCGGCGCGCCGAGCCTGAGCCGAATGGCTCAGAGTGGCCGCTCGCCAGCGCCCATCGGCCCATGGGCTTGAGCCTGGCGCAAGCGCGTTTGGCAAGCATTGGCGCGCGCCTGCGCTGGCGGCAGGCTGCGGACGGCAGCGTGCAAGCACGCGTCAGCTGGGCGCCTGCGGCTCTGCCAGCGGGCACGCCGCCATGAAGATCCGCGTCATCGTCGCGGACGATCATCACATCGTTCGCGAAGGTCTGATCTCGCTGCTGGAGCGTGAGTCCGATCTCGAGGTGGTGGCCCAGGCGCGCGACGGCATGGAGTTGCTGCGCCTGGCCCGCGAACTCGAACCCGATGTGCTGCTGATCGACATTGCCATGCCCTGCATGAACGGCATCGAGGCGATGCGCCGCATCCGCCAGGAGCAATTGCCTTGCAAGATGCTGTGCCTATCGGTGCACTCACAAATCTCCCAAGTCCGCGCCGCGCTGGACGCAGGGGCCAACGGTTATGTGCTGAAGGAAAACTCCTTCGACGAGCTGGCCCGTGGCATCCGCCGCGTCATGGCGCAGCAGCTTTTCTTGAGTGGCGAGTTGCTGGATGCGGTGCTCAAAAGCCTGCAACAGCCACAGACCCCCGATGATTCGTTGCAGCGCAGCAGCTGCGGCATGCTGACGCCACGCGAGCGCGAGATGGTGCAGCTGCTGTCCGAGGGCTATTCGGCCCAGGAGATCGCCCTGCACCTGCACCTCAGCGCCAAGACGGTGGCCACCCATCGCGAGCATGTCTTCGCCAAGCTCAAAATCCAGGGCATTGCCGAGCTGACGCGCTTTGCGCTGCGTGAAGGCTTGTCCAGCCTGGAAGCGGTGCGGCCGCGCTCGCGCCCGAACTGAGCCGCTACTGAGCCAGCGCCGAGTTCAATTCAGGGTTTACGCGATCAGCAATTTGCTGATGCAAATTCAGCCTGCAGCCGATGGCGGGCGGGACGCACAAGGCCTAGGCTAGTGCCCATCATGATCGATGCCGCACTCGGCCAAATGGCCGGCCAACTCAATCAGCATCTGCGCCTGCGCTACCAGGTGCCGGATGATCTGGCCGTGCTGTCGAATCTGCATGAGCAAAGCGGCGCCTTGGTGCCGCAAGTCGCCAACAAGCTGGTGCTGTTTCTGGCCGGTGTGGAGCGCGACACCATGGCCCACCGCGTTGGGCAGTCGGTCAGCATCAATAGCCAGTTACGGGGTGCCGACCCGGTGTATCTGAATCTGCTGGTGATGTGCGCCGCCAATTTCAGCGGCAACAACTACCCCGAGGCGCTCAAGTTCTTGTCCAGCGCGATCAGCTTTTTTCAGGGCAAACCGGTGATCGACCACCAGAACACGCCCGAGCTGGATGAAAGGCTGGAGCGCCTGGTGCTCAATATCGAAAACCTCAGCAGCTCCGAGATGCACAGCTTGTGGGGCATTCACAGCGGCCGCTATCTGCCTTCGGTGCTGTACCGGGTTCGCATGGTCAGCATGGATTCGCAGCAGATTGAACTGCGCGAAACGCCTATCCACCAAACCCAGACCCGGGGCCTGTCATGAGCGATCTCATCCGCGATCGCATGCTCAGCTACCAGGTGCTGGCCCAGGCGCAAGTGGCCCATCAATACTTCCCCGCCGGCCAGACCCGCGACCTCGAGTTCCGTCCCTGCGAATGCGCCCAGGCCCTGATCACCCGCCACCAGCTGGTGCTGCGCAGCAATGCTCAGTCACTCACGCTGCTGGCCCCCAGCACTAGTTTGCAGGCCATCTGGCAGGAGCGCCCCGCGCATGATTTGTGCTGGACCCTGGCCTCGCGCGACCGCCACTTTTCCAACTACAGCGAAGCCCTGCCCTTGCTGCAACTGCGATTGCCGCTGGTCAAGCCTGGCATCCAAGACTTCGAAGCCTGGCTGCAAAGCCTGGCCGACAACCGCCAGCAAGTCACCATCAAGGCCAGGCGCAGCATCTGGAAGTTCTTGCTCGTGGGCGATTGGAGTGACCACCGGCTGCAGTTGCTGGACGCCGATCAGCGCGTGCGCTTCGAGGCCGGCGCGCCCGAGCGCCTGCCTGATGGCCGACAGGCCCAAGTCTTTCGCTCGCGCAAGCGCTTGCTGATGTGTGAACGCCCGAGCCTGCGGCTCGAGCTACACGATGTCGGCGTGGACCCACCGCGCCGCTTGCTGGCACGCCTGCCCGGTGCCAGCCCACGCACCCTGAGCTATGAGTTCAACCGAGGCCACCGCTGGCCAGTCAGTGAAATCTTTGTACAGCGCTAAACAGTCGCCCGCCCACCGAACCAGGAGATCAAGATGGCTGCAATGAAGACGCCTGGCGTCTATATCGTCGAGAAGAATGCCTTTCCCAACTCCGTGGTCGAAGTGGCCACGGCCGTGCCGGCCTTCATCGGCTACACGGAAAAGGCCGATAACCACAACACGCCCCTGAGCATGAAGCCCTGGCGCATCAGCTCCATGGGCGAGTACGCCCAGTATTTCGGTGGCTCTCCCAAGCCGCTGTTTGAGGTCAAGGCCGTCGCCGCCGGCGAGGACAGCCACTTCAGCGCCGAGACCAGGGCTGACGACCCCAAAAGCGCCGCCGGCTACATGCTCAGCAAGGTCAAGGGCAGCAAGGGCGGGGACTACGGTCTCTACAACGCCCTGCGACACTTCTTCCAGAACAATGGCGGCGCCTGCTACATCGTCTCGGTCGGCAACTACACGCAAGAGCTTGATGCCGATGCCTTCACCGCCGGCATCGACGAGTTGCTCAAGGAGCAAGAGCCCACCATGCTGGTGATCCCCGAGGCGGTGCGCTTCGACCGTGACACCTGCACCGCCATCCAGCAAGCCATGCTCTCGCATTGCGGCGACCGCATGCGCAACCGGGTTGCCATTCTGGATGTCTGGGGCGGTGACAAGGCCCGCAACAGCCCGGAACCCGACGGCGACCCGGTGGCCAAATTCCGCAACAGCTTGGGCATCAACTTCCTCAACTTCGCCTCGGCCTACTACCCCTGGCTCAATACCGGTGTGGTGGGCGAGAAGGAACTCAGCTTTGAGAACATCGCCAACAGCAGCGCCGCCACCGTCAAGCAACTGCTACGCGCCGAGCTGAAACTGCCCGACGCCCGCCCGGACGCCAGCAAGCCGCAGCAGCGCTCGCTGTTTGACGCCATCGAAGGCATCACCGCCGATTTGGCCAAAACCGAACGCGCCGCCCTGCGCTACAAGGCCATCATCGAAAAAGCCAAGGCCGCACAAAAATCGCTGGACGAAGCCAAGGCGGCCCAGGCCGCACTGGCCGCTAAGACCGAACCCGCCCCCACGGCTGAGGAGACGAGTGCCGCCGACACCGCCGTCACCGAGGCCCAAGCCGCCCTCACCGCCGCCGGTGATCCCGAGGCCGCCAAGCTGGCCCTGAGCACGGTGGAGAACACCTTGCAAGACCCGGACCGCCAGGCCGCCATCGACAAGGCCAAAGCCGGCGGCGGCGACGCTGCCGCCCAAGACGCCGCCGCCAAGGCCTGGGACGAGGCCGAAGCCCTGCTGCCCTGTCCCTTGACGACGGCCGAGCTGGCCGCCGCGGTGGAATCGCGCCACGCCCTGCTGAACAAGACTCTGGCCAATGCCAGCGGCGTGTTCAACACCATCCTCACCGAGATCCGCCGCCAGCTCAACATCCTCGCCCCCAGCGCCGCCATGGCCGGGGTCTACACCATGGTGGATAACACCCGCGGTGTGTGGAAGGCACCGGCCAATGTCAGCCTGAACGGCGTGATCTCGCCCACGGTCAGCATCTCGGCGGTGGACCAGGAGGACCTCAACGTCACCGCCCAGGGCAAGTCCATCAATGCCATCCGCAGCTTCATCGGCGAAGGCGTGCTGGTCTGGGGCGGCCGCACCCTGGACGGCAATAGCCTGGACTGGCGCTACATCAATGTGCGCCGCACCATGATCATGTTGGAAGAGTCTTGCCGGCTTGCCGCCAAGGCCATGGTGTTCGAGCCCAATGTGGCCAATACCTGGGTCACCATCAAGAGCATGATCACCAACTTCTTGACCAGCATCTGGAAGCGCGGCGGCTTGATGGGTGCCGTGCCGGAAGACGCCTTCAGCGTGCACGTCGGTCTAGGCGAGACCATGACGCCCGACGATGTGCTGGAAGGCATTTTGCGGGTGACCGTGCTGGTGGCCATGGTGCGACCGGCCGAGTTCATCGAGATCACATTCCAGCAGCAGATGCCCAAGTCCTAAGACCCTGCACGGGCGCATGCGAGCTCATCCAAGGTTTGGCCGCCCGACCTGAGCGCGGCTGAGCAAGACGAGCCGCATAAGCCCCACAGAACAGCATTCAAGAAAACTTCGCGGAGCAAATCATGGCTGATGACGGAAGCAAGCAATCCACCAATGTCTGGCCCCTGCCCAAGTTCTACTTCCAGGTGAAGTGGGATTCAGCGGTGATGTCGTTTGAGGAGGTGTCCGGCCTGGACGCCGAAGCCCAGCCCATCGAATACCGGCATGGCGACAGCCCGGTGTTCTCGGCCATCAAGATGCCGGGGCTGAAGAAGTTCGGCAATGTCACGATGAAGAAGGGCGTGTTCAAGTCCGACAACAAATTCTGGGACTGGTTCAACTCCATCAAGATGAACACCATCAAGCGCGTGCCGGTGACCATCAGCCTGCTCGACGAAGCCGGCGCCCCCACCATGGTCTGGACCCTCAACAATGCCTGGCCCACCAAGGTCACCGGCACCGACTTGAAGGCCGAGGGCAATGAGGTGGCGGTCGAATCCATCGAGATCGCCCATGAAGGCCTGACCATCGCCAACGGCTGAGCCGCGCATGGCCACCAAGCCGTCCGCCGCCAAAGGCAGCGGTCCTGCCGCCTCGCTGCAGGACCTGCCGGTTGCCTTCGCCTTCAAGGTCGAGTTCTTCGGCCTGCCCGAGGCAGGCTCGGCCGTGCAGTCTTCCTTTCAAGAGGTGTCGGGCCTGGAACAAAGCCTGGAGACGGAAGACGTGGCCGAAGGGGGCGAGAACCGCTTCATCCATCAGCTGCCCACCGCCCCCAAAGCGCGCCGCCTCAAGCTCAAGCGTGGCCTGATCGACCGCCAGTCCCCCTTCGTCAAATGGTGCCGCAAGGTGCTCGAAGGCGGTTTGAACGAGCCGATCAAGCTGGCCAGCGTGAAGGTGCAATTGATCAACGCCGCCGGCGACCCGCTGCTGGTGTGGTGGTGCCGCAATGCCTACCCGGTGCGCTGGGACATCGACCCCTTCAACTCGACCAGCAATGAGGCCGCCATCGAGCAGATCGAACTGGCCTACCAGTACTGCAGCTCGACCTAAACCGCGTCACCGCGCAAGAGAAACCTTAGCAATTTCAAAGCCATGCCCATCGAAGTCCGCCAACTGCTGCTCAAGGCTCGCGTTGAAGCCCCGCAAGACTCGGGGGATGAGGCTGCGCCCAAGTCAGGCAGCTGCGCCGGGCAGGACACGCAAGGCTGCGACGAACGCGAACAACTCAAGCAAGAAATCCTGGCCGAATGCCGGCGCTGGCTGAGCAGCCATTTGCAAGAGCTGCGGGAGCGTTGAGCCCATGGCCGCCACCGCCCTGCCCGCCTCGGGAGCCAAGCAACCCCTGTCCATCACGCGGTGTTCGGTGGGCAAGGACGGCAAGGTCTATGTCGAAGACAAGAAGTTTTACAAGCTGGTGATCAACCCGGCCGAATTCACCCACCAGCGCAGCATTTGCTACAACACCACGCGCACGCCGGGCCAGGTGGGCAACCCCGGCCGCTTCAATGCGGTCAACCCCGACACCATCAGCTTCCAAGTGGTTTTCGACGGCACCGGCGTGGTGCCGCATCCGCAAGGCAGCGATGTGCCCAAAGATGTGGCCGGGCAGATCGAGGCCATGTCCCGCATCATCTACAACTACAACGGCGAGTTCCACGAACCCAACCATGTGCAGCTGCTCTGGGGCACGCTGATTTTCTACGGTCGCCTGCAGTCCATCAGCACCCAGTACACCTTGTTCAGCCCCGGCGGCGCGCCGCTGCGGGCCAGAGCGCAGCTGGCTTTTCTGGGCTTTGTCTCGGCAGCCGAAGGGCAGCTGCGCGCCAACCGCTCCAGCCC
Organism: Roseateles sp. PN1; assembly: GCF_038419725.1. NCBI lineage: Bacteria > Pseudomonadati > Pseudomonadota > Betaproteobacteria > Burkholderiales > Sphaerotilaceae > Roseateles > Roseateles sp. PN1. The sequence goes on along the minus strand of NZ_JBCARA010000004.1, from coordinate 262,375 downwards.
CGACCTCAGCCACGCGGTGGAAGTGGTGGAAGGCGATACGCTGCCCTTGCTGTGCCTGCGCATCTACGGCGACAGCCGCTACTACCCGGAAGTGGCCCGCTTCAACGGCCTGCGTGAGTTCCGCCGCATCGCCCCGGGCACCCGGCTGCACTTTCCGCCGCTGGCCTGAAGCAAAAGCCCGAGCCCCAGCATGAGCGCGCCCTCGCCCCTCCTCGATGCCGAAGGTCCTCTGCGCATCAGCGTCAGCTGCGCAGGAAAAGCGCAGCAAGACCTGGCCCTGATTTCTTTGAGCGTGCGCCATGCCCTCAATGCCCTGCCCTGGGCGCGCCTGGTGCTGGCCGACGGCGATATGGCCAAGAACGAAAGCCCGCTCAGCGATGGCGAGCTGTTCAAGCCGGGCACGGCCATCCAGATCAGCTGCGGCTATGGCGACCAGGAAGCCTCCATCTTCAGCGGCATCGTGGTGCGCCACGGCCTCAAGATCAGCAGCAGCAACGACTGCCGCCTGGTGGTTGAATGCCGCGACGCCGCTTGCAAGATGAGCCTGGACCGCCGCAGTGCCAACTATGTGGAGCAAAGCGACGCCGACATCTTGCAAAGCCTGATCAGCAATGCCGGCCTGCAAGCCGATGTCAGCAGCAGCGCGATCACCCACAAAGAGATCGTGCAATACCACTGCAGCGACTGGGACTTCATGCTGGCCCGCGCCGATGCCCTGGGTTGGCTGGTCAATGTGCAGGCCGGCAAGGTCAAGGTGGCGCCGCCCGACACCAGCAGCGCGCCGGTGATGTGCCTGACCTGGGGCCAAGACCTGATGGAGCTGGACGCCGACATCGACGCCCGCCGCCAATGGAGCGCCGTACAGTGCAGCGCCTGGGACCCCAAGGCGCAAGCCCTGGTGCAAAGCGATGATGCCAAGCCCCAAGCCCTCAATGCCCAGGGCGATCTGGACAGCAAGACCCTGGCCAAGGTGGCCTCCCCAGCCACGCTGGCGCTGCAGAGTTGCGCACCGCGTAGCCAGGACGAATTGAATGCCTGGAGCAAGGCGGTGCAGAGCAAGGCGGGTCTGGCCCGCATCTGCGGCCAGATGCGTTTTCAGGGCAGCGCCCTGGCCGTGCCAGGCAGCTTGATCACCCTGGCGGGCGTTGGCGCGCGCTTCAATGGCGATGTCTTCGTCAGCGCGGTGCAGCATGACTTGAGTGATGGCAACTGGATCAGCAGCGCCGAGTTCGGCCTGGCGCCCACCTGGCATGCCAGCCGCCCCGATGTGATGGACATGCCCAATGCCGGCCTGCTGCCCGGCGTCAGCGGCTTGCAAACCGGCGTGGTACTCAAGCTCGACGGCGACCCGGAAGGCGAGAACAAGATCCAGGTCAAGCTGCCCACCCTGCAAGCCAGCACCGAAGGCGTGTGGGCGCGGCTGCTGCAGTTCCATGCCTCCAGCGGCTTCGGCAGCTTTTTCTTGCCCGAGGTGGGCGACGAGGTGGTGCTGGCCCACTTCAACAATGACCCCAGCCACCCCGTGGTGCTGGGCAGCCTCTACAGCAGCAAGCACGCCCCGCCCTACGCCCTGGCCGCTGAGAACAATACCAAGGCCTTGGTGACCCGCTGCAAGCACAAGTTCGAATTCAATGAGGAAGACAAGATCATCACCCTCAGCACCCCGGGCGGCAACCAGATGGTGCTGGACGACAAGGACAAAAGCATTCTGCTCAAAGACCAGAACGGCAATACCGTCAAGCTCTCCAGCGCCGGCATCGCGCTCGACAGCCCCAAGGACATCACCCTCAAGGCCACGGGCAATATTCAGCTCACGGCCACCCAAGGCGTCAGCATCAAGGCGGACATGGACGTCAAGCTGGCCGGCATGAATATCAGCGCCGAAGCCCAGGTGGGCGCCACCCTCAAGGGCACGGCCACCGCCGAGCTATCGGCCAGCGGCCAGACCACCGTCAAGGGTGCCATGGTGATGATCAACTGACCCACGATGGAGCCAAGCCAAACCATGCCACCCGCCGCCCGCCTCACCGATATGCATGTCTGCCCCATGCAGACGCCTGGCCTGCCGCCGATTCCGCATGTCGGCGGGCCGGTCATCGGGCCCGGCGTGCCCACCGTGCTGATCGGCAAATTGCCGGCGGCAGTGGTCGGCGACAACGCGGTTTGCGTGGGCCCACCGGACAGCATCGTGATGGGTTCCACCACGGTCATGATCGGCTCCAAGCCGGCCGCCCGGGTCGGCGACCCCACGGCCCATGGCGGCAATGTGGCGCTGGGTTGCTTCACCGTCATGATTGGAGGTTAGTGATGTCGTTTCTAGGCCGCGGATGGAGCTTCCCGCCACGCTTTGACGCCAAGCGAGCGGTGCTGATGGTGGAAGACCTGGCAGACATTCAGGAAAGCCTGCGCATCCTGCTCGCCACCCGCTGCGGCGAGCGCGTCATGCAGCCCAGCTACGGCACCTATCTGCACCGCCTGGTGTTTGCCGAACTCAATGAGCAGACCCTCACCGAAGCCAAAGACATGCTGCAAAAAGCCGTGATGTTTTTCGAGCCCCGGGTCGAGCTGGAGCAGATCGACGCCCATATCTCCGAGCAGGACTGGGCCTGCCTGCAGCTGCAGCTGATCTACCGGGTGCGCAGCACCAACACCCGCCACAACCTGGTCTACCCGCTCTATCTGGACCAGGCCTCCAACCCGGTGCGGGCGGTCTAAGCCGCCAGCACGCACAGCATGCGCGCGGGCACCCAACAAGACGAGCGGCTCAGCCCCGCACTGCTGCCCGGCTATTTCCGCCCGGATGAGTGGCCGCTGGCGCTGCGCTTGCGACTGGCTTTGCTGCAGGCCGGGCAGCTCGCCTTTGCCGATGGCCGTGGCCATCTCGGCGGCAGCTGGGCCGAGGCGCTGGCGCAGGACAGCAGCTTCATCCTGGCCGAGATTGCCGCCTTTCAGATCGAGCGCCTGGAGGCCCGCGTGCTGGCCGACTTCGCCTGGATCGCACCGGCCCAGCAGTGGCAGCATTGCCTGAGCCTGATCCAGCAAATCAACCGTTGGTGCCACAGCCTGCAAACGCAAGCGCCCGAACTGGCGCTCAACCAGGCCATGCAGCTGCGCATCAGCGTGGACCTCGGGCCCTTGCTGGCCGCGGCCCTGGCGCACACCGAGTTGCAGCAAGCGCCTGGGGGCGAGGCCGAGTCCGCGCTGCTTGCGCTCCACCCCAGCTGGCAACGCAACTGGCCCGCCATCAGCAAGCCGCCGGCCAACGCTAGCAGCAGCGCCAGTTCAGCGCAGCGCGATCTGCGCCAGCTCTGGCTGGGCTTGTGCCGGGCGCTGCGCCAGTTCGCCCGCCTGGCCGAGGCCGCCCTGCCCGCCAGCTTGTGCAGCGGCCGACATGAGCCCGCCATGGGCTTGCTGCTGGCGCATCTGCAACTGATCCAACGCAGCCGCGCGCCGCTCAATCGCTTTGGAGAGCGGCTGACCGATTTCTACTACCGCGAGCGCCTGGGCTTTGCGCTGCGCCCGGCCGAGCCCGACCGGGTGCACCTGATCCTGAGCCGTGACCCGCGCTTCGCCAAGCCGGTGGAGATCACGCCGGACACGCTCTTCGTCGCCGCCAAGAACGCCGCCGGCCAGGCCCCGCTCTTCCGGGCCGAGCAAGCCCTGGAGTTGAGCAATCTGCAAGTGGCGCGCCTGCTGACGCTGCGGCTGGAGAGCAGCCCCATGATCTCGCCCGAGCTGGAGTTCGGCTACGCCACCCGCGCGGTGGCCACCGACATCCCACCGCCTAGCCCCAGTGATGCCGCGCAGCCGCGCGCGCCAAGCTGGCCGGTGCTGGGCGGCGCCAAGGGGCCGGGCGCGGCTGATGCCCGCCAAGGTTTGGCGATTGCTTCGCCCTTGCTGGCCCTGAGCGAAGGGCAGCGTGACATCGAAGTGCGCTTGCGCCTGCGCCACCCGGCGCAAAGCGAGGGCGGACTCGCCGCGCTGCTGGCGCGCTGCCATGCGTGCGAGCAAGCGCCCGAGCTATACCAAGCGCTGGGCCGCTTGCTGGCCGCCTGGCTATGCGACCCGGGCATGGCGCTGGCAGGCACGGACTTGAGCGAGCTGCAAGCGCATGTGCGCAAGGTCTTGGCGCAAAGTGCGCGCGCCGAGGTGGATGTGGACGATCCGCTTTCGCTGCTTTTCCCCTTGCGCACGCGCGGCGCCGGGGCGCCAGGGGATTCTGCTGAAACGCCATCTGGCGCTAGCGCGCTGGCGCCAGCACCGCAGCGCGAACTGATCTTTGAGCGTCTGCTGCGCGGCATGTGGCAAGCCCAGGTCAGCGTGCCCGAGGGCTGGCTGCGCATCGATGACGAGTTCTTCGTCGGCCTGCAGCCCGCCGAACACAAGAAGCCGGAGGGGGAAGCGAAAGCAAAGACGACAAGGCCCCAGCAGCCGCCAGGCGCGGGCCAAATCTGCTTCACCCTGAGCTTGCGCCCCGATCAGCCGCCGCTGTGCGCCTGCGTGCCCGAGCAGCATGGCGCCGGCTGGCCCACACTGCCGGTGCTGCAGCTGCGCTTGCAAAACCAGAGCCGCATGTTCGGCGCCAGCCTGATGCAGCAGTTGCAGCTGGACTTGGTGGACTTGCAGGTGCAGGCCAGCGAGCTGCGCAATTTGCAGCTGCACAACCAGCTCGGCCGGCTGGACCCCAGCAAACCCTTCCAACCCTTCGGGCCCTTGCCCAAGCACAGCGACTATCTGGTTTTCATCCACCGCGAACTGCTCAGCAAGCCCCTCGACAGCCTGACACTGAAACTGCACTGGAGCGGTCTGCCCAGCGTCGGCAATCGGCTGGATCTGGCCGCGCACTACCAAGGCTATCCCGAAGGGCCTTGGGATGCGGAGCGCTTCAAATGCCAGCTCAGCGTACTCTCAGGTGGGCGCTGGCGAGAGGCGCTGAGCCCGCCGCAATGTCTTTTTGGCCCGACGAGCAATGCAAGCCTGGCAGACAGTTCGGGCAACGCCGCCAACCTCGACTTTGCCGGCGCAGATCTCATGCTGGCCAAGGCCGATCTGCTGCGCCTGCATCGCCCGCATCCGCTGGCCGCGGGCCAGGAGTTCGTCTACAAGCTCTCCAGCCAGCAAGGCTTTTTCCGCCTGAGTCTGGCCGAGCCGCCGCAAGCCTTCGGGCACGCCCTTTACCCCCGCCTGCTGACCGAGGTGCTGAGCCAGAATGCCCGCGCCAAGCTGGGCCGCGGCCTGCAGCCGGCGGCCCTGCCGGCCGAGCCTTACACGCCTTGCCTGGACGGCTTCAGCCTGAGCTATCGCGCCTGCGAAACCATCAACCCCGCCGCGGCCAATAGCGAGCTGATCCACCTCACCCCCTTCGGCATGAGCCCGCTGCGCCTCGGACTAGGTGGAAGCAAGGGCGGCAGCCCGGTGCTGCAACGCTGGGCCCACGCCGGGCAGCTGTTGATCGGCCTGGCCGCGCCGGCACTGGAGGGCGCTGCGCCCGAAGCCAGCGGCGTGCTGAGCCTGCTGTTCCAGCTGCAAGCCACCGCCGCGCAAGACAGCCCCGGCGAGCTGGCCGCGCCGCGCCAATTCAGCTGGGCCGCCTGGTGCAGCGAAGGCTGGCGCGAGCTGGAGCCGCACCGGGTTTTGCTGGACAGCACGCTGGGCCTGCTGCGCACCGGCCTGGTGATGCTGGATCTGCCCAGCGGCCTGAGCCAAGGCTGCCCCGATCTGCCGCCCGGCTTGTTCTGGCTGCGCCTGGGGGCCGACAGCCAGCTGGACCGCCTGGCCCCGTTGCAAGGCCTGTGGGCCCAAGCCATCAGCGCCCGCCGTGTTGTGCCGACACGGGACGGCCTTGCTGCAGCTGCATCCGCAGACAAGCCAGCCAGCGCTGAAGACACCAGCCTGCCCCCCGGCAGCATCAAAGCCAGCCAAGCGCCACTGCCCGGCCTGCAAAGCATCCAGCAGCCACTGGCCTCTTTCGGCGCCCGCCCGGCGGAAGACCTCAGCCAGCTGCGTACCCGGGCCGCTGAACGCCTGCGCCACCGCGGCCGCGCCAGCACGCCTTGGGATGTCGAGCGCCTGGTGCTGCAAGCCTTTCCCGAGGTCTTCAAGCTGCGCTGCCAGCCCCAGGGCCAGGCCGGCGCAGGCGCGGAGGCAGCGGGCTGCATCGTCGTCACCGTGGTGCCCGCGGCCATCGTCAACCTTGGCAGCGCTGCCGAGGACGGCACCGAAGCGCGCCGCCTCGACGCCGCCACCCTCACCCGTATCCAGCAATTCCTGGCCCAGCGCTGCGCGCCCGGCGCGCGCATCATCGTGCGCAATGCCAGTTACGAACGCATCCAAGTACGTTGCGCCCTGCGCCTGAAACGCGGCGTGCAAGCCGGGGACCGCTTGCGGCAGCTGAATCAAATCTTGCGCGACTACCTTTCGCCCTGGCGGCCCAGCGGCATCACCGCCCGCTTCGACTGGAGCTTGCGCAGCGATGAGGTGGAAGCCCATCTGCGCGCACAAGACGCGGTCGACACGGTGGGCCAGGTCTCGCTGCTGCAAATCGTGCGTGACGACAACGGCCGCTACCAGTTGCGTGACACCGCCGCGCAAGCCGCGAACCAGGTCGTCAGGCCTTTCAGAGACTGCAGCCTGGCCCTGCCCACCCGAGGCCACCAGCTCGATCTTGAGCCCGAGCCCGGCCACCGCGGCCCGCAAGTCAGCGGCCTGGGCCGGCTCAGCCTGGGTGGCAGCTTCATCATCGGGAGGGCCGGTGCATGAAAGGCAAGAACCGCGAGACCCTGAAGAACTACTTCTCGGACGGCAAGCTGCCGACGCAGGAGCATTTCGCCGAGCTGATCGACTCGATGCTGAATATGAGCGACGAGGGCTTCAGCAAATCCGTCAAGAACGGCGATGAGATCTACGCGCCCTACGGCTACCACCACCTACAAAGCTTCTACCGCGAGCAAGACCCCGCCATGCCCCGCTGGCGCGTCAGCCTGAGCAAAGATGCCGACCAGTTGCTGCTGCACAGCGGCAATGAAGAGCAACCCCAGCTCTGCCTCAACCGCGAGCAAGGTGTTGGCATCGGCACCCTGCAGCCCCAGGCCGCCCTGGATGTGCAGGGCGCCGTGCGCAGCAGCGGGCGGGTCGGCAGTTACGCGGTCAAAACAGCGCTTGCCAATGGCAAATGGCAGCCTTTGACCGAAGAACTCGAAGGCTGCCAGGGCTTTGAAGTGGTGGCCGGCGCCGGCCTCTTGGGCAGTGGTCATTTCGGCCTGCTGCACGCCATCGCGCTGAACGCCTTCAACCCCGGTGGTGGCTGGTTTGGCGGCCGCTTTGACGAGTTTTTCGACTGGCTGCGCGGCCGCTTCCAATGCCGGCGCGGCATCCGCCAGACCCAGGCCTGGTGGGGCCGGCGCTGCGACCGGCTGGAAGTGCGCTGGAAAGGCACGAGTGGTGAGAATGCCCGCTACCGGCTGGAAATCCGCAGCGCCTGCAACTTCGGCAAGGGCCGCCAGATCAAAGTGCAGCTGACCCAGCTTTGGTTCGACCCGCTGATGGGCGGCAAAGCGCCCGACGCGCCTGCAGGGCAAGCAAGCGCGGCAGAAGCAGGCCAGCACGGAGCCACGCCATGACGCGCAGCCTCAGCAGTATCGCCAGGCTGGCGCCATGGTCACGCCAGACCGAAGCGCCGCTGGGCGAGCTGGCTGCCAATTTCGCCTCGACCCCAAGCCCCGCCGACACCACTGACCCCAGCGCGCTGAGCTTCGATGGGCTGCGCCAGCAAGCCATTGCCCATGCGCAGGCCGCCAGCGGCGAGCTGTGGACCGATTACAACCTTCACGATCCCGGCGTTAGCCTGCTGGAAGTGATGTGCTATGCGCTGACCGAAGACATCTACAGCAATGAGCGCAGTGTGCCCGAACTGCTGGGCTTGGATCAGGCCGCCAGCGCCCAAGACTGGCAAGACTACGCCCTGCACCCGGCGCCTGCCGTGCTGCATTGCCGCCCCTGCAGCGAAGACGACTACCAGCGCAGCCTGCATGAGATGTTGCCCGGCGCCCGCCAGCTCAATATCCGCGCCCTGCGTGACGCCAGCGGCACCGGCCTGGGCCTGTGGCGCTTGAGCTTGCTGGGCAGCGCGGCGCCCAAACCTTCAAGCCCAGGCGCAGCCATGCCCACTGCGCCCGACCAAGCCCATGCCCAAGCCAGAAGCCTGGCGCGCGCCTATTGGTCGCAACGCAATCTGGGCGAAGATCTGCAAGGCATGCCGCAAGCCCTGCGCCCGCGCTGGCTGGAAATCGACCTGCAGATCCAGGTGCAAGGCAGCCGCGACCTGCTGGATCTGCTGGGCGAAGCCATGCTGCGCTGCGACGACCTCATCGCCGCCCGCCCGCAGCGCCAAGCTGTCAACGCAAGCAAGGGCTTGCGGGATCCCGATGACGAGGGCGGCCCACCGCAAAGCCTGGGTCGCATCGACGATGCCACGCTGCAGCAAGGCCGCGCCCCTCAGCTCTACCTCAGCGATCTGGCACGCCGGCTCAGCGCCCTGGAAGGCGTGGCGGGCCTGCCCCGCCTGAGCCTGCGGGTGGACGGCGCTACGGTGACAGACGCCATGCTGGACTGGCGCGGCAGCGACTGGGCCCTGGCCCTGCGCTGGCCCAGCAGCCCGGCCGATCTGCAAGGCTGGCGCGTCTATCGCCAAGGCAGCGCATCCAGCGCAGGCAGTCCCGGCAGCGATCAGTCCTATTTGCGCGAAGAGAACCGCGTCCAAATCCCGGTCGACGCCTTGCTGCGGCATCTGCGCGATGTGCAAACGGCGCGCCGGCCGCTGCAAGCGCTGCAGCCGCTGGCTGCGCAGATAGCCGGGCCTAGCGCGACGCCCCCATCGGCATTGCGCGCGCAAGCCCATGCCAGCTACTACCCGGCCAGCCAGCAGCTGCCCTATATCTACCAACAGCAAGGCCCGGGCCGGCTGCAGTGGACGGGTTATCTGGCCTTGCTGGAGCAATGGCTGGCGCAGGCCAAAGCGCAGGCCGAGCACCTGCCGCAGCTCTACGCCATCAGCGCCGCGACCGACAAGGAGAAGTCGGCCAAGCACGGCGGACACAGCCACATGAGCGGGGCGCAGCCCAGCTACTGGTGGGCGCTGCTGCGCGATGCAGAGTTGCCGGGCATGGATTCGCTCTACCTCGACTCGCCCGAGGCGCTGGAAGCGCAGCTCAGCGCGGCGGCTGACGACAAACATGAGCGCCAGATGCGGGTACTGAATCATCTGCTGGCCCTGCACGGCGAGGCCCTGGATTTCAGCGAGTTGCAAGGCCTGCCCTGCTACTTCGGCCCCGAGGCCTGGGCCGCCCATCTGCTGAGCCGCAAGCAAGAGATGGCCGCCCATGTGCTGCGCTTCACTGCCAGCCGGCATGCGGCCTTCGACTATAGCCGCCGCTCCATCGCCCAGGGCACTGACAGCAACACCAGCAGCAATACCAGTGTCTTGCAGCAACGCCTGAGCCTGCAGCTGGCCTTCGCCCACAGCCACAGCCGCCCTTTGTGCGGCGCGCTGGCGCCGCTGGAGGCCCTGGGCCTGGATTTCAATGAGGCCGCCGCCACCCTCACCCTCAAGCTAAACCGTCAGCGCCCCACGGCCAGCAGCACGCGCAGTCATCACGGCCCCCAGTTGCGCGCGCAAGATCTGCGCCTGAGCCAAGCGCCCGACTGGCCCGCCCTGATTCAGCACATCCCGGCCTTGCGTGGCCCCCAGTTGCCCGCCGTCTTGCGCGCCGCCGTGTGGCCCGAACACTTTGAGTTTGCGAGCACGGACCAGGGTGCTATCAGCCTGCTGCTGCAATTGCCCGATGAACAGCTGACGCTGGCCCAGGCCAAGGACCTGGCAGCCGCGCAGGACCTGGCCCTGCAACTACATTCCGCCGACTGCCAGCTGCAGCGGGACTGCGAGGGCCTGCATCTGGTCGAGCATGTGCTTTTGCGCCCCGAGCAAGACGCTGAGCTCGACAAGCTGCCACCCTTCTTCAGCCACCAAATCAGCCTGGTCTTCCCGGCCTGGACGGCGCGCTGCGCCGATGCACGCTTCCGCGCCCTGGCTCGCCAACTGGCGATGCAAGCCGCCCCTGCGCATTTGCATTGCCGCCTGCTGTGGCTGAGCCTGGCGCAGATGAAGCAGTTCGAGCGCCTCTACCAAACCTGGCTGATCGCCAAGATCGACCACTGCCAGGCGGCGCTGGCCAGCAGCGAAGACCCTGCCAGGCAAGCCACCGCCAGCGTCCGCCTGAATCAACGCGCCCAAGCATTGGCGGAGTTCCTGCAAACTTGCGAGGCGGCGCCATGAGGGCATCCACGCATCGCATCGAAACCCTGTGCTGGGAGGCTGACTTTGCCAGTGCCCGCTCGGCCTGGGCCGAGCAAGATCGCCTGGCCCGCTTCCTCAAGACCGACGCATTGGCGCAAATCAGCCACGCCTTCGACCGCTGCCTGGGCCAACACGGCCAGCCGGGCCAGGTCTGGCACATCGACAAGCTGGCACTCGATCTCGGCACCCTGCGCTTGCAAGACGAAGAATCGCAATGGGCCCAGCAGTTGCAGCAGGCCCTGGACTTGGCGCTGGACCGCTGCCGCCTGGCAGAGCCGGGCCAGGCTGGGCTCAGCACCCACAGCGCGCCGGCCCATGAGTTGGCGCAGTTCCTGCATTTTGTTCAGCATGGCCATGCCCACTGGGCAATGAGCGGCCAGGCCGCGCGCAGCCTGAACGACACCGTCTTGCATCTGGTGCGCAGCCAAGGCCAGCAGTTCTGGACTGCCTTGCAGGCACTGCCTGAGGCCGCGGCGGTGCAGGCCCGGCTAGCCAGCATTGCGCCGCTGAGCGGCTTGCAAGCCCTGTTGGCACAGCGCGACCCGCAACTGGCCCATAGCTTGCTGCTGCTAGACCAACACTGGCTAGCGCCCTTGCATGCCAGCGGCAAGCTCAGCAGGGGCCAGCAGCGCCGCTTGCAACAAGCCAGCCGGGTAGCCGCCTTGCAAGCGCTGTGGGGCAGCAGCGGCGGCGGCCTCAAAGCCAGCCGCCGGCGCGCCTTGCTAGCAGCCTTGCGACAAGCGCAAGCCCAGGGGCTGGGTGATAGCGCGCCCGCCGGGCCAACAGCAGCAGCCGAGCCCGGTCGGGTCCGCCAGGACAGCGCGCGAATGGCCAGTTCGGCGCCAGATTCGGCCCTTGCCCTGCAGGATCAGCCGCTGGCCCGCTACCTCTTGCAAGGCCTGCAGCAAGGACCGGGCCGAGACAGCGACGGCCAAGCCCGCCCGCTTGCGCCCGACCCAAGCGCCGCACCGCCCCACACCTGGGACGCCGCCCTGGCACGGCTGCGCTTGGGCCTGTCACGCGCGCGCAGCCACCCGGCGGAGCAAGCGCGCATGCGCGGCCTGCTAATGCCCCTGCTGCGCATCCGCCCGCAGGCCTTGCGCCAGGCAATGCAAAGCTGGGCCCAGCAAAGACAGAGCCGCCGCCAATGGAGCCTGGCCCTGGACGCGCCGACGCTGTGGGAAGTGATGGCCTTGTTGGCCCAAGCCGACACAGGCCCAGCGCGCACAGCCAAGAGCATCAGCCCAGCCTCCGTCCCGCAGCCCGCGCCACCGCAATGGGCCGACTCCTTGCGCCAGACAGCCTTGCGCATGCTCAGTCAATGCCCCGCTGCCGGGCGCCCGGGCCTGAGCCAGTTGCAGGCCTTGCTGCTGGAAGCCAGCCTGGCCCATGTGGCCAGCGGCCGCCGTATGCCGGACTCGCACAGCGGCTGGCAAGCCCTGTGGCAATCCGCCTGGCAGGCCTGGCAAGGCGAGGACGCGCCGAGCCAGCCATCAGGCGCAGCGCCCACCGCAGTGCCAGTAACCGCGCAAGCCAGCGCAAACTCAGCCAAGGCTGCCGCCAGAAAGAACGCCACCGCGCCCCCGGTGCCTGCACCACCGCCCCAGTCCGCGGCACAAGGCAAGCGCCCGCGCAACAGCACCGACACCATCCTGCAAGACCTGGCCCAACGCCTGCAGCACCAGCGCTGGGGCTGGTGTGAACGCCTGCGCCTGGCACGGCTGCTGGAAACCCGGCCGGCCTGCGAGCGCTGGTTGCAGCTTTTTGACGAGCCACAACGCTGGCGCTTCCTACAAGCCCAGTTCGGCCCCGCGGCGCAAAGCCTGCGGCAACGCTCGACCCGCTTGCTGCAAGTACTCAGCCACAAGCTGCAAGCCCCCGTGCGCGCCCTGCAAAGCCATTGGCAAACACTCTGCAAGGCCTTGTTCATCGACGGTCTGGGCGCCGACCGGGCGATGCTGCGCAAACACCAGGCTTTGCTGCTGGCCGAAGCCGGGGCGGCTGGCACTGCGCCGCCACCCGCCAGCTCACCCACATTCGCGCCAAGCCGCCAGCGCCAAGACAAAGCCGGCGGCAATAGCCAGGAAAGCGAAGTCATCTGGGTGCGCGACGGGGGTCAGGTCTTGCTGGCCGTCTACGCCGAGCGCCTGTTCGGCCACTTGGGGCTGACGCAAGCCCGGCAATTCATCGACGAAGCCGCACGAGCACGAGCGGTACTTTGCCTGCAGGCCCTGGTGCATGGCCCGGGGCAGAGCGAGGAACCCGATTGGGTGCTGTCCAAACTGTTGTGCGGCGCGGCGCCGGGGAGCTTGTTGCCGCTGTGCGAACCCATCGATGCGGCGCAGGAAGAGCTGCTGAACGGTTTGCTGGGTTCGGTGATTGAGCATTGGAAGGCGCTGGGCAAGACCTCGGTGCAAGGCTTGCGTGACAGCTTTTTGCTGCGCGAAGCGCGGCTGCAAAGGCTCAAGCCCGCCGAAGGCGATGAAGCAAACCCCAGCCTTGGCGCGGGGCAAGCATGGCGGCTCAGCGTTGAGCCCCGTGCCTACGACATGCTGCTGGACCGCCTGCCCTGGAGTTTTTCCCTCATCAAGCTGCCCTGGATGGGCGGCGCCTTGCATGTGGACTGGCGCTGATGGCCATGGACAGCAATCCCATCCACGCCCAGGCCTTGAGCCAGGAACTCGACTGGTTCGGCCAGGTGCTGACTCTGCGTCTTGAGCAGCATTTTCAGCAAAGCGGCGCCGGTTTGGCCCAGGCGCCCGAGCCCCCGCAGCTGGACCCTGCCAGCCAGCTGGCCCAGCTGATCACACAACTGGCGCTGGACAAGGCCGAGCGGGCGCTGCTGGCCCTGGCTCTGTGCCCCCATCTGCGCCCCGCCGCGCTGGACCTGCTTTTCATGCGCAACCAAAACCTGGACCGCGGCTTCACCGAGTTTGGCGGGCAAAAGGCCCTGGGCCATGGCGGCTTTTTGCCGACCGGCGAAACAGCGGCTTTTGTCATCGCCGGCGAAGACCTGGCCGCGCGCTTGGCGCTGCTGAACCTGTTCGACCCACAGCACGCCTTTGCCCGCCATAACGTGCTGCAGCTGCTGACCCCGGCGCCCGCCGAGCCACAGCTCAGCGGCGCGCTAGCGCTCAGCGCCGAGACTCTGCAGCTGCTTTGCACCGGCCACAAAGACAAACCAGACTTCAACGCCCAGTTTCCCGCCAAGCTCATCACCAGCCCACTGACTTGGGATGATCTGGTGCTGGCCCCCGAGGTGATGGACGAAGTCTTGCAGCTGACGGCCTGGATGAATTGGGGCAGCAGCTTGATGCAGGACTGGGGCCTGGCGCGCAGCCTCAAGCCCGGCTACCGCGCGCTGTTCTACGGCCCACCTGGCACCGGCAAAACGCTGACCGCCACCTTGATCGGGCAGAAGTGCGCGGCGGATGTTTACCGGATTGATCTGTCCATGGTGGTGTCCAAATTCATCGGTGAGACGGAGAAGAACTTGGCCCGCGTGTTCGACCAAGCCGAGAGCCGCAACTGGATTCTGTTCTTCGATGAGGCCGATGCCTTGTTCGGCAAGCGCAGCGCCGCCAACACCGCCAACGAGCACCATGCCAACCAGGAGATTGCCTATCTCTTGCAACGCATCGAGGACTTCCCCGGCATCGTCATACTGGCCAGTAATTTGCGCGGCAATCTGGACGAAGCCTTCTCGCGCCGCTTCCAAAGCATGGTGTACTTCCCCCTGCCCGATGCGCCACAGCGCCTGCGCCTGTGGCGCAATATGCTGGCGGCGGACTACCTCAGCCCCGAGTTGGATCTGAAGCAGGTGACGGAACAGTACGAAATCTCGGGCGGGGCAATTGCCAATGTGATTCGCCATGCCGCCCTGAGCGCTAGGCGCCAACAACGCAACAAGATCTTGCCGGCTGAATTGCGCGCCAGCTTGGCCAAAGAACTGCGCAAGGAAGGCAAGACCTTATGAACCACCGGCTGCCTCGACCCATGGCCGCCCTGCTGGGCCTGGCGCTGGGATTGCTTGGACTGCCCTTGGTGCCCGCTTCCACGCCAGTGCCTGCGCCAGTGTCCTCGCCAGCATCCACCGCGACATCCGCGCCGGCAACTGCCGGCACGGCCTCGTCTGCCGTGGCCTCGACCAGCACTAAGCCGGCAAGCCTTGCGCCCGCATTGCCAGCCTGTAGCAGCGACGCCTCAGCCTCCGCTGCAAGCTCGGCCAAACCCGCCACAGCCAACTGCCTGCCCAACCCCACCTTCAATTTAGACATCAGCACGGCACGCCTGCCCTCGGCCCTGGTGGGGCGCCAGTATCTGCACCAAATCCTGGCCCTGGGCGGACAAGCACCGCTGAGCTTTGCCCTCGCCCAGGGGCAGTTGCCGTTAGGCCTGAGCTTGAGCGAGACCGGCGCCATCTTCGGCAAGCCCAGCCAACCCGAAACCCAGGCCTTTGAGGTCAGGCTCAGCGACGCTGATGGGCGCAGCGTGACCCAAGCCTACACACTCAAGGTCAGTGGCGCACCTGGCGCCACCAAACCCTCAGCAGCGGCAAGCAGCGCGTCCGCGCCCAAGCCAGCACCGCCGCTGAAAACGCTCAGCGCGGCGGACGCCCAAGGCCTGACGCCGGAGCCGCCGCACACAGCCATCACCACCTACCAGCTGCCCGCCAATTTTGTCGAGCAGTTGACGGCAGCCGCCGAAGCTGCTCAAGCGGCGGAGGCCGCGGCTGCCGCCGAAGCGGCGCAGCAAGCCGCCCAGCAAGGGACTGAGCCCCTACCCAGTAGCGAACCCAGCGTTTCCGCAGCATCAACAGCAGGCAATGCGGCCACCGCCCGCCCCGCAGCCGGTGCGGCAAGTGCAAGCCCCTCCTCCTCCACCGCAGCCACCGCCGCCGCAGAGGACATGCCTGTGCTGCCCGCCGCGCAGCTCAAGCAGATTGAGAAAATCCTGCAGCCGCTTTTGGGCGTCGAATACCCGACCCGCCATCTCTTCGAGGCCGCGCTGGACGCACAGCTATGCCAATTCAGCCGTGCTTTGCTGAACAGCAGCGCCGCCAAAGAAGGCAAAACGCCTCCCAGCGACAGCGAATTCGCCCGCGCCTGCCCGCCCGACTGGGCCGCACTGGCGCGAAAGCCCCCAGCACCGGCCCAGGCCAACAAACCCCTGGCTTGGCAAGACCTGGCCCCCAGCATCTTGCCGCCGGACTTGCGGCGCACCGTGATCAACTTGGCCGCGGCCAAGCCGGCACACCCGGTCGGCATTCAAACACCCATCGTGCTGGACGGTGCCGACTGCGCCTGCCTGCGCGATGACCTGACCCAGCCGATCATCGCCTTCTACCCCGCCTGGCTGGCGCCCGCACCGGATGCGAACAAGCTCGACTTCAGCATGATCAACCGCATCAACTTCTTCGCCCTGGGCTTCGCTGGCGAAAGCCTGGCCGATGCCCGGCCGCAAGACTGGCCGGAATCTCACACCCAGTTCATTCGTGAGGCCCGGCGCCACGGCAGCAAGATTGACTTCACCATCTACCGCAATGACTGGCAATTTCTGGCCACCGAGCCCGCCGGAGAGCGCGCGGCTTTGACGCAAAGGATGCTCGACCAAATCCCGCCGCAGGCGCGCGCCTTGATCGACACCGCGATGCAAGACCTCGCCTCCCGCGCCAAAGCCGCCATGCCGGGCTTTGGCGAGGTACAGACCTTGGGCGACGGCATCACCCTATTCTTTGATGAAGCGCCCGCCGGAACTGATCCCTTGCGCCCGCGCTTCGAGGACTTCTTCCACCGCTTCGTACTGGCCATGGCGGCGGAACTCAAAAAGGGCGGCCGGCCCTATGCGCTCAACATCGTCGTGCCGGATCATCTATTGGGCCTCACTGGCAGTTATGACATCGCTCGCCTGTTCGACTTCATCAAGGCGGTGGAAGAGCCGCGCATGGAAGAAGACCGCATCGCCGAATCGAAAACTCCCAGCGGCTACGAGCCCAGCAGCCAGGTCACGCTGCGTTTCATCGTGCTGCTCTCAGAACCCAGCAAGCTGAACAAAAAGAGCCTGCGCGCCCTGATCGAGAACGCGCCCGAACTGCACGGCAATAACCGCCGCATCTTCTTGCGCAAGATCGTTCCCCTGCTGTCGCTGCCACAAGCCGATGAGCAGCAACTCGACGATGACCTGATTTACGCCGAAGACAATTTCGGCGGCATCGCCTTCTGGCCCTTGCCGCTGGCAGGCCAGTACTGGTCACCCGAGGCGGCCAAGAGCTTGCTGGCGGTATTCAGCAGCCAAGCCGGCAATAGCCTGGACAGCGCCATCTGCAGCTTCGTCTGCATCCAGCGCTGGTGGGTGCGCCTGGCCTTTGAGGTTTTGCTGCTGATCGGCCTGCTGAGCGTGCTGCTCTTGCAACTCAGCTGCGAACTGCGCGCCAAATACGGGCGTTACGCCCTGCTGGGGGGCGTCCCCACGCTGATCGTCGGCGCCATGCTGCTGCACTGCGACCCGGCGCTGGCCCGAGTCCGTGAAGGCAGCGGGCAGACCATTGTCATGCTGGGCCTGCTCTTGGCGCTGGCCTTGTGGACCCTGTTCAAGCCCAAGGTGAAGCCGCCATGAAGCAAAGACAAAACGCCCCAGTCAACCACGCCGAGCGAGAGCCCTTGCAAGCCGCAGCCTTGAGCAGCGCAGCCTCGGTGCGAAGCGAGAGTTTTGGCGCCAGCACAGAGGCCAACAACAGCCCCCGCCAGCTGGCTCAAGGCGCCTTGATGACCCAGCTGATGGCCGGCCCATCCCCTGCTAGCACCGCGCCAGCTGCCGCGGCGGGTCCGGGCGCCACCGTTCAACTCAAAGGCCGCATTGACCTGAGCAAGATTGACGACGAAGAGAAGCGAAAACGCATCGAGGTGCTGATCAAGCAAGCCCGCGAACAACGCATCGCGGACAAGCAAGTCGCCAGGCAGACTTGGCTGCCTGATCGCCACAAGGACCAGGCCGACACCATGGACAGCGCCTACAACAGCAGCATGGAGGCCGCCCGCAAGAAATACGGTCTGACGATACGCGGACTCAAGGAGAAGGAGGGACTCAGCGATGAGCAATACCTGGATGGCGAACGCTATTACGGGGCGGAAGAAGACGGCGTCTTCAAGCGACCGGACAATGGCAAGCATTACGTCAAGGGCCACAATGGTGTCTTCATGTCGCGCTTTGTGCGGCGCGAACTCAATCAATACGACATTGCCGCCTTGGGGCCGGACGACGCCCGCAAAGATCTGAGCTCCACGGGCATCAGCACGCACTCACAGGTTGACATCGGCCGCAAGAAGCCGCGCCTTTACGGCGATGGCGGCAAGCTGGGGCAGGACCTCGGCACGCCGGAGCGCGAGTTCCTGCAGCAAAGCTATGGCGGCGGCGGCAATCAGTTCGCCTTCAGCCACACGGCCACCCAGCACCCGATTCTGAGCAATGACCATCTCAATTTCGGTGTCAAAGGCAGAAAGGACACCAACACCACGCCTCATGCCCGCATCGTCACCGATCTCTCCAAACTCAATCCGGAGCACCGCCGCGCGCAGTGGGCCATGGCGCCGGAGGAAGAAGGCGGTCACATCATCCGCCGCCCCGAGACTGACTTCGACGAAGAGTGGATGAAAGCCCGGCGTAGCAAGGTCATCCAAAGCGGCTACCGCAACAAGGAAGTGTTGAGTTCCACCATTCCGGCAGAGGCCGTGGTGGCGATTGAGAATGGCTGGGAAACAGGCGATTACACGGGCGGGGTGTCTGCCGCCGGGCAGTGGTTTGGCGGTATCAAGAAGGACAAGGAAAAAGGAATCTGATTCTTTGACTCTCGGGAGCAGCAGCATGAAAGCACGCGTCAAGCATGAACTTCCTCACCAGCACAGCCAGGAGAGCGCGCCAACCGCACGCGGCCCGGCCCTGGCTAGCGAAGCCGTCGACCGCAGTTCACGGCAAAGCACCCAGCGCCAGACGATGGCGCAACTCAAGGCCGCCGCGCCTGCCGGCCATGGCAGCGCGTTGCCAGCCCCGCTGGCCAGTGGCATCAGCCAGTTGAGTGGCGTGGATCTGGGTGGCGTCAAAGTGCATCGAAATTCCGCCAAGCCGGCGCAGCTCAATGCACTGGCCTATGCCCAGGGACAGGACATTCACCTGGGACCCGGCCAAGAGCAGCACTTGCCTCATGAAGCCTGGCACTTGGTGCAGCAAGCACAAGGCCGAGTGAGCTCAACCCGGCAGCTCAAGGGCACCAACATCAACGACGATGAGGCACTGGAGCGCGAAGCTGATCAAATGGGCGAACGCGCCTTGCAGCAGGCCAGCGGCGCCCACGAAAGCGGCTGCGCTTGCGGCAGCTGCCTAAGCCCGAACTTCAGCGCATTGGCGTCCGCCCCGCCGCAGCAGGAAGCAGCGCAGCTGATGTGCGACCGGGGGCATGCTTTCCACAAAAACGGCCCTTGCCCTGATGGAAAAATACTGGATCGCACTCAAGCGCTAGGCGTCAAGCTAGGCGACAAGCACAAAGAAACATCAGCCCACCCGACTTCCAGCAAGTCCACTGCCAAAGTCGAGGAACGGCTCGAACGCCAAATCAACGCAGCAGCCCAGAACCAGCCTTCCAAAGCGACTTATCAAGGAAGAAACGGGAATAACCTCGTCTGGAATGTCGAGCGTGCGACTGCTGAAAAGCAAAAACGTAAAGGCTCACGGCGTGTGTTTCAGCATTCCGGAGGCGGCGGCCAGGGTGATGCGCTGGACTTCTTTGAAGACGGGCTTGGCAACCACTCGGACACAGACGACTCCGACACCGACTAAGCTTCACGCAGACCCGAAATGGTCAACGCGAAGCGCCGCCTGCGCTTTATGACTTCGCCAACTTCACCGGCTCAGCCAACGCATCCAAGCTCTGCCCCTGCGCCGCCAGCAACTTCTCCAGCGCCGGCAGCAAAGGACCCAGCTTTTCTTCCAGCGCATCCCGCACCGTGTCCACAAAGACCTGGGTTTGGCGCTCGATCTCGATATTGAGCGCTGCGCCCTCGGCCTTCTCGCCGAAGGTGGTGGCGCGCAGGGTTTCGGGGATCAGCCAGACTTCGAACCAGCCGGCCTTGCGGTCGGCCTCGGCCACCGTCAGGCTGGCGCCGTTGATGGCGATATAGCCCTTGCTGAAGATGTAGCGCATCCAGGGTGCGGGCACTTGAATGCGCAGCACATGGTTGTTCTCGGGGCGGCGGATGCTGGCCAGCGTGGCCATGAAGTCCACATGGCCCGACAAGGGGTGGCCACCGATTTCGGCGCCGTCGCGGGCGGCGCGCTCCACATTGATGCGGCTACCGAGTTGCAAGCCGGCCAAGGTGGTGAGGGCCAGGCTTTGCTGCATCACGTCGAACTCGGCCTGGTTGGCGTCAACAAGCCGGGTAACCGTCAGGCAAACGCCGTCGCAAGCCACGCTGGCGCCGATTTCCAGCCCCTCGCAGAAGCCCGGCGCGAAGGCCAGGGTGAAGCTGCGCAGACCGGGTCGGTCAGTGAGGGCCGCGACCTGCGCGATGCCTTGAACAATGCCTGTGAACATGGGAAGAACGATGCCAGAACGAAAACAAGGCGCTGAGCTTACCAGCTGACCTCACGCTCGGGCGTGGCGCCGATCTTGTGGATGGACAGGTCGGCACCGTCGAACTCTTCTTCCTGGCTCAGGCGGATACCGACAAAGTGCTTCAAAGCCCCGTAAACCAGCAAGCCGCCGAGCGCGGCCCACACCACGCCCATCAAGGTGCCGATCAACTGCGCCATCAGGCTGACGCCACCGATGCCGCCCGCCCAGCTGCTGCCGAAGATGCCGCAGGCAATGCCGCCCCAGGCGCCGCACAAGCCATGCAGCGGCCACACGCCCAGCACATCATCGATCTTCCAACGGTTCTGGGTCAGGGTGAACATCTGCACAAAGATGATGCCCGCCACCGCGCCCACCACCAGGGCGCCCACCGGATGCATCAGGTCGGAACCCGCGCACACCGCCACTAGGCCGGCCAAGGGGCCGTTGTAGGCGAATCCGGGATCGTTACGGCCGGCCCAGGTGGCCGCCAACGTGCCGCCCACCATGGCCATCAAGCTGTTCACCGCCACCAGGCCGGAGATCTTGTCCAGGGTCTGGGCGCTCATCACATTGAAGCCGAACCAGCCCACCGCCAGCACCCAGGCGCCCAGGGCCAGGAAGGGAATGCTGCTGGGCGGATGCGCACTGATGGCACCATCTTTTTTGTAGCGATTCATGCGCGGGCCCAGCAGCATCACGGCCGCCAGGCCGATCCAGCCGCCCACGGCGTGCACCACCACGCTGCCGGCGAAATCGTGGAACTCTGCGCCAAAGCTGGCTTTGAGCCAGGCTTGCACGCCAAACGCCTGGTTCCAGGCCACGCTCTCGAACAAGGGGTAGATCAGGCCGACGATGACCGCCGTGGCGACCAGCTGCGGGCCGAAACGGGCGCGCTCCGCAATGCCACCGGACACGATGGCCGGGATGGCCGCCGCAAAGGTCAGCAGGAAGAAGAACTTCACCAGCTCATAGCCGTTCTTGGCCGCCAGGCTCTCGGCGCCGGTGAAGAAATGCGTGCCGTAAGCCACCCCGTAGCCAACCAGGAAATACGCCACGGTTGAGACCGAAAAGTCCACCAAGATTTTCACCAGGGCATTGACCTGGTTCTTCTTGCGCACGGTGCCCAGCTCCAAAAAGGCGAAGCCTGCGTGCATGGCCAGCACCATGATGGCGCCGAGCAAAATAAATAGCGCATTCGCGCCTTGACTGAGGGTCTCCATGAAGCTGCGTGGCCTTTTCTCTCGTCTGGCTGAAGGGGAAAGACCCCGAGCCGGCGCGGCAAGCTGGACAAGAACTGCCGCAACCACGCACCAAGGACGGGATCCACCGCACCGAAACAGCAAGAACGATGCCCACATTGGCGCAGCGAAGGACCGCAAGCCAGGGCGCTATTCGCACCAATACACAGCACAACGCACAAAAACAGTGCCGCTACGCCTCAGAGTGGCGCAATGCGACGCTCAGTCTGAGGCGGCCCGCTCAGAGGCTCAGAGATACTGCGCGAACAACTCCGGCTTGAAGCTCAGGCTGAGGTGCCCGTCGGCCCATTCCACGATGGGGCGTTTGATCACACTGGGCTGGGCCAGCATCAAGGCCAGGGCGCTGGCGGCGTCCACCACACCGGCCTTGTCAGCCTCATCCAGCTTGCGCCAGGTGGTGCCGGCGCGGTTGATGACCGACTCCCAACCCAGCTCGGCCAGCCAGCGCTGCGCCTGCTCGGCCGGCACGCCGGCTTTCTTGAAATCGTGGAATTCATAGGCCTGACCATGCTCGGTCAGCCAAGTACGCGCCCGCTTGACGGTGTCGCAGTTCGGAATGCCGTAAACAATAATTGTCTTCATGCTGCCAGTTTAGGGCAGGCCCTTGCCACGGCCGGCCGCCAGCCCACCGCCAACCGCTACCATGCAGGCAAGATGATTGACTGGCTTGACGACTCCACCCTAACCTTCCCGCCCAGCAGCCGCGCGCTGGGGCCGGATTCCGACGCGCCGGGCCTGCTGGCCGCTGGCGGCGACCTCCGCCCCGCGCGCCTGCGTGCGGCCTACTCACAAGGCATCTTCCCCTGGTATGGGCCGGGCCAGCCGCCGCTGTGGTGGGCGCCAGATCCGCGCATGGTTTTGCAGACGGCCAACTTCAAACTCTCACGCTCGCTGCGCAAGACGCTGAGCCACTTCGTGCGCTCGGCCGATTGTGAGATTCGCGTCGACAGCGCCCTGCCCGAGGTGCTGGCCGCCTGCGCCGAGGCGCCGCGCGAGGGCCAGTCTGGCACCTGGATCCTGCCCGAAATGCAGGCCGCCTACCTGGCCTGGGCCCAGCAAGACGGCTGTGTGCACAGCATTGAAACCTGGATGAACGGCGAATTGGCGGGTGGGCTGTACGGCGTCAACCTGGGCCGCATGTTCTTCGGCGAATCGATGTTCATGCGGCGCAGCGATGCCTCAAAAATCGCTCTGGCCGCGCTGATCTGCCTGTGCCGCTCGCATGGCATTACATGGATTGACTGCCAGCAAAACACCCGCCACCTCGCCTCCATGGGCGCGGCCGAGGTGCCGCGCACGGCCTTCGAAGCCCATCTGGCACAGGCCTGCCCACAAGCTGCGCCGGCGGCATGGCACTATCATCCGGCCCTGTGGACCCAGCTCGGCGGCAGCTTTGCCGACGAGTGCTAAGGCCCAAACCCCACTGACCCGCCACGCCGTGACCTACCCCAAGGATCTCCCGCTCGCCAAGCTGCAGTTTTATGCGACTGCAACCTATCCCTGCAGCTATCTGCCGGGGAGGCAAGCGCGCTCGCAAGTGGCAACACCCAGCCATCTGATCCACGCCGATGCCTACTCGGGCCTGGTTTCTGCCGGCTTTCGGCGCAGCGGCCTGTTCACCTACCGGCCGCATTGCGATGGTTGCAAGGCCTGCGTGCCGATGCGCATCCCGGTGCAAGAGTTCCGCGCCACGCGCAGCCAGCGGCGCGCCTGGACCCAGCATCAAAACCTGCAAGCCCGGGTGCTGCGCTTGGGCTATAGCCAGGAGCATTACGAGCTCTATCTGCGCTACCAGACCGGCCGCCATTCAGGCGGCGGCATGGACAACGACAGCGTTGACCAATACACCCAGTTCCTGCTGCAAAGCCGCATCAATTCGCGCCTGGTGGAATTCCGCGAGCAGCAGGCAGACGGCAGCAGCACGCTCAAGATGGTGTCGATTCTGGACATCCTGAGCGACGGCTTGTCGGCCGTCTACACCTTCTACGAGCCCGATGAAAATGCCAGTTACGGCACTTACAACGTGATGTGGCAGATCCGCCAGGCCAAGGACTTGCAGCTCTCCCACCTCTACCTGGGCTATTGGATCGCCGAAAGCCCCAAGATGGCTTACAAGGCCAAGTACCGCCCGCACCAGCTGCGCCTGGATGGGCAGTGGGTACAGCAGGACTGAATCTAGCGGCGCCGATGGGCGCCTCGCTCAGTCCCGCCGTCGATCAAAGGTATTTGAAAGCGGCAGCCGCCACCAAGGTCGGCAGCAAGGCCGCCATCAACAAGCCCAGGGGATTGACGGCCTGGTGGTCGAAATGCGGCCGCAGAATCGCAATGCCCGCCGGGTTGGGTGCGTTGGCAATGATGGTCAAGCCACCACCCGTCACGGCACCCGCCACCAACGCGTACTTAAAGCCTTCTGAAAGCCCCTCAACCAGAGAACCCAGATAGGTCAGCGCCGCGTTATCGGTCAACGCGGTCAAGAGCGTGGCGCCAAAAAACACGGCCTCGCTGCTCATGCTCATCAAAACCGGCTGCAACCACCATTGCTGCTGCCCGCCCAGCACCACCAAGCCAGCCAGGAAGAAGGCCACCAACAAACCCTCACGCAGGATCAGCCGATCCTGATGCCGCTGATAGGCCGTGGCCACGCCGAGGAAGAACAAGAACAAGCCCATGAACACCGCCGGATGGTGGGCAAACAGCACCACGCCGGCCAAGAACATCAGGTGCACCAGCACCAGGGCCTTGGGCACCGGCGGCGCATCGGTGGCCGCCGCCTCTTGCAAGGGCAAGCGCGCCAACTCCTTGCCGAATATCAGGGCCACACCGGCGGTGTTCACCGCAATTGCCACCGCCGCCTTCCAACCGAAGGTGGCCAGCATGAAGCTGCTGTCCCAGCCCCATTTCGCGGCCACCATCAAGACCGGCGGCGCGGCAAATGAGGTCAGCGTGCCGCCGATGGAGATGTTCACGAACAGCACGCCCAGCGTGGCGTATTTCAAGCGTGTTGAGATTGGCCGGGCGAAGAAGTTCTCCGCCAGCATCAAGGCGGCCAGCGTCATGGCCGCCGGCTCGGTAATGAAGGAGCCCAGCAAGGGCACCAGCACCAAAACCAGCACATACATGCCCACACTGCCCGGCAGGGGCAGGAAGCGCGCAATCATGCGCACGGCCGCCATGGCGGATTGAAGAATCGGCCGCGTGCCTGCGATCACCATGATGGCGAACACAAACATCGGCTCGGTGAAATTGCGGCTTTCGAGGTAGGTGATGGCCTGATGCTCGCCCTGCACGGCAAACATGAACAGCATCAGCACCATGGCCCAGAAGCCAAACACCACCTCGACCTCGCCCAGCAAATGCCACAGCCCCGCATGGCGGGGGCGGCTGTGCGCGAGGTTCTCGAAAAACTTGGTGGAAAAAGTGTGAATCAGCGCGACGCCGAACACGAGGGCAGCAAACACCTCGGTGGCGTGGCTGGCAATAGCGGGAGGGATCTGGAACATGCTCGCACAAAATTGGCGAGGCGGCCCGACCTTCGCTGTTCACCTGCCGAGCCGCCCATTGCGGCCCAAGCACCCAGAGGCATTTTACCTGCCGGGTATCAAGGCAAGGTCAAAACAAGGCGCCGAGCTCCAGCCCGGTCCAGCGGGTCAGGAACGCCAGTCCGCGCTGCGCCACATCCACCAGCACATGGCCCATCATCAGCGCAAAGGCAAACGCGCCCGAGCCCACCACCGCCGCTGCCAGCAAGGCCAGACCATCGCGGAACATCCAACCCAGGCTCAACAGCACCAGGCTGATGCTGGGCAGCACATTGCCAAAAGGCACCGGCAGCAAGATCAGCAAGCCCATCAGGGCGATCCACAGGCGCCAACCCTTGTGGGTGCGGCGATGGCTGGCCCAGTGCCAGCGCGCCTTCATCAAGCGATCCGACAAGCCATACATCCAGGCCAGGAATTTCAGGCAGCGGCGTGACCACTGGGCATTCAAGCGCACCCGGCTGAGCCGCTCGGGCACGATGCGCTCATCCAGCGCCGTGCTCCAGCGCCACGCCAGGGCGAAGATCACAAAACTCAGCAGCGTGCCCACCCCGGCCAGGGGCATCACACTCAGCACCGCCATCAGCAGCAAGAGCACGGCGGCCGAGGCCTCACCGTGCAAGCGCAGCAGATCGGGCAAGGACAGATCGCGCACGCCGCCCAAGACCTTGGCCTCGGCAGGCGCTGCCGCCGCGTGATCGTGAAGATGCTCCTGCGCGGCGCGGCGAAAGGACTCGGCCAGTTGCTTGGACATGGGCTAACTAATTCTTCGCGTGGATCAGATGCCGGCCTGCTGGCGCAGCTGCTGCACGCTGGGCACACGACCCAGCAGCAAATGGGCAGCGCCCGCCAAGACCAACATCACCACCAGGCCGAAGAGCCACAGCAGCCAAATCACAGGCTCCAACCAACCCATGGCCGAGCCCAGCAGCGGCAGCACATCGCGCGCGCTGTTGAGCAACCACAGCACACCGTCCTGCGCCAATTTGACAGTGGCCGGATCAATCCACAGCGCCAGGGCCGGTGGCAAAGGCATGGTGGCTGCGGCCGTACCCAGTTGCTCCGCTTGACCCGAGGCCAGCAGGCCGGCTGCCCATTCGCTGACCGTCACAAACAACAGGGCAGCACCGGTCCACAGCGCGGCCAGCAGGGCGAAAACAATCCAAACGGCAATCTTCATCGGGTAACTTTGTGCTGCGTCTGCAGCGTTGGCAAGCGTCAAGGGTGGCGAAGCAAAGTCGAGCAGGGCCGCTTCGAACAGGCTTGCAGGATAGGTTTCGGCCGGGCTCTTGCAAACCATGCCGAGGCTGAATGACGCTGCGCTTTTTTCGAACAGTCCGCAAGCAAGCCCATAGCATTTGCATTGATTGGCGCGCTCAGCGCACAAAAGCGCATCGCGCAGATTCGCTCAAGGCGCACGCCCGAACCGGCGGCAGCCCATATGCGGCCAGGGCATGAGCATGTGCGAACGCATTCCTTGGCCCGCGCGCAGGCCCTCCTTAAGCTGGCGGCACGCAATCAGAGGAGGCTCCATGAGCATCACCGCCATCAATGTCCGCAACCAGTTTCGCGGCGTCATTAAGGAAGTCATCGAAGGCCCAGTCGTGTCCGAGGTCGATGTGCAGACGTCCAGCGGGCAGATCGTCACCTCGGTCATCACCACCCGCTCGGTGAAGGAGTTAGGCCTGGTGGTGGGCCGCGAGGTGGTGGCGCTGGTGAAGTCCACCGAAGTGTCGATCGCCACACTCTGAAGTCCAAGAAGGAGCGCCCGCCATGCTGAGCAATCCCTACCGCAGCCCACGCTTATTGATCGTCCCTGGCTTGCACGACAGCGGCCACGGCCACTGGCAAACCTGGCTGCAACAGCAGTTCCGCGACTCACGCCGGGTGCAGCAGCGCGATTTCAGCCAGCCCGATCTGCAACGCTGGGCCGACCGCATCAAGACCACGCTGGACGCCGCCGGCCCCGGCGAATGGATTGCGGTGGCCCATAGCTTTGGCGCCTTGGCCTTGGTGCGCCATTTAGCGGACCATGCCGACAGCCCCATCCGCCAAGTGCTGCTGGTGGCCCCGGCCGAGCCCGACAAGTTCGGCCTGGCCGAGTCTTTGCCGCATCACCGCCTGCCGGTGCCCAGCAGCTTGATTGCCAGCCAGAACGACCCCTGGATGAGTGCCGCCTCGGCCCTGCGCTGGGCCTCGCGTTGGGGATCGAGCTTCAGCAACCTTGGCGCGGTCGGGCATATCAACACCGAATCCGGCTTTGGCCCCTTCCCTTTGGCCAAGCGCTGGGTGGAGGCCGCCAAGGCCCGCTCGGCGCGGGAGCATCGACCCAGCCATGCGAACTTCAGCGAATGGTCGTTCGCGGTTTGAGGCCTCGCGGTCTCCATGCTGCAGGCACCAAGAAACCTAACCCTCATTTCACCTGCACCCAAAAAAGGAAATACAAGCATGCCAAGCCTGCGCCTGGGCGACCTCGCCCCTGACTTTGAACAAGCTTCCACCGAAGGCCCGATCAGCTTCCACCAATGGCTGGGCGATAGCTGGGGCGTGTTGTTCTCGCACCCGGCCGATTTCACGCCGGTCTGCACGACAGAGTTGGGCCGCACAGCCAAGCTCAAGGACGAGTTCTCGCGCCGCAATGTGAAGGCCATCGCCCTGTCGGTGGACCCGCTGGACAAGCATCTGGCCTGGATCACCGACATCAACGACACCCAGGGCACCGAGGTGAACTTCCCCATCCTGGCCGATGCCGACCGCCGCGTCAGCGAGCTTTACGACCTGATTCACCCGAATGCCTCGGCCACGCTGACCGTGCGCTCACTCTTCATCATTGACCCGGCCAAAAAGGTGCGGCTGATCATCACCTACCCGGCATCCACCGGCCGCAACTTCAACGAGATCCTGCGCGTCATCGACTCGCTGCAGTTGACCGAGTACCAAAGCGTGGCCACGCCGGCCGATTGGCAGGACGGCGACGACGTCGTGATCGTGCCTTCGCTGCAAGACCCGGAACTGCTCAAACAGAAGTTCCCGCAGGGATTTGAAGCCGTGCGCCCTTATCTGCGCTACACCACCCTGCCCAAACGAGCCGCTTGATCCTTGTGAGGGCGGCATTGCCGCAATTGCTCATATCGTTAGCAGAAATGCTTGGAGGACAAGCGCAGCCTCTTTCTCTAACAATGGAAATCAAATAGCGACTGAGGCTGAGCGTGAATTTCCAACAATTGAGATCCGTCCGAGAAGCGCAGCGCCGCGGCTTCAACCTCACCGAAGTGGCCCTGGCGCTGCACACCTCGCAGCCGGGCGTCAGCCGCCAAATCAGGGAGCTGGAAGACGAGCTGGGCATTGAGATTTTTCACCGCGCCGGCAAGCGCCTGACCGGCCTGACCGAACCGGGCCGCAATGTGCTGCCCATCGTCGAGCGTTTGCTTCACGAAGCCGACAACCTCAAACGCGCCGGTGATGACTACGCCCAGGCCGGCAGCGGCACGCTGCGCATCGCCGCCACGCACAGCCAGGCTCGCTACGCCTTGCCGCCGGTGGTGCGCGACTTCCGCGCCGCCCATCCCGATGTCACCTTGCACCTGCAACAAGGCTCGCCGCAGCAAGTGGCGCGCCTGCTGCTGGACGGCGAGGCCGATGTGGGCATTGCCACCGAAGCATTGACCCAGTACACCGAACTGGTCGCCCTGCCCTGCTACCGCTGGACCCACAACATCATCGTCCCGCTGGGCCACCCCTTGGCGGCAGAGGCCGAGGCACTGGCCGCCGAGGGTCAGGTCTTGAGTCTGGCCCGCTTGGCGCAGTTCCCCATCGTCACGTATGAGAGCGGCTACACCGGCCGCGCCCACATCGACGATGCTTTCAGCAAGGCCGGGCTGGAGCTCAATGTGGTGCTCGCCGCCATGGACGCCGATGTGATCAAGACCTATGTGGATCTGGGCTTGGGTGTGGGCATCGTCGCGGCCATTGCCTACGACGAGCAACGCGACCAGCATCTGAGCGCCATCGATGCACGCCATCTGTTTACCGACAACTTGACCCGCTTGGCCGTGCGCCGTGACGCCTATCTGCGCGACTACATCTACGCCTTCATCGCCACCTTTGCCGCGCCACTGGACCGCGCCACCGTAGATCAGGCGCGCAGCGGGCACGGCGACTGAGAGTCCGGAGGCCGCGCCAGACCAAGCCTTGCGCGGCCAAAACCGCTCGCATTCAACTCGGGTACCTTGCGTCTGCATGACTTCCCGCCCGTGTTGGGCTAGCGATTAGCATCATGGCTTCCAAACCGATTGGGGCCATCACCATGCACCGTCAGCTTGTACTCGTCACTGCGCTCGTCACCGCCCTGCACGCCTTGAACGCTCAGGCCGACAACACGCCGGCCGGCCACACTTACACGCCGCCGGATGCATTCACGGTGAGCCAGACCGGGCCGCAGCTGCGCCTGACCGCGCCCGAGGGTGATGCCAGCATCGTCATGGTGGAACTGGCTGCCGCCAAAGATGCCAAGGACGCGGTGGCGCAGGCCTGGGCCCAGGCGCAACCCGATTTCAAGCGCAGCCTGCGCATTGCCACCCCGCGGCCAGCACGCAATGGCTGGGTCGACCAGCAGGTGTTCGAGTACGAAACCTCGCCGAATGAAAAGCTGGTGCTACAAGCCATCGCCCGCCGCGCCAGCACAGGTGCCGGCTGGGTGGTGCTTCTGCTGCAAGCCTCCGAGGCCACGCTGGAAAAGCGCAGCAGCCCGATCGGCAAATTCTTCAGCAGCCTGCGGCCCCAGGGCTATGAGCGCGAGAGCTTCGCAGGCCGTACCCCTAAGCCGCTGACGCCCGAAGTCGTCGAGAAACTCAAGGCCTTTGTCGCCGATGGCATGAAGCAGCTCGATGTGCCCGGCGTGGGCCTGAGCTTCATCAGCGAAGGCAAACTGGTCTGGGCCGGTGGCTTGGGCGTGCGCCAGTTGGGCAAGCCAGCCCCGGTTGACGCCGACACACTCTTCATGGCCGCCTCCAACACCAAGGCCATGACCACCGCCTTGATGGCGCGCGCGGTTGACGCAGGCAAGCTGAGTTGGGATCAGCCGGCCAACCAAGCTTATCCAGGCTTCAGACTAGCCGAGCCCGAGGTCAGCAATAGCGTGCGGGTCAAGCACCTCGTCTGCGCCTGCACCGGCATGCCGCGCCAGGACTTGGAGTGGCTGTTTGCAGACGGCAAAGCGCCCGCCAAAATCACCTTTGATCAACTCAGCGTGATGAAGCCGACCAGCCAGTTCGGTGAGGTGTTTCAGTACAGCAATTTGATGGTCAGCGCCGGCGGCTATATCGCAGCCCATGCGCTCAAGCCCAATCAGGAAGTGGGCGCCGCTTACGACAGCGCCATGCAAGAACTGCTGTTCCGCCCGCTGGGCATGACGCGCACCACGTTCGACTACAAACAAGCACAGAGTGGCAACCATGCCAGCCCGCACGGTGATGCCTTGGACGGCAGCACCCGCCAAGCCGCCATGGATCTGAACTACACCATCATTCCCGGCCGCCCGGCAGGTGCTGTGTGGACCAGCCCACGCGACTTCAGCCGCTGGGTGTTGATGGAGCTGGGCAAAGGCAAAACACCTGAGGGCCAGCCGCTGATTTCAGAAGCCAACTGGGCTGCCCGTTATGCCCCGCAGGTGATGGTGGGCGAAGACATCAGCTATGGGCTGGGCCTTTTCGTCGACAAGCAATACGGCATCACCGTGGCCTCGCATGGCGGCGATATGTTGGGCTACCACTCCAATATGATTTGGCTGCCCGAATCCGGCATGGGCGTGACGATTCTGACCAACTCCGATGCCGGCGTGCTGCTTCGCGGGCCGCTGCAACGCAAGCTGCTGGAACTGGTGTTCGACGGTCGGCCCGAGGCCGACGAACGGCTGCAAGTCGCCATCGCCAACCGCAAAGCCGAAGCCGCCAAGACCCGCGAATTGCTGACCCTGCCGGTGCCCGCCGAGGCGATCAACAAGCTGGCCGCCCGCTACCACAGCCCGCAGCTGGGCCACATCAAGGTCAGCCGCAAAGCCGGCAAAGTGGAGTTCCAGTTTGATCACTGGCGCAGCGAAGTTGCGCTTCGCAAGAACGAAGACGGCACGCAGAGCTACATCACCATCTCGCCCGGCATCAGCGGCATCGAGTTTGTGCGCGACGACAAGGCCGGCAAGCCCACGCTGATCCTGCGCGATGCGCAGCACGAATACCGCTTCGAACAGGCGCGCAAGTCCTGAGGGCAGACGGGTCTAGCGAGGTCTACCGAGGTCTAACGGGGTCCAACAGGGTCTAACGCTTAGCGGAATTTGGCAAGGGCGGAAGGCCTGGGCGATTGCGCCTCAACTTCCGCCGCATTGAAAAGCCCTCAGCGCTCAGGCTTGGGCGTCCCCGCTGCCTTGCGCATTGAACTCGCCGCTCAGCAACTCCGGCAAGCGGGCCACGTCCATCCTGAATCCACAGGCTTGAGCATGGCCACCGCCGCCCAGGCTCTCGGCCAAGGGGATGCAATCGAAATTGCGCTGCGAACGCAGCCCGCATTTCACCGCGCCACCGCTGCCGGCACTCCACATCAAAGCAAAAGTGCCGGACTTGGCCGACAACAAATCGCCGACAAGGCTATGGAACATGCCCGGTGCATTGACCATCAAACCGGTGATGCCGTTAAAGGTCAGCGGCTGCGCGCCCTCTGCCAGGTCGGCGCATAGCTTGCGATACTTCTCGTCCATCGCCGAGCCACGCGCCATGAAAGCTGCCGTTTCGTCCGGGCTGAAGGCGGCGATTTCTTGCCAACGAGCAAACTCCTTGGCTTCCATGTCCAGCGCCGACAAGTAGGCGCCGCTTTCGGGGTATTGCCAGGCCCAGATGTCGCGGTCTTCGATGAAGCGCACCAGATCGGGCAAAGGCTGCTCGGGCAGGAAGAACTCCCAAGCCAAGCGCGCGCCGGACTTGCTCATATCGAAATGCACCACACCACAGCGGCATTGGAAGCCGCCGAGCTTTTCAGCCGCGCTCTTGTGATGATCCAACATCACCAACTTGGCCGCTGCCGAATCGATGGCGCTGAGGATCTCCGCCGGAAACGAGAAGTCGAGGATGTAGACCGCACGCCCGTCGACCGGCGGCAGATCGGCCAGGCTCTGCACCTGCCCATGATCGAGCCCCAGGAACTCGGCTTGGCCGCCATAAAACAGCCAGGCCGCCAGCGCCGCAGCAAATCCGTCAGGACAGCCCTTGCCGTGATATAGCACCAGTGGGTTTGGATCCTCAAGCGAGGGGGCAAGCAAAAGTTGCAAAGGGAGAATGGATTTCATAGGGATCGAATTGTCCCCGCACTTTTCTGCCCCGTCCGATGTCATCTCGAAATAAGAACCTGAAGGGTGCCAGTGCTGTCCCCCGAAAAGGCGTCGCGCAAAAATGCCATTTGGCGCCATCAAATGACAAAAAAGGCCTGAGTCATTGATGACTCAGGCCTTTTTGCCTTCATAAAAATGGTGGAGCCGGCGGGAATTGAACCCGCGTCCGCAAACCATCACCGGGCAGTTCTACATACTTAGCCTTCTGATTTGAATCTCACGGGCCAGAACGCGCAGGGGCACGCTTTCTTTCCCGCCAGTCACTAAATCTCGTTCTGTACCGAGTAACCCGATCCAAAACCAGCCCATGTGAATGACTTCTCAGCCTGTTGTCTTGCGACTTGGGCCCGGCCCATGGGCCAACCGTTGAGAAGCTCACGCGCAATTAAGCGGCGAGTGCGAACGTAGAGTCGTTTGCAGTTACTTTGTTTCCAGTGGTTTTACGAGCGAACTGGTGCTCGGTATGCCCTACTCCGGATCCGCATCCACGTCGAAACCTGGTCGGCCCCAGAACTTTGTATTTTAGGCCAGTCCGAGCACTTGCAAGAGCTCCGCAGGGCTAGAAAGCACAATATCTGCCCCCCAAGCGCTCACTGGCAGCCCATTTCCCAGATATCCCCAGGCCGCAGCGGCAGTTTGCATGCCGGCGGCGCGCCCCGCGACGATGTCGCGCTCATCGTCACCGACGTAAATGCAATGCTCGGGCAGCACGCCGGCACGCCTAGCCGCCTCCAGCAAAGGGGCCGGGTGCGGCTTGGCGTGCGGCGTGGTGTCACCACCCACCACCGCCTTGGCAGCGGCGCGCAGACCCAACGCTTCGGTCAAGGGCAAGGCAAAACGCTCGGCTTTGTTGGTCACCACACCCCAGCCTAAGCCAGCAGCATCCAAGCCCAGCAATAGCTGCTGGACCTGATCGAAGAGGGTCGTTTCTTGTGCCAGCCTAAGTTCGTAGCGATCCAGGAACTCGGTCTTCAAGGCCTCGTAGTCGGGGTGATGGGGGGCAATATCCAAGGCAGCACCCAACATGCCACGGGCACCCGCGCCAACCAAGGGCCGCAACACGGCCAAAGCCAAAGGCGGCAGGCCCCGGTCGTGGCGCATCTCATTGGCCGCACCCGCCAGATCGGGCGCGCTATCCACCAAGGTGCCGTCCAAGTCGAACAGCACCGTGGTCACCCGGCTAGGGCTAGGTAGACGCAGCTTTTCAGTCAGTACGGCGCTCATGCGGGCTTGCGGCAAGCCAGCAGATAGTTGACGTCGGTGTCGCTACCTAGGCTGTAGCGCTGGGTCAAAGGGTTGTACGTCAGGCCGCGGCTGGCCTGCAATTCCAAGCCGGCGTTGCGGCAAAACTGAGCCAATTCGGACGGGCGCAGAAAGCGCGCATATTCATGCGTGCCAGCCGGCAGCATCTTGAGGATGTATTCCGCACCAACAATGGCCAAGGCAAATGATTTGGCATTGCGATTGAGCGTGGACAAGAACACCCAACCACCCGGTTTCACCAGATCGGCACAGGCTTGCACCACAGAGCCTGGGTCCGGCACATGCTCGAGCATTTCCATGCAGGTCACGGCATCAAAGCTGGCGGGACGCTCTGCGGCCAGGGCCTCGACGGCAATCTCGCGGTATTCCACGTTCTCGGTACCTGCCTCCATCGCATGCAACTGAGCGACGCGAAGAGGTTTGGTCGACAAATCAATGCCCAGGGCGTTGGCGCCGCGGCGGGCCAAAGAATCGGTCAGGATGCCACCACCACAGCCCACATCAAGGACAGTCTTGCCTGCCAAGGGGCAATAGCTGGCGATCCAATCAAGCCGCAGCGGATTGATTTGGTGCAGCGGCTTGAATTCGCTCTCAACATCCCACCAACGATGGGCCAGGTCGCCAAATTTGGCTAGTTCTTGGGGGTCTGCATTGATCATGGCTGGAATGGTAATAGCTACTGACAAACAGGGGCGAAAACAGGGACGAAAAAAAGCCCCGCACAGGCGGGGCCTTCTCGCACAAAGCGCCCGAGGGCGCTTGGCAATTACTTAGCGCGGGTACCGACGACTTCGATTTCCACGCGGCGGTTCTTGGCGCGGCCTTCGGCAGTCTTGTTGTCAGCAACAGGAGCCTTCTCGCCCTTGCCTTCGGTGTAAACGCGGTTCTTCTCAGCACCGGCGCCAACCAAATAGGCCTTGACGGCTTCAGCACGCTTGACCGACAGCTTCTGGTTGTAAGCATCGGTACCAACGCTGTCGGTGTGACCGACGGCGATGATGACTTCCAGGTTGATACCCTTGGTCTTGGCCAGCAGGTCATCCAACTTGGCCTTGGCTTCAGGCTTCAGAGTTGCCTTGTCAAAGTCAAAGAAGGCATCAGCAGCGAAGGTGACCTTCTCGCTGACCGGAGCCGGGACGGGCTTCGGAGCAGGAG
Source organism: Roseateles sp. PN1 (assembly GCF_038419725.1). Lineage (NCBI taxonomy): Bacteria > Pseudomonadati > Pseudomonadota > Betaproteobacteria > Burkholderiales > Sphaerotilaceae > Roseateles > Roseateles sp. PN1. Next base: position 227,832 of record NZ_JBCARA010000004.1, on the reverse strand, counting down.
GAGCAGGAGGCACCACCACAGGAGGAGCAACGGGAGCTGGAGCCGAAGCCTTGGGGGCCGGCTTCAGTGCGCCATCGCATTCGGCCGCGGCAGTTGCCGGGGTCCAGTTGGCATCGCGCCAGCAATATTCATTGGTGCCGTTCTTCCAAACGGTGCCATCAGTTGCACGCCAGTTGTCGACCGTCTGCGCGAAAGCGCCGGACGATGCGAAGGCAGCGACCACAGCGACGGACATCAGCGACGCCACTCGATTCAATTTCTTCATGATTCTCCTCTCAAGGAATGCCGCAGTTGCCCTGCGAGTGCCCAGTAAGTGCTTGAACAAAACCTTAGATAGATCCCCGAATGCGGGTTTCTCCTAGGGACTCATCGATTGTGCCATAGGGCACCGATGGCTTCGTATTGTGGCGGCGTCGAACCGCAGAGTTGGCAATATTGTTGCGATCCTGCTACAGCCGCAGGCCTTTAGAATCACGGCTTCCGTCTCTAACGATGCAGGCTCACCTGATGGGTGCGGCCGCGCACAAGCGCATGACCCAGTTCGCCAAGGAAACATTGCCCATCAGCCTCGAAGAGGAAATGCGGCGCTCATACCTCGACTACGCCATGAGCGTGATCGTTGGCCGTGCACTCCCCGATGCTCGCGACGGCTTGAAGCCGGTGCACCGCCGCGTTTTGTTCGCGATGCACGAGTTGAACAACGATTGGAATCGGGCGTATAAAAAATCGGCTCGTATCGTTGGCGACGTGATTGGTAAATATCACCCACACGGGGATACCGCCGTCTACGACACCATCGTGCGTATGGCGCAGGATTTTTCCTTGCGCCATATGTTGGTTGATGGTCAGGGCAATTTCGGTTCGGTGGACGGCGATAACGCTGCAGCCATGCGATATACCGAAATCCGCTTGGCCAAAATCGCCCACGAAATGCTGGCCGATATTGACAAGGAAACCGTCAATTTCGGACCCAACTACGACGGCTCGGAAAAAGAGCCGCTGGTCTTGCCGGCCCGACTGCCCAACTTGCTGATCAACGGCTCCACCGGCATTGCCGTGGGCATGGCCACCAACATCCCGCCGCACAACCTCAACGAGGTGGTGGATGCTTGCCTGCACTCGCTGAAGAACCCGGATTGCACCGTCGATGAGTTGATGGAAATCATCCCGGCGCCAGACTTCCCGACCGCCGGCATCATCTACGGCCTGTCCGGTGCCCGTGACGGCTACCGCACCGGCCGCGGCAAGGTGGTGATGCGCGCCAAGGTCCACTTCGAGGACATCGACCGCGGCAATCGCCAGGCCATCATCGTTGACGAGATTCCATATCAAGTTAACAAGAAGACCCTGCTCGAGCGCATTGCCGAGCTGGTGCACGAAAAGAAGATCGAAGGCATCAGCCACATCCAGGACGAGAGCGACAAGTCCGGTATGCGCGTGGTGATCGAGTTGAAGCGTGGCGAAGTGCCCGAAGTGGTGCTGAACAATCTGTACAAACAGACCCAGCTGCAAGACACCTTCGGCATGAATATGGTGGCGCTGATCGACGGTCAGCCCAAGCTTTGCAATCTGAAAGACCTGATCACGGTCTTCCTGGAGCATCGCCGTGAAGTGGTCACGCGCCGGACGATTTTCGAGCTGCGCAAAGCGCGCGATCGCGGCCATGTGCTGGAAGGCCTGGCCGTGGCCATGGCCAATATCGACGAGTTCATCGCCACCATCAAGAACTCGCCCACACCGCCCGTCGCCAAGGCCGCCTTGATGGCCAAGAGCTGGGATTCCTCGCTGGTGCGCGAGATGCTGGTGCGCGCCGAGGGCGACACGCCTGGCGGCCGCAATGCCTTCCGCCCCGAAGGCTTGGAGCCGGTGTTCGGCATGCAGTCCGACGGCCTCTATCGCCTGTCTGACGACCAAGCCAGCGAAATCCTGCAGATGCGCTTGCAGCGCTTGACCGGCCTGGAGCAGGACAAGATCGTCAGCGAGTACAAGGAAGTGATGTCGCAGATCGCCGACTTGCTGGACATCCTGGCCAAGCCCGCCCGCGTCACCGCCATCATTGGCGAAGAACTGGTGCAAGTGCGCCAGGAATTCGGCCAGACCAAGATCGGCGCACGCCGCAGCGCGATTGAACATAACGCCCAGGAACTAGGCACCGAAGACCTGATTACGCCCACCGATATGGTGGTGACGCTCTCGCACACCGGCTACATCAAGAGCCAGGCGCTGAGCGAATACCGCGCGCAAAAACGTGGCGGCCGCGGCAAGCAAGCCACGCAGACCAAGGACGACGACTGGGTCGACCAACTCTTCATCGCCAACACCCACGACTGGATTCTTTGCTTCAGCAATCGCGGCCGTGTCTACTGGCTGAAAGTGTGGGAAGTGCCGCAGGGTTCGCGCAATTCGCGCGGCAAGCCCATCGTCAATATGTTCCCGCTCCAGCAAGACGAGAAGATCACCGTCGTGCTGCCTTTGACCGGTGAGTTCCGCAGCTTCCCAGAAGGTCACTTCATCTTCATGGCCACTGCCCTCGGCACGGTCAAGAAAACCTCGCTGGAAGACTTCTCCAACCCCCGCAAGGCCGGCATCATCTCCATCGCACTGGACGAAGGCGACCATCTGATCGGCGCAGCGCTGACCGACGGCAAGCATGACGTGATGCTGTTCAGCGATGGCGGCAAGGCCGTGCGCTTTGACGAAGACGATGTGCGTCCGCTGGGCCGCACCGCCCGCGGCGTGCGCGGCATGATGCTCGAGCCCGAGCAGCGCCTGATCGCCATGCTGGTGGCAGAGGACGAAACGCAAAGCGTGCTGACCGCCACCGAAAACGGCTATGGCAAGCGCACCTCCATCACCGAGTACACCCGCCACGGCCGTGGCACCAAGGGCATGATCGCCATCCAGCAGACCGAGCGCAACGGTCGCGTGGTGGCCGCCACCCTGGTGCGCGCTGAAGACGAGATCATGCTGATCACCGACCGCGGCGTGCTGGTGCGCACCCGTGTTTCGGAAATCCGTGAACTGGGCCGCGCCACGCAAGGCGTCACCCTGATTGCGCTGGATGATGGCTCTAAGCTCTCGGGCTTGCAGCGCATCGTCGAGAACGACGCCAACGAAGGCAATGCCGCTGAAGCCAGCGACGCTGCTGACGCCTCCAACGAACCAGCCAACCCGACCGACGACGCTGGCGACGACACCACCAAGGAATAAGCTTGAACATGACCACCAAGTCCATGAAGATCATCGCCGCCACCGCCTTGGCTCTGTGCGCCAATCTGAGCTTTGCGCAGTCCGCCACCTCGACCGCCTCGCCGGCCAAGAAGGAAATCATCGCCAAGCTGCTGTCCCTGCAAGCGCAGAGTTATGAACAGCTGGCCCGTGGTGTGCTGCAACAGCCACTGGGCAACCTGATGCAGGGCGCGGGTGCGGCCTTGCAGCAAGTGCCAGCCGAGAAGCGCGAGGCCACGGCCAAGGCGATCGAGGCCGACATCAAGAAATTCGTCGAAGACAACACGCCGATGATTCGCGACAAGGCCGTCAAGCTGGCCCCGTCCACCGTCGGCGCAGTGCTGGACGAGCGCTTCAGCGAGGATGAGCTCAAGCAATTGCTGAACTGGCTGGAGTCGCCGGTCAACAAGAAGTTCGGCCAAGCCAGCGGCGAGATGCAGAAGTCTTTGATGGACAAGCTGATGGCCGAGACCGGTCCCACGCTGGAGACCCGCTTCAAGACACTGCAGCAGTCGATTGGCAAGCAACTGGGCATCCAACCGGCCGCGTCAGCACCGGCCTCGGCCGCCAAGCCCGCAGTCAAGAAGTAAGCCCGCTTAGGCTTGCGACACAAGGCACCCAGCCAAGCTCGGTGCCTTGATTCGCGAAAGCACCCCTCATCTGCCGCCCTCGCCCCAAGTCCATGACCCAGCGCCCTTTCAATTTCTCCGCCGGCCCGGCCGCTCTGCCTGAAGAAGTCTTGAGCCAGGTGGCCGCCGAGATGCTGGACTGGCATGGCAGTGGCATGAGCGTGATGGAGATGAGCCACCGGGGCCCCGAGTTCACGGCGATCTGCGCGACGGCAGAGCGCGATCTGCGCGAGTTGCTGCAGGTGCCGAGCAATTTCCACATCCTGTTCATGCAAGGCGGCGGCTTGGCGGAGAACGCCATCGTGCCGCTGAACTTGTCGCGTGGCGGCGAAGTCGATGTGGTGGTCACCGGATCCTGGTCCAAAAAAAGCGCCGAGGAAGCGCGGCGTTATGCCGACGTTGGCATTGCCGCCGATGGTGCACCGGCCAAGTACAGCGCCATTCCCTCACCGGCCAGTTGGCAGCTGCGCAAGAACGCGGCCTATGTGCACATCTGTAGCAATGAAACCATCGACGGCGTCGAATTTCACCAACTGCCCGATCTGAAGGCGTTGGGCAGCGATGCACCCTTGGTGATCGACTGCTCGTCACACCAGCTCTCGCGCTCGATTGACTGGTCCAAAGTCGGCCTGGCCTTCGGCGGGGCGCAAAAGAATATCGGCCCTGCCGGCCTGACCCTGGTGTTTGTGCGCGAGGACCTGCTGGACCGCGCCCTGGCCATCTGCCCTTCGGCCTTTGAGTTCAAGACCGTGGCCGCAGCCCAGTCCATGTACAACACCCCGCCGACCTTTTCGATTTACGTGGCAGGCCTGGTGTTCCAGTGGCTCAAACGGTTTAGCTATGCCGGCAAGACCGGCGTGGCCGCCATCGAGCAGCGCAATATCGACAAAGCCGCCCTGCTCTACGGCGCGCTGGACGCTTCGAATTTGTTTGAGAACCGTGTGGCGGCCGATTGCCGCTCACGCATGAACATCCCTTTTTATCTGCGCGGCGAGTACAACACGCCGGCGCTGAACGCGGCCTTCCTGGATGGCGCGAAAGCACGACAACTGCTGCAACTCAAAGGCCACAAGTCGGTGGGCGGCATGCGTGCATCGATCTATAACGCCATGCCACTGGAGGGCGTGCAAGCCCTGGTGGCATACCTGAAGGATTTTGAGGCACAACATGGCTGACACTCCGGCTGGCAGCGAAGGCACGAACGCCGCGCCAGCAAGCGAATTACTGGCATTGCGCGATCAGATTGACGCGCTGGACAAGACACTCCTCGATGTATTGAACCGCCGCGCCAAGGTGGCCGAGTTGGTGGGCGAGGTCAAGCGCCGCGAAGGCACGCCCTTCTTCCGCCCCGACCGCGTGGCGCAAGTGATCGAGAAAATCAAGGCCGCCAACCCCGGCCCGCTGCAAGGCGAGCATGTGGCCGCCATTTGGCGCGAAATCATGTCGGCCTGCCTGGCACTCGAGTCGCCACAGCGCGTCGCCGTGCTGGGCCCGGTGGGCACCTTCTGCGAGCAAGCGGCGATCGAGTATTTCGGCGGCGCCGCCGATCTAATTTACTGCGCCAACTTTGACGAAGTCTTCCACGCCACCGCCAGCGGCAGCGCCCAATATGGCGTGGTGGGCGTTGAGAATATGACCGAGGGCGTGGTGACTCGCTCGCTGGACTTGTTCCTGCACACACCCACCCATGTGGTCGGTGAAGTCAGCCTGCTGATCCGCCACAACCTGATGTGCAAGGAAAATTCCTTGGCTGGCATCAAGGCCGTGCTGGCGCATCCGCAAGCCCTCGCGCAATGCCAGAACTGGCTCAATAAACATTTACCCGACGCCGAACGCCGGGCCGTCAGCAGCAATGCTGAGGGCGCCCGTCTGGCAGCCAGCAACCCCGAGTGGGCGGCCATTGCCGGCGAGCGCGCCTCCACCATTTTCGGTCTGCACATCGTCGCCCACGCGGTGCAGGACGAGGCTTACAACCGCACCCGCTTCGCCGTCATCTGCCTGCCGCAAACCATGGCCACGCCACCGGCCACGGGCCGCGACTGCACCAGCCTGATCGTCTCGGTGCCGAACCGACCTGGCGCTATGCATGATCTGCTCGTGCCACTGAAGACCCATGGCGTGTCGATGACGCGCCTGGAATCGCGCCCAGCACGCACCGGCCAGTGGGATTACTATTTCTACATTGATCTGGACGGCCACCCGACGCAGCCCCATGTAGCGGCAGCCTTGGCGGAGTTGCGTGAGTTGTGCGCCTTCTTCAAGATCATTGGCGCTTACCCAGTGAAAGCCTAAGTGCCTAAGCAAGGCCCGAAAACCCGAAGCAGTATGTACAAGCAACTTGGCGTGATTGGCTGTGGCCTGATGGGCGGATCGTTTGCCCTGGCGATGAAGAAGGCCGGCCTGCTCAAGCGCGTCATCGGCTATAGCAAATCCCCCTCCACCACCGAGACCGCCAAGCGCCTCGGTGTGATCGACGTTGCCGCTGAATCAGCCCTGCTGGCCGTGGCCGGCTCGGACATCGTGCTGGTGGCCGTTCCCGTGTCCGCCACCGAAGCGACCTTGAAGTCGATTCGCGACCTGATCACGCCGCAGATGCTGGTGATGGATGTCGGCTCCACCAAGTGCGATGTCAGCGATGCCGCCCGCGCCGCCCTGGGTGACCGCCTGCCCAGCTTTGTGCCGGCCCACCCGATTGCCGGCAAGGAAAGCGGCGGCGTTCAACATGCCGAGGCCACGCTTTACCAAGGCCGACAAGTCATCCTCACGCCCTTGCCCGAGACCAGCCCGCTCGCAGTGCAAAAAGCCACCGATGTGTGGTCTAAGCTCGGCGCGCAGGTGTTGAAGATGACGCCCAAGAATCACGACGCAGCCTTTGCGGCGGTCAGTCATTTGCCTCATCTGCTGGCCTTCGCCTATTTCCAGTCGGTAGCGACCCAGGCCTCCGGGCGCGATTTTTTGAGCCTGGCCGGCCCCGGCTTTCGCGACTTCACCCGCATCGCCGCCAGTGACCCGGCGGTCTGGCGCGATATCTTGATGGCCAACAAGGCCGAAGTTCTGGTGCAGGCCCAACGTTTTCGCCAGACCCTGGATGCGCTGGAAGCCTTGATCAAGGCCGACGACGCCGCCGCGCTGGAGGCACGCATCCGTTTGATCTCCGAAGCGCGCGCGCAATGGCAAATGGGCGCGCCGCGTTTGCTCAAGTAGCCGCCAGCTATTTCCGCACCGCTTTTCGCCGCCCGCCCAGCAGCAGACGCCGCAGCCGACACCGCCGTAGATAAAACCACGTGAACCACCTGGTTTGCGCCCCAACTGTTCACGCCCATGTTCAAGACTCCTTTCCTCGACCTCCCTCCGCTGCGCAGCGCCGCCGGCACCGTGCGTTTGCCGGGTTCCAAGAGCATTTCCAACCGCGTGCTGCTGCTGGCGGGCCTGTCGGAAGGCCGCACCGCCGTGCACGACCTGCTGGATTCGGACGACACCGCCGTGATGCTGGCTTCGCTGAAAGAGCTGGGCTGCGTGCTGGACACCGGTCACGACGGCGTGCTGCATGTCACCGGCATCGGCGCGCAACTGCGCCAGCGCGAAGCCAAGCTTTTCCTCGGCAACGCCGGCACCGCCATGCGCCCGCTCACCGCGGCACTGGCCCTGCTGGCCGCAACCCAAGGCGCCAGCTTCGAGCTCAGCGGCGTGCCGCGCATGCACGAGCGGCCCATCGGTGATTTGGTGGACGCCCTGCGCCTGCTGGGCTGCCACATCGACTGCCTGGGCAATGAGGGCTACCCACCGCTGCGGCTGAGCGGCCCCTCCGCGCTCAAGCTGGATCAGCCCGTGCGCGTGCGCGGCGACGTGTCCAGCCAATTCCTCACCGCCCTGCTGCTGGCACTGCCCTTGGTGGCGACCGAGCAAGCCGTGGTAGTCGAGGTGACGGGCGAGCTGATCTCCAAGCCCTATGTTCACATCACCCTGGCCCTGCTGGAGCGCTTCGGCATCCAGGTGCAGCGCGAGGGCTGGCAACGCTTCACCATCCCGGCCGGCAGCCGCTACCGCTCGCCCGGTGATATTCACGTCGAGGGCGACGCCTCCTCGGCCTCCTACTTCGTTGCTTTGGGCGCCATCGCGGCCAATGACGAGGCGCTGCGCATCGAGGGCGTGGGCCACGCCAGCCTGCAGGGCGATGTGCGCTTTGTCGAAGCCGCCCAGTCCATGGGCGCGCAAGTTGAGATGGGGCCGAACTGGCTGGAAGTGCGGCGCGGCGCCTGGCCGCTGCGCGGCATCGAGCTGGACTGCAACCACATCCCCGACGCCGCCATGACCCTGGCCGTGATGGCCTTGTACGCGGATAGCCCGACAACCTTGCGCAATATCGCCAGCTGGCGGGTCAAGGAAACCGACCGCATCGCCGCCATGGCCACCGAGCTGCGCAAGCTGGGCGCGGAGGTGGAAGAAGGCAGCGACTGGCTACGCGTTCACCCGCTGCGCGAATGGCAGCCTGCCGCCATCCACACCTACGACGATCACCGCGTGGCGATGTGCTTCTCCTTGGCGGCCTTCAACGGCTTGCTGGCGGATCGCGCCCCGGAGCGCATCAAAAACGACCCGCAGCAAGCGCTCAAGCGCGGTGCAGGTGGCGAGCAACAGGGTGAGCCCGACGCCGCCGTGCCGGTGCGCATCCTCGACCCGCAGTGCGTGGCCAAGACCTTCCCGGACTATTTTGAAACCCTGTTCTCGGTGGTCGAGGCGCGCGCGCAAGACATCCCGGTCATCACCATCGACGGCCCCACTGCGTCCGGCAAAGGCACACTCGCCGACCAAGTCGCCCACGCCCTGGGTTACATCATTCTCGATTCCGGCTCGCTCTATCGCGCTTGCGCGCTAGCGGCTGACCGGGGCGAGGTCGACCTCAATGATGGCGCGGCCGTCGCGGCCGTGGCCGGTGAGCTGAATCTGAGCTTCAAGAATGGCCGCGTCTGGCTGGACGAGGAAGACATCACCGACGAGCTGCGCCGCGAAGCCACCGGACTGATGGCCTCCCAGGTAGCCGCACACCCGGCAGTGCGCACCGCGCTGAACCAATTGCAGCTCAATTTCCGCCGTTTGCCGGGCTTGGTGGCTGACGGGCGCGATATGGGCACCGCCGTCTTCCCTGACGCCCAGCTCAAGGTATTTCTCACAGCCAGCGCCGCAACGCGCGCCGAGCGGCGGTATAAGCAATTGATTTCCAAGGGGTTTTCGGCTAATATCGTGGGCTTGCGTGAAGATTTGGAGAGTCGGGACGCACGGGATAAAAACCGCGCCGCATCGCCTCTTCTAGCTGCCGCAGACGCACAAATGCTCGACAACTCGGCCCAAACGATTGAGGAATCACTCGATTTGGTGTTGGATTGGTGGGCACAAAAAAGGCCATTTGCCGTTCAGCGTTGAACGACAAATGACCCGGCCAAGGCCTTAAAAACCGAAGCCAAAACGTCGCCAGGGCTCCAGTGCCCCGGCGCTGTCAACAACCTAACCCGTAAAGCCCTCACAGGCCTTGCACCCACCGCCTGCGAACAAACGCTTGTTGCAGCAGGTCCAGGAAACCTCATGTCCCAAACCCAAACCGCAGCTTTCGCTCCTGACTCTTTTGCCGCCATGTTCGAGGAGTCGCTGCAGCGCTCCGACCTGCGCGCCGGTGAAGTGATCTCGGCCGAAGTCGTGCGCGTTGAGCACAGCTTTGTGGTTGTGAACGCCGGCCTCAAGTCTGAAGCCTACGTGCCAATCGAAGAATTCAAGAACGACCAGGGCGAGCTGGAAGTTCAAATCGGCGACTTCGTTTCCGTGGCGATCGACGCCATCGAAAACGGCTACGGCGACACCATCCTGTCGCGCGACAAGGCCAAGCGTCTGGCCTCGTGGCTGTCGCTGGAAACCGCACTGGAGTCGGGCGACTTCGTGACCGGTACCGTGTCGGGCAAGGTCAAGGGCGGCCTGACCGTTCTGGTCAATGGCATCCGCGCTTTCCTGCCGGGTTCCCTGCTGGACACACGTCCGGTCAAGGACATGAGCCCGTACGAAGGCAAGACCATGGAGTTCAAGGTCATCAAGCTGGACCGCAAGCGCAACAACGTCGTGTTGTCGCGTCGTGCTGTGGTTGAAGCTTCGATGGGCGAAGAGCGCGCCAAGCTGCTGGAAACGCTGGCCGAAGGCGCCATCGTTCAAGGCGTGGTCAAGAACATCACCGAATACGGTGCGTTCGTGGACCTGGGCGGTATCGACGGCCTGCTGCACATCACCGACATGGCATGGCGCCGTGTCCGTCACCCGAGCGAAGTGGTCACGGTTGGTCAGGAACTGACCGCCAAGATCCTGAAGTTCGATGCTGAGAAGAACCGCGTTTCGCTGGGTCTGAAGCAGCTGGGCGACGATCCTTGGTTCGGCGTTGCTCGTCGTTACCCCACCAGCACCCGCCTGTTCGGCAAGATCACCAACATCGCTGACTACGGCGCATTCGTTGAAATCGAGCCGGGCATCGAAGGTCTGGTGCACGTGTCCGAAATGGACTGGACCAACAAGAACGTTGCTCCTTCCAAGCTGGTCACCCTGGGCGACGAAGTCGAAGTCATGGTCCTGGAAATCGACGAAGACAAGCGTCGCATCTCCCTGGGCATGAAGCAGTGCAAGGCCAATCCTTGGGAAGATTTCGCTGAAACCGTCAAGCGCGGCGACCGCGTCAAGGGCCCCGTCAAGTCGATCACCGACTTCGGCGTGTTCGTTGGCCTGGCTCAAGGCATCGACGGCCTGGTGCACCTGTCCGACCTGTCGTGGAACGAAACCGGCGAAGCTGCTGTGCGCAACTTCAAGAAGGGCCAAGAAGTCGAAGCCCTGGTTCTGGCTGTGGACGTCGAGCGCGAGCGCATCTCCCTGGGCATCAAGCAGCTGGACAGCGACCCGTTCACCACCTACACCACGGTCAATGACCGCGGCATGACGGTGACCGGCAAGGTCAAGACTGTTGACGCTCGTGGCGCCGAGATCGAACTGGCCGACGAAGTGCTGGGCTACCTGCGCGCTTCCGAAATCAGCCGTGACCGCGTTGAAGACGCACGCAATGTGCTGAAGGAAGGCGACGAAGTCTCCGCCCTGATCGTGAATGTGGATCGCAAGACCCGCAACATTCAACTGTCGATCAAGGCCAAGGACAACGCCGACAACCAAGAAGCCATGCAGCGCCTGAGCGCCACTGCTGAGCGCGAAAGCGCCGGCACGACCAGCCTGGGCGCCCTGCTGCGCGCCAAGCTGGACAACCAAGGCTGAGACCGGACATAAATCCCGGAAGGGATTTATGCCTGTCGAAGGCTCAAACGCGATACGCGCGTTTGAGCCGGGCAAGCAAGGGTGAGATCAGTGCGCTGTGCTAATCTCGCCTCGCTCAAAAAAGGGCTCGTCACTTCCAAGTGCGAGCCCTTTTCAATCCTGTAGCCCCAGGTTTTGCGCAAGAGCTTCTGCCATTGATTTCTTGCGCAAGTCCTCGGACCCTCCATCGACCGTTTCAGACAACACCACAATGACTCGCTCCGACTTGGTTGCTCTGCTGTCAGAGCGCTTTGGCCAATTGGCCCAGCGCGACACCGAATTTGCCGTCAAGACGATTCTGGACGCCATGTCCGACGCCCTGGCGCGCGGCCATCGCATCGAAATTCGCGGCTTTGGCAGCTTCACCGTCAATCGCCGCCCGCCGCGCAAGGGCCGCAATCCACGCAGCGGCGAACAGGTCTTGATCCCTGAAAAACTGGTGCCTCACTTCAAGCCCGGCAAAGCCTTGCGTGAAGGCGTGGACGCCAAAAGCTCGCTCGAAGCCAGCGCGCCTTAAAGTCGGATCAGCGCCGACAGAGGCTTTGCGCGGAGGTGTGCCGCGGCACCCGTAGAATGCCTACTCCATGCGCATCTTCATCTGGCTTTTCAGAGCCTTCCTCTTCTTCACGCTCTTCGCCTTCGCGCTGAACAACAGCCACGAAGTCGTGGTGCGTTGGTTCTTTGGCCATGAGTGGCATGCCCCCTTGGTCATCATCGTGCTGACGGCCTTCGGTCTGGGCTGCGGCTTTGGCGTACTGGCCATGGTGCCGGCCTGGTGGCATCACCGCCGGGTTGCCAAACGCGCGCCGCTTGAAGACAACGCGGCGGCCACGCCAACCGCCACCGATCCCCTGCCCCCTACCGCGATCCACGATGGAATTTGACCTGCGCTGGCTGCTGTTCGCGCTGCCGGCGGCGTTTGCGCTGGGCTGGTTAGCCTCTAAGCTCGATGCCCGCCAGTGGAAGCGCGAACAGCGCGATGCCCCCAAAGCCTATTTCAAAGGACTGAACCTGTTGCTCAACGAGCAGCAGGACAAAGCCATCGACGCTTTCATTGAAGCCGTCCAGAACGACCCCGACACCTCCGAACTGCACTTCGCGCTAGGCAATCTGTTTCGCCGCCGCGGCGAATATGAGCGCGCCGTGCGGGTGCACCAACATCTACTGGCCCGCGGCGATCTGCCGCGCGCCGAGCGCGATCGCGCCCAACATGCACTGGCGCAAGACTTCTTCAAAGCCGGCCTGTTTGACCGTGCCGAGGAAGCCTATGCTGCACTGCGCGGCAGCGCTTTCGAGAACGAGGCGGAACTGGCTTTGCTGAGCCTGTTTGAGCGCTCGCGCGAATGGCGCAAGGCGGTCGAGGTCGCACGACATTTGGAGCAAGCCGGTACGGCATCTTTTGCCACCCGCATCGCCCACTATTTGTGCGAACTGGCGCTGGAAGCGCTGGCGCGTGAGCAGATCGACGAAGCCAAGGGTCTGCTGCAAGAGGCCCGCAAGGCTGCGCCCCAAGCCGCCCGTGCCCATGTGTTGACCGGCCAAATGCTGGCCCGCCGCGGCCATGCCGAAGCCGCCATGGCCGCTTACGCCGAGCTGCTGGCCTTGAACCCCGAGGCCTTCAATCTGGTCGCCAAGGATTACGCCGAGGCTGCCTTGGCTTGCGGCAGCGGCAGCGCTGAACGCGCGTTGGCCACCCTCAGCGCCCAATACCAGCGCACGCCGGGCTTACATCTGCTGGGCGCCATCGCCAAGCTCGAGCCCGCCGCCGCACAGCAACGCCAGCGCCTCACCGAACACTTGCGCGAGCAGCCCAGCTTGAGCGCAGCGCGCAGCCTGCTGGCTGTCAGCGCCTCCAAGCTCAGCGAAGAGGAAGCGCCCCTGGTCGGCGTGGCCCTGGACCGCGCCGCCCGCCCGCTGCAACGCTATCGCTGCGCTGCCTGTGGCTTTGAAGCCCAGCACTATTTCTGGCAATGCCCCGGTTGTTTGAACTGGGACACCTATCCGCCCCGTCACGTCGAAGAACTATGACCCACCCCCGAAGCGCTACCGCGCGTCCCCCTCAAGGGGGCGGCGCCAGCAGCCCGGCAAAGCCGGTTCTGCGGCCCCTACTTGGCTTGGACATGAGTTCCGCGAAAGATTGAAATGAGCGCTACACGAGTCATCCTCTGCATGAAATGGGGCACCAAGTACGGCCCCGAATATGTGAACCGGCTCTACGCCATGGTGCGCCGGCACCTCGTGGGCGAATTCAAATTCGTCTGCCTGACCGACCGCACCGAAGGCATCCGCGCCGAGGTGCAGTGCTTCCCCATCCCCGAACTGACCTTGCCTAACGGTGAGCCCGAGCGGGGCTGGAAAAAGCTGACCACCTTCAGCCCCGACCTGGGCCAGCGCTACGGCCTGCAAGGCACGGCCTTGTTCCTGGACTTGGATGTGGTGATCGTGGACGACATCACGCCCTTCTTTGAAGTGCCGGGCGAGTTTTTGATCATTCACGACTGGAAGCGCCCTTGGCGCATCACCGGCAATTCCTCGGTCTACCGCTTCGAGCTGGGCGCGCACGATGACGTGCTGACGCAGTTTTGCGCCAACCAAGCCCAGGCCAAGGCCGATTTCCGCAACGAGCAGGCCTTTTTGACCGATGTCTTGCACAAGCAAGGCAAGGTGAAGTACTGGGAGTCCAGCTGGTGCGCCAGCTACAAATACCACTGCTTACCCGTCTGGCCGACCAGTTACTGGCGCGAGCCCTTCATCCCCAAGGGCGCGCGCATCCTGATCTTCCACGGCGTGATGAACCCGCCCGATGCCCTGGCCGGCCGTAACAACGGCAACTGGCGCCATGCGCGCCCGGCGCCCTGGATCGCCCAGCACTGGTGCGAGTGAAAGTAGAAGGCGTGTTGGTATGACGGTCTGGGCAGTTCTGCTGGGCGTGCTGCAACTGCTTGCGGCCGTGTTGCTGCTGGTATTGGGCTGGGAAGTGTTGCGGGTCTTGCGCGCCCGGGTGCCGGCGAATGCGCAACAAGTAGCCATCGGCAAGGTCCCGCAGCAAGCACCTGCCGCCATCCCCAAAATCATCTGGGCCTATTGGCATGAAAGTCCACCGCCGGCCTTCATTCAGCAATGCCAAGCCAATTGGCGCCGCTTTGCACCCGACCATGAATTGCGCCTGCTGCACCAGGGCAATTTCCGCCAGTGGCTGAAGGACGAGGACGGCGACCTACTGAGCCGGCTTGATGCCCTGCCGCATTACCGCCAGGCCGATTGGCTGCGCCTGCAATTGCTGGCGCTCCATGGTGGCCTGTGGGTCGATGCCTCGATCTTGCTGTGTCAAAGCCTGGACTGGGTGCATCAAGCCCAGCGCGAGCACAAGGCCGAATTCGTCGGTTTTTATATTGACCGCTTCACGACCCGGCCCGATCAGCCCATCGTTGAAAACTGGTTCATGGCGGCCCCGCCCGAGAGCCCGTTTGTCAGCGCGCTGGCCGCAGAGTTCGAACTGGCCATCAGCTTGGGCGAAGCGGCCTATCTGGACCGCTTGCGAGAGCAAGGCAAGCTCGCCCGCGTGGTTCAGGGTCTGGGCCCCAAGGACCAGCAATACCTCATCATGCATGTGGCTGCCGCCGTGATTCTGGATGCGGGTGAACAGGCCTATCGCCTCGCCCTGACCCGCGCGGAAGACTCCGCCTTCGCCTTTCACAAGGCCCTGGGCTGGCGCAAGCGGCATTTGTTTGCGCGTCTGGCCTGGACGCCCTGCCCCAACCGCCTGCCGGTGTTGATCAAGCTGCGTGGCGGCGACCGGCGCGTCTTTGAGCGCGGCGTGGCCAAGGGTCAGGTCTTGCCAGGCAGCGCACTGGCCAAACTGCTGCAGCGCTGATGGGTCAAACGCCCACGCCCTGGCTCAGCATTCTGCTGCCGGTCTACCGGGTCGAAGCCTATCTGCTGGCCTGCGCTGACTCGATTCTTCAGCAGGCCGATGCCGGTGTGGAGCTGGTTTTCGTGGACGACGCCTCACCCGATGGCTCGGGCGCCTTGCTGGCCCAACTCCAACAAGCCCACCCGCGCCACGTGCGCGTGCTGACGCAAAGCCATAACCAAGGGGTCAGCGCGGCTCGCAACCGCTTGCTCGACGAAGCGCGTGGCGACTACCTCTGGTTCATTGACCCGGACGATTTGGTCGAGCCCGGCGTGATCCCCAAGCTCAAGGCCTTGATTGAGGCCGAGGGGCCGGATCTGATCATGTGTGACTTTCGCGCCTTCGAGGATGAGAGCGGCCGCGTACGCAAGCCGCGCCTGGCCCATGTCAGCACTTTTGAGGACCAAGCCGGCAGCACAGGCCATTTGTGCCATGACCGGAATCCCTTGATTCAGGGCCTGTTCAAGGCGGGGCAACTGCACCCCTGGTCCAAGATCATCCGCCGCGCCATCTGGCCGGCCGAGCTGCGTTTCCCCCTGGGCCGCATCTTCGAAGATCTGGCCGTGTTGCCGCGCCTGGCTTTGCAGGTCAACAGCTACCACCACGTGCCCGAGGTCTGGGTCGGCTATCGCCAACGTCCCGGCAGCGCGCTGGCTAATTTGTCGGCAGCCCGCATCGATGACTGGATGCAGGCCCTGCTGGGTTACGGCGCAGCTATGAAGGCGAGCGGCACACCCTTCCATGCACAAACCGAGTTTGAAGTGGCCCATTTCAGTGCCCGCACCTTGTTGCGGGCCTGCAAGCGGCGGCGGGCGCTCGGCAACACCGATGCCAACAGCGATGCCGCAGGCGACCTGAAGCGATTTATTCAGGAGTGGCGCCTCTCTTCGCCGCTGACGACAGACCAACTGCTGCAAGCCTATCTGCGCCGTGGCATGGTGCTGCGCGCCCTGCAGTTCTGGCTGTGCCTGCGCCACGCGGCTTAGAGCGAGAGCAACAAGTCCTCGTAGCGCTGGGTCATCAAGGCCACGCCATGTTCACGAAGAGCCTGCTCGCGCGCTGCCGCGCCCAAGGCGGCGGCGAACCGCGGATCGCGTAGCAAACGCGCCAAAGCCTCAGCCAAAGCCGCAGCATCGCCTTCGGGCACCAGCAAGCCGGTTCTCTCGGCGTCCAACAAGCCCTCTACCCCCGGCACCAGGCTGGCCACGCAGGCACAGCCGGCCGCCATGCCCTCCACCAAGGCCAAGGGCATGCCCTCGTAATGGGTGGATAGCACGCATATCTGCTGGCTCATCAGCAGCTGCGGCATCTGCGCGTAATGGCCAAGAAATTCCACCTGGGCGCCCAGGCCCAACTCGCTTACCAGCCGCTCTGCGGCCTGCCGGTAGCTGGCCTTGCCCGCGCCAGCCAGAAAGAGCTTGGGGCGCAGGCCTTGCTGGCCCAGCAGGTGCAAAGCGCGAATCAAGGTGAGATGGTCCTTCTGGCGCGCAAAGCGGGCCGACATCACCAACCCCGGCGCGCGTTGCGTAAAGTCTTGCTGCGCAGCGGCCTCAAAGCGCTCCAGCTTGACGCCATTGGGAATGGCCAGGGTCTTGGCCTCAGGCAAGCCCATCTGCACCAGGCGCCGCCGCACGCCTTCGGATACGCCCACCAGCTTGGCCGTGTAGCGGCTCAGCCAGCGCGACTGCGCGGCACGCCAGACGCTGTAGCGTTCGCGGCTGTTGTGCTCCACCTGCGCTAATGCCGGCACCTTGGCCCACAGCCCGGCCCAGCGGCCGATCAAATGCTCGGGGAAGCCATGCGCCATCAACACGGCAGGCCGCCACTCCACACACAAGCGTCGCAAAGCCCAGATCGTGGCCAGATGCGACCAGCCCGGCAGCACCACCACCCGCAAGCCGCGCTCGCGCAGCGCCTGCACGCGGGCGGCATCGGTATTGCGTTTGCGGCGCAGCACCAGCATGGGCTCGATGCGCGAGCCGGCCAGCGAGGCCAAGCACAAATCAACGGCCACTTGGGTGGCACCGGAAAACCCACCGGTCACGAAGTGCAGCACACGCACACGATGCGTCGGCGCGACGCTTGAATTCTCTGGAACGCTCATGCCGGGCAGTATAGAAACAGCGGCGACAATGGCCGGCTATGAGTGAAGATTCTTCCGACCTGCGACCCATCGCACGGCGCTTGTCCGTCTACGTCAAGCCTTACAAATGGGGCGTTGTGCTGACCGTCTTGGCCTATCTGGGCCTGGCGGCGACCGAGCCGCTGATCCCCGCGCTGATCAAGAACGTGTTTGGCGATGGCTTTGCCAAGCAGTCCTTTTCGGTCTGGTGGGTGCCGGTCGTTTTGATCACCCTGTTCGCCCTGCGCGGCCTGTTTGGCTTTCTGGGCCAGTACCTGCTGAACTGGACGGTCACGCGTTCGGTGATGGATTTCCGCGCCGCCTTGTTCGACGCCCTGGTCCGTGCCGACGCCCGCGTCTTCACCAGCTTGCAGCCGGGCACCGCAGTGACCAAGGTGGTCAACGACCCGCAGCAAATCATGTCCATGCTCAGCGGCCCGATGCTGAGCATCTTGCGCGACGGCTTGCCTGCCCTGGCCATGCTGGGCTATCTGTTCTTCTTGAACTGGCAGCTGACCCTGATGTCGCTCGTGACGACGCCGGCCATGGCCTGGGTCGTGCAGCAAGTTAACAAACGCATCCGCCGCATGGGCAGCAAGACCTATGACGCGCAATTGCACTTGGTCAACAAGGTCGACGATGTGACCCGCGCCTGGCGCGTGGTGCGCAGCTTCGATGCCGCCGACCATGAGCGCGCGGCCTTCAAGGGCTTGGCCGAGGAAGTGCAGCGCAATGCCTTGAAGACGGCCGCCGCCGGCGCGCTGAGTCAGCCGCTCTCGCAGCTGATTGCCAGCGTGGGCCTGTCGGTCATCATCTGCCTGGCCTTGCTGCAAGCGCGCCAGGCCAATACCGGCGTGGGCGAGTTTGCCGCCTTCATCACCGCCCTGCTCTTGCTGACCTCGCGCCTGCGCCACCTCAGCGACTTGATGCCCCCCATCACCAACGCCTTGGTGATCGCGCGCGGCTGCCTGAGCATCATGGACATGCCGGCCGAGCCTGACCACGGCCAGCGCACGCTGAGTAAGGTGCGTGGCGAGCTGGCCTTGCAAGACGTGCGTCTGCAATACCCCGGCGCCGAGCGCCCGGCCTTGAACGGCCTGACTATGCACTTCAAGGCCGGCCAGACCACAGCCCTGGTTGGCAGCTCAGGCGCGGGTAAAAGCTCCATCATCCACCTGCTGCTGGCCTTCGGTGAGCCGGATCAGGGTCAGGTCTTGCTGGACGGCGTGCCCATCAACGAATTGAAGAAGGGCAATCTGCGCCAGCAGTTTGCGGTGGTCTCGCAAGACATCGTGCTGTTTGACGCCTCGGTGGCCGACAACATCGCCTACGCCCAGCCGCGCGACGACGCCAAGCTGGAGCAAGCCCTGCGCGCTGCCCATCTGTGGGACTTTGTGCAAAAAGAGCTGCCGCAAGGCCTAGACACCCTGGTCGGTGCCAACGGCAGCAAGCTCTCAGGCGGCCAGCGCCAGCGTCTGGCGATTGCCCGGGCGCTGTATCGCGACGCGCCGATCTGGGTCTTCGACGAAGCCACCTCGGCGCTGGACACCGAGAGCGAGCGCGCCGTGCAACAAGCCCTGGAGCAATGGCAGGGCCGCAAGACCCTGATCGTGATTGCACACCGCCTGTCCACCATCCGCGCGGCGGACACCATTCAGGTGATGAGCCAGGGCCGCGTCACCGAAAGCGGCACCCACACCGAACTGCTGGCCCGCGACGGCGCCTATGCCGCGATGGTGCGAGCGCAAAACGGCGAGTGAATAGCTGGGTGAATTGAACCTGGTTTGCCGAGCAAGGCGAGCAGGTATTGCGGCTACACCCGTGCCGGCTCGCTCGCCAAGCCGGCCGCTTCCACAAAGCCGCCGCGCCGGCGGCGCATGGCCGCCGCATCGATCTGCGGCGGCTGGGTCGGCCAGCCAAAGAAGCGTTGAACTTCGGTTCGCCGGGCCAGCGTGTCGCTCATGCCCAGATTGATCAGCTCATTGGTGAAGGGCGGCTCGAACAGCAAATAGCTGGTCAGCGCCGAGCCGCTGGCGCCTTTGCCCTCACCGGCCACACCCACACTGCGAAGCAGGCCTTTGATGGCGGGCGGCAAAGCGCCCTGATGCTCGGCCGCCAACTCATCCAGGCGGCGGCTGGGCGCGATCACCATCACATCAATCGGCCGCAACGGCGTGTTTTCGCGCGCACTGGCGGGCAACAGAGATAGCGTGTTGTTGATGCGCTGCAGGCGCTCAACGTCCACTGCCAGCGCATCCAAAAAGATGTTCGATAAAGCGTGCCCAGCAATTTGCGCCATGCTGGGCGCGCCCTCCACCAGGGTGCGGCGCTCTTCCTCGCCTTCGGGCTCATTCATGCGGCCGGCACCAATCACCAGCACCCGTTCGGCCCCCAGATGCACGGCGGGCGAAATGGGCGCGCTCTGGCGCATCGAGCCATCGCCAAACCACTCCATCTTTTTACCCAGCGTCAGCGGCTGGGCTGGAAAGATGAAGGGAATGGCCGAGGACGCCAGCAGATGCTCCACCGAGATCTTGGTGGGCGTGGCAATGCGTTGCGAGCGAAACCAGGGCGTGACCGCCTCTCTGGCTTGATAAAAGGTCACATGGTGGCCCGAGGTGTAGCTCGAACCGCTGATCGCCAAGGCCCGCATATGGCCGTCAGCCAGCATCTGCTCGACCCGGTCCATCTTGATCCACTTGTGCAGCAGTTCACCCAGCGGTGAGTTGTCCAGCAAGCTTCGTGGCCGGGTGCGGCGCCAGCGCGCCACCGCCCAGCCCAGGCTCATCATGGTCATCCAGCGCGCGCCGGTGCGAATCACACCAAAGGCATCTGCGCAGTAAATGTCTTCCACATGCAGGTTCTGCCACAGATGCACCAAGCCATCCACGGCGGAATCAAAGTCGTCGGCATAGCAGGCCAAGGTGCCGGCATTGATGGCACCGGCCGAGGTGCCGGCCACGATGGGGAACGGCGTTGGGCCGGCCAAACCCGCATCACGCCGAAGCTGCGCCAGAGCAGCCAGCACGCCGACCTGATAGGCCGCACGCGCGCCGCCGCCGGTCAGGATCAGACCGGTGGCGGGTGTTGTCCGAGCAGTCGGAGCGGAGTCGGGGCTTGGCGTGTTCTGCACAGGGTGGATGAATGGCTATGCAAGCCATCATCGCTGAATTTGCGCGCCAATCGCCCGGAAAAGCAGGGTAAGCCGGGCCCTTGTTCTAGGTCACGCAGCTTCACCCAAGCAATTTATCGAGTCAGGCCAGCAGGCGAAAGAACTGAGGGTGCGGCGCATTTGACGCCGGCTCAGCGCGCCCGCCATCAAATGCTTTCGCGCGCTTACTCGTAGGCAATCTGCGCTGGCGGCATGGCCGCAGCGGGCGCCTGCTTAGCCGCCGCTGCAGCAGCGCTGCTACTGAGTTGCGCCAAGCGGGCCAGCGCCTCATCACAAGGCCAGAAGCGGCTTTCTTCGCCGAGATCAATCCTGAACTCGGCGCCCTCTTGCTCGCCGGTCAAGAAGTGATGGGTGACGATCTTCAAGCCCTGGATCAAGGTGCCGGCCTCGGTTTCCACCCGCTTGGCCGGCCATTGTTTAACGACGTCTTGCAGCGGCGGCAGGGCCGTGCGCACCGGCACATAGAAATGCTTGCCATTGCGGGCGCGTGCGCTGGCCAGGTCCATCACCTCCAGCACATTCATGCGGAAGCCGCCCGAGAAGCGGTCCATCTGCACCTTGCCGCGCATGATCAGCAGCTCGTCATCCACCAGCAACTCCTTGGCGCTGTTGAGCAGCTCTTCATTGGCCACGCATTCGATGGAGTCGCTCTTGTCGTCGAGCTTGAACAGCGCCACCCGGCCGCGGTTGCCGTTGATGATGCGCAGATCGCTGACGATGCCGGCCACCTGCACCGGTTCGCGGATCTCGGTGCAGTTGGCAATGCGCAGGCGCACCATGCGGCGGACTTCTTCGCCGCTCTGGTCGAACAAATGGCCGCTGAGGTAGAAGCCGATGGCGGTCTTCTCCAGCGTCAGCCGTTCCTTGATGCTCCAGCTCGGCACATCCACCAAATCGGGCTCGGCGGTACTGGAAGCATGGCTATCGCCAAAGTCGAACAAGCCGCCCTGGTCGGCATTGGCCTCCAAGGTTTCGGCATGGGTGTAGCCACGCGCCACGCTGGCCAGCAAGCGGGCGCGGTCGGGCTCCAGGCTGTCAAAGGCGCCGGCCTTGATGAGGGCTTCGACCACCCGCTTATTGCAGGCCTTGCGGTCGATGCGCGAACAGAAGTCGAAGAAGCTCTTGAACGGCCCGCCTTCGGTGCGCTTGGCAACGATGGAATCGATCGCCCCCTTGCCGGTGCCCTTGATGGCGCCCAGGCCATAGTTGATGCGCTTGGGCCGCGCACTGCTGACGGTGGGTTGCGCCCAGTTCGGGAACACGCCGTCGCCGGGCATGATGGGCTCAAAGCGGTGCACACCCAGATTGACGTTAGGCGGCTCGAAGTCGATGCCGAACAGCTTGGCGTCATTCAACAAGACCTTGAGCTTGTCGGTGTCGTCCATTTCGATGGTCATATTCGCGGCGAAGAACTCCGCCGTGTAATGCACCTTCAGCCAGCCGGTGTGATAGGCCAGCAGTGAGTAAGCAGCAGCGTGCGACTTGTTGAAGCCGTAGCCCGCGAACTTTTCCATCAGGTCGAACACATCGTCGGCCTGCTTCTCATCCAAGCCGTTGACGGCCGCGCCCTTGCGGAAGATGGCGCGGTGCTCGGCCATCTCCTCGGCCTTTTTCTTACCCATGGCGCGGCGCAACATGTCGGCGCCGCCAAGGCTGTAGCCGCCCAGCACCTGGGCGGTCTGCATCACCTGCTCCTGATAGACCATGATGCCGTAGGTCTCGGCCAGCACCGGCTCGGTCAGCGGGTGCGGATACTCCACCACCTCCTTGCCATGCTTACGCGCGACGAAGGTGGGGATCAGGTCCATAGGGCCGGGTCGATACAGCGCATTCAGCGCAATCAGGTCTTCCAGGCGCGAAGGCTTGGCATCCTTCAACATGCGCTGCATGCCGGGGGATTCAAACTGGAACACGCTTTCCGTCAAGCCGTCGGAGAAGAGCTTGTAGGTGCGGCGGTCATCCAGCGGGATGGTCTCAAACGCAAAGCTCTTCTGATCGGGGTAGCGGGCAACGATGAAATCCTTGGCCAGCTCCAAAATGGTCAGCGTGGCCAGGCCCAAAAAGTCGAACTTGACCAGGCCGATCGCTTCAACGTCGTCCTTGTCGTACTGGCTCACCGCGCTGGTGCTGCCGGGCTGTTGATACTGCGGGCAGAAGTCGGTGATCTTGCCCGGCGCAATCAGCACGCCCCCAGCGTGCATGCCGATATTGCGCACCATGCCTTCGACGCGAGCGGCCAGCTTGAGCAGCTCGGCCACTTCTTCCTCTTGGGCCTCGCGCTCATTGATCTCGGGCGCCTCGTGGCGGGCGTATATGACTTTTTCTTTGTCCGGGTCGAAGTTCTCGGGCAGCTTGGCCAGTGTGACCGTCTTGCCCGGAGGCGCCGGAATCAGCTTGGCGATGCCGTCCACCTGGCCGTAACCCATGCCCAGCACGCGGCCGATGTCGCGCAGCGCCGCCTTGGCCGCCATGGTTCCGAAGGTGGCAATCTGGCTCACCGCCGGCAGGCCGTATTTGCGCTTGACGTAATCGATCACCCGGTCGCGATTGCCCTGGCAGAAGTCGATGTCGAAGTCGGGCATGGAAACCCGCTCAGGGTTCAAGAAGCGCTCGAACAGCAGGTTGTACTGCAGCGGGTCCAGGTCGGTAATCAAGAGCACATAGGCCACCAGCGAACCGGCACCCGAACCCCGGCCCGGCCCCACCGGGCAGCCATTGAGCTTGGCCCACTTAATGAAGTCACCCACGATCAGGAAGTAGCCGGGGAAGCCCATCTTGATGATGGTGCCCAGCTCGAATTCCAGCCGCTCGACATAGCGCGCGCGCTGCGCCTCGCGCTTGGCCTCGTCCGGGTAAAGCATCTTCAGCCGATCTTCCAGGCCCTCGTAGGAGAGCTGGCGGAAGTACTGCTCCATCGGCATCGGCGTGACGCCGTCTTCCAGCAGCGGCGTCGGGAAGTTGGGCAGCTGCGGCTTGCCCAGCACCAGGCTGATGGAGCAGCGGCGGGCAATCTCCAACGTGTTGGCGATGGCCGAGGGAATGTCGGCAAACAGCGCCTCCATATCGGCCTGGCTGCGGAAATACTGGCCCGGCAGGAAGCGCTTGATGCGCTTGGGGTTGGCCAGGGTTTCGCCTTCGGCCACGCACACGCGCGCCTCATGGGCCTCGAAATCGTCCTCGCCCAGGAATTGGATCGGGTGGGTGGCCACCACCGGCAATTGCAGCTCGGCGGCGAAAGGCACGCTGGCTTGCACCAAGGCCTCTTGGCCGGCCAGGCCGGCGCGTTGCAACTCGATGTAGAAGCGATTCGGGAAAATCTCGGTGAAGCGCCGCGCCCATTCCAGAGCGCGCGGCTTGTCACCCGCCAGCAGCGCCGCACCCAGACCGCCAAACTGCGCACCCGAGAGGCAAATCAAGCCCTCGTTCAACTCACGCAGCCACTCCCATTTCAAGCAGGCCTGATTGCGCTGCACGTTCTGAATCCAGCCGCGCGAGAGCAACTCGCACAAGTTCAGATAGCCCTGTTTGTTCTGCACCAGCAACAGCAAGCGGGAGGGGTTCTTGTCCGAGCCTTCGGGCTCCAGCCAGCAGTCGGCGCCCAGAATCGGCTTGACGCCCTTCTTGCGGCAGGCGTTGTAAAACTTGATGCCGCCGAACATATTGGCCAGGTCAGCAATGGCCAGCGCCACTTGCCCGTCTTTGGCCGCGGCAGCCGCCGCATCATCGGTTCTAAGGGTGCCGTCAACGACGGAAAATTCGGTGTGCGTGCGCAGATGTACAAAAGCCATAGAGCATTGTAGGCAATGGGCCAGTCCGTAACGCCTGAGCAAGGTCCTGGCCGGCGCCCACGCGCGGCGCTAGACGGTGCCAACCGAGCTTGCAGCTGCCGCCAAGATGACAGGCGAGCGACGCGTCCATCAAGGGCTCAGACACAGATGGAAGGACTGGCACATCCAAAACTGAAGGTCCTCGCGCAAGGACTTCTGTTCGGACTTCATCGCTATCGCGCCACTGAACGCAAATGCCTCGCATTTCCTTCATCGAACCGAAGGTTTTTACCCCCCCTCAATCACGGGGTATCAAGGTGATTTCTTGCTTTGTGCGATTGCCGGATCGCTTTTGAAGTCGCACGATGGCTGCGCTGTCGCTGCGGTCGCAGTTGCGGTTCGAAATACGTAGGAGTTCGCCATGGAATTTCAGTTCGTCCGCCCCTTGAGCCAGCGCGCTCGTCAGGCCGCGGCCTTAACTCTTGTTTGCCTGCCGCTGCTGTGTTCGGCGCAAGGCATTGCGATTGCCAAAGCCCCCGCCCCCAGCTTGGCCGGACCATCGCTGGTGCAGGCCGCCAAGGGCGCGGTTTTTGAAGGCCGCGGTTACCCGCCGAACACCGCGGTGTCGATCGCCATGCAGGCACCCAATGGCGTCGAGTCCCAGTTTTCGGTCATGGTCACCCCGGCGGGCACGCTCAGCTACCGGATCCCCGCCAGCATGGCCGGGCCCCACAAGCTGAGTGTTCTGGACAGCTCGGGCAAGGCCTTGGCCAGCACCAATTTCATCGTGACTCAGTGAGGCCGCGATGATGCAGTCTTGGCGAACGCAACTCTTGAGCTGGCAGCCTCGAAATCGACTCAACCGAGTGGCTACTGCAGCTGCCTTGCTAGCAGGCGCGACGCTTGGCCAAGCGAGTGAGCCCGCGAGCGGCGCTGTTGCCGGTGCAGCGGGTGTCGCTGGCGCATCGATGGCGAGTGTGGCCTATGTGTCCCTGCGCGGTGGCGACCCGCAAATCTGGATCCAAAACAGCCAGGGGCGTGAGCAGGTCCTCACCCAAGGCAAGTCGCTCTATGCCCAACCCGCTTTGGCCAGCGATGGTCGTTTGGCCTTTGTGGCGCGAGAAGCGGGCCGCCCCGTGGTTTACACCATGAACGGCGACGGCTCCGCACAGCAGCGTATCTCCACGGGAGCGGATGCTGAGATGGCGCCCAGCTGGTCGCCGGATGGCCGATCACTGGCGTTCTTTGCCTTGGATTTGCAAAGCGGTAAATCTGTGCTGCGCCTGGTCAATCTCCAAACCCGCACAAGCACCACCGTCGCGGGCCCTAGCACGTCCATGGGACCAGCGCCAGCAAGCTGGTCTGCCGACGGCAAACGGCTGTGTTTTCTGGGCCAAGATGCCAAAGGTCGCACCCAGGCATTCGTCGTCCAGCATGACGGCAGTGGCTTGAAGGAGCTGAGCAGCAAATTCGCGCCACGCGGCGCGGCTTGGGCTGAGTTGTCCCCCGATGGCAAGAAGGTCGTTTGGGTTGCCGATCTACGCGAGAAGCGCTCACACCTGATCGTCACCGATGTCGACACGGCTCAATCCACCGACCTCACTGCCGACGTCGTGGCCTCGCACGAATCACCCCGCTGGTCAGCCGACAGCCAGTACCTGGTTTTCTCCAGCACCCGTGATGACCCCGCCGGCACGCGCACCGACATTCACACCATGAAGCTCGACGGCAGCGAGTTGCGCAACCTCAGCCACCACCCTGCAGAGGATTTCGATCCGAAATGGAGCAGCGACGGGCGCCACATCATCTTTGCCAGCTTGCGCAGTGGCACCTCGCTGCTCTACCAAGTGGACCTGCAAGGCAACAAGACCGAGGCACTGGCGCAGCATGCCTCGCATGACATGGAACATTCGGTGCGGCCTGTGGCCCTGCTGGCGCGCTGATCAGGCTGAGCTTTAAACCAACCCAGCCAGGCCGCTTTCACGAGCGAGTCCGGCGACGACAAGGATCTCACCATGAACACCACTGCTTCAAGGCCCACAAGCCGCCAGATTCGCAGCGCCACCCGTGACGCCTCACTGGCCATCGGGCTGCTCACGGCGCTCAGCCTTTGTACTGGCGCCAATGCCGCATCCAAGACCTACACGCTGGACGCTGATTTCGATCTGGGCATTCTGTCCGGCGTCAATCACACCGCACCCAACAACAATCAACTGCAACTGAACACCACGGGGACAACGTTTCCTGTGATGTGGATCGCCAATGCCGGCGAAGACACCGTGAGCAAGTTCGACACCAATGCCAACGTCGAACTGGCCCGCTACCGCACTTGGTTCGGGCCGGCCGGTCAAGCAGGCCATATCAACCATCTGGGCGACGCCTACTCGGGCCCCGCACCATCGCGCACCGCGGTGGACATCAACGGCAATGCCTATGTGCTGAACCGCTGGTTTGCCAACCGCAAGCCGGTGCTGCTGAAGCTGCTGAGCGAAGGCTTTATCGACCGCAATGGCAACGGCATCATGGACACCTCGACCGGTGCGGTACCGCTGCCCATGGCCGACACCAACGGCAACGGCCAAATCGATGACAACGAAATCACCGATGAGCGCATCGCCTGGGCCGTGCAGGTCGGCGATCAGAATGGCCTCGGCCGGGCCTTGTGCATTGGCACCGATGGCAATCTGTGGGTAGGCATGTTCAATACACAGCGCTATTACAAATACAGCTCTGCCGATGGCAGCGTGTTGGCCGGGCCGGTGCAGACCACACCGACGGCGGGTCAGCCGAGCTCTGGCTCGTGGCAGCCCTATGGCTGCTTGATCGACAAGAACGGTGTGCTCTGGAGTGCCTCGCTGGGCGGCCC
The DNA here is from genome assembly GCF_038419725.1 of Roseateles sp. PN1. Lineage (NCBI taxonomy): Bacteria > Pseudomonadati > Pseudomonadota > Betaproteobacteria > Burkholderiales > Sphaerotilaceae > Roseateles > Roseateles sp. PN1. Next base: position 200,806 of record NZ_JBCARA010000004.1, on the reverse strand, counting down.
CCTGGGCAAGATCAGCAACACCGCTAGCAACACCGGCCCCTATACCGTCGCCTCTTTCCCGGGCGGCATGTACGGCATTGCTTTGGGCAATGACAAGGTCTATACCGGCAGCAACAACCGCGTTTTTGACCCCGCTACCAATACCTCCGCAGCGATCGGCGGGCTAGGCGTGAGCTCAGCAGGCATCGTCGTTGATGGTTCCGGCAACATCATTGCCGGAACCAACACCGTGCAGAAGGTCTCGCCAGCAGGGGTCACCTTGTGGACAGCGCCACTGCAAGCTGGCGGCGCCTACTCCGTCGGCATCCAGGTAGACGCCAACAATGACATCTTCCAGATCGGCTACGGCTCCAACCGGGTACACAAATACCGTGGCAGTGACGGTGCACCACTCGGTACCTTCCCCGTCGGCAGCGTGCCTTACACCTATAGCGATGCCGCCGGATTTGCCGCACGCAACTCCACCACGCCCACAGGAACCTGGACGGTGACCCATGACGGCGGCGCTGCTGGCGCCGCTTGGGATCGCATCAACTGGACCGATTCAGTTCCCGCAGGTGGCGCCGTCATCGTCCAGTACCGCAGCGCCGATCTAGCGGCCAACCTGCCCGCGTTGCCCTATCAGACCGCCAGCAAGAATGTGCCCTTCACGGCCAGCGGCCGCTTCATTCAGGTCTTGACCCGTTTGAATGCCAACACCAGCAACGACTCGCCCCTGCTGTACGACCTGACCATCAGCGCCAAGATCAGCGCCTGCGATGTGGATTCAGACGGCGATGTGGACACCATCGACCTGGCCCTGATCCGCGCCGGCATCGGCCAAACGCCTACCGCCGGCGATACCCGCGATGGCAATGGCGACGGCCGCATCGATGCACGCGATGTGCGCGCCTGCACCTTCAAATGCACTCGTAGCAACTGCGCAGCGAACTAACCCTCCATCCACATGTGAGTCACTTGCGACTTGAATCAAGCTGTTACCTCAAGGAGTTTGAAATGAAGATGAAAACACTTGCCATCGCCGCTAGTGCGCTGGTCTTGCTGGTCTCGGGTGCGCAGGCGGCACCGGTGCTCAGCCTCAGCCCTGTCGTGTCCTCCCAACTGGTGGGCAACACCTTCTCCTTGGACGTCAAGATCACCGGCCTGGGCAGCGAGATTGTTTCGGTGTTCGATCTGAACATCTACTTCAACCCGGCCCAACTCCAAGCCGTCAGCTACAGCCTGGGTGCTGGCCTAGGCGGCCCCTGGACAGACATTCCGGCGGTACCAGGGTCACCCAACTCGTTCGATCTGTTCGCATTCTCTAACCTGGTCGACCCAGATAACCCGCTGACCGACGATGACTTGGCTGCGGTGCAAACAGACGACAGCTTCGTCCTGCTGACCCTGAACTTTCAGGCTGTTGGCGCCGGTGTCTCACAAGTCTGGTTCGGAGCCGGCGCCAATGAGCGAGACCTGGTGGGCCGCAATGCGGAGTTCCTAAGCGGCGTGCAATTCCAAGATGCCTGCGTTGCCGTTAACAGCCCCACCGGCGGCAACAATAGCTGCAATCAGATTCCCGAGCCCAATAGCTATGCCCTGCTGGGTCTGGGCCTTTTTGCGGCCTTTGCGCCGACTCTGACACGGCGGCGCAAGGCGGACTGATTTCGCTGAAGCCGATCGACCACAACAAAACCGCGGTACAGTCCGCGGTTTTTTTTCGACAGCACAGGCCTGCGCGTCGTGGACTCGGGCATCTCCATGCCCGTTCAACAGACTGCGGTTCGCGTCCTTTGTGCAAGCCAGGCATTCGGCCATTGCCGGCGCGCTGGCGCAGCGACGCTAGGCGTATCAAGCAACTGGTGCCGCACGGCCGCAGCACGTATGCTGCGGCCCCAAAGGAGAACCGCCGTCATGCCCAAGACCCACGCCGCGTTTCAACCGGCACCCTTCTGCTTACGAGCCATTCACACAGCAGCGTTGAGCGCAGCCGCCGCAGCCGCCCTGCTCTTGGCCATCACGGCGCCAAGCCCGGCGCAGGCCGCGACGGACAAGAGCGCCTCGCTGACAAAGCACAACGCAAAGACCAAATCAAAGTCTCCCAGCACCAACAAGGCCAAGCCACTGAGCAGCAGCGAAGTGATCAGCCAGTCGCCCGACAGTGATTGGCGCGATCTGGATCCGCAGAACACCGTGGCGATGACCTTGCCCCAGGGTCAGGTCTTGATCGAGCTGGCGCCGCGCTTTGCGCCGCGCCATGTGGCCAATATCCGCAGCCTGGCGCAGCAAGGCTATTACGACGGCCTGGCCATCGTGCGGGTGCAAGACAACTTCGTCACTCAGTGGGGCGACCCGGACGGCGATGACCCAGCCAAGGCCCGAAGCCTGGGTGCAGCCAGCGCCAAGATTCCGGCCGAGTTCAGTGTTCCTTATCGTGGCCTGCCCTTGACCCGCATGGCCGAGGCCGATGGCTGGGCGCCGGTCACGGGTTTTGTGGACGGCTTCCCCGTGGCCGCTGCGCCCAAGCAAAACAAGGCCTGGCTGGCGCACTGCTACGGCATGGTGGGGGCTGGCCGCAATGAGGCGGCAGACTCCAGCACCGGCGCGGAGCTTTACGCCATCATCGGCCACGCCCCGCGCGCCCTGGACCTCAACATCACCGTGGTGGGCCGCGTGCTCAAGGGCATGGACTTGCTGGCCAGCCTGCCGCGTGGCAGTGCCGCCATGGGCTTTTACGACAAGCCCGAGCAGCGTGTCGCCATCCAATCAGCACGCTTATTGGCCGACATGCCAGGTTCTGAGCGCCCTGCCCTGCAAGTGATGCGCAGCGACAGCAAGAGCTGGGCGCAGCTGCTGGACGCACGCCGCAAGCGCGGTGGCTGGTATGTGCACAACCCCGGCCGCACCGAGCTTTGCGGTGGCCTGCCACCAACGCGACCGGCCAAGGTGGCCGGGTGATTGGGCGGCTTCAGTCGAAGATCTAAGTCAGTGGATGGAGGCGGCCGCTCACAACGGCCGCCCAAAACACCCAGAACATGCGCCGAGCTGGTTCAGTATTCAGAGTCCGAGCCTCAGGCCAGCGCCTTACGCAGCCGATCACTCGCCGCATCCACCAACAAAACCAGAATCAGCATCGCGCCCACCAGCGTGGCCGTCTTCCCCATCTGGAACAGGCTCAGATGGAAAGACAACATCTGCCCCAGGCCGCCCGCCCCCACCACGCCCAGCACGGCGGCGGCGCGGATATTGTTTTCCCAGCGATAGAGGCTGTAGCTGATCAGCTGCGGCAAGACCTCCGGCAGGCTGGCGTAGCAAAACACCTTCAAGCCGCCCAGGCCTTGGTTGCGCAAAGCGCGGGCGGAGTCGGCCGGCGCGTTCTCCAGCGCGTCAGCAAACAAGCGCCCCAAGACGCCCGAGGTGTGCGCCGCCAGCGCCAAGGTGCCGGCCATGGGCCCCAAGCCAGCCGCAATCAACAGCAAGCTGGCCCACACCAGCTCAGGAATGGCACGCAAGGCGTTCAGCAGCCAGCGCAGCGGGCGGCGCAGCCATTGGGAGGGCTGACCCGCCAACTCGGGCGGATGCGCGGCGCCCAGGGCCAAGACCAGACCCGCCAATACGGCCAGCAATGTGCCCAGGGCCGACATGGCCAAGGTCTCCACCCCGGCCCACAGCACGCGGCGCAAAAAGTCCGGGCTCAAGTCGGGCGGGAAAAACTCGCCTACAAAGCGCCCCATGCTTTGGGCCGAGCCGGCCGAAAACATCTGGCCCCACTGCAAGTCCAGCGACCAAAAACTGGCCAGCACCAAGACCAGCAGCGCCAGCACCAGCAGCATGGCTTGGCGGCGTGCGCGCCGAAGTGCCGCGGGCATGGTCAATAGCGCTTGATTCATGCTCATGCCAAGCTCCGCCGCAGCCACACACCCAGGCCATCGGCCAGGGCCACCAGCAGCACAAACACCAGCAGAATGGCCGACACCTCGCCACCGCTGAACATCTTCATGGCCGAATCCAGCTGCTGACCCAAGCCACCCGCACCCACCATGCCCAAAACGACGGAGGAGCGGATCGCGCATTCCCAGCGGTAGACGGTGTAGGAACTCAGCTCCGCCGCGTTCTGCGGCAGCAAGGCAAAGAAGAAGGCCTGCAAGCGGCCGCTGCCATTGCGCAGCAAGGCCTGGGTGGGCGTGGCGTCACCGCTTTCCAGCACCTCGGCGTAGACCTTGCCAAGCATGCCGGCGTAGCTCAGCGCAATCGCCAGCACCCCGGCAGTCGGCCCCAAGCCCACCACGCGCACGAAGATCAAGGCCCACACCAGCTCAGGCACGCTGCGCAGCAGCACCAGCAAGCCACGCACCGCTTGGCGCAGCAACGCACTGCCCCAAGCCATGCGCCCGCTCAAGGCCGAGACCGACAGCACCCGTGTCGCCAGCAGCGCCAGCGGCACGGCCAAGAGCAGGCCCAGGGCCAAGCCGGCAGTGGCCATGGCCACGGTGCGCCAGGCCTCGCGGGCCAGCATCAGCAAAAACTCTGGGCTGTGGGCGGGCGGGAAAAAGTCGGCCAGAAAGCGCCCGGTGACCCGCAAGTTGTCGGCGTCCAGCAGTGTCCAGGGCTTGAACTCGCTCAGCTGCAGCATCGGCCAGAGCAGCAAGGCCGCAAAGGCCAGACCCAGCAAGCGGCCGCGCCAGGCGGGATCCTGCAAGGGCAGTGTCGAAGCCCCGACAGGCGGCTGGCGCAGACTCAACGGCATGGGTAGACCACCTGGGTGGCGGCGCCCTGCGCCAGCGCGTCCACCGGCTGCAGCGAAGGCAAGGCTGCGGCCGGCGCCAGCAACTCATCCTCATGCTGAGCGTAAAGCTCGCGCAGCAAGGCCGGGCTGACTTCGGCCGCAGGCAGGTCGAACAAGACCTGACCCTCGCGCAAGCCCACCACACGCGGGAAATGCGCCAGCGCCAGCTCCACATGGTGCAAAGAGGCCAGCAGGCTAACGCCACGCTCGCGCGCCTCATCGCTCAATGCCTGCAAGGCTTGCTTGGCACGTTGCGGGTCCAGGGCCGACAGCGGCTCGTCCAGCAACCACAGCCGCGCCGGGCTCACCAAGACGCGGGCCAGCGCCACCCGCTGGCGCTCACCGCCAGAGAGGCGATCCACCCGCTCAAACAACTTGTCGGCCAGATCAAAGCGGGCCAGGGCCGCATGCGCGGCCGGCAAATCGCGCGGAGCGAAAAGCGAGATCAGGCTGGCAGCCAAGCTCCAGCTGGGCAGGCGCCCGGCCAGCACGGCTGTGACCACCCGCTGGCGCGGCGGCAAGGGTGGCGTCTGCGGAGCCAGGATCAGCTGGCCCCGCAAGGCCTTCAAGGCCTTCGACGTCAAAGCCCAAGGATCCTGGCCTGCGACACGCAGCTGACCACCCCGCGGCGGCAAAGCTGCGGCCAGCAATTGCAGCAAGGTGGTCTTGCCAGCGCCCGAGGGGCCGATTAGAGCCAGTTGCTCGCCCGGCTCCACGCGCAGGTTCAGCCCGCGCAGCACGTCAGCCTGTGAGGCCGTCCGCCCCTGCGGGCTGGCCTGCACGCCCTGCAGATCCAATATCGGCATCGCCATCCTCAACGCTGCATCATCACAGCAGATTGGCGCTGCGGGCAGCGGCCTCGATGCCCTTGTAGTTTTCGGCTTGCGTAGGAATGAAACGGCTGGCGCGTTGCAAGTCCAGAATCTCCTTGCCTTCGGCCGTGTCGGGGCTGAGCTTCAGGAAAGCCGCCTTGAGCTTTTCGCGCTGGGCGGCGGGCATATCGGCATGCACGGTCCAGTTGTAATCAAAGTAAGCGGGCGTGGTGTAGAAAACCTTGACACGCTCGGTATCGACCTTCTTCTCGGCCACAAACTTGTCCCACACCGAGATGTTCAAGGCACCGGCCTGCACCTTGCCGGCGGCCACTGCGGCGATGGTTGCGTCATGCGCGCCGCTGAAGGCCACACGGCGGAAGTCGCGCTCCGGGCTCAGGCCGGCTTGCAAGATGAAGCTGCGCGGCATCAGATGGCCGGAGGTGGAGCTGGCGGAGCCGAAGGACACATCCTTGCCCTTCAAATCGGCCAGGCTCTTGATACCGGGCTCGGCGGTGATGAAGACCGAGCGGAACTTGGTGTCTTCCTCGCGCTGCACCAGCGGAATCACTTTGCCACCCGAGCGGGTGTTGGCCTGCACAAAAGTGAAGCCGCCGAACCAAGCCAGATCCACCTTTTTATTGACCAGGGCTTCAACCGCCGCCGCGTAGTCGCTGACCGGGGTGAACTCGACCTTGACGCCGAGTTGCTGCTCCAGATAACGCACCAAGGGTGCGGCCTTGCGGGCCAACTCGGTGGGCGATTCATCGGGAATGGCGGTCACGCGGAACACCGTCGTCTGAGCCATCGCCGGCAAAGCCAGCACCGTGCTGGCCAGCAGGGCTTGGAGAAGGCTGCGGCGCAGGGAAGAAGTCGATGTCATGGGAATCCTCGTTTGAGTAAATTTCGCTGGAAGCCCGGTATTGGAACTCATCTGGCAGGCCTTCGCTGGGCACTGCTACATTTTGGGCAATAGCTTTTTGCGCCCCTACCCCATGACTGAGTCCAATCACAAAACCGAACCCCGCCTCACCTCCTTGTCGCACGGCGGCGGCTGCGGTTGCAAGATCGCGCCGGGCGTCTTGTCCGAGATCCTGCGCGGCACCACGGCCATGCCGGTACCACCTGAGCTGCTGGTGGGCATTGAAACGGCCGATGACGCCGCCGTCTACCGCCTCAACGACGAGCAAGCGCTGATCGCCACGACCGACTTCTTCATGCCCATCGTCGACGACCCCTTCGACTTTGGCCGCATTGCTGCCACCAATGCCATCAGCGATGTCTATGCCATGGGCGGGCGGCCCATCATGGCACTGGCCCTGGTGGGCATGCCCATCAATGTGCTGTCAACCGCCACCATCGGCCGCATTCTGGAAGGCGGCGCCAGCGTCTGCCGCGCCGCGGGCATCCCGATTGCCGGCGGCCACACCATCGACTCGGTGGAACCGATTTACGGCCTGGTCGCCATGGGTCTGATTCACCCTGGCAAGGTCAAGCGCAATGCCGATGCGCGGCCGGGCGATGTGCTGGTGCTGGGCAAGCCGTTGGGCGTGGGCATCATGTCCGCGGCGCTGAAAAAGGAGGCCCTCTCTTCAGAAGGCTATGCCTTGATGATGGCCACCACGACGCAGCTCAACACCCCCGGGCCGGACCTCGCGGCCTTGGACGGCGTGCATGCGCTGACCGACGTCACCGGCTTCGGCCTGGCCGGCCATGCGCTGGAGCTGGCGCGCGGCTCGGGCCTGCAAGTGCAGATCGATTGGCCGCAAGTGCCGCTGTTGTCTGGCGTGGCCGATCTGGCCAGCCAGGGCTTTGTCACCGGTGCCTCCGGTCGCAACTGGGCCGCTTATGGCCACGAGATCGAGCTAGCGCCTGAGTTGAGCGGCATCCCGCAAGCCCTGCTGAGCGACCCGCAAACCAGCGGCGGCCTGCTGGTGTCTTGCGACCCAGCTTGCCTGCCCGAGGTGCTGGCCATCTTCGCCCGCCACGGCTTTGCCCAGGCCACGGTGCTGGGTCAGGTGCAAGAGCGTGCGGAAGGGGCCAAGCCCTTGCTGGTCAAGGCTTGATACCGGCTTAAGCAAGCAGCCAAGCCAGCTGCAAGAAAAGAAAAAGCCGCCCGAGGGTGGCTTTTTTGTTCCTGGCTGCGAGTCGACTGCATGCACGGCCAACTCGACAGCGAGAAAGCTCAACACTCAGTCGATCAAACGGATTTCCACACGGCGGGCTTGCTCGGCCGGGCCGTCAGCCAAAGTCGACTCAGGCTTGCGCAACAGCACGCGAGCAGATTCCACGCCGGCATCCTTCAAGGCATTGCGGGCTGCCACAGCGCGGGCCTTGGCCAGTGCCACGTTCTTGGCTGGGTCACCGCTGGCGTCATGGAAGCCGGCGATCACGATCTTGCGGCCAGGCGCAGCCAGCAGCACTTCGATGGCCTTGGCCAGATCGGCAGCGGCCTCGGCCGGCACGCTGTACTCGGCGGTGGCGAAGAACACGGTGCCGACCAAATCGCCGTTCAACGGGATGTCGATCAGCTCAACTTCTTCGACTTGCGCCACAGCGGCGGGCGCGGCCGAGCCACGATGCATTTGATTGAACACGATGCGACCCAGCAGCACCAGCAGCACTGCAGCCACCACCAGGCCGACGATCCACAGAGCGGCGCGTTGACTGTCGTCTTGTTGTTCAGATGCCATGAAAACTCCCATAAAAAGTGAATGAAAACCGGTGAAAAACTCGAATTCAAATCTGATTCTAGAGGCCCGGCCAAGTTAGGCCGTGGCCTAGAACAAGGTCAGAGCCACATCCCGGCCCCGCAACGCTTTATTGCCTGAAAAATCCTGAGCGTAGATGCGCAAGATGTAGTCCCCCGGAGGCAAGTCGCGGGTCAACCAGCGCCCTGTTGAGACCTGACCCCCGATGGCCGTGTTCGTCGCCACATAACGGAAGCGGGTCACGGCTGCGCCATGCACGGTGATGCCGCTGCTGGGTGCATAAATCAGCTTCACTGCCTCGTCGTCCACCGGCATGCGGTCGAAGTTCTGCGTCATGCGGGGCTGCTCAAAACCGGGCGCAGGCAGGCCATCGGGCAACAGGACTTGATAGCCCAGGCTGTGCAGGCCTAAGCGGCGGCGCGGCTCGTTGTCGTCCACCTGATCCCAGGCTTCCACCACGATCTGCAGCCCCGCCTCGTCTCGCTGAACTTGCAAACGAGCGGGTAGTTTGGCCTGGGCCTGGGCCTGGGCCTGGGCCTGGGCCTGGGCCTGGGCCTGGGCCTGTGCTTGCGCTTTGTTGCTACCCTTGCCAGGCTTAGCGGGCTTGGCGGGTTTTGGCTCAGGCGCGCCCAGCTTGCGACCCGAGGCGTCGTAAAGCGCCACCGCCTCGATCACAGGTGCCACCGTGTCCCGCATACCCGCAAAGCCCAGCTGAAGGGGATTGAGCTGGTAGCCACCGACACCCAAAGCCAGATGCACATGGGCCATGCTGTTGATGCTGCCGAGCTTGTCGCCCGCCGCGAAACGGGTGCCGCGCCGCACCCGCATGCGCTCAGGCTTGCCCGCCTCGTTGACTTGCAGCAGGAAGCGCGTTGGATCGAAGACCCGGCCCTTGGCGTCACGCCCCACCTTCATATGGATATAGCTCAAGCGGTCCAGGGCCAAGCCCTCACCCTGGGCGCCAAAGGCCCAGGTCGCCAGCGGGCTGGCCACTTTGGCGTCGGCAATTGCCAGCACCTCACTGCCCACATCGCCGCGCACATCCAGGCCTTCGTGCAGATGGTCGCGGCTCTCGCCGCGGTAATTGCCGCGCACCTCGCCGGGCGTGCCTACCACCTCATGCCAGCCCAGCTGCGGCCGCACGGGCCAACGCTGCGCGGTGGCCGGCAAGGCCAGATCACTGGCCGGGCCGATGCCAGCAACGGCACCCGCACCGGCCGCCAACGTCGAGTTCGGCAATTCCGCCGAGGGCATTTGCGGCAAGAGGCGGTGCACCCGGTAGCTGGCAGCGTCTGCCAAATAGACCGGCCCGGCCGGGTCCAGCGCCAAGCCGGTGATGCGGCTAAAGCGAACGCTGGGGCCACGGCTCAATACATGTACCTCACCGGCCGGCGACACCTGCAGCAAGGCGCCGTTTCTTTGCACGCCCACATACAAAAAGCCGTCATGCGCCACCGCAATACTCATCGGCCGCCACAAGGGTTTGTCTTGATCGGCAGGCAAGTCAGGGTCGGTGCGCAGCAAGGTACTGACCTGGCCCTCGGGCGTGATGCGGCGCAGGGCGTTATTACGCGCATCGCTCACCCACAACTGGCCCTGCGCATCCAGCGCCAAGGCGGTGGGCATATCGAAGCGGGCTTGCTCGCCCTGCCCGTCCTGATAACCAGGCATGCCACCGGCCAGGGTGCTGACCTGGCCCTGCGGTGAGATGACGCGAATGCGGTCGTTATAGCTGTCCGCCACGTAGACGCGGCCTTGGCCGTCCACCGCCACACCTAGTGGGCCATTGAAGCGGGCCTGATTGGCCGGGCCGTCGCGCCAGCCGGCTTGGCCATCACCGGCCAGAGTGCTGACCACACCTTCGGGCGTGATTTTGCGAATCAGGTGATTGCCGGTATCCGCGACGAAGAGATTGCCCTGGCGGTCCAGCGCCAAGCCGCTGGGGGTGTGGAACGCCGCTTGCGCGGCCGGGCCGTCCCGCCAGCCCTCCACCCCGCTGCCGGCCCAGTTGCTGACCTCACCACTGGGCAAGACGCGGCGGATGCTGTTGTTGTCGCCACCATCGGCGACAAACAACACGCCCGTTGCGCTCAGAGCCAGACCGTAGGGGTCAGAAAAGCGCGCAGAGCTGGCTGACCCCGCGCTCCGGTCAAGCTTGCCGCTGTGGCCGTCACCGGCCAGCAGGCCCATGGACGCAACCCCACCGAAGGGCGTGGGCACGACCAGGGGCAGCACCTTTTTGAATATCGGCTTGGCGGCCTGTTCAGGATTGTGGCCAAGCCAGATTCGCCACGCCAGCCCGACGGCCAGCAGCAGCGTGAGGATCAGTGCGAGGGGAATAAGCCAGGGTGAACGTGAGCGTGAGCGACTGCGGGAACTCGAAGCAAACGGGGCCAAAGCCATGTCCTCACTTGCCCTTTTTTCTGGCCTTGGGATCGATCTGGCCCAGCGCGTCCATCGAACGGGCGCGGCGTTGCGCCTTTTTTTCGTCCATTTGGCGCATGGCATTGCGCTGGGTCAAACCGCTGGCGTCGGCAAAGGTCCACCATGCCGCGGCCAAAGCGAAGGGGATGCACAAGGCCCACCAGCTCCAGTCGGCCACCGGCGACACATCAAAAATCTTCAGCGCCAACAAGACCACACCGATCAATACAAACCACATGATTTCCGCTCTCCAAGCCGCTTGACCGCGCCAGGTCAAAACAAGTTCCGCTGCCGCCCCTCATGGGCGCACACCGCGCAGTCCAAACACAATGCAACTCGCCGGCCACACTACACTGAGGCCGGCATCGCCGTGTTGAACTAATTGGCACAAGACTGTAGTCCACATCTCCTCGAACCCGTTTTTTGCTGTGCCTTTTGAAAGGAAAAAAATGAAACTGTCCACGTTCTCCCGCACCCTGTCGCTGGCCTGTGCCGGTCTGAGCATTGGCCTGGTGGCCGGCCCGGCCTTGGCCAATGCCGAACTGGCGCAAAAGAAGAACTGCATGGCCTGCCATGCAGTCGACAAGAAGCTGGTCGGCCCGGCCTACAAGGATGTAGCGGCCAAGTACGCCAAGGACAAGAATGCTGTGGCGACCTTGTCGGCCAAAATCATCAAGGGCGGTTCCGGCGTCTGGGGTCCCGTGCCCATGCCTGCCAATGCCCAGGTCAATGAGGCCGAAGCCAAGCAATTGGCCACCTGGGTGCTGTCGCTCAAGTAAAGCTCATGCGAGCGGCGCCGCTTGGGCGCCGATTCAGCAGCCAGACAAGTAAAAGGCCCGCCGGAGTGATCCGGCGGGCCTTTTTTCTGGCCTAGCAAGAGCGATTGGTTCGCCCTGCCTATTCAGTCAATCAGTAAGCCTGGCCGAGTTGATCGAGGATGGCCGGATTCTCCAAAGTGCTGGTGTCCTGGGTGACGGACTCGCCCTTGGCGACCGAGCGCAGCAGGCGGCGCATGATCTTGCCGCTGCGGGTCTTGGGCAAGTTGTCGCCAAAGCGGATGTCCTTGGGCTTGGCGATGGGGCCAATCTCCTTGGCCACCCAGTCGCGCAATTGCTTGGCGATGGCTTTGGCTTCTTCGCCTTCAGGACGAGCGCGCTTGAGCACCACGAAGGCGCAGATGGCCTCGCCGGTGGTGTCGTCCGGGCGGCCGACCACGGCGGCTTCGGCCACCAAGTCGGTGCAGCTCACCAAGGCCGATTCGATTTCCATCGTGCCCATGCGGTGGCCGGACACGTTCAGCACATCGTCGATGCGGCCGGTGATGGTGAAGTAGCCCGTCTCGGCGTCGCGGATGGCGCCGTCGCCGGCCAGGTAGTAGCCTTTCAGCTCTGCCGGGTAGTAGCTGCTCTTGAAACGCTCGGGGTCGTTCCAGATGGTGCGGATCATCGACGGCCAGGGCTTCTTCACCACCAGAATGCCGCCGGTGCCGTTGGGCACATCATTGCCCATTTCATCCACGATGGCGGTGGTGATGCCCGGGAAGGGCAAGGTGCAGCTGCCCGGCACCAGCGGGGTAGCACCCGGCAGCGGCGTGATCATGTGGCCGCCGGTTTCGGTCTGCCAGAAGGTGTCGACGATGGGGCAACGGCCGCCGCCGACATGCTTGTGATACCACTCCCAGGCAGCGGGGTTGATGGGCTCGCCCACCGAACCCAGCAAGCGCAGGCTGCTGAGGTCATAACGATCAGGGTGAACGGCGGCATTGCCTTCGGCGGCCTTGATCAGCGAGCGGATGGCGGTCGGCGCGGTGTAGAAGACGGTGACCTTGTGCTTCTCGATCATCTGCCAGAAGCGGCCGGCATCGGGGTAAGTGGGCACGCCTTCGAAGACGATCTCGGTGCCGCCCAGGGCCAGGGGGCCGTAGGTGATGTAGCTGTGGCCGGTGACCCAGCCGATGTCAGCGGTGCACCAGAACACATCGGAATCCTTCAGGTCGAAGGTCCATTTGGTGGTCAGCGCAGCGAACAGCAAGTAGCCGCCGGTGGAATGCTGCACGCCCTTGGGCTTGCCGGTGGAGCCGGAGGTGTAGAGCAGGAACAGCGGATGCTCTGCCTCCACCCACTCGGGCTCGCACACCGAGGCCTGGCCTTGCAGCACATCGTGCAGCCAGAGGTCGCGGCCTTCCACCCAATTGATCTTGCCGCCGGTGCGCTTGTAAACAATCACGTCGCGCAGGGTCGGGCAGACGCCGCCTTCGAGGGCTTCGTCCACAATGGCCTTCAAAGGCAAAGCCTTGCCGCCACGGGCTTGCTCATCGGCGGTGATCACCATCACGGCGCCGGCGTCCTGGATGCGGTCACGCAAGCTCTGGGCCGAGAAGCCACCGAACACCACCGAGTGGGTGGCGCCGATGCGGGCGCAAGCCTGCATGGCGGCCACGCCTTCGATGGACATGGACATATAGATGACCACGCGGTCACCCTTTTTGACGCCTCGCGCCTTCAGCGCATTGGCCAACTGGGCCACGCGTCCGAGCAGTTCGCTGTAAGTGACCTTGGTCACGGCGCCATCGTCGGCTTCAAAAATCAGCGCGGTCTTGTCGCCCTTGCCGGCCTCGATATGACGGTCCAGGCAGTTGTAGGACACATTGAGCTTGCCGTCTTCAAACCACTTGAAGAAGGGGGCTTCGCTGCTGTTGAGCGTCTTGGTGAAAGGGGTTTGCCAGCTGACGAACTCACGCGCCAGACGGGCCCAATAGCCTTCGTAGTCCTTCTCGGCCTCGTCAACCAGGGCTTGGTAGCCCGCCATGCCCTTGACGTGGGCGTTCGCCTGCCATTCGGCGCTGGGCAGATATTGGGCGTTCTGAGTCATGAGCTTGTCTCCTCTGAGGGGTTAATCTGCGATCCGTGCTCGCGCTGAATGTCATTCAATTCGCAAGGCATTGACGCGACTGTGCATCGCATCTCTGACGAAGCGCTTACTCAAATCGACACAATGCTGACCCAGCGAACTTCTCCGTCAATGGCCGCGCACGGCAGTTGACGGACAAGTTCTTAGAATCGCTCACCCCAAAGACTCGAGGAATCCATGTCCACGCCCCCCACCCACCTGCGCCCACTCCCTAATTTGATCTTCGCCAGCCGCTGGTTGCAGCTGCCGCTCTATCTGGGCCTGATCTTGGCGCAAGCCGTGTATGTGTTCCAGTTCTGGACCGAGTTGGTGCATCTGATTGAGTCCGCTTTTGGCAACCAAGAGGCCTTGGCCACGCTGGTGAAAAGCATTGGCTACAAGGCCACGGCGATCAAGGATATGTCCGGCGCGGTGATTGGCTACGAGCCCATCGCCAAGCTCAACGAGACGATTTTGATGCTGGTCGTGCTGGGCCTGATCGACGTGGTGATGATCTCCAACCTGCTGATCATGGTGATCGTGGGTGGCTACGAGACCTTTGTGTCGCGCATGAATCTGGACGGCCACCCGGATCAGCCGGAATGGCTCAGCCATGTCAATGCCTCGGTGCTCAAGGTCAAGCTGGCCACCGCCATCATCGGCATTTCCTCTATCCACCTGCTCAAGACCTTCATCAACGCCGACAACTACAGCGAGAAGACGCTGATGTGGCAGACCTTGATCCACGTCGCCTTCCTGGCCTCGGCGTTGGCGATTGCCTACACCGACAAGCTGCTCAGCAGCGGCCACCCGCCGGCCGAGCACTGAGCTGGTTCAGGAGGCTTGATTGGCGGCCTTGTGCAAGATCCAGGCGCCAATCACACCGGCGAGCAGCGAGCCACCCAGGACACCGAGCTTGACCTGAGTTTCAAACTCCGGCCCCAGGCCCTCAAAAGCCAGGCCGCCGATGAACAAGCTCATGGTGAAGCCGATGCCGCAGAGCACGCAGACGCCAAAGAACTGCGTCCAGCTGGCACCCGAGGGGCGGCTCGCCGCCCCGAACTTGATCAGCAGCCAGGAGCTGCCAAACACCCCCACCGCCTTGCCGACCAGCAAGCCCATGGCAATGCCCATGGGCAGCGGCTGCAAAAGTGCCGCCGGGCTCATGCCGGCAAACGACACGCCGGCATTCGCAAACGCAAACATCGGCAGGATCATGTAGGACACCCAGGGGTGCAGGCCATGCTCCAGCGTTTCAAGCGGCGAACCGCCGTGCTTGTCATGCATGGGGATGAACATCGCCGTGGCCACCCCGGCCAGCGTGGCATGCACGCCCGACTTCAACACGCACAGCCACAACAGCAGGCCGACGGCCAGATAGACATCGCTGCGCGTCACGCCGGAAAAATTCAGCGCCCACAGCAAGAACAAGCAGCCGCCCGCCGCCGCCATCATCGGCAGTGAGAGCTGCTGGGTGTAGAAGAGCGCGATCACGACGATGGCGCCAAGGTCGTCGATGATGGCCACCGCGGTCAGAAAGATCTTCAGCGAACTCGGCACCCGCGAGCCCAAGAGCATCAAGATGCCGATGGCGAAAGCAATATCCGTGGCCGCCGGAATCGCCCAGCCGCGCAAGGCCTGCGCATCGCTCCAGTTAAAGCCCACATAGATCAGAGCCGGCACCACCATGCCGCCCAGGGCAGCCACCGCCGGCAGAATTGCCTGCTTCAGGCTGGCCAGCTCGCCGGCCACGAACTCGCGCTTGATCTCCAGGCCCACCAGCAAGAAGAACACCGCCATCCACAAGTCATTGACCCAGACGATCAGCGGCTTTTTCAACACCAGGGCATCGGCGCCGACACGCACTTCGCCGCTGATCTGGGTGAAGCCTTGGTAGAGATGGCTCAGGGGGCTGTTGCTGATGATCAAGGCCAAAATTGCCGCCAAAGCCAGCACGATGCCGCTGCTGGATTCGCTGGCAAAAAACTTTCGTAGTGACTGTGTCATCAGCATAGGTCTCTCCAGGCGCACCGACCAAGGGCGCGGTATTCAGTAAACTGGCGGGCAGTGTCTCAGAGTTTTTTGTCAGCGCGACCCAGGCTTTGGCTCGCGCGGACACGGTCTCCCCTAAGCCCAGCGCACCTATGACTACCTCAAGCTCCACCCCCATCCGCTACGCCGACCTGGTTGAAAGCGTGGCCGCCGCCCTGCAGTACATCAGCTACTACCACCCGGCCGACTACATCGCCCATTTGGCGCGCGCCTACGAGCGCGAGCAAAGCCCGGCCGCCAAGGACGCGATCGCGCAAATCCTCACCAACTCGAAGATGTGCGCCGAAGGCCGCCGCCCGATCTGCCAGGACACCGGCATCGTCAATGTCTTCCTCAAGGTCGGCATGAATGTGCGCTGGGAAGGCTTCCCCGGCTCGCTGGAAGACGCCGTCAACGAAGGCGTGCGCCAGGCTTACAACAACGCCGACAACAAGCTGCGCGCCTCGGTGCTGAACGACCCGATCTTTGAGCGCAAGAACACCAAGGACAACACCCCCGCCGTCATCAGCGTCAGCATCGTGCCCGGCAACACGGTGGACGTGATGGTGGCCGCCAAGGGTGGCGGCAGCGAGAACAAGAGCAAGTTCATCATGATGAACCCGGGCGACAACCTGGTGGACTGGGTGCTCAAAACCGTGCCTCTGATGGGCGCCGGCTGGTGCCCGCCGGGCATGCTGGGCATTGGCGTCGGCGGCACCGCCGAGAAGGCCATGCTGCTGGCCAAAGAGTCGCTGATGGAAGACATCGACATGTTCGATCTGCTGGCCCGCGGCCCGCAGAACAAGCTCGAAGAGCTGCGCATCGAGCTGTACGAGAAGGTCAACGCCTTGGGCATTGGCGCCCAAGGCCTGGGCGGCCTGACCACGGTGCTGGACATCAAGATCAAGACCTACCCCACCCACGCGGCCAGCAAGCCCGTGGCCATGATCCCCAACTGCGCCGCCACCCGCCACGGCCACTTCGTGCTGGACGGCTCCGGCCCCGCCTTCATGACCCCGCCCAGCCTGGACCTGTGGCCCGATGTGCAGTGGGCGCCCGACTACAACAAGAGCCGCCGCGTTGACTTGAACAAGCTCGACAAGGCCGAAGTTGCCAGCTGGAAAGCCGGCGACACCCTGCTGCTGAACGGCAAGATGCTGACCGGCCGCGACGCCGCCCACAAGCGCATTGCCGACATGCTGGCCAAGGGCGAGCCGCTGCCGGTGGACTTTGCCAACCGGGTGATTTACTACGTCGGCCCGGTTGACCCGGTGCGTGAAGAAGTGGTTGGCCCCGCCGGCCCCACCACCGCCACCCGCATGGACGGCTTCACCCGCATGATGCTGGAGAAGACCGGCCTGATCGCCATGGTCGGCAAGGCCGAGCGCGGCCCCGTCGCCATCGAAGCGATCAAGGACAACGGCAGTGCTTATCTGATGGCCGTGGGCGGCGCCGCCTACCTGGTGAGCAAGGCCATCAAGGCCGCGCCGGTGGTGGGCTTTGCCGACCTGGGCATGGAAGCGATTTACGAGTTCGACGTGGTGGACATGCCGGTCACCGTGGCGGTGGACGCCAGCGGCACCAATGCCCACAGCACTGGCCCGGCCGAGTGGAAAGAGCGCATTGCCAGCGGCAAGAGCGTCAACATCCCCATCGCCAGCGCTTAAGCGCATTCAGCGCATTGAGCGCATTCAGCCGGCTCTGAATTGAGCCGCTGCCAAGGGCAGGAGGCATCGCGATCCGCGAGGCCTCCTGCCTTTTTTTTATTCGCCCTAGCCGGCCGATTTATTTGAACTTGTGTGTTTGAACGTGCGAACTTGGGCGTTTGAACTCGATCGTCTTGGCGCAAATTGCCCCGTAACTCACTCAAGCGGCGCAGAATCTTCCCTGCACCCTTTCGTGCCACACACGCCCCTTCCAGCATGGAACTCCCCTCAAGCGATGACTTGGCCCGCCACCTGATGGCGCTGCATGAGGACAGCCCGGCGCCTACGGCGCTGTTCGATCAGGACGATGTGCTGCGCTATGCCAACCCGGCCTTTTGCCAAGCCTTTGACACCCGGCCGGACGGCCGCACCCGCTGGATCGACCTGATGCGCGCCAATCTGGCCAAAGGCCGCGGCAATGTGGTGTCTTCACTTGATCAGGAAACCTGGTTGGCGGCGGCCGCGTCGCGGCGGGGCAAGCAAGCGTTTCGAGCTTTCGAGGCCGATTTGCACGATGGGCGCTGGATTTGGATGAGCGAGACCACCCACGCCAATGGCTGGATGCTATGCAGCGCCTGCGACATCAGCGCGCTGAAGGTTGATGACCGGGCCTTGCGGCAAGAGCGCGACAAGGCCTTGCGCGCCGCGCAGAGCGACCCCTTGACCGGCATCAGCAATCGTCGCCATGTGCTGCAGCAGTTGGAGCAGCATGTGACCGCACTGAACGACAACGCGACGCCCCTGGCCCTGGCCGTTCTGGACCTTGATCACTTCAAATCCATCAATGACAGTCTTGGCCATGACGCCGGCGATGCGGTGATTCGCGACTTCTCCCGCCTGCTGCAGCAAAGCAGCCGGCGCGGTGACGGCTGCGGCCGCATCGGCGGCGAAGAGTTCATGCTGGTGATGGGCGATGTCGATGAAACCCAGGCCCTGGCCATTCTTGATCGCCTGCATGCCGCGGTGAGCCAGTCACGGCCATTGACCGCGCAGCCAGAGCAGGGCTACACCTACTCGGTCGGGCTGGCCCTGGCACGCCCCGGCGAGTCAATCACACAGCTGTGCAAACGCGCTGATCTGGCGCTCTACCAGGCCAAGGCCGAGGGCCGCGATCGCTGCTGCCTGAGCCCTTGAAGCAGCGCCTGCGACGAAGCAGGCACAGAAGAGAAACAGGACCAAAGCACCAGGCCGTTGCTTGAGAACGCCGACGCAGCCAAGCCGGGGAAACACCCAGAGCGCAAACGCCGGCTTGATCTATGCGATCAGGCAGGCCCGCCCTATCATGGCCCGACCGCCTCGTCTGCCGGAGCCAGCCATGCTGAAGACCATCAAGTCCCGCTTGATTGCGGCCTGTATCGGTATCGTGTTTGTCGCCATCGCCCTGGCCACAGCGATCAGCTATCACACGGTGAAAGCCACTGTGCTGCAGCAGATTGAGGAAGAGCTGAGCGAGCAGGGCCGCACCCATGCGGACATGATCTCGATCTGGGTGCGCTCGCAGAAGAACATCGTCGCCTCCCTGGCGCCCGCGATGCAGGCCAGCGACCCCGCCCCAGCCTTGCAACAAGCGCTGAGCGCCGGCGTGCTGGATCTGGCCTATCTGGGCGGAGCCGACAAACGCATGGTGTCGGTGCCCGACCGCAAACGCGCCGCCGACTACGACCCCACCGGCCGCCCCTGGTACAAGCTGGCCGCCGGCTCCGACAAGCCGGTGCTGACCTCGCCCTATATCGCCGCCTCCACCAAAAAGCTGGTGGTGACTTTCGCCGCGCCGATCCGCGAGGGCGGCGAACTCAAAGGCGTGGCTGGCTCGGATGTGCCCTTGGATGAAGTGGTGGCCGATCTGGCCAAGGTCAAACCCACACCCAGCGGCTTTGCCTTCTTGATCGACAAAAGCGGCAAGGTCGTCGCCCACCCCAAGGCCGAGCTGGCTCTGAAACCCGCCAACGAGGTGGCGCCCGGCATCGAGGCTTTGATGGCGGGCAAGGCCCAGGCCGACGCCCTGCCCGTCCTGCGCATTGGCGAGCAGGACTTCTTTTTGAAGTTCTCACCGGTCAGCGACACCGACTGGACCTTGGTCACCGCGGCCGAACACACGGAAGCCTTGAAGGCGCTCTCACATTTGCTGCGCAATGCCAGCATCGGCCTGATTCTGGTGGTGGCAGCGGCGGCGGTTTTGGCCACCCTGATGGTCAGAGCGCTGCTATCTCGCTTGGTCAGTGTGCGCAATGCCATGGATCAGATTGGTTCGGGCTCCGGTGATTTAACCCAGCGCCTGGGCACCGAAGGCGAAGATGAGCTGACCGAGATCTCCCGCGCCTTCAACCAGTTTGTCGGCCAGATCGAGGATGTGATGCGCGATGTGCGTCACACCGCCGAATCCATCGCCGTGGCTTCACGGGAAATTGCCGTCGGCGCCCAGGATCTGAGCGCGCGCACCGAGCAGACCGCCAGCAATCTGGAGCAAACGGCCTCGGCCATGGAAAGCCTGACCGAGACGGTGCACCGCAGCACCGACAGCGCCAACGCTGCCAGCGGGCACGCCAGCTCCTCGGCAGACATTGCCAATCGTGGCGGCGTCGCAGTGGGCCGGGTGGTGACCACCATGAACGACATCAGCAATAGCTCCAAGCGCATTGCCGACATCATCGGCACCATCGACGGCATTGCCTTCCAAACAAACATTCTGGCCTTGAATGCCGCCGTTGAAGCGGCCCGGGCCGGGGAGCAAGGGCGAGGATTTGCCGTGGTGGCGTCTGAAGTGCGCTCGCTGGCTCAGCGCAGCGCGGAGGCGGCCAAAGAAATCAAAGGCTTGATCGGCACCAGTGTGGAACGGGTGGAGGACGGCGCCCGGCAGGTCGCGCAAGCGGGCAGCACCATGGACGAGATCGTCGGCAGCGTTGCCAGCGTCACCACCATCATTGCCGACATCAGTGCCGCGGCAGCCGAGCAGAGCCGGGGCATCGATGAAATCAATCTGGCCGTGTCACAGCTGGACCAGATGACGCAGCAAAACGCCGCGCTGGTGGAGCAATCGGCCGCGGCCGCGGAGAGCCTGAAGGATCAAGCCGCCCATCTCAGCGATGTGGTGAGCAGCTTCAAGATCAGCTGAACGCGGCGACCTGCGCCATACGCCCAGGTGAATGGAAAGGCTTTGCCGCTCTCCTGGCAAGGCCTGTCTGACGCCTACATCTCTTTGAACAGAGACAAATAGCTGCGACTCACCGGCAGGCGCTCGCTGCGGCCCTTGAGCTCGATGTCGGCAGTCTCGTTCTCGCCCCGGGTGACGCGGCGTATTGAGCGCAGATTGACCACCACCGATCGGTGCACCTGGGTGAAATGGTGTGGATCCAGTTGGCCGAGCAAATCCTTCAGCGGCATGCGGATCAAGGCCTCGGCCACCTGCCCCTCGTCACGGTAGGCGACCAAGGTGTATTTGCTATCGCTCTTCAAGTAGTCGATGTCATCGACCGGAATCATGCGCAGTGAGGCGCCGACGCTGGCGCGCACCCAGCGCAGCGCCTCGGGTTTGTCGAGCTTGAGCCGCTCGGCCAGTTGCGTCAGCAAGGCTTCCGAATGCACGGCGGGCTGGGCCTGCTGCAGGCGGGCCTTCAGGCGCTCCACCGTTTCGCTCAAGCGCGCCGCGGTGACCGGCTTGACCAAGTAGTCCAGCACGCCATGCTCAAAAGCCTCCAAGGCATATTGGTCAAAGGCGGTGACGAAGACCAGGTGCGCGCGTTTGCCAATGTGGCGGGCCACTTCCACGCCACTCAGGCCCGGCATGTGCACATCCAAAAAACAGATCGTCGGCTGATGCTGTTCGAACATCTCGATCGCCTGGCGGCCATTGCGGGCCTGCGCGACGATTTGCAGCTCCGGCCAGGCAGCGGCCAGGCGCGCCTCGAGGATCTCGCGCAGCAGCGGTTCGTCGTCGGCAATCAGGGCAGTCAAGTTCATGGCTTGGGCTCGCTAAATTCAATCGTCACTTGCACACCATGAGGCGCCACCTCGCACAGTTCCAAACTGGCCGTGCCTCCGTAGGCCCAGTGCAGGCGTTCACGCAGCGCCGCCAGGCCGGTGCCCAGACCACCGCCGGTGGCCTGCAGGCCCACGCCGGTGTCCACCACGCGCAGGCGGCAGCGGCCAGCTTCCAGCAGCTCCGCATATACATCGATACGGCCGCCCTCTTCGCTCGGGTCAATGCCGTGCTGCACGGCATTCTCCACCAGGGTCAACAAGCTCATCGGCGGGCAGCGCAGCAGATGCACACCGGCGCCGATATGCAGCGCAAAAGCCAGCCGGTCCGGCATGCGCATCTGCATCAGCTCCAGATAGGCCCGCACCAGTTCCAGTTCCTGACCCAGCGTATTGGCCGAGCCGTCCAGGCGCGGTACGGCGGCGCGCAAATAGTCCGTTAGGCTTTGCAGCAGCTGCGGCGCGCGCGGCGAACCAGCCTCGACCAAAGCCTGCACATTGGCCAGGGTGTTGAACAAAAAATGCGGCTGGGCCTGGGCCGTCAACAAGCGCATGCGGGCGTCGAGCGCCTGACGGGCCAATTCGCTGCGTTCCAGCTCAAAATCGACGGCTTGCTTTTCCACTTTGGCCTCACGTTGGCGCAGCAAGGCGGTCAGGGCCACCCAGGGTGCCAGCAACATGCCGGAGAACGCCAGCGTCATGAAACCGTTCAGCCGCTTCTCGTCCGCCCAAAACACCGGAGCCCCCGCAGGCGTGCCCCATGTGTAAAAAAAGAAAACGGTGACGGGTACCACCGCGCCGACGGCGACCACCTGCAGCACCCAGCGCGCCAGCCATTTCGGCAGCCGCCTTGGCCACTGCTCAAACACGCCGAAGGCCAGCAGCACCATCAAGCCAACACCGAACACCCGCATCGCCAGAAGGTGATAGCTCTTGACGTTCCAGTTGATGCTGAACAGCAAAGTCAGCAAGAAGCAGGTGATGGCGACGGTGCGCACGCGGCGCCAGCCGAACAGCGACCGCCAATGGAAGGCCGGTGATAGCGGCGCTGCTTCGATGGGAGTGGTGGGTGACATCACGGCAGAATACTCGAGTGATTGGCTGGAAGGCTTGAGCGTCAAAAGCGCGCGGCCATCAACGCCAGCGCTGCGCCGGCTTGCGAAAGTAGTGGTGCACGATATAGCGCCAGGGCAGCACCAGCGGTGTCAGCACCAGGCCCATCAAGCAGGCGAAAGCAGACTCCTGCACATTCGGCGTCATCGCCCCATCCAGCCACAGCGGGTAAGCAATGAGCAGCAGCCAAATGCTCTTCCAGAGCAGCTCGAAAATCAGCAGCGGCAACATCTGCAAGGGGTAGCGCAGGCCCCAGACACAGAGGATGGCCAAGCCGATCAACATCGCGCCCAACTCACCCCTGCGTTGCGCCCACAGGTCACTGTGCTGCAAGAGGCTCGGCCCCCAGCTGATGGCCAGGCCCACCGTGATCAGCAAGTAGAAGGCGCGCAACAGATTCAGGCGCCAGAGGGGAAGGTCTTGGTCGGTCATGTTCAGTACTCCTTCAGCCGAGTTTGGCCAGGCTGAGGCATTCGTCGTGTTAACTGGCCCAAAGCGCTCGCCGGCAGCTTGCCCTTACGGGTCCTGTCTATTGAAGAGTTAGGTAGCGCCATGCGATGCAGGCGATACAGCGGCCTGCCTGGGCCAGCGCCATGCCAGCCACACAGCAGCAAAGGTGAGCATGACCTCAAGCAAAGCGTAGTACTTGTAGTACAGCCAGACACCCGGGCTTAGCAGGAACACAAGCATGATGAGCGTGAACAGCGCACCGAACAGCAGGTTGACGACACGGTTGACGCCCGCCGGCAAAAACGCCGACAGGAAGACCATGAGTGCTGGGATGGAGACCACGATGGACGCCCCCAAGAGCACGCCTTGACTCGATTCGCCCAGAGGGCCCATTCGGCCGGCGAGCATGGCTTGAAGCTTGCCCGCTTGATAGAGCTCGAAGTAGTCGCAATAGAGGTAGCACAACGTGACTGAGGCCCAGACGGCGGCCAGTTTCACTTTGATGTCGACGGCTGAATCACATAACTGCTTGTCATTGGCTTGAGTGATCAATTTGACCTCCACCTTGGGTTTCATAGCGGGTGCGCTGCAACTGCTGGCTCCGTCGCCTGAGCTTCAATTGAATGCTTTGGCAGCAGATTTGGAGGCAAAGCCTCATTGAGCCTTTCATTCGCCGAGCTTGGCCAGGCTCTTGCGAGCGTCGTCGACATTGGCTGGGTTTGCCCGTTTGTTGGCAATGAAGCGCTCGTAAGCCGCCTTGGCCTGCGCCTTGTCGCCCTTGGCCAGATAGGCATCGCCCAGGCGGTGATCGACGGGCAGTTCGTCAGCGCCGCCCAGCGTCCTGGCCCGCTCCAGGTAGCGAATCGCTTCGTCTGTTTGGCCCTGCGCGGCGTAGACCCGGCTCAAGCCATAGCTGCCACTGGCTTTGTTCGGCTGATCGCGGTGCAGGCCTTCATAGAGACTCTTGGCCTTGGCCAAGTCTTTGCCGTCCTTCAAATAGACCCGCGCCAATTGCACCGTGGCCTCGCGCAACTCCTCCAGCATGGCGCCATCCTTGCTCGGCTTGACGCCCAGTAACTCGCGCTCCATCTCGGCCCATTTCTTGTCTTCGGCGGCAATATGGACGCGGATGATGCGCGCCGTTTCGGGCTGGCTGTTGCGCACGGCGACCTCCAGCTCCTTGGCCTTGGACACGCTGCCGCCCATCATGCCGGGCACGGTCAGATAGAGCTTGGCCAACTGCACCCGGGCCGTGAAGCTGCTGGGATCCAAGTCCAGCGCGCGGATCCAGGTCTCTTTCAAGGTCCCCACATTGCGCATGGCCTTGGCCATGCCCATGCTGAGCATCTGCAAACCGAGGTTCTGCGCCGAAGCCAGGTGGCAAACCGCCACATTCGGGTGCTGCTCAACACAGAGCTTGGCCTGCTTGGCACCGGCCTCGAGACGCTTGCCGTCACCGGCGTCGCTGAAGCTCAAGGCCAAAGAAAAGGCCGCGCTGGCCTCGGCGTCGGCGGCGTTGGTCTTCAATCGTGTTTGGGCCTGCTGTTCCAGTTCCAGAAACTTGCCGGCATCTTGCAGCGATTCCAGCTGCGCATCCTTAAAGACGGCGGCGTGGGCACTGCCGAGGGTGGCCGCCAGGGCCAGCGTCAGCATGGCTTTTTGAATTGAAGAACTTTGGCGCGCTGGAAGAAATTGGGTAGTCATGGGCGGTTGAGACTTGAGTGATTGATGGGTCTGAAACAGCAGGCCTTAGAACTCGCCTGCGTTCCTGACTTCGTGAAGGCAGGGCCATTGTGTTGAGCGAACCGCCCGCCCAAACAGCCGCTCAGACGAGCCACGCGGCGCAGGTTTTCAGGCACGATGCGGCGGGATGAATGGCGCGATTGGCCGATCAACAGCGGCTTGCGCCATTGATCGCGGCGGGGCGTCGCTCGTCCCTGCAAGGCCGTCACCGATCCGGCCTCGCTTGGCTAGGCCGGGCCGCAAAGGCACAGTCGACCCCGTTGTTCCACAGAGAGCCTTGCCATGAAGAGAGTTTTCCGTTTCCTGCTGCGAGGCTTCTTGACCCTGACTGCGCTGCTGGCCGTGCTGGCCGGCCTGTTTGCCTACTTCCTCTACACACCCGATCCCGAGTTGCCGCAGCTGTCCGGTCAATGGACCAAGGGCACGATGGAAGTGGCCGGCGTGAAGCGCAGCTACCGCACCTATGTGCCCAAGGACCTGCCCAAGGGTGCGCCGCTGGTCTTGGTGATGCATGGCTCGGGTGAAGGCCCGAACCAGATCCGCGTCGGCACCGGCTACGCTTTTGAGCGCCTGGCCGATCAGCATGGCTTCGCCCTCCTCTATCCCAAGGCTTTTGCTTCGGACTGGAACGACTGCAGCCGCATCGGAGACAAAGAGCTGAACGGCGTGCGCAACGACGATGTGGGTTTCTTGGCCGCCCTGGTCGACAAAACAGTCGCCGAGCTGACGCTCGACGCGGCGCGTGTGTTTGCGGCCGGCGTTTCCAACGGCGGCTCGATGGCGATGCGCTTGGCGCTGGAGCAGCCCAGCCGCTACAAGGCGGTGGCCGCCGTGGTCGCCAATGTGCCGACGCCTGAAAACTTCCAATGCCAGCCGGCGACGCAAAAAGCCACCTCGGTGATGATCATGAACGGCACAGAAGACCCGCTGGTGCCCTATGCCGGCGGCGAAATCAATTTGCTGGGCCTGTTCTACAAGGGCGGCCCCATCATTTCATCCCGCGCCTCGGCGCAGTACTTCGCCGATTGGGCTCAGCTGACCGGGGCAGCCCAGACGAGTGAGACAACCGTGGCCGAGGGTGTGCGCGTCGAGCAAAACCGCTGGAGCCAGGATGGCAAGGCCGAGGTGGAACTGGTGAGCATTCATGGCGGTGGCCACGGCCTGCCGCAGCCTTACTCGAAGCGCCCACGCCTCTTGGGCCCCTCCCCGATGGAGCCGAACGGCCCGGCCATGATCTGGGCCTTCTTCGAGCGGCAGCCCAAGTAAGCAGAACGACAAAAACACGCCAAGCGATCCACCGAATTAAGAAGTTATCAAGAAAATGGCCATCCTCTACATCGCCCCCGAGAGTTCTCCCCTGGTCCACGCCGCTGCTGCGGCGCTGCTGTATCTGCATATTGGTGCCGGCAGCGTCGGCATCTTGTCTGGCGCGGCGGCCTTTGTGTTCCGCAAGGGCACGCCGCTGCACCGCCTGATCGGCAAGATTTTTGTCATCTCGATGCTGATCATGTCCGGCATCGGCGCTGTCGTGGCGCCCTTCTTGCCAACGCCCGAGCGCGCTTCGGTGATTGCCGGCATCTTGACCTTCTATCTGGTCTTGAGCTCGTGGATGACGGTCAAGCACAAGCCCGGGCAGCTCGGGCGCTTCGACCATGGCTTGCTGCCGATCTCCTTGAGCGTGGTTGCCGCCAGCGCCTATTTGTTCTGGCTGGCCATGCAAAACCCGCGCGGCATGCTGGACGGCCAGCCGGGCGCGGCGTTCGTGATGTTCCTGATCATCGGCAGCCTGGCCGCCGTGGGCGATCTGCGCTTGATTCTGAATCGCGGCGTCACGGGTGCGACCCGGCTGGCGCGCCATCTCTGGCGCATGACCGTCGCCTTGTTCATCGCCGCCAACTCCCTGTTTCTGGGCCAGCCGCAGGTGTTCCCGAAGGCGGTGCAAAAGTCCGGCGTGTTGATGCTGCCGGGCTTGCTGATCCTGGCCTTGCTTTTGTTCTGGCTGGGCCATGTGAGCTACGGCGCCTTCAAGCGCCGCAGGCTGCACAAGCCGGCGGGCCTACAAGGCACTTCGGCTTGATGCCAGAAGCCTGCTCGCCCCCCGTGGTCGCTGCGCCCCGACTTCAGGCCAACAAGCTGGGCACCAGCCCGGTCCAGCGTTTGAAGGAGCGGCGGAAGTTGCTGCGGTCGTGAAAGCCCAGTTGCAGGGCCACTCCCTCGTTGCTGCGCCCTTGCAGCAAAAGCAGATAGAGCGCCACATGGGTGCGCACCTGATCGATCTGGGCTTGGTAATGCGTGCCATGCTGGGCCAGGTGGCGTTTGAAGGTGGCGCTGCTGACGCCAAAGAACGCGGCGGCCTCATCCAGCGAGGGCGCTTCGCGGTAGCGCGGCAGCAGGTGATCGTAAAGCGCCGCCAGCAGGCCGCGCGCCCGCGCCGCCGGCTCAGCCCCTTGGGCCAAGGCCTGGGCGGCCATGCTGCCCGGCACCCCACGGGGCCAGGTCTTGCCCAAGCAGGTGGCGGGCAAGCGCATCGCGTCCACTTGGCAATCGAACTGCAAATCGGGCCCTAGAAACACTGCGTGCTGCGACAGGTCACGCGGCTGAGTACGGTTGAAGCTGTAACGCCAGGGCAGGCGTTCACCGCCCAGCCACTGGCACATGGCCGTGACCGCGCTCATCAGCAAATCCACCACAAAGCCGCGCTGCGCGGCGGACACGCCGCAAGCCTCGGTCCACAGCAGAATGATCTCGTCACCATGGCGCAGCAGGCGCGGTGTCAGCAGCGGCGACAAGCGGCCAGCGTGCGAGACCAGCACCTGCAAGGCCTGGCCCAAATTCTCGGCCTGACTCAGCGCATGGCTGGGCAGGCCGTAGTGGCCCGGCAGACTCAGCTGGCCCAGCACAAACGCCGTGTCGGCCGAGGCCAGCTCCTGCTGCACCACGGCCATCAAACGCAAAAGCTGCTGCGGGCTGAGCAAGGCTGGCACCGTACCTGCGACGCCCAGGCCGGCCGCCTCTTGCAGCTCAGCCGGTTTCAGGCCGCGGCTGCGCGCAAACTCCAGCAGCAGAACCGGCCAATGCTCCCAGGCCAGGCAGGGGCTGCTGAGTTGATAGGGCTTGTGGTCCACCGGCGCCTGCGGCGGCAGCAAACCTCGCAGGGCGGCAGCCAGTGCCAGGTCTTGCGGCGAGTCGACCGCAGGGGGCTGCGCCAAGGCCAGATCGCTCATGGCGTTTGCCGCAATGCCTGCGCCAGGGCCAACAACTGCTGCTCGGGCGGGCGGCTCAAGCATATTTCGGCCCAGGCACTTTGCCCGCACAGCTGCAGGCGCTGGCCGCTGCGGCTGTGATGCGCCAAGGTGTTCAAGGCCTGGCGCAGATGGTCGGCTTGCACACGCGCAGCCTGGCCGTCGGAGCCGGGCATCAAGACGCAAAAGCGGTCGGCCGCGTAGCGGCACAGCAAATCGTCCGGGTGCAAATTCAAGAGCAGCAGGTGACTGACCGCTTGCAACAAGCGGTCGGCCTCGGCCAAGCCCAGTTCGCGCGCCACCGAGTCAAAGCCCTTGAGGCTCAGCATCAGCAAAGCGCCGGGCCGGCGCATGCCTTGCTCCAGGGCGATCTGGGCCTGCAGATAGTTGGCGTCTCCCAGCTGGGTGATGCCGTCCATGCTGCGATGCTCACGGAACAAGCGCTCGCGCTTGAGCAATTGCTCGGTCAGCGCGCGCTGCTCCTGCCGCCAGTGATGCAAGCCAAGCGTCAATAGCAAGGCACCCAGTGGCACGAGGGTGGACTCCAACCAGTTGTCCCAGTAAACAGTTTTGGGCAGATGCCAGAACTCATCCAGCAAGTCGACCCACTGCCCCAACAAGATCGCCGCCAAGCCCAGGCAGAACAGATCGGTGACGCGGCCGCCCGGCCGGCTCAGGCGCAGCTGGAGCAACCAGATGCCGGCCATCAGCCCCATGCCGCCCTCGCCCACGATATCGACCCAACGCCACTGCGCCATTGCCTTGGGTTCACCCAAGGCCGCGAAGGCCCAGAGCAGTCCCACCATGGGCAGGGCCAAAAGATGAGCAATCTGATTCAGGCCCAGCACCGGAGCCAAGGGGCTGGGCTGCAGGTCTTTGAGGAGGGTGCGAAGCGAAGTCATCGCTGCGCATCCTAGTGAATGAATGTGACAGGGTCGTCACAAAGCCAGGCTGTGTCCAGACGGGGTGCCAAAAGCTCATCGCCACCACCACCCATGCGCCGATCAGTCTCCCCTCGGGACTTGGTGACAGCTTGTCACGGAGCCGCCACATGGCCTGCCTAAGGTGCGAGCCCAAGGCAGGCAAGACCTGCCCCCTGACTCCTGAACTCCACACAAAACCGACAATGTCCACCACCATGAACTCACACCGCCCTGCCTGCGCTGCCCGCCCACGCCTGAGTGCCCTCAGCCTATGCCTGTTGACGGCCCTTGCCGCGCAAGCCCAAACAACCAGCACGCCAGCCAAAGAGACAGCCAAGCCCGCCACGGGTGCTGCCGCCGGCAGCGCCAAAACGCTGGACACGGTGGTCGTCACCGGCCAAGCCGCCAGCCTGCGCAGTGCGCTGGACAAGCAGCAAGCCGCGCAAGGGGTGATCAGCGTGGTGCATGCCGACGGCATCGGCCAGTTGCCCGATACCAATGCCGCCGAGGCCTTGGCCCGCATCCCCGGCGTGTCGGTCGAACGTGACCAGGGCGAAGGCCGCTTCATCCGCATCCGCGGCTTGGGGCCAGATCTGAACGCCATCAGCATCAACGGCACGCTGGTGCCCTCGGCCGAAGCCGACCGCCGCGCCGTCGGCCTGGATGTGGTGCCCGCCGGCTTGATCCGTTCGCTGGTGGTGACCAAGACGGCCTTGCCCGAGCAAGATGCCAACTCCCTGGGCGGCTCGGTCGAGGTGAACACCTTGTCGGCCTTTGACCAGCCCGGCCGCTTCCTGACCCTGTCGGCCGGCGCCAACCACTCCAGCCTGACCGGCAAGGCCCGCCCCACGGCCGCGCTGATCTACAGCGAGCGCTTCTTCGCCAACACCTTGGGTGTGGCCGTGGCGCTGAGCTCGGACGAGCGCAGCTTTGGCTCCAACAATGTGGAAAGCGGCGGCGCCTGGGACCTCAGCGGCGCCCAGCCGGCCCTGAGCAAGCTGGAGCGACGCAGCTACACCATCACCCGCGAGCGTCGCGGCGGAGCGCTCAACCTCGACCTGCGCCCCGATGCGACTCAAAGTTACTACCTGCGCAGCTTCAGCAGCCGCTTCACCGACACCGAGACACGCCAAGCCCAGACCCTGGAGTTCTCGCCCGCACTGACCGTGGGCGCCACTGGCACGGCCAAGGCCGCTCGGAGCCTGAAGGCCCGCGAAGAAATCTCGCAGATCGACTCGCTGAGCCTGGGCGGCGAACGTCGCTTTGGCGACTGGAAGCTGCAAGCCGCCGTTGGCGCCGGCCGCGCCAGTGAGAACAAGCCCGACACCTTGTCCGGCGCCACCTACAAGAACGCCAGCACCCTGAGTGGCATCTCTTTTGCCGACAGCCAGCAACCCATCATCAGCGGCCCGGCCGCCCTGTCCAGCGCCAGCGGCTTTGCGCTCGACAAGATCAAGCTGGAGAAGAGCCTGGCCACCGACCGTGAACGCAATCTGAAGCTCGACCTCTCGCATGAGCAAGAAGTCAATGGCGTGGAGCTGGAACTCAAGGGCGGCATCAAGCTGGCGCGCCGCCAAAAAGACAATGAGCGCGATGTGTGGAGCTATGGCAGCAAGGCGCTGGCCAAGGCACCCTACAGCTTCAGCAAGGACAAGCTGGCCCTGAATGCCGTGGTGGCCGAGGGCTCACCGCGTTATCCCTGGGGCGACTTGGGCCCGACTATGAGCGAGACCGCCGTGCGCGACTTGGTCGCCGCCCTCAAGCCGGCCGACTTCCTTGACCCCAGTGATTCCGCCGTCAACGACTACCGCATCAAGGAAGACAGCGACGCGGCCTATCTGCAAGCCCGCATCGAGTGGAAGTCCACCCAAGTCATCACCGGCCTGCGCCACGAATCCCTGGCCATGGACGCGTCGGGCACCGGCAATAAGAAGGGCACGCTCAGCCCGCAGCAGACCAGCACCAGCAGCCATCACTGGCTGCCGGCCCTCTTGCTGCGCCATGATCTGCAGAAAGACACCCAGCTGCGCGGCGCCTACACCCAATCGGTGGTGCGCCCGACTTTCGGCCAGCTCACTCCCGGTTTCGTCATCGACGACAAGACGGCCGAGTTCGGCAACCCCGAACTGAAACCGCTGCGCTCGCAAAACCTGGACTTTGGCATCGAGCGTCGCCTGGACCGCGACGGTGCGGTGTCGGCCTATGCCTTCCATAAAAACATCAAGGACTTTGTCTACCGCAGCAATCTGGCCGGCCAAGGCGCTTGGGTCGGCTTCGACTCGGCCCTGACCTATGCCAATGGCGACACCGCCAAGGTCAGCGGCCTGGAACTCGCTTACGGCCAGGCCTTGCGCAGCCTGCCCGCGCCGTTCAATGGCTTGATCGTTGGCGCCAATGCAACGCTGGTGAGCTCCGAGGCCACGATTGGCGGCTACAAGGCCGGCGTTTGGCAGCAGCGCAAGCTGGCCCTGCCCAGCCAGTCGGACCGCAGCGTCAACCTCAGCCTGGGCTGGGAAGGCTATGGCTTCAGCAGCCGCGTGGCGGCCAATTACAAGTCGGCCTATCTGCTGGAAGTGGGCGATGTGCTGAACGCGGCCAAAGACATGTGGGTGGACGCGCAAACCCAAGTCGATCTCTCGCTGCGCTATGACATCACACCCAAGCTGCAAATCAGCTTCGAAGCGCTGAATCTGCGCGACACGCCTTACTACGTCTACGCCGGTCAGCGTGCCCTGAACACGCAGTACGAGCAATATGGCCGCAGCTACAAGCTGGGCCTGAAGCTGGCGGTGTTCTGATGCGCGGCCGCCCAAGTGTGAAGACTCTGCTCAGCGCCGCCTGCGCGCTGAGCCTCGTGATCGGCGGTGCGGCCGGCGCCGTCGGCCCGGCCACGACCTTGAAGCTGGATAAGGCTGGCCTGCACCTGCTGGACGAGCAAGGCCGCGAACTCGATCGCCTCAAACTGCGCGCCAAACGCTGGGATCAGCGCAGTGAAGTGGGCGAAGGCAACCTGAAAGGCCAGGCTGACAAAGTCGCCGTCTTGCTGGACGCGGACCGTGGCCGTCCTGTACTGGTACGTTCAAAGGGTCAGGTCTTGCGTGCCCATGATTTGCCCGAGCCCGGCTTCCAGGTCGAGGCCTTGTGCCTGCATCGCGACCCACAAGGCTTGCTCCATCTCTTCTTGCTCGGCGAAGAAGGCTTGAGCGAGCAATGGCTGATCAGCGAGGACAGCGCCCGCCCCCTGCGCCGCCTGGCCACCGCGCCGGGGCCTGAAGGCTGCCAGGTCGATGACGCACGCCAGGTGCTGCAAATGCAAGAGCCCGGCGTGGGCTTGTGGGAGCATGGCACCGAGGTGGAGGGCAAGCCGCAGCGCCGCTTGCAGAAGGCGACCGCGCCTTCTCCAAAATCGGCGACAGCGCCTTCTCCAAAGTCGACAGCCGCGGCCAAGCGCTATGACTGGCCGGTGCTGCACGCCAGCGCACAAACCGACCCGGTGGCGCGCTTCGGCGACGCCGCCGACGACCCTGCCATCTGGGTCCACCCCGCTGAGGCCAGCCGCAGCCGGGTGCTGGGCACCAACAAGAAGCAAGGGCTGCTGGTCTATGACCTGCAAGGGCGCGAGCTGCAATTGCTGGAGGTTGGCCGCATCAACAACGTCGACTTGCGTCAGCGCATCCAGACCGGCGGCCAGAGCTTCGATCTGGCCGTGGCCACCCAGCGTGATGAGAACGCCCTGGTCCTTTTCGGCATCGACCCCAATGGCCAAGTGCGCGAGCTGGCCCGCCTGCCCACCGACTTGAAGGACATCTACGGCCTTTGCGTCGGACGCACGCCGGACGGTCAGCTGGACGCCTTCCCCAACGACAAAGACGGCCGGGTGCAGCAGTACCGAATCGAGCTCAATGCACAAGGCCAATGGCAGGCCCGCCTCTTGCGCGCTTTCAAACTGGCCAGCCAGCCCGAGGGTTGTGTCGTCCACGAGGCGGAGCAGCGGCTGTTTGTGGGCGAGGAAAAGCGCGGCATCTGGGCGGTCGACGCGCGCGCCGGTGTGCCGGCCAAACCCTATCTGGTGATGCCGGTGGGCGCAGAGTTGCAGGCCGATGTCGAAGGCTTGGCGGTCTATGAAGGCCGGGACGGCAAGCCCAGCTATCTGCTGGCGTCCTCGCAAGGCAATCACAGCTATTTGGTGCTGGATGCCAAGCCACCGTTTGCCTTGCGCGGCGGCTTTCGCATCGGTATCAATGCCAAGCTGCAGATCGACGGCGCTTCGGAAACCGATGGCTTGGATGTCAACTCGACCAACTTCGGTGGTGTCTATGGCCAGGGCCTGATCGTGGTGCAAGACGGCCACAAGCGCTTGCCGGACGGCCCGCAGAACTTCAAGTACCTGCCCTGGGCAGATGTGGCGCGCGCCCTGAAGCTACCTTGATGCTGTCTTGAGAGGCCTGGCCGCCATACGCGCAGGCCACTTCTCTTAGGACTCGCAAATGAAAAGCGGGGCAAGCGCACAGCGCTTGTCCCGCTCAGGCATTTCCTTCTGGCAATTTAAGCGCGACGACGCCGCGCGGCGGCCCCCACCAGACCCAAGCCGGCCATCAGCAAGGCGTAGCTGGCGGGCTCGGGCACGGCGGCGATGCTGCCCAGCGTCAAGTCATTGCCGGCCACCCAGGTCTGGCCACCGTTGGGCTGCACGGCGCTGACTTGGAAGGCATCCAAGCGGGTGCTTGACACGAAACCGAAGAAGCTGCCGGGCGAGGTGTTGTCCACCGTGAGCAGGATTTCGGTGCCATCGGCGTCCAGCACATTCAAGCGAATGGACTGGCCGGGCATATAGGCGCCGTTTTCATCGGTGCCGAAGAAGAAGCCACCGACGGCATTGACCTTGCCGGAGAAGTAACCAAAGGTCAGATAGTCGGTCGCGGCGTCGGTGGACAGCCAAGCATCGGTGTCGTCGCCGCCGGCATACAACAACGAATCCTTGCCCTGGCCGGCCACCGACCATGCCACATAGTTGTGCTCGCCCGCCGTGCGTTCGACATAGCCAGGCCCTTGGGCCCAGAAAGGCAGGTTATTGAATGTGTCCAGGCCAGGCGCGGCGATGGCAGCCATGTAGGCGGCTTGCGAGTTGTAAAACTTGATCTCGGCCTGGGCGTTGGAACTGCAGCCCAGCAGCGCGGCAATGGCCAGGACTGGGGCGGTGAAGTAATGGGTGGCGTGCATGGGTTTCCTTGCGGTTCTGTACAAATTGACTAGAGCAAGCCGGCGCTTTTCAAGCAGCAAAAATCGCCGAGCTTTGCTCACTAGGACTTAGCTAGTCCGGGGATCAGAGAAGTTCGCAGCGGCCCAGGCGGGCACCCGCCTTGACCTTGGCGGCGGCCTGCGCGGGGAAGGCCACCAAGCTCGTGCTGCCGCCGTCACAGACATAGACCTTCTTCATGTCGACATACCAGGTCATCTGCAGGCCGGTCACACCGCCGACCAAGGTGTTACCCGGGCCGTTGATGCTCAATGGGTTCTCCATGCCGTACTTCTCGGCCTCGACCACGCCTTGCTTGCGGAAGAACTCGTTCAGACCGAGCCAGCCGATGTCTTCCACCCACATAAAGCCGGCAATGCTGCTGAAGAAGCTGCCGATGCGGGCGATGATGACGCGGCCGTCGTCGGTGATGCCGTTGAGTTGCTGCTCAGGCACGCCGAAGTTGGCTTCGACCCAGGCCGGGCCTTCGACCTTGCAGTGGTCAATGCCGTCCCAACTGCTGAAGGGGAAGTCGATGCAGTACTTGGGCGAGCTGATGCTGCGGAAAGCGCTGGGTTCGGTCCCCATGGTGGGGTTCCAGATCAGCACGCCCTTCTCGGTGGCCAGGGGCACCCGCAAGCCATCGTTGCTGACCAGATCCGCCGCATAGGCACCGGTCAGAGGCGTCAGATCGATCGGAGCGCCTTCCTTGACCCAGGCATAGGCATTCGTGCCATTGCCTTGACCCACCACGACGCCGCCATCACCGGACACACCAGCGGCGCGGATCCAGGGCATCCACTCCATATTCAAGCCATCCAGGCGCAGCGGGCGGCCACCCTTCTTCGCGGTCCACAAATACGGCGCCACGCTCAGCGTGCCGAGTTGCGGGTCAAAGTCACCGCAGCTGCCATCAGCATTTTCATAAGTGCTGAAGCCGACGGCGGCCGTGCCCTTGCGGTTCATGCCCCAGCCATAGCTGCTGATGTGACCACCCCAGCTGTCGCAGCGGTTGCTCAAAGCACCCAGCGGCTTCAAGGCATTGGTGTCGTAGTCCCACAGCGCCATCTGCTTGAGCGTGAAGGGCTGGCCATCGGGGTCCACTTGAATCTGGCCGTCGAAGTTGGCTTCCACCATCATGAAGCGGCCATCACCCGTGATGTTGCTCATGGCCGAGGAAAGCAGATCCAGCTCCTGCGGCAGCAAGCGTGGGCCGGTCTTGACGTCCCACACAAAGGGCGTATCAAAGCCCACCATGCCACCAGCGCGCAGGCCGTCGTCCGACAAGCTAGTCAAGTAGCCGGCCGTCAGAAAGCTGTATTGCACGCCCTCGGTACTGCCGTTGAAGATGAGTTTGGCGGTCTTGGTGACACCGGCTTCGGCCTTGATGGCGCTGGCCACACAAGGCTTATCGGCTAGGACGTCGTTCGACTCGCCCTCGTTCCAATACTCGGCCTGCGACATCAGCATGGTGGGCTGGGTCGGGTAACCGCCGCGGTTGATCTCTTCGGTGTAGAGCTGATAGCTCTCGCCCGGTTTCAGATTGTTGATGCGGAAGCGCCCATCGGGGCCAATCTGCCCTTGGGTCTGGTCACCGGACATCACCGAGATCGCGTCACCCAGCGGGTCCTTGACGTTGCGCGCAATGATGTTGATGCCGCTGAAGCCTGTCTGGCCGTCCTTGAGCACCAGGGTGCCAGCGATCGAGCCGGTCTTGCTGAGGTAGTCCGCCGTGGGGTAGAGATTGGAGATGCTGGCGATGTCGTCGGCGCGGTCCACCGTGCTCATCTCATAGCCGGCTGAGCGACCCTTGGCCACGCTGTGCGAGTCGATGTAGGGGAACATCGTCTCGATGTGCTTGGGATCAATGTGGCTGGCGACGGGGCCGCGCAACCAGTGGTGAACCGGCGCCACGCAACCGGGCACGCCGGGATAGAGGTCGCGGCCGAAGCCGGGCTCGCTGAAGTAGGCGAGTTGGCCATTGGTCTGCGAGTGCGACAAATTGATCGCGTGGCCGAATTCATGCGTGAAGATGCCGGCGTAGCGCGTGCCGTTCACGTCAGCCGGCGGCTGGCTGCGCTGCCCGGCTGGCGGCGCTTCATGATCGACCATCCAGCCATTCATCACCGCCGTGGCCTTGACGATGGTCTCGGGGAAGCCGTCACCGTCGCGGTCTTCGGCGATCTCGGGCATGGCAATGCCCAGCACCTGGTCGCGCGGCGCGCCGAAGTATTCCTCCAGCACGCGGCCGTCCACGTCATAGATCACATAGAAGCCACCTTCGTTGTATTGGCCGTAGACCAGGCTGGCCGTGGCGCCGTCCTTGACGTCTTGCCCAATGCTCGGCACCTTGCTGAAGGGGATGAACTTGGCCGGGTCGGTCTCGGCGCGCCAAGTGGATGTGGCGACCGAGCTCCACTGCTTCAGGCCGAAGGCGGTGATCTTATTGGCCTGCGCTTCGCTCAAGAAGACCGTGCCGTCGTTCTTGAGGCTGAAGGCGCCGATGTCGGTGTAGACCTTGATCGGGCCTTGCGTGGTATCCCAGCGCAGCGGCTGCAGATTCGCCGGGTTGTTGTTGAGAAAGAGGGGACCGGCCGCTTGGGCGCTGCCCACCAGGGCCAGGACGCAGCTGGCAAGCGCACAGCGTTTGAAGTTCTTGTTCATCAGCGCATCTCTCCCGTGCCAATCCAGTTGTTCTTCACCGCACGGCTGACCAAGCCCTGCAGCACATTCACATCCACAGCGCCCGAGGTCGTGCTCAGCATGCTGGTCTCAGGGGCGCGCAGCAGCTCGCGCTTGGAGACCTGAACGCCTTCGAACAGGCCGACGTTGTTGAAGCTATTGGCAGCCTTGCCACCATTGATGCTGAGCTTGCCTTGGGTCAGGCCGACCGGGGTCGTGAGACCGGTTTTGCTGGAGGGCTTGTTCATGAAGGTCATGACGCGCTCACCCACACGCCAAGAGGGCATGCCTTCGATCTTGGCCGGCAGCAGGTAGCGGCCGTCATCCAGCTTGCGAGCTTTCAGAAGACCGAATTGGCGGAAGGTGTAGTTGCTCTTGAGGGCCAGGTCTTGCTTGGCACTGCCGGTGACCTTGAGCGTGACCTCGGTGTAGGGCACGCCGTCCTGAATGCCGTCTTTGACCGAGGTCACCTCGCCACTGACGATCACGTCGGACTTGGCAATCATCTGGCTGAGGTTTTGCGTGGGCAACTGCATGGCCTGGGCCTGGGGCGCCAGGCTCGCTGCGCCCAAGGCCAGCAGCCCAGCCAACAGGCCGCGCCTTGGCGTCTTGGAATAGGGAGCAAAGAGTTTCATCGGGTGTGACTCCAGTAGTGGAAGCGTTTTTGTTCGCGACAAGGTCAACCTTATCGACTCGACCCCGCCTCATCCCCCCCCGCCGCGGGTGGATGAGGGGGGCGCAGCCCAGGGAAACCCTGGCGGCAATGGTTCGCACCCCTGAATTGAGGGGAGGCAAAACCCGAGTAACGCAGGGTTCACACGGGGTGTTTGGGGTGGCTCGCCGGGGCGTTTGAGCGGCCAAGTCCGCCTAGACTCAAGCCATGAAGTACTTGGTGAGCGAACAAGAACTCCTGAGCCTGGAATTGGCTGTGGCCAGCGCCACTGCCGCCGCGCGCCCGCAAGCTTTATTGGCCCTGGCCTGGCAGCTGCGCCAGCGTGACAGCCAGCGCGCGCTCGCTCTGCTGGCGGACCTGAAGCAGCACTTGTCTCAGCAGCCCTTGCCAAGCCCAGACAGGCAAGTCCTGCTGCTTTGGTTAGCCCTGACCGAATGCGAAGTGGCCACGCTGCACTGCGAGCTGGACGCCGCGCAAACCTGGCTGGATACCGCGCGGGAAGCTTTTAACCCTGCAACTGATCACATCGCCGCCGGTGACGCCTGCTTGGCCGAGGCCGGGCTGGCCAAAGCCTTGGGCCAGCGCGAGCGCGAAATGCTGGCCCTGGAGCGCGCGCTGTCCTATTACGCCACTGCCAGCGATCCGCAACGCAGGGGCTTGGCGCTTGGCTTGCTCAGCTGCGAGCGTGGCGTCACCCAAAGCGGGCCGGCCAAAACGGACGAGCGGCCCGCAGAGCCCATGCCAGGTGCAGCCGATGACGCCACTGCGGCAAACCTAGCGACGCAAACCGACGCCATCAGCCAAGCCCTGCAGGCGGCCTCGCGGGCCTACGCCTTGTGCATGCGCCAGCCGGCCGAGGCCGCCGCCCTGTTCACCCAAGCGGCGCGGACCTGCCTGGACATGGGGATCATCAGGTTCTACTGCATCCTCAGCATGAATGCCAGCAACTGCAAGCTAGCACTCGGTGAGTTGGAACAGGCCTCGCATTGTTTTGAAGCCGCCGCCGAGCGCGCACGCCACACCGGCTGGCCCCTGCTGATCGGCATGACGCAGACCCAGGTCGGCAGGCTCTTGCGCTTGCTAGGCCGGGGGCAGGAGAGCCTGCAGGCACTCAACCAAGCGCTGCTGCAACTGCGGGTGGCCCCGGCTGGCCTGGCCACCGCCTTTGCTTGCAGCGAGTTGGCCTACACCTTGTTCGATGTGGAGCGGCCGCTGGACTCAATCGAGGTGATGAAGGAGGCCATGGGTCTGTACCGCCAATGGCACTCAGACATCAATCTGGCGCTGGCTTCGGCGCGGCAGGCGCGCAGCCTGGCCACGGTCGGGCGCATCAGCGAGGCCTTGGCCGCGGTGCAAGAGGCGCAATCCCTGGTGGCCCAGCATGACTACGCGGCACTGACGGTCGACATCAACGAAGCGCTGGCTGAAGTGCACCGCCGCAGCAAGCAGCCGCTGCCCCCGCCACCCGAGATGAGCGCCCCCACCGCCACCATTCATTACGCGCAATGTGCCCTGAATCAAGGCATGGACATCAAGGGTTGGAGGCCGCCACCGGCCTTGCTGGACTATCTGGCCGACGCCTGGGCCGAGGCCGATCAGATGGCGCAAGCCTATTCCT
The DNA here is from genome assembly GCF_038419725.1 of Roseateles sp. PN1. Taxonomy (NCBI): domain Bacteria; kingdom Pseudomonadati; phylum Pseudomonadota; class Betaproteobacteria; order Burkholderiales; family Sphaerotilaceae; genus Roseateles; species Roseateles sp. PN1. The sequence continues at coordinate 161,813 of NZ_JBCARA010000004.1, read as the reverse complement.
ACTCGCGCATGGCGCGGCTGGCTGATCAAGAGGAATGCGCCGTCAAAGCCAAGGATCCGCGCGCGCTGGTGCAGTTGCTGAGCTATCAGACCTTGGACGCCGGCAGCGCCAGCTCCTTCGCTGACGGGACGCCTGAAAGCACGCCATTCCTTTCTTCCCCCATATCCTCCACACCCCCGCTAGCCTCCAGGCTGCCTCAGCACGGCGAGCTGTTGACCAGCAAGGAACAGGCCGTGCTGCATTTGCTGGCGCGCAATTATTCGAACAAGGAAATCGCCCAGTCCTTGGGCGTCAGCGCTGAAACCATCAAATGGCGCTTGAAAGGCATGTTCGCCAAACTCGAGGCGGGCTCACGCCGACATGTGGTGACGCGTGCACGCACCTTGGGGCTACTGGTCAGCAGAGTTTGAGCCCTGGCTGATGCCTGCTTTGCTGGCGCCCTTTTTACCAAGGTGACTTCCCGCACCGTCCGTTGAACAGCCCCCCCCCCCCCCCGCCGTGGGTAGGCAGGATTTCCCTGCTTTGGTCGCCGCCGCACTAGCCCACATCCCTGGCCTTGCCTAGCATCGCCTGTGCCCGTGTTGGGATGTTCCCACTGCGGTATCACTGAAGGGAAGCGAGCATATGAGTCAAATCTCCAAGCTGATTTTTGCCGGCCTACTGGCCGCTGCCGTGAGCGCGCCGGCCATGGCCGCCAGCGTTCGAGTTGAGTTGGGCGGCAGCGTTGAATACAACGCAGTCCAGGGCGGGCTCAGTGGCGTCGGCACCGGTGACCGGGCGGTCATGAGCTTCATTGTGGATTCAGACAATTTCCTCAACAGCGCGAGCTTTCCCACCCGAGGCTATCGCATCGACCTGAAATCCTTTGACCTCAATATCGCCGGCGTCCATATGAAGCTGGAAATTCCTCAAGCTGGCTCAGGCGACGCCTTTTTCGTGCTGCGCGACAACGACCCAGGGGTCGACGGATTCTTCCTGTCTCTGGGCACCGATGACCGGGTGCCTCTGGCTCTGCGCATCCCTGGCTTAGAGCCCGCGCATGAGCTCGAATTCGGCCGCACCTTCAGCGTCGACACCACCTTGCACTCGCTCAATATTCTTGATGCGGTGGGCAAGTACGGCTTTGAAGACATGGCCTCCTACCAGTGGACGATAGGCCGCTTCGGCAACTACGGGCTTGAAGTGAGCTACGAGACCATCACCATCTCCGCGGTGCCGGAGCCGAGCACCGCGGCGCTCTTGGGGCTTGGCGCCTTGGTCTTGCTGGGCGCCAAGGCTCGGGCCAAGCGCCCTGCCCGCCCAGCCGAGCAGGGCTAGGGCTTGCAGCGGCCCGGCAGGGTCGCGGGTGGGGTGCCGCGTGCCAAAGCCAATCAGCGCCCTGCCTTCTTGCCCTCAGACTGGGCCTTGGCGTCCGCTGGGCTGGCCGCAACAGCTTTGCCGGTCCGGCCAGCCTTGCCGGTCTTGCCCTTATCGCCTTCAGCCGACTTCGGCCCGGCGGCCGTGGGTTCAAACACAAGCCGGCGCGCGAAGTTCTTGGCGCGCTCCTCGGTGGCCGGGTGCTCGGCGTCATAGCCGCCGGTGGCAAAGGCGCTGCGGAAGGAGTCCCAGGCCGAGCTGGGGTCGACGGCGGCCAGACGCAGCCATTGCGCGGCGCAGGCATCGGCCTCCAGCTCTTGCTCACCATTGAAGTGCAGCTGCATGCCGCGCACATAACTGAGCAGCTGCGGGATGGTGAAGGCGGCAAACATGCCGTCGCGCAGCGGATCAAAGCTAGCGCCGCGCTGGGCCCGCGCCAGCAACTTCTTGCCCAGCTCCCAGCCATCCTTGCTGGACAGCAGCGAGAACTGCAGATGCTTGAGCGCATGACGCTTGTAGATATGGGCCATTTCATGGGCCAGCACGAACTCGGCGCCCAAGGTGTTCTCGGACATGAGGTTCAGCATGCTGGTTGAGATTTGAATGCGGCCGCCAAACTTGGCAAAGGCGCCGTCAGCCAACTCCGGGTTGACGCGAATCCCCACCTCGCCCGGGAAGTCCTGCGTCAGCTGGCGGAACTTTTGCGACTGCTGTTGCAACTCATCCAGCGCCAGGCGCTGCAAATCCTTCAACTCCGGCGGCCGGCCACTCAACTCGTCTGCCAGGGAGCCCAGGCGCTGCTCCACGCTGGCCGGCACCCAGACCGTGGTCTGGGCCAGATAGCGCAGCATGCGGCGGTCGTCATCGCTCAGGTCGGAATACTTGAAGTCGCTGTCCACCAAGGCTTGCAGGCGCAGGCTGGCCTCGGTGCCGCCGTAATCCATCAACTTCTCGCTGATGTCAAACTTCTCTTGCACCTTTTGGCACTGGCGGTCGGGGGCCAACTCGGCGGCGATTTCGGCCGCGCTCTTCTTGCCGCGCATGGCCGGGGCCTGGCCAGGGGCAGCAAGGGCCGCAGGCCCCGCAGCGCCGGGTCCACTGGCTGCGGTGTCGGCTTGCCGTATCACGCCTGCCGAGGTCGGTGCCAGCATCTTGAAGAGATCAGACAGCTGAGCCTGGGCCGCTTCGGCCGCCAGCAAAAACACACTGCCCGCGAGTAGCGCGGTGAATGACGATGTTTTCATGGTGCACTCCCTTGTTCGAGCAGCAGGGCATCCCACCACAGCTCGTTGTCCACCAGCGCGTCGTACCAGGCCAGTGCCGGGTCTTGCCCCTGGGCGCTGCGCTGCTTGGCCAGCTGCTGCAGCTGCTGGGCGCTCTTGCCGGAAACGGTGGAAAACTCGCCGCGCGCCAACACCTGGCCGGCGCCGTCCAGCAAGCTGTATTCATAGACCGAGCCAGCTTGCAAGGCATTGCCCGGCATTTGCAGCCGGCCTTCGCTGACGCTCAAACTTTGCTGCGCCGCATAAGGCGGACGTGCCTGGCCGCGGGCGATGCGCAGTTGCAGCTGTCGCGCCTGCAGGCCGGCATTGCTCAAACGAACCTCACGAGGCTGCTCGGCCGGCAGCACGGCGCCGCAGGGCAGACCCAAAGTGCAGGGTTCGCCTTCACCGCCTGGCAGTGCGGCGCGGCTGTCGATGCCATGCCCCCCTACCGCCGCCGTCTTGGCCATGGCTTGCTTTTGCACGCACTCGTTGGTGATGATGGCGCAGGGCTTGTCCGGTGGTTTGGCGTCGAACTGGGCTTGCGCCTTGCCCTGCAAAGTGAGGCGCAGCCAGCGGCCTTTGTGCAGATAGCCCAGCTCCACTTTCCCCAGCTTGGCTTCGATCTTGTTGCAATCGGCAAAAGGCGTCCACTTTTTCGCTGGCACCGGCGTGCTGCTTGAGCTGGCCGTCGAAACAAGACAGCTTGCCTCACGCTCACTGCAAACCAGCATGCAATGGCCGGAGACGTCGATGCCGGATGATGCCTTGGCCAAGCCAGTCAGGCCCATCAGAAGCATGGCCATCAGCGTCATCGAAGCAGCGCCGTGACTGACTGCCCGAGTACGTTGGCAAGGGCTTGGCGGGATGTTCATAGCGGATTCCCTCACTTGATTTTCAACAATAGATTGAAGAAGCCGGCCAGCACGATCAGCAGGTAGAGCGCCCAAGCCAGAATTCGATCAGAACGCCGGGCGCGGTGCAGGCGGAGCTCGCGTTGATCCTTGTTGTGGGATCGATGCGCGCCGTGGGCATGGTGCTCGCGCCCATGCTCAGCCGCATGCGCGGATGAATGCGCAGCCTCGCTCCAACCTTCGACATAGGTATGCAGCAAGAGCCCGATCAAGACATAGATCGGGTTGAACCAGAAAGAGCAGTGCAGCATCACACCGGCTGCTAGGTAGAGACTGGCCCAGAACAGCAAAGCACCGAGCAGCATGGGCGTTAGCGCACTCAGCACCATCCAGAGCTGCGGCCAGCCTGGCTTGAGGCGGTGCAGCAAGACCATGGCTGGCGTCACCAGCAGCACGAAGACGAGGCCGATAAAAAGGTCAAAGGCGGCGCCCAGCCAGGCATATCCCCCGTCATCACGCAGTGGCCTGTCTAGGCTCATGGCCTGCAAGGCATGAAAGGTGGCGCCGTTGATCGGTGCGGGCAAAGCCGCAGGCGTCGGCAACTGGTCGTAGCCAGCACCGCCATCGACCGAGAGCAGCAGAATCGGCGCCGTCAGCGCCATGGTGCGAAGCTGCGTCACAACATCATTGCGAACCGCAGCCGGATCATCCCAGCCTTTTTGCAGCACTCGCCGATCGGACTCGACAGGGCTGAAGACCAAGCGCTCGCTCTGCAGCAGAGGCCAGTTGTAGTAGCGGGCTTCCCACTTGTCCGCATCGGCCTTTTTCTCCTCAGCGACCGGTGTAGGGCAGCTGCCCGCGGTCAGTTGGCCTCTGGCTTGGCGGCAGGCCATGGTCAAAGCGCAGGCCTTGGCTTTGTGCTCGGCATTGCCAGCATTGCTGGCATCACCAGGCTGCCACAGCGCATGGCTCAGCGTGCCCAGCGCCGGGAACCAGATGGGTGGCTCGCCCGATGGGCGGTGTTTCTCCTCGGTCGCAAAGCTCAGCGGCCCCTCGGCTTGGCGGCGGTGCACCAGCGGTGAAGCGACGTAGAGGCCATATTGACCGTCACCCGTCGGGACCGTGAGGCTGCAATTCGCCGGGCCGCTCATGAAGCCTGCCACCCTGTCTTTGTCGGCTTTGCTTTCGCCATGCGGCAGGGTGATCACCACCACATTGATGAGCTTGCGAAGGCGCTTCAGCACCTCGCTGGCTTGGTCGACAGGCTCGCCGGGGAGCGGCGCCAGGTCAAAGTCGATGGCCAGCACTTGAGGCAGCGCACGGCGCGCCTGCTGCGTCGTCGCAGCAAGGTGGGCTTGCGCCAGGTTGTCGGCCAACGCGTTCAACATCGCGATCTGGCCCGAGCGGTCCAGCGGGCGCGCGCCCTGCAGGCGTTCGACCGTCGCGACGTCCGGCTTGGCGGCTTCAAATGCCTGCATGCGCGCATGGGCGCCAAGCTCGATCAATTGCACCGACAAGGGCTGCTCCGAGGTCTCAGCCACCGTCGGCATTTCTCGGCTGAAGACCGCACCGCTCAATCCGTGCGTTCGCACCAGCACGGCAGAAGTCACCCGGTAATCGATTTGATGGATGGCGTCCCAATGAAAGGCATGGAGCAGCACGGTGAGCGCCGTCATCAACAAGGCCGCCAAGCCGCCCTTGAACCCATGCTGCAAGCAATGGGCGAAAAAGCCTTCACCCCCATCCCTGTTCTTTTCGAGGCCGCTCATCCGCATCCTTGATGTGGCCGGCCCGATCGGTACGTCGGGCCTGGCGCTTAGGCGCGACTGTAGACAGCGATAAAGACAGCGCTTGACGGTGTCTTTCCCAGTTTGTCCTCAATTTTGAGGATGCCTCCCGTTGGCCGCGGCGTCTGTCAGCGAGCAAGAACCACCAAACACGAACTCAGTCCCCTTCCCGGCCCCGCCTCGACGAGCTGCCTTGTTGGCGCTCGCCGCCCATGCTGACTTCACCGTCCGCGCTGCGGTGGCAGCGCACGCAGTTGTCCAGATCCTGAATCCCTTCTTCCTCGTGCTCGGCCCGTGTATTGGCCGGAGTATGTTCGTGGCAGCCAAAACAGGTGTAGCGGCGATAGTCGCCATTGCTGTGACAGGTCTTGCAGCTCGCATTGTGGTCGGCGTCAAGTCGAAACAGCTTGTCGTGATCAAAGGTGGCGGGCTTCCACCCCTGCGAGCGGTGGCACTGGCTGCAGCTGCCCTCGCCTTGGCGATGCAGCGGGTCGCCCGGCGCTTGGTGACAGCTCTCGCAGCGCTCTTGGGTCTGGGGGCGCAGCATGTCGTGCGAGAAAGGTTTGTGGCTAAGCTGCACCAGCTTTGGCCCGGCATGATCGCTATGACAGGCGACACAGTTTTGCACCGCCAACTCCTGGTGAAAGGCCAACTTGATCCGGCCTGAGCTGGGTGCTGATGCGCTCGCCGAGACGTTCGCTGCTGCGGCTACTGACACGGCCTTGATCGCCACCCCCTTGCTGGTACGCAGGCCGATGTCGGCGAGCGCATGGCAGGCCATGCAGCGATCGGCGCTGACGCCGAGCAAAGGCGCATGGCAGGCAAAGCAATCGGTGCTCAGCTCGGCATGCGCGGGCACAAGCGGGCCGGGGCCAAGCATCAGATGCGGGTAGACAAAGGCCAACACCAGCAAAGCCAGCAAGTTGGCAGCGATCACCCACCACAGCCAGCGGCGCTTCACTTCCAGCCCCAAAAGAGAAACACCGCCACGATATGGGCCAGCGCCAACACGGCAAACGCCAGGGTGATGGGGAAATGCACCGCGCGCCATTGCTTGACGGCGTCAAAGGTCAGGCTGTCCCAGTAGCTGCGCTCGGCCAGTTGTTCGGCACTGAGGCCCTCCGCACGCATCTGCTGCCGCGCGGCTTCAAGGCGGCGGCGCGAGCGTTCGAGCAAATACTTGCCGCTCAAACCGCTGGCCACATTGATCAACATCGCCCAAACGGCCAGCCAGGCCAGGATGGCATTGAAGTGGATGCCAGCATGAACCAAGACCAGCAATGAGCCCGCCCAAGCCATGAACTCATGCCAGCGCAGCAACTTGGCCGGCTGGCCCCAAAGAATCACTTTGCGCTTGCGCAGCGAATAGACCAGTGAGGCCAGGATCAGCAGCGTGCCCGGAATACCAAGCCAGCGCCCAATCCAAACGGCATTGAGCAAATGCAGCGCGGCATCGCACAGCAAGGCCAGCGCCCCCAAGGCAAGCAGCGACAGGAAGAAGGGCAAGACTTCGCGGCTGAACAGGCGCGCTTGCATGGCGCTCAGGCCTCCAGCACCAAGGCCGAGGCCGGTTTGCCCACGCACAGCAGGCAAGCCCCTGGGGCGATGTCGTAATCAGGCAGCTCGGCATAGTCCACCGTGCCAGCAAGAAGTTTGGTGGCGCAAGTGCCGCAGCTGCCCGAGCGGCAACCTGAGTCCACCGCCACGCCATGGCGCTCGGCAAAGTCCAGCAGATTGGCGTCCCCGCCATCCCAGAGCAGGCTGCGGCCGGAACGAGTGAACTTGATGTCCAAGGCGACCGACGCTGCCGACAAGGGCTCATTCGTCATCGGCAAAACAGGCCGCATGGAGGCTGGACCGAATGCTTCGAAATGGAGATCCTCCTTGCTAACACCCCATTCGCGCAGCGCCGGCACCAGGCTTTTCATCATCGGCGGTGGCCCGCAGACGTAGAACTGGTTTCGGCCCGGCGGCAGGTGCATGCGCAAGAGCGGCATGTCGATATAGCCGCGGTGCTGATAGTCCCGGCCGAGTTCGTCATCAGGCTCAGGCCTGCTGTAAACCACATGGAGCTTGAAGGCCGGGTGCGCCTGGGCCAGCGCCTCCAGCGTCTGCTTGAAAGCATGGTCGGCGCTGCTGCGCACGCCGTAGAAGAGCAGGACCATTCGCTCGGGCTGCTGCGCCACACACCAGCGCAGCATGCTCATCATGGGCGTGATGCCAATGCCGCCGGCGATCAGAATGGCTGGCACCATGGCATCGGGGTCGATGTAGAAGTGCCCCGCCGGCGCCTTGACCTGCAGCACCGCACCGACCTGCACATCATCATGAAAATGCGTGGAGGACAGGCCTGGCGGCAGTGTCTCTTGACCGAGCGGCGGCGGCACGCGCTTGACGGTGATGCGGTACTCGGCCGGGTCGGGGCGATCGGACAGCGAGTAGCAACGGGTCAGCCGAAATTCGGCCCCCGTTGCAGCCTCAGCGGCAGCCCCAACCGCAGCGCCAGCAGCCACATCGGCTGGCCGCGCCAGTTGCAGCGCAAAGCTCAGGTACTGGCCTGGCCTGAAGGCAGGCAGTGGCGCGCCATCCAAGGGCTGCAGATGAAAAGAGCATTGCGTCTTGGCCTCGTCCTCAAATTGCCGGCGCGTCACGCGGAACTCACGCCACCCTGGCCAGGCGCCGGCGGCCCACAAGCCCTGCGGGGCATCGACTCGCTGCGGCTCCGGCTCCGGCTCGGCTAACAAGGCACGCCTGCGCCACAACACCACGCCCAACCCCGCGGCCACTTGAAGCAGCAGCGCGGTGCAGATAATGCTCAACAAGTGCAAGGCAGTCATGCTGGTCGTTCGCTTGGATTCACCGGCTTGCTTATGCGGTACGCATGGCGCCTAGCCCTCGCGGGGAATGCCTGTCGGCCCGCTCGGCGCAGCCGCTGGGGCCGCTGGGGCCGCTGAAGCCAACGAAGGCGGCGCAGCCAGCGCCAGATGCCAAACCGCAATGAACAGCGCCGCGATGGTGGGGCCGATGATGAAGCCGTTGAGACCGAACACCGCCATGCCACCCAAGGTCGTGATCATCACCACATAGTCCGGCAGGCCAGCATCTTTGCCGACCAGTACCGGCCGCAGTAGGTTGTCAACCAGCCCGATCACCAAGCTGCCGTAGGCCAGCAGCGCCAGGCTCTGCCAGATCTGCCCGCTGAGCAAAAAATACGCGGCCACCGGCACCCAAACCAGGCCAGCACCGATCATCGGCAGCAGCGACAAGAACGCCATCACCACCGCCCATAGCAGCGCACCCTTGACCCCCAAGAACCAGAAGGCAAGGCCACCCAAGATGCCCTGAATGCCGGCAATGAGCAGGCTGCCCTTGACCGTGGCGCGCACCACGGCCATGAACTTAGCCAGCAATTCCTGTTTGAATTGCGGCGGCACCGGCAGCGCCAGCACGGCAATGCGTGCCAACTCGACCCCGTCGCGCAGCAGGAAAAAAGCCAGATACAGGGCCACGCCCAGGCTGGCGACAAAGCCAAAGGTGTCAAGCCCGATGCCAAAGGCTTGTCCGGCAATGAACTGACTGCCCTGCGCCAAGGCGTTGGTGAGTTGCTGCAGCAGCTTGTTGAAGTCCGCCACACCGGCATGCTGCAGGAGTGCTGTGACCCAGTCGGGCAGCGCATCGAACTGCGTACGCAGGTAGAGGGCAGGATTCCATTCGCCGGTGGCGATGTGCTGATACACGATTGACGCTTCGCGCCCCAGTGACGCGGTCACCACCGCGAAGGGCAAAACCCCCGCCACCAGCACCAGCAGCATGACTAGGCCTGCCGCCACATTGCGGCGCCGCTGCACGCGTGGCAGCAGCCACCGATAAAGCGGCGCGAACAAGATGGCAATGATCAGCGCCCACAGGATGGCGCCGTAAAAGGGCTGCAGAATCCAGCCCAGGGCCAGCGCACTGAGGGCCAGGAGCAGCGGCGGCATCACACCGTTGAAACGGCGGTCGTGCTGCCGGACAACCGGGCGCAGGCGCTGCGTAAATGCTGTTCGGCCGCGTCTGCGACGGCCTGCAATTCGGGGCCGACCATGCTGCCAACGAGGCGCACCATGATTTGCGGATCTAAAAAGCCCACCACGATTTGGCCCGGTGAGGCTTCACGCACGATCACATTGCAGGGCAGCAGCAGGCCGATGTCCGGCGCCGCCTGCAGGGCCTGGTGAGCCAAAGTGGGTTTGCAAGCGCCGAGGATGCGGTAAGGCCGCATCGCCAGGCCGAGCTTGTCTTGCAGCGCGGCCTGAACATCGATCTCGCTCAAGACCCCGAAGCCTTCGCTTTTGAGCGCATCAACCGTCCGAGCCAGTGCCTGCTCGAAGCTGGTGTCGGTCAAGGTCGTCGTGAAGCCGTACATGGTGCTGCCCTTCCTGCCGGTGGATCCGTCGGAGCCTCCACCCTAGGCGCGTCTCCAGCAGGGGTCTGTTCGGCAGCGCACACAAGGGCGAGCGCGCACGCGGCGCAACTAGCGCGGCGGCGCCATCCATCCCTGCACGATGGCAGCCCAGTTGAGCGCCAAGATGGGCTAGTTGGGCGGCCCAGGCTCAGCGCCCGCGCGGGCCGACGCACTGCGCTCAAACTCACGGGACAGGCGCTGGGCGGCTTGCCTTTATGGCCGCCGGCAAAGATGGAGCGAGCTGAGGCGAAGGCATAAGGGCAGATTGCCCACGCCACTCAGCCAGCGCCCCATTCCCGCCGAAGCAGGAGGCGGCTCAAGACTGGCGAATCACCCGCTGCGGGAAGGGGATCTCCACATTCAGCTCATTGAGCAGACGCAGCAGGGCCATATTGACGTCGGAGCGGGGCCCGCCTTGGCCGTTTTGCGGGTCGGCAATCCAGAAGTACAGGGTCAACTCCAGGCCATCGGCGGCGAAATTGCTCAGCTGAACAGCGGGCTCAGGTATGCGCAACACACGCTCCACGCTCAGGGCTGCGGCGATCATTTTGGGGAACAAGCTGTCGAGGTCGGTGCCATAGGCCACCGTCACCACCGTGTTGAGCAGCACCTGCGGGTCGGCCAGCGACATGTTTTCGACCCGCTGGGTGATCAGCATCTCATTGGGCAGAATCGCTTCGCGGCCGCTGAGCGCGCGGATGACGGTGTAGCGGGTGTTGATATCGCTGATGCGGCCTTCGAAGTTATCCACCTTGACCATATCGCCGATGCGCAGCGAACGCTCCGCCAGGATCACAAAGCCCGACACATAGTTGGACGCCAGCTTCTGCAAGCCAAAGCCGATACCCACACCCAGCGCGCCGCCCAGCACGCCAAGCGCCGTGAGGTCGATGCCGGCCGAGGACAAGGCGATCAGCAAGCCGCCGAACAAGAAGATCGCCCGCGTCGCATTGGCGGCAATCTTGCGCAAGGACAAATCCATCGTGCCGCCGCGCAGCAAGCGAGCCTCGATCAAGGAAGAAATCCACAGCGATACCACCAGGACGATGACGGCCGAGAAGGCGCCTTCGACCAGATTGCGCAGCGTCATCTGCGAGCCGCCCATCTTCCAGCGGATGTCCTCAAACTCCTTCAGCACAAAGGGCAGGATGCCGGTGACCCACAGGATCGAGCCGCCCCAAGCCAGCCAGGAGACGGTGCGCTCCAGGGTCTTGAGCATCTTCGAATCGGGGAAGGCCGCGCCCAGCACCCGCACGCTCAGGCGAATCAGCACCAGCGACACCAAGACCGGCACCGCCAGCTTGAACACCGCCGGCGACACCCCCACCAGCGGCAAAAAGCGCTTGGCAATGATGGCCAGCACCAGGGCCAGCACCGGGAACAAAACGCCGTCAACCACATGGGTGCCGAATAGCACCGAGTTAGTCCGATGCGGCACCCGGCGATTGATCAGGTTCACCACCAGCCACGACACGCCCAAACAGGCCAGAAAGACACCCAGGCCCAGCAAGGCGGTCGGCGTCAGCAGAGATTGCAGCAAGCCCTGGAGTTCGGCGAGGTCGAAAGTGCTGTTGGTCTGATTCATGCGAATGAGTGGGGGCGAACAAGAAGTGCGCCATTTTCACCGACTCGCCGAACGGCCTGTGCGGCCCATGCACGCTGGGCTTCACACGGGGCCGACATCAGGCCTAGCTCAGGCTAGGCTCTGACTGAGCCCGGCCTCACTCAAACGCCGGACATCACGCGCAAATGCACGCCCACGCTGCGCGCCAGGGCGCCGAGGTGGTAGCCGCCTTCCAGGCAGGAAACGACGCGGCCCTGGGCATGGGCTTTGGCCACATCCATGATGCGCAGGGTCAGCCATTCGTAGTCGGCCTCGACCAGGCCGAGTTGGCCCAGATCATCATCGCGATGGGCATCAAAGCCAGCCGAGATGAAGATCATCTGCGGCTTGAAGCGCTCCAGCGCCGGCAACCACATGGCCTCGACCATCTCACGCACCTCGCCGCCACGGGTATAGGCGGGCACCGGCACATTGACCATGTTCTCGCCCTTGGGCACGGCGCCGCTATAGGGATAAAGCGGGTCCTGGAAGATGCTGACCATCAGCACCCGGTCATCGCCGGCAATGATGTCTTCGGTGCCGTTGCCGTGGTGCACATCAAAGTCCACGATGGCCACGCGCTTGAGGCCGCGCACATCCAGGGCGTAGCGGGCGGCAATCGCCACATTGTTGAAGAAGCAAAAGCCCATGGTCTGGTCGCGCGTGGCGTGGTGGCCGGGCGGGCGCACCGCGCAAAAAGCGTTCTCATGCGTGCCGTCCAGCACCAGCCGGGTGGCTTGCACCGCGGCGCCGGCGGCGCGCAGTGCCGCCGCCCAGGTATACGGATTGGCCACCGTGTCGGGGTCCATGGCGTGGTGGCTGCCGTTGGCGGCGCAGGCTTGCAACACCTCGGCCACCTCGCTGACATAGCCGTGGGTGTGGGCGCGCTCCACATCGGCCATGCTCACTTCTTCGGCCTCCAGGCGCACCAGGGTCTCGCCGATGCCGCTGGCAATCAGCCAGTCTTCAATGGCGTCCAGCCGCTGCGGGCACTCGGGGTGGCCTGCGCCCATATCGTGGCGGCGGCAGTCGGGATGGCTCAGGTAGGCAGTGGACATGGGGCGGGCAGCTCTTAACTGTTATTCCGAGGGATGGCCCGTCATGAAGTTTGCTATGGTGTGACGCATGAGTTCCGCATCACGCCAACAAAGCACTGCACTTCTGACAGCCCTTCAGCAGCAGATTAGCACGATCATCAAGGGCAAACCGGCACAGATCCGCGACTGTGTGGCCTGCTTGATCGCCGGCGGCCATTTGCTCATCGAGGACTTACCCGGTGTGGGTAAAACGACCCTGGCGCATGCCTTGTCGATTTCCATGGGCTTGAAGTTCTCGCGCCTGCAGTTCACCGCCGACCTGATGCCCTCGGACCTGCTGGGCGTGACGATTTACGAGCGCGAGAAAGCGGCCTTCGAATTCCACCCCGGTCCGGTATTCGCCCAAGTGCTGCTGGCCGATGAGATCAACCGCGCCGGGCCGAAATCGCAAAGCGCCTTGCTCGAGGCGATGGAGGAGCAGCAAGTCAGCGTGGACGGGGTCAGCCACCCCCTGCCCCAACCCTTTTTCGTCATTGCCACCCAAAACCCCAGCGAGCAGCTCGGCACCTACCCCCTGCCCGAGTCGCAGCTGGACCGCTTTTTGATGTGCATCTCGCTGGGCTACCCCGACCGCGCCGCCGAGCGCGAACTGCTCAGCGGCCAAGACAGCCGCGAGGCCATGCGCGCCCTGCAGCCGGTGATGTCGCCCGCCGCCGTGCTGCAGGCCCAAGCCGATGTGCGTGAGGTTCACGCCTCCGCCGCGCTTCTTGACTATTTGCAGGCCCTGCTCGCCGCCACCCGCTCGGGCCAGTGGTTTGCCGAAGGGCTGAGCCCGCGTGCCGGCCTGGGCGTGCTGCGCGCGGCCCGCGCCCGCGCCCTGCTGGACGGGCGCGACTTTGTGGCGCCCGAAGACGTGCAAGCCATCCTGCCCCAGACCATTGCCCACCGCCTGGTGCCCAAAGCGGGTGCGGGACGCGGCGCGCGTGAGCAGGTGCGCGCGATGATCGAAGCCATCGCCCTGCCCTGAACCTCGGCCAGGCACTAGCGCCATGCTCAAGCAAACCTGGCAAGCCTGGTGGCTGGCCCGCCACCCGCGCAGCGACACGACCGAGCTGACCCAGCGCAATGTCTACATCCTGCCCAGCCGCCCCGGCCTGTTTTTTTGCGCCACCCTGGCTCTGCTGCTGGTGGCCTCCATCAACGACCAGCTCAGCCTGGGCTATTTGCTGACCTTTTTGCTCACCGGCGCCGGCCTGGCCTCCATGCACCTGACGCATGCCAATCTGCACGGCCTGAGCCTGGACCTGAAAACCCCGGAGCCGGTGTTTGCCGGCGATGAGTTGCAGCTGGAGCTGCGCCTGCACAACAGCGGCCGCGCCCGCTTCGGCATCGGCGTGCATGTGCAAGGCGGCCCCGAGCAAGACATCGCCTGGACCGATGTACCCGCGCTCGGCCACGCCTTGCTGACCCTGCGCCTGCCCGCCGGCCCGCGCGGCCACCAGCCGCTGCCGGGCTTGCAAATCGTCACCCGCTTTCCGCTCGGCCTGTTTCGGGCCTGGAGCATCTGGCGGCCGGCCGCCAAAGCCTGGGTCTACCCACGCGCCGAAACACCCGCCCCGCCCTTTGCCTCGCCTCAAGCGGCCGGCGAAGATGGCCAGCAAGATTCGCAGCCCGCCAGCGCCACGCCCTCGGCCCAAGGCCAGGACTTTGAAGGCGTGCGGCCCTATCGGCGCGGCGACGCCATGCGCCAGGTGATCTGGAAGAAAGCGGCGCTGAGTTTTGAGCAAGGCACGCCCTTGTGGGTGCGCCAGACCCAGGCCCCTGCCAACCGCGCCCTGTGGCTGGACTGGCGCGACTGCGCCGGGCTGGACAGCGAAGCCCGGCTCTCGCGCCTGAGCGCCTGGGTGTTGGCGGCGGAGCGCCTGCAACAGCCCTATGGCTTGCGCTTGAATCAGGGCGCGCCCCTGGCGCAAGACCTGGGCCCCGCCCACGCGCGCCAGTGCCTGGAAGCCCTGGCCTCCTTCGGAGTGAGTTCATGAGCCCGCTCAGTGCCGACAGGCACGGCCTGGCTCGCGCCTGGCAGCAGCAAACCCGCGACAGCCGCGACACCTTGTTCCTCCTGCTGGGCATTGCTGCCACGCTGGCGCCCCATTTCGCGCATCTGCCGCTCTGGGCCAGTGCCATCACCGCCTTGATTCTGGGCTGGCGCGGCCTGCTCGCCTGGACCAGCCGGCCGCTGCCCGGGCGCTGGATGCTGGTGCTGGTCTTGAGCATTTCGGTGGGGCTGACCTGGCTGAGCCACCGCAGCCTGATCGGCCGCGAAGCCGGTGTGACCATGCTGGTGATGCTGATGGCGCTGAAAACCCTGGAGCTGCGCGCCCGGCGCGATGCGTTTGTGGTGTTCTTCCTCGGCTTCTTTCTGGTGCTGACCAACTTTCTCTACTCGCAGTCCCTGCTCACCGCCGCCTGGACCCTGCTGTGCGTGTGGGCGCTGCTGAGCGCGGTGGTGCTGGCGCAAATGCCGGTGGGCCAGCCCAGCATCAAGCTGGCCGCTGGCCTGGCGGCGCGCAGCACCTTGTACGGCTTGCCGGTGATGTTGCTGCTCTTCATGCTGTTCCCGCGCATCGCGCCGCTGTGGGGCGTGCCGGCCGATTCGGTGGGGCGCACGGGCTTGTCCAATCAGCTGGATTTCGGCGCCATGTCCGAGATCGCAAATGACGACAGCATCGCCATGCGCCTGCGCTTCCAGGGCGAGCCGCCGCCCCCGGCAGCGCGCTACTTCCGTGGCCCGGTGCTGGCCCAGTTTGATGGCCGCAGTTGGCGGCCTGCCGCGCTCAACTGGCCCGGCGCCAGCGACAACTTGGCGGTGCAAGGCCCGGCCTTGAACTACGAGCTGACGGTGGAGCCGCTGCGCATCAAGGTGCTGCCATTGCTGGAGATGAGCCCGCAGGCGGTGGGCAGCGACATGGATCTTGGCGGCATCAGCGTGACCCGCTCGCCCGAGCTGCAATGGACGGCGCCCCGGCCCATTACCGAGCGCCTGCGCCTGAATGCGCAAGCCTTTTTGGACTATCGCCACGGCCCACTGCAGCCCAGATTGGCGCTGCAAAACTACCTGGAGCTGCCGCCCGGCCGCAATCCGCGTAGCCTGCAATGGGCCTCCGACCTGCGCCGCCAGCCCCGCTTTGCCGACATGAGCGCGGAGCAAATCAGCCCCGCCCTGGCCGCCGCCGTGCTGCAGCATCTGGCCACGGCTGACTTCGCTTACACCCTGGCGCCGGGGCGCTACGGTGAAGTCACACCGCACCTGATCGACGAATTCTGGTTCGACCGCCGCCTGGGTTTTTGCGAGCATTTCTCTGCCGCTTTTGTGGTGATGATGCGCGCCATGGGCGTGCCGGCCCGCATCGTCACCGGTTTTCAAGGCATGGACCCGCTGCCGCAAGACGGCTACTGGATCGTGCGCAACAGCCATGCCCATGCCTGGACCGAGATCTGGGTCAGCGGCCGGGGCTGGCAGCGCGTTGACCCCACCGCTGCGGTGGCGCCCGAGCGTATACGCCAGGGTCAGGCCTTGCAGCCCGCGCCCGGCGCCTTGGGCGCGGCCCTGGGTCAGCTCAACCCAGACCTGTGGCGCAGCCTGCGCGGCGGCTGGGAAACGCTCAACAACCGCTGGCAACAATTGGTGCTGAACTATTCGCGCCAAGACCAGTTCGATTTGCTGAAAAGCGTGGGCATCGCCAGCCCCGACTGGCTGGCCCTGGGCCGCGTCAGCGCCGTCGTGATTGCCTTGCTGGCCCTGGGCGGCGGCGTCTGGTCGATCTGGAGCAGCCGGCCGCGCGATGCCTGGTCACGCCAGCGGGCGCAAGTCGTGCGTGCCTTGCGAGGGCTTGGCCTGGACGCCGCCCCACACCAAGGCCCGCGCCACTGGGCCACGCTCTTGCAGCAGCGCTTCGGCGCCGAAGCCGCCGCGCCCAGTCTGGCCTTGCTGGCCGAACTGGAACAAAGCCGCTACGGCCAAAC
This sequence comes from Roseateles sp. PN1, assembly GCF_038419725.1. Classification (NCBI taxonomy): domain Bacteria; kingdom Pseudomonadati; phylum Pseudomonadota; class Betaproteobacteria; order Burkholderiales; family Sphaerotilaceae; genus Roseateles; species Roseateles sp. PN1. The sequence goes on along the minus strand of NZ_JBCARA010000004.1, from coordinate 145,447 downwards.
CACAGCGCCACAGCACTGGCGCGACCGCCTGCGCTGGCGCCTGGCTTTGCGCCAAGCGCTGCGACGCCTGCGCCCTACTGCCGCCCCCGCATCCGGCCCTAGCGCCCCACCTCCTTCTTCTTCGCACTGAGCCTCATGCCCGTTTCATTCGCCAACTGCCGCCGCCCTTTGAACCACATCAAGTCAACAAAGCGGCTGCTTGCTATGCTGGCCGGGCTTGGATTGGCACTCGGGCTAGCCTGCGGCCAGGCCAATGCTGCGGCGAACACGACAGCCAAGAAGAAACCGACGAACACCAGCAAGTCCGCCAAGGCCCATAAGAGCGCGGCAGGCAAAGTGAATGACAAAGCCCCGCAGCCCTTCGGCCAGCGCCCCGAGCCGATGCAGTTCGCCGACGACTTGGCCGCCGCTCAGGGCTGGGACGAGGCTGCCCGCCTGCAGCTGCGCCAACAGCTGGCCCAGGCCAAGAGCATGCCGGTAGTGCAGCGCCTGATCATGCCGGCGGCGGCAGGCACGGCCAAAGACTGGGCGGCTTACCGCGCCCGCTTTGTCGAACCCAAACGCTTGCAAGCCGGCCTGGAGTTCTGGGAGCGCCATGCCGCCGCCCTGGCCCGCGCGGAAAGCCAGTACGGCGTGCCGGCCGAGTTGATCGCCGGACTGATCGGGGTGGAGACCTTTTACGGCCAGATCACCGGTGGCTTTCGCGTCATCGACGCCCTGGCCACCCTGGCCTTTGACTTCCCCAGTGGCCGTAGCGACCGCAGCCCCTTCTTCCGCAGCGAGCTGGCCGAGTTCATCAAGCTGTGCCAGCGCGAAGGCCTGGACCCGCTGAGCGTCAAGGGCAGCTTTGCCGGCGCCATGGGCTGGCCGCAATTCATGCCCAGCAGCTGGAACAAATACGCCATCGATTTCGACGGCGATGGCCATGTGGACCTGCTGAACAGCCCGGCCGACGCCATCGGCAGCGTGGCCCATTACCTGGCCGAATTCGGCTGGAAACCCGGCATGCCCACCCACTACAGCCTGGCCATGCCGGTGGAGACCTCCGCCCGCGCCGCCCTGCTGGCGCCCGACATCAAGCCCACATTCAGCCTGGCGCAATTGCAAGCCCTTGGCGCCGTGCCCTCGGAAGCCGCCATGGAGCACCACGGCCCCTTGGCCGTGGTGGAATTGCAAAACGGCAGCGCCGCGCCCAGCTACTGGCTGGGCAGCGAGAATTTCTATGCGCTGACGCGCTACAACTGGAGCAGCTACTACGCCTTTGCCGTCATCGACCTGGGCCGGGCTCTGGCTGATTTGCGCAAGGCGCGGCCCTGAGGCAAGCGGATTTCGGGTGAGTGGGGGCGGCTGATCACATCAAGGCGCCGTCAGTCCCTCAAGCCCACATCGCCATCGGGCCAAGGCCCCATCTCAGCAGTCACCGGTGCAGGCCGCCAGTGCCAAAAACGCAGGCCCAGCTCGCGCTGGCATTCGCCAAGGTAGACCGGCCGAGATGTTGGCGCTGCCTCGCTGCGCCAACGACAGGCGCCACATTCATCCGACCGAAGCAGCGCAATACCCTGGGCCTGATAACGCGCCGCCACGCCGGGCGCGGGGTGACCGAAGCGATTGCGATAGCCCATCTGCGCCATAGCCACTTGCGGCGCCACGGCGGCCAAAAACTCCGCGCTGCTGGAGGTCTTGCTGCCGTGGTGCGGCACCAGCAGCACGGTGCTGCGCAGGGCCTGCGGGCCTAGTTGTTGGACGAGCTCAAGCTCTTGCGCCGCCTCCAGGTCGCCGGTCAGCAACGCGGTCTTTCCTGAAGCCAAGCTGCGTAATCGCAGCACGCAAGACATGGCATTGCTTTTGAGACCTTGCGGGTAGTGCTCGGCACGCGGGTGCAGCAGCTCAAACGCCACGCCGTCCCACACCCAAGTCTGACCTTGCGTGCAGGTTTGCAGCAAAACGCCTCGAGCGGAAGCCTCGCCCAGCAGGCCATGCTCCGGCTCCAGCGAGCTGTGCAGCAGGCCCACAGGCATGCCGGCCAGCAGCGAGGCGGCGCCGCCCACATGGTCGCTGTCGCGATGGCTCAGCATCAAGCGGTCCAGGCGCGCCACGCCCAGCGCCCGCAGCAGAGGCAGCAACACGCGCTGGCCGGCATCGATGCCGGGCGCGAACTGCGGGCCGCTGTCGTAAAGCAGGCTGTGCGTGGCGGTGCGAACCAGCACGGCATTGCCCTGGCCGATGTCAGCCGCAAGCAATTCGAACTCGCCCTGGGCCGGCTGCCAGGGTGCCGGCCACAGCAGCGGCAGCGCCATCGGCAAGCCCAGCAGACGCAGGCGCCAAGGCAAGGGCAACACCAGCAATGCCCCTGCACACAGGCCCGCCGCCTGTGCCCACAGCGGCGCCACCGGCAGCGTCCACACAGCCCAAGGCAGCTGCGCCAGCCCATGCAAATAGGCCATCAGCCCGCGCACGCAGCCTTCTGCCAGCCACCACAGGCTGGGCAGCAAGGCGCCGGCCAAGGACAGCGGCGCGATCACAAAGCTGACCAGGGGAATCGCCAGCAAATTGGCCAGCAGGCCGACAACCGAAATCTGCTGGAAGAACAGCAAGCTCAGCGGCGTCAGGCCCAGGGTGGCCACCCACTGGCTGTGCAGGCCAGCCCTGAGCTGGGCGCGCCAACCGCCCGCAGCGGTCTGCTCGCCGCCGTCGCTGCCGCTGGCCATCAACAAACCAACCGCAAAGAAGGACAGCCAAAACCCCGCCTGGCTGATGGCAAAAGGATCGATGGCCGTCACCACCACCGCCGCCGCCAACAAGATCAAACTCCAGGGCCAGCGCAGCCCCAAGCTGCGCAGCAAGGCCACGCTCAGCAGCATCCACACCGTGCGCTGCGCAGGCACGCCCCAACCTGAGAACAGCGCATAGCTCAGGGCAGCCAGCACCCCGGCCCAGCGTGCCGCCGTCACCGCCGGCAGCATCAGGCAAGCCCTGGCACTGCGCCGCCACAACCAGCCGAACAAGCCCTGAATGCCCCAAGCGAACATGGTCACATGCAAGCCACTGACCGAGAGCAAATGCGCGACCCCGGTGTCGCGGAATAAGCCCCAGTCGGCCTTGCTGATGGCCGCCTGGTCACCCAGGCTCAGCGCCGCCAGAATGCCGGCCACGGCGGGGTCGCTGACCTGAGCTTGCAGAGCTTGTCGCAAGCGCTGGCGCCAGCTGTCCAAGCTCCACCAGGGCGCGGCCTGCCGCCGTTTGTTTTGCGCTTGAGCCCGCGTTTGAACTTCACGCACCACACCGGTGGCGCGCAGATCCTGTTCGAACAGCCACAACTCGTAATCAAAGGCATGGGGGTTCATCAAGCCATGCGGCTGTTTGAGGCGGGCGAGCAGCTGCCAACGTTCGCCCGCTTGTAACGCCGGCGGGGCTTGCTCCGGCGCGGCGTACCAACTCAAGAGCAGGCGGCGCGGCAATTGAGAGGTCAGCGCCTGGCCGCTTTGGGGGTCCAACCCTGCGTCCAGCTCAAACTCAAAGCGCCAGCCCGGCGCACCGCCAATGCCTTGCACCGCCGTGGGCAGTGAGGCCACCCGGCCTCGCAGCAGCAGGTCACGCCCTTCCCAGGCGGCCGGCAGGGCTTCATCCAAACGCAGCTGGGCGCGCCAGGCGGCTTGGGCAAAGGCCAGCATGCTGATAGCAAAACACAGCGCCAGCAAGGCCAGCAGCCTGCGGCGGCGCCAGATAAATGCCAAAGCCAGTGCAATTAGCCCCAGCAGCGCCAAACCCGCCAGCGTCAATACCGTGGGCAAGGTCCGCAATTGCTGCAGGCCCGCCAAGCCCAGCAGCCAAGCAATGGCCGGCAGCGTGGCCTGCCAAGCGGTCGGCAATGATGAGCTGGGCTGCATGGCGGCGCCGAGTTCCTCGCGTTGCACGGTGTAGGATGCCCGCCATTCATCCTAAGCCAGAGTCCACTCATGAGCACCAACGCCAACACGACTGCCACTTCCGTCTACGAGCAACTCAGCAAGCTGGGCATCGAATTGCCGCCCGTGGCTGTGCCCGCTGCGGCCTATGTGCCCTTTGTGCGCACCGGCAATCTGATTTTTGTTTCCGGCCATATCGCAAAAAAGGACGGCAAGCCCTGGGTTGGCCAGCTGGGCCGCGATGTGGACACAGCCACCGGCAAGGCCGCGGCGCGCGCCATCGCCATCGACCTGATGGGCACCCTGCACGCCGCAGTGGGAGATCTGAACAAGATCACCCGCATCGTCAAGCTGATGAGCTTGGTCAACAGCACCAGCGACTTCACTGAGCAGCATCTGGTCACCAACGGTTGCTCCGAGCTGTTCGCCGAGGTCTTCGGCCCGGTCAAGGGCGCACATGCCCGCAGCGCCTTTGGCGTAGCGCAGATCCCCATGGGCGCTTGCGTTGAGATCGAGATGATTGTCGAAGTCGCTGCCGACTGAACTGACTGAATCTCACCCAAGCCGACGAAGCCCGAGCCCGCCCCCTATGTTCCTCACGCCCTCGAAAATGCCCGGCAAAGTGCTGGGCGGTATTTGCCTGGCCAGCGTGGCCAGCCTGGCCTGCGCGCTGATCGCCCAACATGGCTTCGGCATCAAGCCATGCCCCTGGTGCGTGTTGCAACGCGGCATCTTCATCTTGATCGCCCTGGCCTCAGGCCTGGGTTGGCTGCTGCAGAAAACCCGCCCGGCCCGCCAAGCGTCCCTGGCACTGGTGCTGCTGCTGGCCCTGGCCGGCTTGGCCGCCGCCTGGTACCAGCATGATGTGGCGGCCAAGATGGCCTCCTGCGACCTGACCCTGGCCGACCGCATCCTCACCGGCCTGGATCTGGAAAACCTGCTGCCCTCGGTTTTCATGGTCACCGCCTCGTGCAGCCAGGCCGCCGCTTACCGGCTGCTGGGCCTGCCCTACGAGTTCTGGAGCGGCTTGCTTTACCTGAGTTTTACGCTGCTGAGCCTGCAGGCATTGCGCAAGCGCTGATCCGCATCAAGCCCGGCGCCGCCGGGCCTGATTAAGCTGCGGGGCTTGTGCACCCCGAGTCCGCAGCATGCCCAGCTCCAACCCCTCCCCCGAAGTTCTGATCATCGGCGCCGGCCCTGCCGGCCTGAGCATGGCCTGCGCCTTGGCCGACGCGGGCATCCGCAGCTGCGTGCTGGAAGCCAGCCCGCTGAGCCACTTGGCCGATCCCGCCGAGGACGGGCGTGAGATCGCGCTGACCCATCGCGGCATGGGCATCTTGCAAACGCTGGGCCAGTGGCAGGACCTGCCCGCGGCCGAAATCGCGCCGCTGCGCCAAGCCCATGTCTTCAACGGCCAAGGCGAGGCGCTGAACCAGGGCTTTCTGGGCTTTGACGCCATTGGCAGCGGCCGCGACGCGCTCGGTTATCTGGTCGCCAACCATTGGCTGCGGCGCATTGCCTATCAGGGCGCAATGCGGCGCAGCGAGATGATCAACATCCGCGCCGATGCCCGGGTCAGCGGCATCAGCTTGCAGCCACAAAACGCCACGCTGAGCCTAGCCAGCGGCGAGACCCTCAGCGCCCCTTTGCTGATTGCCGCCGACAGCCGCTTCTCCGCCGCCCGCCGCTGGGCCGGCATTGGTGCTGAGATGCGCGACTTCGGCCGCAGCGTGATCGTCTGCCGGGTGCGGCACAGCCTGCCCAACCAAGCCACCGCGCTGGAGTGTTTTCACTACGGCCACACCTTGGCCATCTTGCCGCTCAACGGCCTGTGCAGCTCGGTCGTGCTGACCCTGCCGGCCGACCAAGCCAACACCATGCTGGCCTGGGACGAAGCCCAGTTCTGCCACTGGGTGGGCGAACAATTGCAAGGCCGATTCGGTGAGCTGAGCCTGGCCGGGCCACGCCACTTCTACCCACTGGTGGCCACCTACGCGCACCGCTTTGCCGGCCAACGCCTCGCTTTGGTGGGCGATGCCGCCGTAGGCATGCACCCGGTGACGGCCCATGGCTACAACTTCGGCCTCTACGGGGTGGAGTTGTTGGCTGGCATCTTGGGCCAAGCCCACAAAGCCGGCGCAGATCTGGGCGCCAGCGCCGGCCTGCAAGCCTATGCCCAAGGCCATCGGCGCCAGACCTGGGCCATCTACCAAGGCACCAACACGGTGGTGCGCTTATTCACCGATGAACGCCCAGCCGCCAAGCTGCTGCGCCGCGGCGTGCTGCAAGCGGCCCAGCACCTGCCGCCGCTCAAGGCTTTCATCACCGCCCAGCTGACCGGCCGTCAGCCACCACTGCTGCGCCAGTTGCAGCAGCTGCGTGCGATGAACCCCTTGCGCAGGGCCTAAAGGCCTGACTACCCAGTGGCGGGTAGCCGCCTCGGCAGCGACCCGTCAATTGCCCTGCACCACCCCATCGCGGCGCGGGTCGGCCGCGCCGAACCAGCCCGGGCCACGCCGCTCAATGGCTTGCAAACCACTGGGCAGATCGGTCTGGATGACGCGGTGGCCCAGGCCCTGCAACTCGCTCACCGTGCTGGCCGGGAAGAAGCCTCTTTCCAGCAGCAAAGGGCCGTTGAAGGCGCCGAAGTTCGGCAAGGCCACGGCTTGCTGGGCGTCCATGCGCCAGTCATGGCTGGCCAGCAAGGTCTTAGCGACGTAATGAATGATGGCCGGCCCGCCGGGCGCGCCCAAGCTCATCAAGAGCCGGCCGCTGGTGCGGTCGAACACCAGGGTCGGGCTCATGCTGGAGCGCGGGCGCTTGCCCGGCTCGACCCGGTTGGCCACCGGCAGACCCTGCGCATCGCGCGGCTGCAGGGCAAAGTCGGTCAGTTGGTTATTGAGCAGAAAGCCGCCGGCCAAGCCGGTGCCGCCATCGCTCATGATGCGGGCACCAAAGCCGGCTTCGATCGAGGTGGTCATGGCCAGGGCGTGGCCGCCAGCATCGATGATGCTAATGTGGCTGGTGCCGAACTCAGGCTGCTCGGCCTGCGGCGCCCAGCTCAGGCGCAGCGGCGCGGGCTGGCCGGCCGCCACCTCGCCTTGGCTGCGCGGGCCGATCAGGGCCGCACGTTGGCTCAGATAGTCGCTGGCCAGCAGGCTGCGCCAGTCGCCACCCGGCGCGGGCACGAAATCGGGGTCAGCGATGTACTTAGCGCGGTCCGCGTAGGCCAGATTGGACGCCTCGGCATAACGGTGCAACCAGGCGGCACCCGGCAGGCCCTGACTCAAAGCTTGAGCAGCTTCCTGCTGCGGCAACATGCCCAGAATCTGCATCAGGGTCAGATGGCCCGAAGACGGCGGGCCAAAGCCGCAGATTTGCCAGGGGGCGCTACTCTGCGCACGCCAATCGGTGCACAAGGGCTGGCGGAAGATGGGGCGGTATGCGGCCAGATCAGCCTCGCTGAGCAGGCCTGGATTACTGGCGTGCCCACGCACCCGGCGCACGATGTCTTGCGCCACCGGCCCGGTCAGAAATGCATCCGCCCCGCCCTTCGCCACCCGTCGGTACACCGCCGCCAGGGCCGGGTTGCGCAGCTGATGACCTGCCGGCAAAAGCTGGCCTTGGGCATCGTAAAAATAGGCTGCGGCTTGCGGGTCTTGACGCAGCGCCGTGTCGCCCTGCAGCAGCTTGACGCTGCGGGCCGAGAGCGGATAGCCCTGCTCACACAAGCGGATGGCTGGCTCAAACAAACGCGCCCAAGGCAGCTTGCCGAAGCGGGCATGGGCTTGCTCCAGCATGCGAAGCAGGCCCGGGGTGCCGACCGAACGGCCACCCACCACCGCTTGGCGATAGCCCATAGGCTTGCCGTCTGGGAAAAGGAATAGGCGCTCGTCAGCCGCGGCCGGCGCGGTCTCGCGCCCATCGACGGCACTGACCGATTGGCCGTCCCAGTACATCAGGAAGGCGCCGCCGCCGATGCCGCTGGATTGCGGCTCCACCAGGCTCAGCACCAGCTGCACCGCAATGCCGGCGTCAAGCGCCGAGCCGCCGGCCTTGAGCATTTCCAGTCCCGCCGCTGCCGCCAACGGATGGGCGGCGGCGACGGCTTGGTGCGCATTGCTCCAGCCCGGCTTGTCTTGCCAGCCGCTGGCAGCTTCGGGCATGACGGGCGCCGAGGCCGGTGCTGATGCTGATACGGCGACAGGCTGCTTTGGAAGCGGCCCGCCGATGGGCTGAACCGAGCCGGCACAGCCCGCCAGCGCAGCGACCAGCAGCAGAGAAAGCTGCAGTGACAGTGACTGAGGAAGTCGCGTGAAACTCATCGGGGCGCCCGCGCTAGCGCTTGATTAAATCAGCGCCACACCGGTCTTGCTCTGCACAAACTCACGGGTCACGCCGTCGGCCAGTTCGACCAGCTTCAGGCCCGCAGGCGTCACGTCCATCACCGCCAGGTCGGTGATGATGCGATTGACCACGCCCACACCGGTCAGCGGCAAGCTGCATTGCGGCAGAATTTTCAGATCCTCGCTACCGTCCTTTTTGCGCGCCACATGCTCCATCAGCACGATCACGCGCTTGACGCCGGCCACCAGGTCCATCGCACCGCCCATGCCCTTGACCATCTTGCCCGGAATCATCCAGTTGGCCAGGTCACCCTTTTCGCTCACCTGCATGGCACCCAGGATGGACAAATTGATCTTGCCGCCGCGAATCATCGCGAAGCTGTCGTGGCTGCCGAAGATGCTGCTACCGGGAATGGTGGTGACGGTTTGCTTGCCGGCGTTGATCAGGTCGGCATCGACCTCTTCCTCGGTCGGGAAAGGGCCAATGCCCAACATGCCGTTCTCGCTTTGCAGCCAGACTTCCTTGTCGGCCGGCACGAAGTTCGCCACCAGGGTCGGGATGCCAATGCCTAAATTGACGTAGAAACCGTCTTCCAACTCTTGGGCCGCGCGGGCGGCCATTTGGTCTTGGGTCCAGGCCATCACTTCTCTCCCTTGACGGTCAATGTGCGTTTCTCGATGCGTTTTTCAGGGCTGGCGTTGACGACGATGCGGTGCACATAAATGCCGGGCAAATGCACGCTGTCGGGGTCGATGCTGCCGGTTTCCACCAGCTCTTCCACCTCCACCACCGTCAGCTTGCCGGCCATGGCCACGGCCGGGTTGAAGTTGCGCGCGGTGCGGCGGAACAAGAGGTTGCCGCTCTTGTCGGCCTTCCAGGCCTTGACCAGGCTCACGTCCGGGTTCAAGGCGCGTTCCATCACATAGGTGTGGCCGTCTTCAAACACGCGCAGCTCTTTGCCTTCGGCCACCAGGGTGCCGACGCCGGTGCGGGTGTAGAAGGCAGGAATGCCAGCGCCACCGGCGCGCAGCTTCTCGGCCAGCGTGCCCTGGGGCGTGAACTCCAGCTCCAACTCCTTAGCCAGGTATTGGCGCTCGAACTCCTTGTTCTCGCCCACATAGCTGGAAATCATCTTCTTGATCTGGCGCGTTTCCAGCAGCTGGCCGAGGCCGAAGCCGTCCACGCCGGCGTTATTGGAAATAACGCTCAGGTCTTTGACGCCGCTGTCCCGCAGGGCGGCAATCAAGGCCTCGGGGATACCGCAAAGGCCAAATCCGCCCACCGCCAGCAACTGCCCGTCACTGACGATGCCCTGGAGCGCGGCTGCCGCGCTGGGGTAAATCTTGTTCATCGATGCGCTCTTTCGCTAGTGCATTACAGCCCGCAAGCGTACTACCGAAGGTGGCGCTACGGGCTTACGTAGATTCGCCTAAGCGGAGCACCCGATGGGCAAACCAGGCTGGACGGGCGGCTGGCCAGCTGAGACTGGCTGCCGAGTCCTACGCAAGTCGGGCGCCGGGAATGCGCTGTCAGCGCACGGACTGCGGGCCAGACAAGCCTTCGGTATAGGGCAGCAAAGCCTTGGCAGCCTCGATGCGCAAGGCCAGCGGCGCGGCCTCGTCGTTCATGACCTTGAGCAAAAACTGCTTGGCGTTGAGATTGCCGGGCGGAAGTGCTGGGGATGACTGCGGCCCGGCGGAGTCGGCATTTGAGGCGGCAGAGGCCGTCGGCTCCGGGTATAGCAAGGACATGGCAGCCTCAAATTCGGCGGGCTTGATGGCACTCAAGGATCGCAGCAAATCGGCCTGCCCTTCTTCGCTGGGCGGAATGTCCAGCCAAGGGGTTTCGGCAAAGACCGGTGCCAAATCGGGCGCCACAAAGGCGGACCATTGCTCGCTCTTGCGCTGCTGGGGCGGCAAAAGTTCGCCCGAATCGGTGGTCACAACTGAAGCCGGCCAAACGCTGATGCGGCGCAGCGCAAGCTCGGGCAGATAACGCTGGCGCAGAGCCTCCAAAAACGCTTGCGCTTGGGCCACGGCCACCGGCTGCGCGAGCGAAAACCAAAGCTCAATCGCCTCCAGACCCGAGACGGCAATCGCCGGCGCAGGCAGGCCCAGATCGAGTTGCACACCGCGCCAGACCAGGCTCAGCTCGCGCCAGTCGGCCGTTTGTGCCAAGCCCAAGCGCATGGCGCGCACGCGACCTTGCGCATCGAGCAAGCCGCCAGCGGCGTGCTCGGCGCCCGTGGCCGCAGCGTCGGGCACGGGCCTGAACAGACGATTCAATTCGGACTGCAAACGATTCATGACAGGGAGCAAGAGGGGGAAGGCACAGAAAAATTAGAGACAAACGCCGACTCGGCGCTGGCGGCCCAAGGCACACACTGCCCAGGCGATGATAGCCCTGCGCTCTGCCCTGTCTGCGTATGCCGCAACCGGCGCATCAAGCCGGAAATCAACGGGGCAGCAAGGTCAATAGCACTAAGCACCAAGCCACTCCCCCCCAAGTTCGGGGCGGGCTGAGATGGCAAAACCGCCTCACAGCTGCCAGACTAGCGCTGCCGCTTTCGCGGCCGCGGCGCCTGCCGGGCTCAATTTGCCAAGTTAGGCATGAGCCACACGGCCCCAAGCGCTCAACCTTCACCCAAACACGAGCCCATCCGCCGCCCATGTCCACCCCCATCCGTCTGCTGCTGTGCTGGAGTGCTTTCAGCCTGTGGCTGGGCCTGGCCTCGGCCCAAGTGCTGACGCTGGAGTCCCTGCCCCGGCCCAGCACGCCGCCGGCTGAAACCGGGCCGGTGGTGCCGGCCCAGGTGGAGCGCTGGCGTCGGGAAGGTGAGGCTTATGAGCACGGCAGCGACGGCATGCCCCGCGACGCGGTGATGGCCGCCCAGCTCTACTGCCGCGCCGCGCGCTATGGCGACCCTGTGGCCCAGTTCAATTTGGCCTGGATGCTGACCAACCCGCGCGGCATCGCCCGCGACGATGCCCAGGCCGCCCATCTCTTCGCCGCCGCAGCCGAGCAAGGCATGCGGCAAGCGCAGAATATGCTGGCCGCTATGGGCACGCCACAGGGCCCGCCGCCGGCCTGCCTGCGCCCGCCCGACAGCGACCCCGCCCCTTTGCTGGCGGCAGCCAAACGCCCCCGCCAAGCGGCTTTGCCGCCACCCGCCCCGCCGGCCAATGCGCCGCAGGTGATCGTGCACTACGTCGATTTGGTAGCGCCGGATTACCAACTCGCGCCCCATCTGGTGCTGGCCGTGATGGCGCGGGAGTCGAACTTCAACCCGCTGGCCGTGTCGCCCAAGAACGCGCAGGGCTTGATGCAGCTGATTCCGGACACTGCCGCCCGATTCAAAGTAAGCAAGCTCACCGACCCGACGCAGAACATTCGCGGCGGCATGGCTTATCTGCGCTGGTTGCTGGCTTATTTCGAGGGCGATTTGAGCCTGGTGCTGGCGGCTTACAACGCCGGCGAGCGTGCAGTGGAGCGCTATCGCGGCGTGCCCCCCTATGCCGAAACACGCAACTATGTGCAGCGCATCATCGGCGCGCTGAACGGGCAGCGCTCCCATCCTTTCGACGCCAGCATCACGCCGCCCTCACCTGTGCTGGGACAGATGCGCGCGCATTTGCCGGGGAAATAAGGAGCGTCGCGCGCCTGGAGCGCCTGGCGCTTGGCAAGAATTCAGCGGCTCAGGCTTGCGACGACGTCCGCTTGAAGGCCTTGAAGGCTTTGGCAGCAATGCCGTCCGCCACGCCGCGCGCCAGGCCACCCAAATGGCGGCTCAAGAACACCGTCAGCTTGGGCCTGAAGCCCGGCACGATCTCAAACTCACGCCGTGCAATGCCTTGCAGCATGGCGCGGCAAGCCGGCCCCACCTTCAAGCAGCCGGCAAAGCCCTTCATCGCCGCCGACACGGGGTGCAGCGTACGGCGCTCCTCTTGCATCAGCGGCGTGTCGATCTCACCCGGGCAGCACACGCTGACGTCAATGCCCTTGAGCCGCCACTCGATGCGCAGCACCTCGGCCAGGCCCACCGTGCCGTACTTGGAGGCGCAATAAGCGGCATAGGCGAAATTGCCCACCAGGCCGGCGAGCGAGGCCACCAAGACCAGGTGCGCGCCCTGGGAGAGATGCGGAAAAACGGCGGCCGCGAAATTGCGCGAGCCAATCAGATTGACCTGAATCACCCGGTTGAACTCCGCTGCGCTGAGTTCCTCAAAAGGCTTGGCGATCTGCATGCCGGCCGAGTTGATGGCCAGATCCGGCGCGCCTAGGTCTTGAACTGCCTGTTGAATCACCTGCTGCAAGGCCACGTCGTCCGAGACGTCGGCGCTATAGCTTTCAAAACGCTGGTCAGCGCGCAGCGCCAGGGCACGCAACTCAGCCACCACCTGCGGTGCCAGCTTGCGATTGATGAGGGCGATATCGGCGCCTTCACGCGCCAGTTGCTGGGCCATTTCACGCCCGATGCCGCTGCCACCGCCGCTGATGAAGACGGTACGCGGGCGCTGATGTTTCCAGGGCAGACTCATGGGTAAAAGCTCTCTCTCGACGGGCAATGAATGACGGGGTCGGCAAGGGCAGGCCCTGAGCGGATCTTTGGGGCGCTGGCCAAAAACCGCTGACACAGCGCGCGGATCATGCCTGATGTGCGCCATGACATAGCCTCAAGCCAGGGCTTGATCCGTGCCGATCCAGCCCCTGTGCAGCGAGCGCTCGGCCCCAGGCGCACAAAGCAGCAAGCTTGGCTTCAAGCCCGCTCGCCCGGCTGCGCCTAAAATGTCGCACCCCCGCCCGGGCTCATCCAGGGCGGCAAGCCAGCCCACTCAAGACCTCAGCACATGGAATATCCAGGCAATCTCTTCGTCGTCGCAGCCCCCAGCGGGGCCGGCAAATCCAGCTTGGTCAAGGCCTTGCTGGAACTGGACTCCAAGCTGGATGTGTCGATCTCGCACACCTCACGCGCGCCGCGTGGCCAGGAGCAACATGGCCGCGAGTACTGGTTCACCAACGCGGATGAATTCCGCGCCATGGCCGCGCGCGGCGAGTTCTTTGAATGGGCCGAGGTGCATGGCAACCTCTACGGCACCTCGCGTTCGGCCATCGAAGCGCGCATGGCCCATGGCGACGATGTGGTGCTGGAAATCGACTTCCAAGGCGCGCTGCAAATCAAGCAGCTCTTCCCCTACGCGGTGCTGATCTTCATCTTGCCGCCCAGCTGGGAAGAGTTGGAACAGCGCCTGAACCGCCGTGGCGATACCGACCCGGCCGTGATTGCCCAGCGCATGAGCAATGCCCGCATCGAGGTCGCGCAGGCGCAAAACTTCGATTTCGTGGTGGTGAATGCAGTGTTTGACACTGCAGTTTTCGATTTGAAGTCGATTGTTCACGCGCAGCGGTTAAAATACGCGGCTCAGCGCCGGAATCGCTCTGCCGTGTTCCGCGCTCTCGAACTTCCCTGATTGACCTTTGGACTGGAAAAACACATGGCCCGCATCACTGTCGAAGACTGCCTGGTAAAGATCCCCAACCGCTTCCAGTTGGTTCTGGCCGCCACCTACCGTGCTCGCATGCTGAGCCAGGGCCACACGCCTAAGCTCGAAAGCAAGAACAAGCCCGGCGTCACCGCGCTGCGCGAAATCGCCGCCGGCGAAGTGGGCATCGAGATGCTGCGCAAGGTGCCGGTCTAAGCCTCAGCGCTTACCAGTTTGCACAGAGGGCGCCTGCGGGCGCCCTTTTTCTTGCCCGCAACAACCCTGCATCGCATTCACCCGGGTTTGATGCTGTAAATTCGGCGCATGGGTTTCCGAACTTTTGCCTTTCCCCGTCTGCCTGCCGCTTTGAGTGGCCTGCCCGGCCTGCGCGCGGCCTCAGCCCCTGAGCCCACCACCGCCGAGGCCGCCTCGTTTGACGCCCTGGTGCACCTGCTGCACTACCTGCCCAAGGCCGACATCAAGCGCATTCGCGAGGCCTACAAGTTTGCCGACGAGGCCCATCTGGGCCAGTTCCGCGCCAGCGGTGAGCCCTACATCACCCACCCGATCGCGGTGGCCGGCATTTGCGCCGAATGGCGCCTGGACGCCCAAGCGATCATGGCCGCGCTGATGCATGACGCGATGGAAGATTGCGGCATCACCAAAACCGAGTTGATCGAGCGCTTCGAGGCGCCCACCGCCGAGTTGGTGGACGGCCTGACCAAGCTGGACAAGCTGCAGTTCTCCACCAAGGAAGAGTCGCAGGCGGAGAGCTTTCGCAAGATGCTGCTGGCGATGGCGCGCGATGTGCGCGTCATCCTGATCAAGCTGGCCGACCGCTTGCACAATATGCGCACCATGGACGCGATGGCGCCGGTCAAACGCCGGCGCATCGCCCGCGAGACGCTGGACATCTACGCACCCATCGCGCACCGCCTAGGCCTGAATCAGATCTACCGCGAACTGCAGGAGCGCAGCTTCTCCCACATCCACCCCTGGCGCCACGCGGCCTTGAGCAAGGCCATCGCCAAGGCGCGTGGCAATCGGCGTGATTTGGTTTCGCGTATCGAGCGCGATGTGCTCAAGGCCTTTGGTGAGTCGGACGTCAAGGTCGAGGTGCAAGGGCGCGAAAAGACCGTCTATTCGATCTACCAGAAGATGCGCGACAAGCACCTCAGCTTCGCGCAGGTCAGTGACATCTTCGGCTTTCGCATCGTTGTGCACGAATTGCCGCAATGCTATTTGTCCCTGGGCGTGCTGCACCAGCTCTACAAGCCGCAGCCGGGCCGATTCAAGGACTACATCGCCATCCCCAAGCCCAATGGCTACCAGTCATTGCATACCACCCTGGTGAGCCCGCTGGGCACGCCGGTGGAGTTCCAGATTCGCACCGAGGCCATGCACCTTGTGGCCGAAAAAGGCGTGGCCGCGCACTGGCTTTACAAGAACACCGCGCACAGCCAAGGGGCACAGAACGCGCAACAACTGGGCTCGCGCTGGCTGCAGTCCCTGATCGATATCCAAGACGAAACTCGTGACGCCAACGAGTTTCTGGAACACGTCAAGATCGATCTCTTCCCCGACGCGGTCTACGTCTTCACGCCCAAGTCCAAAATCATGGCCCTGCCGCGCGGTGCCACGCCGGTGGACTTTGCCTATGCCATCCACTCCGATGTGGGCGACCATTGCGTGGCCGCGCAAATCAACGGCGAACCGGTTCCCTTGCGCACCGAGCTGCGCAGCGGCGATGTGATCGAAATCGTCACCGCCACCGGCGCCCGCCCCAACCCGGCTTGGCTGAGCTTTGTACGCACAGGCCGGGCACGTTCCAAGATTCGCCATTTCTTGAAAAATCTGGAGCAAGACGAATCCCGCGATCTGGGCGAAAAAATGCTGGCGCAAGCCCTGCGCGCCGAAGGCCTCAGCCTGCCTAGCCTGGATGATGAGGACAACGCCGCCGCGCAGCTCTGGCAGCAGCTGGCGCGCTGGGCCGGCAACCGCCACATCGACGAATTGCTGGTTGAAATCGGCCTAGGCCGCAAGATCGCCACCATCGTGGCCAAGAAGCTGGCCCGCATGCTGGCCGAGCAAGGCCAGCGCCCCGATGCGGTGATGCTCACCATGGGCCGCTTCAGCAGCGAGGAATTGCCCGCCCAGGGTCAGGTCACGCTGGACGGCAGCGAAGGCGCATCGGTGCGCCTGGCCGCCTGCTGCAGGCCGATTCCCGGCGACGAGATCAAGGGCTATCTGGGCCGCGGCGAAGGCCTGCTGGTGCACACGGCGGAATGCCAGGTCGGGCGCAAGCTCTTCCAACGCGACAGCGAGCATTGGATCGCCGTCAATTGGGCCGAGGAACTGACCCGCCCCTTCGAGGCCGCCGTGTCCCTGCTGCTCAACAATGGCAAGGGTGTGCTGGCCCAAGTGGCGCAAGCCGTCAGCAGCGCCGAGGCCGACATCACGCACATCCAGATGAGCGATGAATCCCAACACCGCGAAACGGCCGAAATGAGCTTGCTGCTCTCGGTGCGCGACCGCCTACATTTGGCCGATGTGCTGCGCACGCTCAAGCGCTCGCCCGCCGTGCTGCGGGTCTGGCGGGTTAAGCCGACCTAGTACTTATCCGGCAATCTCCGGCTCAGGCCGGAGAACCGTGGCTCAGGCCTTGCCTTCGGCGCTGGGCGCCGGGTACGTCACCTCCAGCACTTCGATCTGCTCGATGCCGCCCGGCGTCATCAGCTGCAGCTCGTCCCCCTCGCGCGCCTTCAGCAGCACCCGGGCGATCGGGGCAATCCAGCTGACCTCGCCGGCCAGGTTGTCGGCCTCGTCGATGCCTTTGATGGTGATGGTGCGCTCATCCCCCTTGGCGGTGGCGTAGGTGACAGTGGCGCCGAAGAAGATCTGGTCGCTGCCGTAGTGCAAGCTGGGGTCGGCCACCTCGGCGATGTCCAGGCGCTTGGTCAGAAAGCGCAGGCGGCGGTCAATTTCGCGCAAGCGCTTCTTGCCGTAGAGGTAGTCGCCGTTTTCTGAGCGGTCGCCATTCTTGGCCGCCCAAGAGACGATCTCGACAATCTTGGGCCGCTCCTCGTCCAGCAAGCTCATGAACTCGGCACGCAGCCGTGCATAGCCCTGCGGCGTTAGGTAGTTGCGCGTGCCCGGCGGTATGGCGGGCAGTGAGGGAGAGCCGTCCTCGTCATCGTCGGGCCCATCGTTTTCCTTGGTGAATGCCTTGTTCATGCCGTGTATTGTCTGCGCTGTGCAAAGGCAATCAAGGAGGCATCTTGCAAGAACAAAAAACGATAGGCCCGCTGACGGGAATGAAGATTGTTGAAATGGCAGGCATCGGCCCCGCACCCTTTTGCGGCATGCTGCTGGCCGACCTCGGCGCCGAAGTCACTGTTGTGGAGCGCCCCGCCGCCCTGCGCAGCCTGAACACCGGCGACGCGCTGAACCGCGGCAAGCGCTCCATCTGCCTGGACCTCAAAACCGAGCTGGGCATGCGCGCTGTGACCGCCTTGATCGAGCAGGCGGATGCGCTGATCGAAGGCTACCGCCCCGGCGTGATGGAACGTTTGGGGCTTGGGCCTGCGGCATTCGAGGCCAGCAACCCCAAGCTGGTCTACGGCCGCGTCACCGGCTGGGGCCAAAGCGGCCCACTCGCGCATGCCGCCGGGCATGACATCAACTATGTGGCCCTGACCGGCGCCTTGTCGGTGGCAAGCCGCGCCGGCCAAGCGCCTAGCCTGCCGGCCACCTTGCTGGGCGATATGGCGGGTGGCGCGCTGTTTTTGGCCCTGGGCCTGCTCAGCGCCTTGCTGGAGTCACAACGCAGCGGCCGCGGCCAGATCATCGACGCCGCCATGGTTGACGGCGTGGGCTGCATGAGCGCGCTGATTCATTCCCTGCGCGGCACCGGCATGTGGCCGGACGCGCCGCAGCACAACTTCTTCCTGCACAGCTCGCCCTTCTACGACAGCTTTGAATGCGCCGATGGCCGCTACGTCACCCTGGGCGCCATCGAGCCGCAGTTCTATGCCGAATTGCTGCAGCGGCTTGATCTGCAAGACGTCGACCCGCAAGCCCAGTTCGACACCCGCCAATGGACCGCCCTGCGCGCCCGCGTAGCGGCCTGCATCAAGGCCAAGACGCAAAATCAGTGGCAGACCCTGCTGGAGGGCACAGACGTCTGTTTTGCGCCCGTCCTGAGCCTGGAGGAAGCCGCCAGCCACCCACACAATCTGGCGCGTGGAAATTTCAGCCGCATCGACGGGAAATTGCAGCCCAGCGCGGCCCCGCGCTTTTCACGCAGCCAATTGCGGCCGGCACAGGCTGGCACACAGCCCGGCGCGGACACGGAGGCGATTCTGCGCGAATTGGGTTTAGCGAGCTGAAATTGAAAAAGCCTCGATGAGTAATCATCGAGGCTTTTCGTTTTCTTCTTATTTTGGTGCGGCTGGCAGGATTCGAACCCACGACCCCTTGGTTCGTAGCCAAGTACTCTATCCAACTGAGCTACAGCCGCTTCAAGCCCTCTACTATAGCATGCTTTTTTTGAGTGAATTCAAATATTTTTGAATTTCAAACATTTCTCAGAAATTTGAACTTTTGCCAAGCGCCTGGGTATCTGTAGATACTCAAACGCCCTAGGCTTCAAACCCTGTGAAACTGCAAACTACAGAATCAGACCCTTACATAAAAAGGGCCCGACTGATTTCTCAGTCGGGCCCTTCTATTTTCTTCTTCAATCCGAAACTTGATTCAGTAAGTTACCGATCAAGTTTCTTCTTTGTTGGTGCGGCTGGCAGGATTCGAACCCACGACCCCTTGGTTCGTAGCCAAGTACTCTATCCAACTGAGCTACAGCCGCGAAGCCTTGCACTATAGCATGGTTTTTTCCGCTTGCACAGAAATTTCAAATAATCGACACATCAATGCACGCCGGCGGCCGCCTCGAAGCAGCGCGCGCGCCGCTCCATATCGCCATCCTGCGTGGCCAATTGCGCCAGGGTGAGCCAGCTGCGGCGGCGTGCGCTGGCGGCCACGCTGTGGTCCTCGCAGACCTGTTCCAGGATCAGGCGCGCCTTGCCCCACAGCTGGCGCTCGGCCAGGGCGTGTCCCAGGGCATAGGCCAGATGCTTGTCACGCGGGAAGCGCTGCACGGCAGACTCCAGGCGTTGCAGCCATTCCGGCGCCAAGCCCGGCAGCACCGGCACCAAGGCCTCGGCCAGCACCGCGCGCTCATCCGCCGGCAGCTCGCCAATATCGTCCCAGAAGGGGCGCAGCCAGCCGCGCCCGTCATCTGGTGAGCCCAGCGCCGCTGAGCGGCTGGCAGCCCGGCAGGCCACCAACACATCGCGCCGGTCGGCGCTATCGAGCTGCTGCCAGACCTGGCGCAGCTGATCCACATCGCGGGCGCCTTCCAGCGCCTCGAAGGCCAAGGAACGCAAGAGGCCCTGCGCCGCCACCTTGGAGAAGCCCTGGTGCTTGGCCAGCAGGCGCGCCGTGCGCAAGGCTTCGAGGTATTGCTTGGACAAACGGCTGGCCTGCAGTTTCAGGCGCAAGGCCTGGGTGCGGCGTGCCACGCCAGGGCTCAGATCGGCCAGCAGGTCGAACGCGCGTTTGGCGTCCCGGTCATCCAAAGCCCATTCCGCCGCCAACAGCAAAGCGCCCTCTTCCTGCGCCTTGCCGGCGGAGCTGCGCTTGGAGAAGTCCAGCGCCAGCGCCAGTTGCTCGTCGCGACGCTTACGGTCTTGCATGCGGTGGGCGCTGCTGGCGGCCAGCAAATGGCCCAGCGCCAAAAAGCCGTGGTCGCGCTCCAGCTCAGGCGTCTGCGCATGGATGGTCAAGGCACGCTGCGCCGCTTTTTGCGAGCGACCGTAGCGGGCGCCAAAGAACTCGGCCAGACCTTCACGCAAAGCCAGTTGGGCGCTGCGCTCGCGCTGCGCCAAACGCCATTCCTTGGCGCGCTGGGGCAAGTTGATCAGGGCGTTGATGGTCTGAATGGCGGTGACCAGGGCGAAGCAACTGCCCACCAGCACCAGCAAGAACAGATTCAGCGACACATCCAGGCGCCAGCCGCTCCAGTAAAAGCTCGCCAGCCCGTCGTTGCGGCCCAGGGCCAGGGCAGCCACCACGGCCACCGTGAAAAGCAAAACTAACCAAATGA
Organism: Roseateles sp. PN1; assembly: GCF_038419725.1. Taxonomy (NCBI): domain Bacteria; kingdom Pseudomonadati; phylum Pseudomonadota; class Betaproteobacteria; order Burkholderiales; family Sphaerotilaceae; genus Roseateles; species Roseateles sp. PN1. Next base: position 125,552 of record NZ_JBCARA010000004.1, on the reverse strand, counting down.
TGGTGCGCATGAGACTCAAGCTCCCATCATCATCAACGGCCGGCCGCAGCGGCGGACAAGGCGGCCAGCGTGTCGTCCGGGCGCGGCACCACCACCTGGCGGGCCTGGCCCGTCACCTGGCGCAGCAAATCGCTGGCGGCCTTGACCTTCAAGGCGCGGCCATCAAAGTAGCGGGCCAGCATCTCCTGGCTATCGCGCAGATCGGCCTGCGCCGTTTCGAACTGCCGGCTCAACAGGGCCAGGCGCGCATTCAGCAAGCGCAGCTTGAGGTTCTCGCGCAGGAAGAAGGCCTGTTCAGGCGCCAGCAACACAGCTTCTGGATGATCGATGCGGGTGACGCGAATGAGGCTGCGGGTCTCGTGCCAGACCAGGGCCGCGGTGTCGCTGAAGGTCTTGCTGGCCTGCGCCCACCACAGCGCCAGGCTGCCACTGTCTGCGGTCTTGTCGCCCGCGCTCCCAGCCTTGGCAGGCTTAGCGGCAGACTTGCTGCGGTCGTCCTGGGGCTTGGGCTTCACGGCCTCGGCCTGTTCGGCATTGACGATGAGCGGCAATTCGTCGACGAGGCGCACCACCTCGTCGAGCTTGATGGTCAGCGTCGACACATCGACCACGCTGACCGCCTTGACGCGGTCCAGATCACGCGCCACGGCCCGGCGCACGCCTTCCATGCGCGGCTGCTTGTAGCGTTGCAGGCGCTCGTCGGCCAGCTTCAGGGTAATGACCAGGGGCTCGGCGCTGCCGGTGATGGCCGTTTGCTGCAATGCCACGCGGATCGAGGCCTCGATGTCACCAATCACGTTTTCGTCCCGCGAGCGCGACATGGACTGGATCAGCTCCTCCAACTGCCCGCGCTGCAAGGCCACTTCGGCCAGGCGTGCGTCCAGCAAGGCCACTTTGGCGGCGGTGTCGCGGGTCAGGTCTTGCGAGCTTTTGGCGGCGCTGCGGGCTTCGCTGGCATTGCTTTGCACCAGCTCTTGGCGGCGCACCAACTCCTGCTCCAGGCTCTGCTGCCGGCTCATGCTTTGCCAGGCCAGGCCCAGGCCGCCCAGGCTCAGCAGGGTCAGCAGCCCCGCGGTGACCGGCAGCCACATGGGCAGTGCAGGCTGAGGTGCGGGCAGCGCTGCGCCAGCTCTTGAGGCGCCAAGCTCGGGCGCCGACTCGATGGGGGTTTGTTGGGTATCACTCACGGTGAAAATGATTGTAGGGGTCGCCCTGCAGACGGCGCAGGGCGTGCTGGACTGCTTGCGGGTCGGGTCGCGTCAAAACCACATGTGTCAAACCCAGCTCGCGGGCGGCGGCGGCAATCCGCTCATGGGTGCAGATGCACAAGGCTTGCGACCAATCCTGACCCGGCTCGGTCAAGCTAGCCAGATGGCCCACCCCTTCGGCGCTGCTGAACAGCCAGACATGCTCGCGCGGCTGCGCCAGGATGCGTGCCAGCAAGGCCTGCTCGGGCGGCGCCAGCACCGGGCAACGGCGGCGATAAATGCAAAAAGCCTGCGTCTGCGCGCCGCGTTCACGCAAGCGCTCGGCCAACCATTCACGCCCGCCTTCGCCGCGCAGCAGCAGCACCGACTTACCTTGCCAATCCAAGCCACTCAGCAAGGGCCAGAGATGTTCGGAATCCAGGCTAGCGGCGTCCGCCGGCGGCTGAACAATCAGCGCGGCCGGCACGCCGAAGGCCTGCAGCGCCTTGGCGCTACCCGGCCCGACGCAGGCGGCCAGGGTTTGCGCAGGCCAAGCCTGGCCCGGCGGCTGGCTGGCAAAAAAGTGCTCCACCGCATTGGGGCTGACAAAAAAAGCCAGCGCCGCTGCCGGTAAGGCCACCCAGGCCAGGGCCGCGTCGCGGCCATCGCTGGGGGCAATTTCCAGCAAGGGCAGGCTCTCGGCCTGCACGCCCAGGGCCGCCAGCTTTTTCTGCCACTCGGGTGCCTGACCCTGAGGGCGGGTCAGCACCAGGCGCATGCTCAGCAAGCTTGCGGCAAGTAGCCCGCCGCGCCCTGCTCGCGCAAGGCTTGCGCTGCTTGCTGGCCCAAGGCCTCGGCCTCGGCCTCGCTGGCCACTGCTGCTTGCAGTTGGGTGCGCAGCAAGGGGCTGCTGGGCAACTCGGCATTGCCCAGGGCCGTGGCCAGGATCAGCTGATCACCCTGCCAATGGCCGTGAGCCGCCAGCGGCACGCTGCAGCTGCCACCCAGCGCGCGCGACACAGCGCGTTCAGCCAAGGTGGCCAGCCAGGTTGGGCGGTGGATCAGGCTCTGGATTTGCGCCTTCAATGCGTGGTCATCGGCACGCAATTCCAGGCCCAAAGCGCCTTGGCCGGCACAGGGGATCATGGTGTCAATGCCGAAGCGGGCGCGAATGCGCTCACCGGCGCCCAGGCGCATCAGGCCGGCGGCGGCCAGCACGATGGCGTCGTAGCCGCCGTCGTCGAGCTTGCGCATGCGGGTGTCAAGGTTGCCACGCAAAGGTTCGATGCGCAGGTCCGGCCGCAAGGCCAGCAACTGCACCACGCGGCGCAGGCTGGAGGTGCCGACCACCGCGCCCTGCGGCAGTTCGTCCAGGCTGGCATAGCGGTTGGACACCAGGGCGTCGCGCGGGTCTTCGCGTTGCAGGATGGCGGCCAGCTCGAAGCCCTCGGGCAGCTCCATGGGCACGTCTTTGAGCGAATGCACGGCCAAGCGGGCGCGGCCCTCTTCCAGCGCCGTTTCCAGCTCCTTGACGAAGAGACCCTTGCCACCCACTTTGGACAGGCTGCGGTCCAGGATTTGATCGCCTCGGGTGGTCATGCCCAGCAGGCTGACGCTGAGGCCCAGTTCGCCCTCCAGCCGGGCTTTGACATGTTCGGCTTGCCACAGAGCCAGGCGGCTCTCACGGGTGGCAATGATGACGGCTTGATTATTGGTTTCGCTCATGCCCGGATTATCAAACAGGCCGCGCCCGCATCGCAGCGCCGAAGAAACTGATAAAGTCAGAAACAAGTAACTTCGTTACATCGCGGCGAGCGCCCATTGGCGCCCGCCAGGTATCTCCGGTCCCCAACCTCGAGCCTCGCCATGCGTTCCAAGTCCAGCCAGCCCGCCAAACCCGCTTCAGTGCCCGCCAAAAAGGCGCAGCAGCGCAGCGCGGTCGACAAAAACCAACCGCTGACCGATGACATCCGTCTGCTGGGCCGCATTCTTGGCGAGGTTATTCGCGAGCAAGAGGGCCGCGAGGCCTATGAGCTGGTCGAAAAAGTGCGCCAGCTCTCGGTGGCCTTTCGCCTCAAGCACGATGCGCAAGCGGGCAAGAGCTTTGATAAATTGCTCAAGAGCTTGAGCGGCGAGCAAACCGTCAGCGTGATTCGTGCCTTCAGCTATTTCTCGCACCTGGCCAATATCGCCGAAGACCGCCACCATGTGCGCCGCCGCGAGGTGCATGAGCGCGCCGGCAGCCTGCAAGCGGGCTCACTCGCTTTCGCGCTGGAGCGCTTGCATGAAGCCGGCGTGCGCCCGGCCGAGATCGCCAAGACTTTGCAACACGGCTTTATCTCGCCGGTGCTGACGGCCCACCCCACCGAGGTGCAGCGCAAGAGCATTCTGGACGCCGAGCGCGCCGTGGCCCAGTTGGTGGAGCAGCGCGACAGCCTGCACACCGAGCGTGAGTTGGCCGCCAACGAGGCGCTGATCCGCGCCCGCGTCACCCAGCTGTGGCAGACCCGCATGCTGCGCTACAGCAAGCTGACGGTGGCCGACGAGATCGAAAACGCCCTGTCCTACTACCAGGCCACCTTTTTGCGCCAAATCCCCAAGCTCTACGCTGAGCTGGAAGAAGCCCTGCCGGGTCATGACTTGGCGAGCTTTTTGCGCATGGGCCACTGGATTGGCGGCGACCGCGACGGCAACCCCAACGTCACCGCCCAGACCCTGCGCCATGCGCTGAGCCGCCAGTCGGAAGTGGCGCTGCGCCACTATCTGACCGAGCTGCATGAGCTGGGTGCGGAGTTGTCGATCTCCTACCGCCTGGCCCAGGTCACGCCCGAGATGCAGGCCCTGGCCGAGCGCAGCCCGGACCGCAACGAACACCGCATGGACGAGCCCTACCGCCGCGCCCTGACCGGCATGTATGCGCGCCTGGCCGCCAGCCTGACCCAGCTCACCGGCACCGAGGCCTTGCGCCACGCCGTTGCACCGCAAGCGCCCTACACCGGCCCCGAGGAGCTGCTGGCCGATCTGCGCATCATCGAAAGCTCGCTGCGCCAACATCATGCGCAAGCTTTGATCGCGCCTCGCTTGGCGCCGCTGATGCGCGCCGTGCGCGTGTTCGGCTTCCACCTCGCCACCCTGGACCTGCGCCAAAGCTCCGACCAGCACGAAGCGGTGCTGGCCGAGCTGCTGCAAGTGGCCCGCCTGCAAGCGGACTACAGCGCGCTGGACGAGTTGCAGCGCCGCGATCTGCTGATCCGCCTGCTGCAAGACGCCCGCCCCTTGCGCGTGCATGGCGCCGCCTACAGCGAGAAGACGCTGGGCGAGCTGGACATCTTTGAAGCCGCGGCGGAATCGCTGCAGCGCTTTGGCCGCGAGTCGCTGCGCCACTACATCATCTCGCACACCGAATCGGTCAGCGACCTGCTGGAAGTGCTGCTGCTGATGAAGGAAGTGGGCCTGCTGCGCGGCACCCTGGATGAGCCCGAGGGTGCCATCTGCGACTTGATCGTCTCGCCCCTGTTCGAGACCATTGGCGACCTGCGCCTGGCGCCGCAAATCATGGCCGAGTTTTACGCCTTGCCCGGTATCGCGGCGCTGATCAAGCGCGGCGGCGCCGAGCAAGACATCATGCTGGGCTATTCCGACTCCAATAAAGACGGCGGCATGTTCACCAGCAGCTGGGAGCTGTACCGCGCCGAGATCGCGCTGGTGGAGTTGTTCGACGACTTGCGCGCCCAGCACGGCATCACCCTGCGCCTCTTCCACGGCCGCGGCGGCACCGTGGGCCGAGGCGGCGGCCCGAGCTACCAGGCCATCCTGGCCCAGCCACCTGGCACCGTGAACGGCCAGATCCGTTTGACCGAGCAGGGTGAGGTGATCGCCTCCAAGTACGCCAACCCCGAGATCGGCCGCCGCAATCTGGAAACCCTGGTGGCCGCCACCCTGGAAGCCACCTTGCTGCACCCGACCAAGAGCGCGCCCAAGAGCTTTTTGGCGGCGGCGCAAGCCCTGTCTGACCTCAGCTACAGCGCCTTCCGCGGCCTGGTCTACGAGACGCCTGGTTTTGCCGAGTACTTCTTCTCCGCCACGCCGATCCGCGAGATTGCCGAGCTGAACATCGGCTCTCGTCCGGCCTCGCGCAAGCCCACGCAGGCGATTGAAGATTTGCGCGCCATTCCCTGGGGCTTCAGCTGGGGCCAGTCGCGTGTGGCGCTGCCGGGCTGGTGCGGTTTTGGTTCGGCAGTGCTGAACTTCCTGGGCGAGCCCGGCAGCGATCAGCACAAGCAAAACCTGGCCTTGCTCAAGCGCATGGACAAGCAGTGGCCCTTCTTCCGCACCCTCTTGTCCAATCTGGACATGGTGCTGGCCAAGACCGATCTGGGCATTGCCCAGCGCTATGTCGACTTGGTGGTGGACAAACGCCTGGGCAAGAAGATTGCCGCAGCGATTCAGACCGAGTTCGACCGCACCGGCCAGGCACTGGCCTTGATCACCGGCGAGGGCAAGCGCTTGTCCGGCAACCCGGCGCTGGCGCGCTCCATCGAGCACCGCTTCCCCTACATCGACCCGCTGAACCATTTGCAAGTCGAGCTGCTGCGCCGCTACCGCGCTGCTCCGGCCGACACCCGCGCCCAGGACCCGAGCCTGGAGCGGGTGCAGCGCGGTATTCATCTGTCGATCAACGGGATTGCGGCGGGCTTGCGCAACACGGGCTAAGTTTTTGGCCAGGGCGGTCGATAGCAGGGGTTCACTGGGAGCAATCACCATGGACCTCAGCAACACCGCCCTCGTCAACAATGCCGGCAACGCAAGCGCCGGCACGGTTCAGGCCGCCGCCCAGCTGATGGTCTTGCGCAAGGCCATGGACATTCAAAGCCAGGGCGCGCTGGAGCTGCTCAACTCGGTACCGCCCGCGCCTGCCCTGGCCAGCTCGGGCAACTTGGGCACGCGGCTGAACGTCTACGCCTAGGCGACAAGCGCAGCCGGCCCGCTGGCCAGCCCTCAAGCGATCAATCAGTCAGTCCTCACCCGACTCCGGCAAGTGAATCATGCCGGTGTGGTAGTTGTACTCGAACACCTCGCCGTAGCGCGCCCATTCAATGGCCACCTTGAGCACGCGCTCGGCTTCCTGCGCGTCCATGCTTTCCTGCAAAAGTTTGAGGAAGGGCTCTTCGCGCAGCTCGCCGTCGTCTTCTTGCTCCAGGCTGTGGCGAATGAAGGCGGCCAGGGGCACATGGGCCAGCAACTGCTGGCCGAAGATTTCGCGGCGAAACTCGTGCTCGCCGGCCACATAGCGCTGACCCAGAGGCGTAATGAGGATGTCGCCATGCTCCAGCGTGGCCAGCCCTAAGCGATGCAGCGCATCGGTGAGTGGCAGCAACTCGTCGTCGGTGAGCTCACTCTCCTCGGCCAGTTGCGGCAGGTCGGCGCGGCCCTTGAAACTGTCCTCGGACAACAGCTCCAGCAGGCTTTCCATGCGGCCCACATCGGCCTCGGGCAAGCGGTCGGACAAATGCGGGCGCAGGGCGTGGGCATGGCCCATGTCGGTGGGCGCGGCGCCCGCCGTCATCAGGCCGTAGACCTCGTCGATCAGGTCGCGAACTTCGGCGCTATCGGCATCCCGCGGATGCGGCAGGCGAATCGGCAACTCGGCGCGCACCCGGCCCGGGTTGCTGGAAAAAATCAGCACCCGGTCAGCCATCATCACCGCCTCTTCGATGTTGTGGGACACCACCAGCATGGCCTGCGTGGGCATTTCGCCGCCCACCCAGAGCTCCAGAATTTCATTGCGCAGGCGCTCGCCGGTCAGCACGTCCAGGGCCGAAAAGGCCTCGTCCATCAGCAGCACGGCGGGCTCCATCACCAAGGCGCGGGCCAGGCCCACGCGCTGGCGCATGCCGCCCGACAACTCGCGCGGCAAAGCGCCCTCAAAGCCGGCCAGGCCGATCATCTCGATGGCCGCCTCGGCGCGCTTGGCCCGCTCGGCCGGGCTGATGCCACGGGCCTCCAGGCCGAGCTCAACGTTTTGCTGCACCGTCAGCCAGGGAAAGAGCGCGAAGGACTGAAACACCATCGACACCCCCGCCACCGGGCCAAAGATGGGCTGCCCCTGGTAGCGCACATCACCGCCATCGGCCGCAATCAGGCCGGCCATGATGCGCAGCAGCGTTGATTTGCCCGAGCCGGACTGGCCCAGCAAGGCCACGATCTCGCCCTTTTCCAGCCGGAAGTCCACGCCTTCAAGCACCGAGCGCTGGCTGCCGTCCGAAGACTTGAAGCTCTTGGCGACGTTCTTCAGTTCAATCAGGGTACTCATCAATCACATCGCTCTCGATCAAAAATGCATACGGGCTTCGGCCAGGCGATATAGGCGTCGCCAGACCCAGTGGTTCAAGGCCATGACGAACACGCACATCACGCCAATGCCCAGGGCGATGCGGGGGAAGTCGCCGATCGCCGTCATGTGCTGGATATAGCTGCCCAAGCCCTGGGCCTGCAAATTGGTGTCGCCCCAGCTCACATACTCGGCCACGATGCTGGCGTTCCAGGAGCCGCCGCTGGCCGTGATGGCGCCGGTGACAAAGCTGGGGAAGACGGCCGGCAGCAAATAGCGCCGCCACAGTAACCAGCCCTTGAGGCCCAGATTCTTGGCCGCGTAGCGCAGCTCGGCAGGAATCGTCGACGCCCCCGCCACCACATTGAAGAGCAAATACCACTGCGTGCCCAGAATGATCAGGGGCGAGAGCCAGATGTCGGGATTGAGCTGCCACTTGACGATCAGAATCACCGCCACCGGGAAGACCAGATTCGAGGGGAAAGCCGCCAAAAACTGCGCCAATGCCTGCACCCGCCCGGCGATGCGAGGGTTCAGGCCAATCCACACGCCGATGGGCACCCAGATCAGCGAGGCCACGGCAATCAACACCAGCACCCGGCTCAGGGTGTAGAGGCCCAGTTTGAAGACATGGCCCACCTCCTGCCAACCCACCTCGCTGTGGATGAAGATTCCCAGCCGCCACACCGCAAACAGCACCAGCGCCGCCAGCACCGCGTCCCAGCCGCGCTCCCACAAGGGATTGACCGGTTTGACGCGGGCGCGGATGGAGCTGCCATCAAAGCGCCGGCGCGTGAGGCGAAAACTCGCCCCCAGCCAGCGCGCCGGGATCAGGCCGATGCGTTGAATCAAATCGGTGCGGCGCAGCCAGGTCAGCAACCAAGAGCTGGGCGCGTTCTCATTGCCCGATTCCTCAAAACGGAACTTGTCGGCCCAGGCCAGCAGCGGGCGGAAAAACAATTGGTCGTACAAGAGAATGCCGATCAGCATGGCCAGGATGGCATAGCCAATCGCCTGCAGATCGCTGGCCGCGATGGCCATGGCGATGTAGGAGCCCACGCCCGGCAGCTTGATGTCTTGATTGGCCACCGAGATGGCTTCGGAGGCCACGACGAAGAACCAGCCGCCGGACATGCTCATCATCATGTTCCACAGCAAGCCCGGCATGGCAAAAGGCAGCTCCAGGCGCCAAAAACGCTGCCAGCCGGAGAGCTGAAAGATGCGCGCCGCCTCCTGCAACTCGGCCGGCACGGTGCGCATGCTTTGGTACAGGCTGAAGGCCATATTCCAGGCCTGCGAGGTGAAGATGGCGAAGATGGCTGCGCACTCCACGCCCAGCAAGCTGCCCGGGAACAGGGCGATGAAGCCGGTCACGGTGATGGACAAAAAGCCCAGGATGGGAATCGACTGCAGGATGTCCAGCATGGGCACCAGCACTTTTTCCGCCGCCCGGTACTTGGCCGCCAGCGCCGCGAACACGCAGGCAAACACCACCGAGGCGGCCAGCGCCAGGAACATGCGCAAAGTGGTGCGCAGCAAGTAATAAGGCAGGTAAGCGGGATCCAGGCTGATCGGCAAGGCCTCGCCCACATGAAAGGGCTGAGCCATCTGCGAGCCCGCCAGCGCCAGCAAACTCAGCAGGGCCAGCACCAAGGGCAGCAAGGCCCAGTCCCAGCGGTTGCCGCTGGTCTCCACCACCTGGCGGGGGAAAAAACGCTTGTCAATCATGGCGGCCCGATCAGGAGGCATGCGCGGCGCAAAGGCTGCGCACAGGCAAAAAATCAGCTGCCGGATAGTAGCGGGGCCATGTGAAGAACTGTTGCCTAAGCCAAGCTCAGCTGAGGCCTTGCAAGGCCACGCACAACCGATGGGCCGAATGGGGCCAGATCGTGCTGCTTGGCCGACTCAGGCGAGCGGTGTTCGCGATCAATCCCCGCCTTGGCGGCTGGCCAGCGCTTCACGCACCGCGGCCACTTGGCGGCGCGACACGCTCAACCATTCATTCACCGTTGCCACCCGCAAGGCCCAGCCTTCGCTGGCTTCCGCGGCCTCGGCCGCATCCTTGTCCAGCGGCGACTCCAGCGTGGGCTGCGGGCCGCCGCGCAACAACTCGCGCACGGCCGACTTGGCCACCAAGGCATTGCGATGCACGCGCAAAAAGCGCCCTTCCGGGCCGCCGAAGCGAGACTCCAGCTCAGACAAGCTGCCGTCCATCACATAGCTCTGCGTGGCGGTGCGCAAGGTCAGGTATTTGAGGTCGGCCTTGAAGTACAGCACCTCGGCCAGGGGCACGCGGATCAGGCGGCCGCGCAAGGTGATGGTGATGAACTCGGCCGGCTCCAGTTCGTCCAAATCACCGCGCTGGCTGTGCGCCGCCGCGCGCTCCTCCAGGCGCTGAGCGACGCGCTGCAGCGCGGCCTGCAGGCGTTCACGGCGCACCGGCTTGGTCAGATAGTCCATCGCATCCAGCTCAAAACCGCGCAGCGCATATTCGGCATGGGCGGTGACGAAGACCACGGCCGGCTGGGCCGGATGGGCGGCCAGGGCTTCGGCCAGTTGCAGGCCATCGGCGCCGGGCATTTGGATGTCCAACAAGATCAGGTCGCACGCATGATCACGCAACCAGGACTGCGCTTGCGAGGCCGTGCCCGCCTCGGCCACCACCTGGGCGCGTGGCTCGGTGCAAGCCTCCAGCAAGCTGCGCAGGCGCAGGCGGGCCAGGGGCTCATCGTCAACCAGCAAGACGGACAGGTTTGCAGTGGCAGCAGTCATCGCGGAAAAGATTGCAAAAGCGTGCAGAAAAGGAGATTGGGTGAAAAACGTCGCCAGCCCTATTTTCAGCTCGGCAGCACGATGCGCACCGTGAAGCGGCCGGGCTCGGACGACAGCTCAAACCGGGCCGACACATCATGCATCAAGCGCAGGCGCTGGCGCACATTGCGCAGCGCCATGCCGTGGCCTTGCGTCTTCGCCGGCAGGCCCACAGTGTTGATGACGCGGATCTCCACCTCGCTGCCGCGCCGCAGGGTCTGCACCGTCACATCACCGCCCTGCTCATTGGGCTCCACGCCGTGGCGCACCGCATTTTCGACCAAGGGCTGCAAGAGCAAAGGCGGCACGCGCGCACCACGCGCTTGCGGATCGAGTTGCCAGCTGATGCGCAAGCGCTCGCCAAAGCGGGTCTGCTCAATGTGCAGATAGCGCCGCGCCAGCTCGATTTCTTCATCCAGGCTCACCGCCGTGCTGGCATCGGCCAGCGCCACCCGGAACAACTCACTCAAATCTTCCAGCAAGTCTTCGGCCTTGCTGGGGTCATGGCGCACCAGGGTGATGGCGCTGTTGAGGGTGTTGAACAAAAAATGTGGGCGAATGCGCGATTGCAGCTCCACCAGCTGCGCCAGGGCCGCGGCCGGGCGCTGCGCACGTTCCCGCAGTTTCAGCCAGGTCAGCAGCAGTGCCGCCATGGCGGCGCCCGCCAGCCCGACGCTGGCCAGGCGAAAGCCGCTGCTGGGCTCCAGATTGGCAATGGTCAACAAGCCCCAGCCCAGCCAGGCGCTGACGGCGCCCAACGCGCTGAGACTGAACCATTGCCAGGGCTCGGGCAAATGGGCCAGCACCCGCCGCGCCCCGCACACCACCAGCAGCCAAAGCAGAACCGCCGACATGGTCACCACCGAGGCGCTGGCCATCCAGCCGGCCCATTGCACAAAACCACTGGCCGCCTGTGCCAAGCCCAGGGCCAGCAAGCCCTGCACAGCCAACACGGCGCGCAGCACCAGGCCGACATGGCAGACATCAAAGGCGCGCTCGGGGTCGAACAGAGGCAGCACCGCCGCCTCGTCCGCCGGCTTCATGCTCGTCGTGGCGGGGAAACCGAGGATGCTGGTGAGGCTGGTGCTGTCGGGCCACTCCGATTCCGCCTCAGCTGGGCGCTTGGTTTTTTTGTCAGACATCGTGCCTCGTTAGAATTGCGAGCTTCCTGCCGGGATTGTGCGTCAGCACCGCCCGCGCCCTTTCCCTCCCCTTCAGCTCGCCACCATGACCGCTTCCGCCGACAAGCCCAGTGACAACCAACTCGCCAACAAGTCCCAAGCCTGGTCGGCCCTGTTTTCGGAACCCATGAGCGAGCTGGTCAAGCGCTACACCGCCAGCGTGTTTTTCGACAAGCGCTTGTGGGCCGCAGACATCCAAGGCAGCTTGGCGCACGCCGAGATGCTCTTGGCCCAAGGCATTCTGAATGCGGAGGACCATGCCGCCATCGAGTCCGGCATGGCGCAGATCAAGGGCGAAATCGCCGCCGGCCAGTTCGACTGGAAGCTGGACCTGGAGGACGTGCACCTCAATATCGAAGCCCGTCTGACCGAGTTGGTCGGCCTGCCGGCCAAGCGCCTGCACACCGGCCGCAGCCGCAATGACCAAGTGGCCACCGATGTGCGCCTGTGGTTGCGCAGCGAGATCGACGAGTTGCTGCAGCTCCTGAGCGCCTTGCAGCTGGCCCTGGTCGAGGTGGCTGAGAAAAACGTTGAGGTGATCCTGCCCGGCTTCACCCATTTGCAAGTGGCGCAGCCGGTGAGCTTCGGCCACCACCTGCTGGCCTATGTGGAAATGTTCGCCCGCGATGCCGAGCGCTTGGTGGACGCACGCCGCCGCGTCAACCGCCTGCCCCTGGGCGCAGCCGCGCTGGCCGGCACCAGCTACCCGCTGGACCGCGAGCGCGTGGCTCGCACACTAGGCATGGAAGGCGTCTGCCAAAACAGCCTGGACGCCGTCAGCGACCGCGATTTCGCGATTGAGTTCAGCGCCGCCGCCGCCCTGGTGATGGTGCACATCTCGCGCCTGTCCGAAGAGCTGATTCTGTGGATGAGCCAGAGCTTTGGTTTCATCGACCTGGCCGACCGTTTCTGCACCGGCTCCTCCATCATGCCGCAGAAGAAAAACCCCGATGTGCCCGAGCTGGCGCGAGGCAAGACCGGCCGCGTGGTCGGCCACCTGATGGGCTTGATCACCCTGATGAAGGGCCAGCCCCTGGCCTACAACAAGGACAACCAGGAAGACAAGGAGCCGCTGTTCGACACGGTGGACACCTTGAAAGACACGTTGCGCATCTTTGCCGAAATGGCCGCTGGCATCACCGTCAAGCCCGAAGCGATGGAGCGCGCAGCCTTGAAGGGTTATGCCACCGCCACCGACCTGGCCGACTATTTGGTCAAGAAGGGCCTGGCCTTCCGTGACGCGCATGAGATCGTGGCCCACGCGGTGAAGACCGCCATCGCCCGCGGCCTGGACCTGAGCGCCCTGCCCCTGGACGAACTGCAGAAGTTTGATGCGCGCATTGGCGAGGATGTGTTCGAAGTGCTGAGCCTGCGCGGCTCGCTGAACGCCCGCAACATCCTGGGTGGCACCGCGCCCGCCCAGGTGCGCGCCCAAGTCGCGCGCCACCGCGCCCGCCTGGCCGGCTAAACACGCGACCGTTTCGTTTAGGCTTGAGCCGGGGTACACGCCCAGGCTTGGGCCTAGTCGCCCTCTTGTCCGCCCTCTTGTCTTGATCCAGCGCAAGCGCCAAACCTCGCCGCCTGCGCTAAGCTGCCCGACCATGAGTACCCTCACCTGGACCGACGACCTGGCTCTGCAGCATCCGCAGATTGACCAGACCCATCAAGAATTCGTGGAACTGCTGAACCGCTGGGGTGACGCGGTGAGCACTGGCGATGAGGCAAGGATCTTGCCGCTCTACCAAGAGCTGCTCGCCCATACCGAGGCCCATTTCGGCATGGAAGAAGGCTGGATGGCCGCCACCGGCTTCGCCCCCGACAACTGCCACACCAAGCAACACACGATGGTGCTGGATGTGATGCGCCAAGTGCTGGTGCATGCCCAGGCGCATGGCGACTTCGAGCCCATGGGCAATCTCGTGCCAGAACTGGTCAAGTGGTTCCCTGCCCACGCCGAGATGATGGACGCGGCGCTGATTTTCCACATGAATCAAGTTGGCTTTGACGCGGCCACCGGCCAGCTCGCCAAGCCACTGGCCTCCGAAGCGACAAGCATCAGCTCTTGCGGCAGCAATAGCTGCGGCTGAAGCAATCAAGGCCGGCCGCTGGCCGGGTTTCTGTAGGGGCGCAAGCCCTCGGGATAGGCCAGTGATTCAATCACCGGCCGCCACTCAGGGTCGACGCGCAACTCAAGCACGCAACGCCGCAAAAAGGCATTCAACTCGACTTGAGAGCGGTCGCTCATCAAACGGCGCTCCACCGTGAGGCGCGGCTTGGCGGCGACGTAAAGCCAGCTGTCTAGGTCAGGAATTTGCTCGCGGAAATAGGGCAGCGCTGCGGCCTGCACAAAAGTCACATCGATGCGGCCGAGTTGCAGCTTGCGCAGATTGGCTTCGCCGCCAACCCCGTCCTCGCGGCGGATCCGACCTACGGCGATGGCAGCGTCCATATCCGGCAATTGCCGGCCCCGAATGGCGCCGAACACCAGGCCGTCAAATGAGCTGACATCAACAAAGTCCACCGGCTTGTCGCGCCGGGACACGACCCAGACCGCGTCGCGCAAGAGCGGCTCGCTCCACCAGTACTTCTGCATCGTCGGGTCGAGCATAAAGTCTGGCCCCACCCAGGCCACCACGCCCAACCAGCCCGGGCGTGACAGCACATCCCGGTCCAGGCGCGCGCGCGGGATGTCTTTCGCCACAAACTGGTAGCGGCCACCAGACTTACGGCTCAGCCAGCCGGCCAGCTTGTGGCTCAGATTGCCGGCCAAGGCGGGGCTGTATGGCGGGTCGGTGTAATAGCTGTAGAGCGGCACCAACTGGGCCGCTGCCGCAGCCTGCGCCATCAGCACGCCCGGCCAGAGAGCCGCCAGCGCCATGGTCAATTGAAGGCCCATGCGGCGGCGGCCGCAACATTGAGCGCTACCTGAGCGCAAGCCCCAAGTCTTGGCCATGGTTCTGTCAGTTCCTATCCAGCGGGGTACGACGAGGCAGCATAGCAACTCGAACCTTGCGGCGAGCAATAAAGCCATTTGGCAGCAGCGGGCTCTGATCATGCCCATGGTCGCTACGAACGCGACGCAGCAATGCGCAAAAAAGAAAAGTCGAGCTCACAGCCCATTCAGGCTTGCGACAGCTCGACTTGCCTACCCTTCGCTTGCAGCGGTGATGCCCGATTGATTGGACAAGACCGCCAGCCTCCAAACTAACAAACTCTCCGTCCGCTGGGCGCCAGTCAGTTCAGAGCCGACTGTTGCGCCTCGCTTGCGTGATGCCGCCGGGCTTGAGGCCCAGTCTTGCTACGCAGCCCTCGTTGGCTTGGCACGAGCTTATAGCCACGTCCGCTTTCGCGCCACCTGTCAAACCTGACAGATGACGTAAGGGCAGCTCGCCGGCAGCCTGCCTTCAGTGCCTGGCCATCTTGAAAGCCGACACGGCCTCGCCCAGCACTGCAGCATGGTCGCGCAGGCTTTGCGCGGCGGCGGCAGACTCCTCCACCAGCGCGGCGTTCTGTTGCGTCATCTGATCCAACTCATTGACCGAGGCGGTGACTTGGACGATGCCTTGGCTCTGCTCGGCGGCCGAGGTGGAGATCTCGCCGATGATGTCACTGACCTGCTTCACCGAGGCGACGATATCGCCCATGGTCTGGCCGGCATCGTTGACCAGGCGCGAGCCGTCTTCCACCCGCGCCATGCTGTTACCGATCAAGCCCTTGATTTCACGGGCGGCCTCGGCGCTGCGCTGCGCCAGGCTGCGCACCTCGCCGGCCACCACCGCAAAGCCTCGCCCTTGCTCGCCGGCACGGGCTGCTTCAACGGCGGCATTCAGGGCCAAGATATTGGTCTGGAAGGCAATGCCGTCGATGACGCCAATGATGTCGCCGATCTTGCGCGAGCTGGTATTGATGTCGTCCATGGTGCTGACCACCTGGCTCACCACATCGCCGCCACGTTGCGCCACCGCGGCCGCTGAATGGGCCAACTGACTCGCGGTGCGAGCCGATTCTGCGCTCTGGCTGACCGTGCGTGTCAGCTGCTCCATGGAACTAGCAGCGCGCTGCAGATTGCTGGCGGCTTGCTCCGTTCGGGTGGAAAGGTCCAGGCTGCCGGAGGCGATTTCATCGGCCGCGGTGCGGATCGAATCGGTGCTGCCGCGCACCGAGGCCATGGCATCTTCAACCGCGCCGAGTGCGTCCAACATGCGCAGCGTCGTCGGTGCCTTGCTTTGCGTCTGGATGGCGGCAAAGTCCACCTTGCCGTCTTCGGTGCGCAGGCGCTGGGCAATCGTGTTGAGCTCCTCGCCGACCGCAAAGTCACGCCGCGCACCGGCGGCCAGCACCAGCAGCACGCCAGACTCGGCGACCACAAAGGCGGCGTGCTCCAGCACGATGCCCAAGCCCGGCTTGGTGAAGCAGATCGGGCCCCAAGCCCATTGCTGGAAATAGTTGAAGCTCAGGTGATGCAAGGCGACCGTCACCGCTGCCACCAAAATCGGCACCGGGCTTCGGTAGACGGCCGTGACAGCCAGAAAGGCGAAGACGCTGAAGTGCGCCTCAGTGCGCCCCGCCGCCACCTGTATCATCAAGGCCACCATGGCCATGCCCAGGAAGGGCAAGCCCAGCTGGGAGCCAGTCCCGCCGCCGGACATCCAGGCGATAGCCACCGAAACCGCCATCAGCAGCAAACCTATGCCCAAGGCCAGGCCAAAATTGCCGTAGGCTGCCCCATAGCCCAGGCAACCCAGTAGCAGCAGCAAGATGGCACTCAGCAGGACGCGATCATTGGTTCGTATGGCATTCATTCGTAGGGCTCCAGAAAAGACTGCTCTTTGCACATCAAGAACAGCTGACGCACGCGTGCACGCACGCAAGGGTTACATGCGAGTTTCGGCGGCCAAGCAAGAGCAAGAGCCGTGAAGAAACCCCGGTTTTACCGATTTGTTCGAGGCCACGCGGGTCTGAGGAAGGCTGCGGCCCGCGCGGAATTGCCGCGCGACAATGGATGTCGATGAGCAGCCCGCCCCTCTCAAAACCTGACGGCCCAGCCCCTCTGCCCGAGCGCCTGATCGCGCATCTGGACATGGACGCCTTCTACGCCTCGGTGGAGTTGCTGCGCTACCCCGAGCTCAAAGGCCAGGCGGTGGTGATTGGCGGGCGCCGCGCCCATGCCCCAGTGGATCTGCCCGACGGCACACGCCGCTATGCCCGCTTGCGCGACTACACCGGCCGCGGCGTCGTCACCACCAGCACCTATGCGGCGCGTGACCTGGGCGTTTTCTCCGGCATGGGCTTGATGAAAGCGGCCCTGCGCGCGCCCGACGCCATCCTCTTGCCGACCGACTTTGATGCCTACCGCCACTACTCGCGCCTGTTCAAACAGGCCGTGGCCGAGGTGGCGCCGGTGATTGAAGACAGGGGGATTGACGAGATTTACATCGACCTCAGCGAAGTGGCCGGCGTGCGCGAGGCCGTGGGTCACGACCCGCAAGGCGGCCTGCGCGCGGTGGCGCGTGAAATCAAAAATTCAGTGCTGCGCGCCACCGGGCTGACCTGCTCGATCGGCATCACGCCCAATAAGCTGCTGTCCAAAATCGCGTCCGAGATGGACAAGCCCGATGGCATCACGCTTTTGATGGCGGATGAAATCGAGGCCCGCATCTGGCCGCTGGGCGTGCGCAAGGTCAATGGCATCGGCCCCAAGGCGGGCGCCAAGCTGCTGGCCCTGGGACTGGAGACGGTGGGCGATGTGGCGGCCGCCGCGCCTGCGCTGCTGATCGAGCATTTCGGCAAGAGCTTTGGCGCCTGGCTGCATGAGGCCTCGCACGGGCGCGACCAACGCGCGGTGGTCACCCACAGCGAGCCGGTCAGCATCAGCCGTGAAACCACCTTCGAGCGTGACCTCCACGCCGTGCACGACCGGGCCGAACTGGGCGCCATCTTCACCCGCTTGTGTGAGCAGTTAGCGTCTGACCTGACGCGCAAGAACTACCTCGGCCGCACCGTCGGCATCAAGCTGCGCTTTGAAGGTTTTCACACCGTCACCCGTGACCTCACGCTGGATGCCCCCACCCAGGACGCCCAAGCCATACGCCGTGCCGCCGGTGCCTGCCTCAAGCGCGTGCCGCTGGACAAGCGCATACGCTTGCTCGGCGTGCGCATGGGCAGCTTGAGCCGCCCCGGGGAAGCCCTGAGCCGCAAACGCGGCAAACTGGTCGCTGCGGGGCTTAGCATCCCAGTGGCCGAGAATCTCAGCTTGTTTTAACCGCGGCCCCAACGCTAAAAAACCCACGCCCCATGCCCACCATCACCTGCATCGAAGACCTGCGCGCCTTGGCCGAAAAGCGCGTGCCCCGCATGTTCTACGACTACGCCGATTCCGGCAGCTGGACCGAAGGCACTTACCGCGCCAATAGCTCGGACTTCGCGCCAATCCAGTTCCGCCAGCGGGTCGCCGTGAACATGGAAAACCGCAGCCTGGCCACGCAGATGGTGGGCGTGGACACCAAGATGCCGGTGGCCATTGCGCCCACCGGCTTGACCGGCATGCAGCATGCGGACGGTGAGATGCTGGCGGCGATGGCGGCCAAGAAGTTCGGCATCCCCTTCACGCTCTCGACCATGAGCATCTGCTCGATCGAGGACATTGCCGCCCACACCCAAGCCCCTTTTTGGTTCCAGCTCTACATGATGCGCGACCGTGACGCCATGGTGCGCATGATCGAACGCGCCCGCGCCGCACGTTGCAGCGCCCTGGTGCTGACGCTGGATTTGCAAGTGATCGGCCAGCGCCACAAAGACCTGAAAAACGGCCTCAGCGCGCCGCCGCGCCCGACCCTGCGCAACATCCTCAACCTGCTGACCAAGCCCCGCTGGTGCCTGGGCATGGCGGGCACGCGCCGCCACACTTTTGGCAATCTGGTCGGCCATGTCAAAGGCGTCAGCGATATGAGTTCGCTGGCGGCCTGGACCAATGAGCAGTTCGACCCGCGCCTGAGCTGGGCCGATGTGGAGTGGGTCAAAAAGCAATGGGGCGGCAAGCTCATCCTCAAGGGCATCATGGATGTGGAGGATGCCCGGCTGGCGGCGCAAAGCGGCGCCGATGCCATCATCGTCAGCAACCATGGCGGCCGGCAGCTGGACGGTGCTGAGTCCAGCATCCATGCCCTGCCCCGCATCGTGGCGGCCGTGGGCGATCAGATCGAAGTGCATATGGACAGCGGCATCCGCAGCGGCCAGGACGTGCTCAAGGCCTGGGCCCTGGGTGCCCGCGGCACTTACATCGGCCGCGCTTTTCTCTACGGCCTGGGCGCCATGGGTGAAGCCGGCGTGACCAAGGCGCTGGAGATCATCCACAAGGAATTGGACGTCAGCATGGCGTTTTGCGGCCACACGCAGATTCAATCCGTCGGGCGCGATATCTTGGTGCCGGGCAGCTTCAAGCTCTGAGAGCGGGCGGGCAGCAAAGCTCAGCCCGCCACGGCCGCCTCGGCTGCCACTCCCGATTCAAGGCGCCGGCTGGCTGGGCGCCTCGTAGGCATAAAGCATCAACTCGCGGGCGCCCTCGGCGCTATCGCCCAGCGGGTGGGGCATGGTTTTCTCATAGCGCAGCCCCAGCTTTTCCAGCAGCTTGATCGAGCTTTGATTGCCCGGGCGCACGGTGGCGAGCACGCGCCGCAAGCCTAGCCGCGTGCGCGCCAGGTCCAGCACCGCCGCGGCGGCCTCGAAGGCATAGCCCTGGCCCCAGAACTCGGGCAAAAAGGCAAAGCCGATGTCCACATCCTCCAGATAGGGCCGCTGGGCCAGGCCGCAAATACCGACCGGGGCGACCGGGCCGACCGGTCCCGCCTGGTCATTGAGCTCCACGACGTAAAAGCCAAAGCCCAGGCGGCTCACCATCTCCACTGGGCCGTTCAAGATATAGCGCTGCGCATCGGCCAAGGTCTTGACGCCACGGTCGCCGATGAAGCGCAGCCATGAGGGCTCATTCAGCAGGCGCAGCATGAAGGCGGCGTCGTCCACCGTCATGTGGCGCAAGCGCAGGCGCTCGGTCGTCAGAACGATCACGGCCTCAGTCATCAGCGGGGGAACTTGCGGGCCGCTCATTCGGTCGGCAAATGACAGACAGCCTCGACGTTATGCCCGTCCGGCCCGATCACGAAGGCGCCGTAATAGTGCGGGTGATAAATCTCCCGGATGCCGGGCGCGCCATTGTCTTTGGCGCCGGCTTGCAAGGCGGCCTCGTAAAAAGCCCGCACCTGGGCGCGGTTCTCCGCTGCAAAAGCGATGTGCTGGGGCGCGGCCACCGCGCCGCTCTCTCCATGGCCAAACCAGAACTGCGGCCGGCCAGCGCGGCCAAATCCCGCCCAGCCCTTCACTTCCAGCACCAGGCTGATGTTCAGCGGCGCCAAGGCTTGGGCAAAGAACTGCTTGGCGGCGGCATAGTCGCTGACGGGAATACCAATGTGGTCAAGAATCATGTGCGGCGGTCCTGACGCAGGAAAAAAGGACAAAGAAAAAAGGGCTGCCTGCATTGTGCAAACAGCCCACTCTTGAGCAAACCCCTACAAGCTGGGGTCAGGCAGTTCGCGAAGCTTGATCCGCGCTGCCTTGCTGGCTTACTTCACACCCATTTCGCCCAGCAGGCGCTGGGCCTTGTCGACCACCTTCATCTGCCACAGCATGTAGCGGGCATCCAGGCAGATGCTGCGCGACTTCTTGGCGTCGAAGTCCCAGCTGTCGATGACGCTGTCCAGCGTGCCGTCGAACAGCAGGCCAACCAGCTCGGCGCGGTCATTCAAGACCGGCGAGCCGGAGTTGCCACCGGTGGTGTCCAGCGTGGCCAGGAAGTTGACCGGCACTGAGTCCAGCGCCGCGACGCCGTAGTTGTCAAACTTGCGTGCTTGAATAGCGGCCAGCTGTTCGGCCGGCGCATTGAACTCGCCCTCGCCCTTGTGCTTGGCGGGAATGCCGCGCAAGGTGGTGAAGGCATGCCAATCGCCACCGTCCACCGCGCCCTTGCGGCCCTCGACCTTGCCGAAAGCCACGCGCAGCGTGCTGTTGGCGTCGGGGTAAACGGCTTCGCCCTTGCTGGCCTTGAAGGCGATCAGGGCCTTCATGGTGCTGCCGTAAGCTTGGTTGATCTGGCCAGCGATTTCCTTGTCGCGGTTTTCGCGCGCTTCGTCATCGGCATGCAGGGCCACGGCGGCCTTGATGAAGGCGTCGTCGCTGGCTTTGAAGCCGGCCACATCGCTCTTCAACCAAGCCATGCGCTCGGCCTTGTTGGCCAGCTTGCTACCGGCGTAAACCACAGCCAGGCGGGCCTTGACGGCGGCCTCATCCATGCCGGCTTGCAGGCCCAGGGCGGCCAGCATCGGCGCGTTCAATTGCGCAGCGGGCTGGGCCAGGTACTTGGCCAGGAAGTGGGCGGTCAAACGCTTGTCGACTTGCTCGTCGTAACGCTTGTCCAGCGCCTCCATGCCTTGGCTCAGGCGGCGCTGGTCGCGGGCTTGGAAACCGGGCTTGCGCTCAGCATCGGCCTTGGCTTGCTGGTGGGCGTTTTCCAGCAGGGTGCGGGCGGTGCCCAGCAGACGCGGGGCGCTCAGGTCCAGCAAGATCTCAGCACGGGCAATGGCTTGGCGTTGGGCCAGCAGGCTTTCCACCTTGGCGATATCGGCGCCGTAGAGCTTGTTGCGGCCGGCGTCGGCGCTGATCCACTGCTTCAACTCGGCAAAAGCCTGGCTCTTGCGGGCCAGGATGTCGCTGCCCTCGTAGCTGGCTTGCTGGCCTTGCAGGTTCTTGAAGTAATTGCCCAGGCCGGCCACGCGGTCGGCCATGGCGATTTCGGCTTCGCGGCGACCGGCGGTTTCCTGCTTGATCAGGGCCAGCTGCTCACCCATCAGCTTGATGCGAGTGGGCTGCTCCCAGCCGAAGGCGAAGTCCACCTCGGCAGGCAGGCGGTGGCGGTTGGTGCGGCCGGGGTAGCCGGTGACCATGACGAAGTCGCCTTCATTCAGCGGCTTGGAGGCCAGCTTAAGGAAATGCTTGGACTCGTAGGGCTTGTTGGCGGCGTTGAAATCAGCCGGCTTGCCGTCCGGGCCCACATAGGCACGGTAGAAGCTGTAGTCGCCGGTGTGGCGTGGCCACATCCAGTTGTCGGTGTCGCCACCGAACAGGCCCACGCCCAGTGCAGGCGCATGCACCAGGCGCACGTCGCGGATTTCCATCTGCTTGATCAGCTGGTACTGCAGGCCGCCGTAGAAGCTGGCGACTTGGCAGCGATGGCCGGCGTCTTGCTCGCAAGCCGCGGTCAAGGACTTCTGCTTGGCTTCGATGGCATCAACGCGGGCCTTGCCGCTCAAACCTTGCGTCTTGGCGTCCAGCACCTTGTCGCTGACATCGCTGACGGCCACGGTCACATAGACACGGCTGCCAGGCGCGGCCGGCAGCTCATCGCTCAGGGACGCGGCCAGGAAACCGTTCTTCAGCAGGTCTCGCTGGGGCGTTGAGTTGTACTGGATGCTGCCGTAGGCGCAGTGGTGGTTCGTCACCACCAGGCCTTGCGGCGACACAAAGGAAGCGGTGCAGCCACCCAGGCTGATCACGGCGCCCATGGGGAACTCGGTCAGCTGGGTCAGCTTGGCCGGGTCCAGTTGCAGGCCGGCGGCCTTCAGATCTTTAGAGATTTGGGGCAATTGCTGGGGCATCCACATGCCCTCACCCGCTTGTGCGGAGGCCACCAGACCCAAGCTCAGGGCCAGGCTCTGGGCTAGCACAGCGCCGCCAGGCAAACCGTAGGAATTCTTCTTTTGTTTCATGCGCGTTGTGTTTCTCAGGCTAGGTTCAACAACAAAAACCGCGAAGCCTACAGGCTTGCCACGGCATTGCCGAAAGACATGGGGGAAAAATATTTGCAGCGCCGGGCGGCAACGCTGCGTGTCACAGGCTGGGCTGTAGGTTCAGTGGATCAAAAGCTGGCTCCGCCCACATGGACCCGGAAGGGTCTCCTGGGGCCGAACAAGCATTCAGGGCTGCGCTGGTACCTCGCCGCGCGAGAAGGCCATCACCATGCCCGCGGCCAGGTACAGGCGGGGCACGATGGAGCTGATCAGCACATACTCCGCGTCGCTGGTGTGGGCGCCGGCGCCGCGCAAACCAAAGCGCTCCACCACCGGGCCACGGGCGCGTAACCCAGCGAATGCAGCGTCCGTGCCGCCGCCGGCTGCAACAGCATCGACGCGCAGCTGCAAGCCAAGTTCGGCATAGACGCGCCGGGCATGTTCGGCGAAGGCCTGCGACACGGGTGTGACCTCCAGGGGCGGACGGCGGCGCTCAAACTTCAGTTCAACCCGCGCCTCGGGCAACAGCCGGTTCTGGATGCGCTGCTGCAGCTTTTGCTCCAGCGCGTCGTAGTCCTGCACCCGCAGCACCCGCACATCGGCCTCGGCCGTGGCCAGGGGCGGGATCATATTGCGCACGATGCCGGCCTTGGCCATGGTCCAGTTGAGCTTGACACCCGTCAGCGGGTCGGACAAATCACGCATCTGCAGCACTTGATGCGACAACTCGTACAAGGCATTGACACCAAAATGCGGCGCACCGCCCGCATGGGTGGCGCGGCCATGCACCGTCAGGTTCACCGAGGCAATGCCGGCAGTGGCCAGCGACAGATGATCGGCGGTGGCGCCCGAGCCTTCGAAAGACATCACCGCATCATGCTCGGCGCCCAAACGGGTCAAGATGGCGCGAGAGCCGGGCGAGGAGATTTCTTCATCCGCATTGAAGAGCACGGTGATCTGGCCGTAGTCCTCAAACTTCAGCGACTTGAGCACCGCCAGCAAATGAAGAATAGTGGCTAGGCCTTGCTTGTCGTCGGCAATGCCCAGGCCGTAAGCCCGGTCTTCGCGAATACCGAAAGGCTGGCGCGCCAACATGCCGGCCGGGTAGACGGTGTCCATATGCGCGATCAGCAAGATCTTCTTGCTGCCCTTGCCGCGGAATACGGCTTTGACATGCTGACCCAGCTCTTCCGGCGTGTCTTCCATGCGGTAGACCTCGCTGGGGGCCAGCAGTTCTACCTCGCCGCCGAGGGCGCGCAAGCGCTCCGCCAACACAGCCGCCAATTGCTTGAGCCCCGCGAGCTCACGGCTGCCGGTCTCGATATTGACGAACTGCTCCAAGCTTTTGAGTAAAGGCGCTTGCTCCCGCTGGGCCGCGGCCAGCAGCTGCGCCTGGGGTGCCGTACCGGCGGCCCAGGCCGAACCCAGCAGCATCGGAGCGCAAAGCGCAAGAGCGGACAAGACAGACGTAAAACGCGGGGTCCGCTGGGCAGTGGGCATGGCTAGGCTTTCGCTTGAAGGCTATGGGAGCGGGCGATTTTAGGTGGGCAGCACGGCAACGCTGGCCGCGAGAAATCCAGAAATGATCCAGAAAAGACGAAGGACAAGCCGGCTTCGCACTGGCCGTGAAATACCAAGCAAAGCAAGGACTTATGACCGTATATTTTTCGCGTTACGCGGCATACTCATTGACAGAAAGTTGGCGCCGGGCCACCGGCAGCACTCAGCTCAAGGAGACACCGCATGACGATCCGTCGACAACTGCTCCTGGCCTTTGGCGCGCTCGCCGGGCTCTGCCTTCTGGTCGCACTGCTGGCTGTCACCGCCCTGGGGCAGTCCAACGAGGCCTTCGTCAGCTTTGCAGAGGGCAGCAATCAGCGCTCTCAGCTGCTGAGCCGGCTGGGCGGGGCGATGAAAGACCGCGCCATTGCCACCCAAAACCTCTTGCTGGCCAATAGCCCGGCCGAACGCGAACAGCAGGCCGCTGCGGCCAGCGCCGCGCACAAGGAAGTACAGGAGTTACTGGGCCGCTTTAACAGCGCCGTTGCCGCCGCCAGCGATATGGATGAGGCCGCCAAGCAAGCCGCCAGCGAAGCCAAGCAGCTCGAGCAAAGCTATGCCCCGATCGCGCTGAACATCATCAATATGGGTCTCACCGGTGACCGTGACGAGGCTACTACCCGCATGAATGCCGAGGGCATTCCCTTGCTGGTCAAGATGAACAAGCTGCTGCGCCATGACACCGAGCTGGCCGAGCAAGATGCCCAGCACAAAGCCCAGGCGGCGCAGGCCAGCATGTGGCGCTGGCGCTTAGGCCTGATGCTGGTCTCGGCCCTGGCCTTGTTCGCCTCGCTGGCTGTGGCGGGCATGATCATCCGCAACCTGCACCGCGCTCTGGGCGCCGAGCCGGTGGCACTGCGGCGCGCCGTGGGCCGGGTGGCGAATGGCGACCTCAGCGATATTGAGGGCGGCGAGACTGCCCGCCCAGGCAGCGTGCTGGCCTCGGTGGTCACCATGCAGGCCAGCCTGGTGGCGCTGATCTCGCATGTGCGTGATGCCGCCAACCAGATCGCCACCGCCTCCTCCGAGATCGCCGTGGGCAGCTTGGATTTATCCAACCGCACCGAGAGCCAGGCCGCTTCGCTGGAAGAAACCTCGGCCACCATGGCCACGCTGAGCGACACGGTGCGGCTGAACGCCCAGAGCGCCGAGCAGGCCAATCACCTGGCCCGCGGCGCCTCCGAGATTGCCGTCGAAGGCGGCAAGATCTTCGGCCAGGTGGTGGACACCATGAAGGCCATCAATAGCAGCTCGCACCGCATCGAAGACATCATCTCGGTGATCGACGGCATCGCCTTCCAGACCAATATCCTGGCGCTGAATGCCGCCGTCGAAGCAGCCCGGGCGGGCGAGCAAGGCAAGGGCTTTGCGGTGGTGGCCTCCGAGGTGCGTAGCCTGGCCCAGCGCGCCGCCAATGCCGCCAAGGAAATCCATGCCCAGATCGCCACCAGCGTGCAGCAGGTGGAAGACGGCACCAGCCTGGTGGACCAGGCCGGCGTCACCATGGGTCGGGTGCTGGGGGCGATTCAGCAGGTGAGCGAAATCGTCAACACCATCAGCTCAGCCAGCAAGGAGCAAAGCCAGGGCGTCTCGCAGATCGGCGAGACGGTGACCCAACTGGACCAAGCCACCCAGCAAAACGCCGCCCTGGTGGAAGAAAGCGCCGCCGCCGCCGAAAGCCTGCAGCAGCAAGCCCGCGCCATGATTGAAGTGGTGGCCACCTTCAAGCTCCAGCACTGAAATCAAGCCCATGGGCCATGATTGAAGTCGCGGCCACCGTCAAGCTCCAGCGCTGAAGTCAAGCCCAAGCACCCAAAATAAATATCCCAAAAAGGGCTAGCAACTCACCCTCAAATGGCGGATAAAGAGGCTGACGCGAAACTGACAAGAATCAGCTTCACGCCGCCTTCCAAACTGGCTGTGCGAGGTGGGTATGACTCTGCTGCAACTGACCCAAATCAAGCGCTGGCTGCTGCTGCATCAAGCCCGCCACCCGGTAGAGCTTTACGCCTGGGACTTGGTGCTGACGGCCTGGCTGATGGGATGGATGGCGCTGCCGGTGCTGCTGCTTCTGGACGACTGGCCCCTGCTCCCCTTGTGCCTGATCGGCTATGTGCTGCCAAACGGCTACGCCAGTTGGCGCCGCGGCCTGCATCGCAGAGGTCGCCTGCGCTGCGATTGGCTGACAGCGCTCTGAGGGCAGCTTGGCTCGCCGCCAAGTCCAGAAACGACAAAGCCCTCGAAGATCGAGGGCTCAGTTGCGAAAGCGCAAGCTTGAGCTTGCCGGCGCGCAAGGGTTCAGCGCCTCAATGCACCAAGCCAATCCAGGCACCAGCCTGCTGATAGCTATTGAACAAGTGCATCGCCAAATCACGCAAAACCGGGTTGGCGCTGCCGTGGCCTTGGGCCAAGCGCTCGCAGGCGTACAGGCGGTCGTACATCATGCGAGTGGCTTGCGCGTTCATACCGTCGGCAGCCATCAGGGCCTGGAAGCGCTGCAAATCGGCCGGGTCGGCAGGGCCGACGACGGGCATGCACAAATCGAGCATCTGATGCTGCGGGCGCAGGGACGGATCCACCGCCACGGCCACGCCGTCCAAGGCATACAGCGGCAAAGCGTTGTGCTGTTGTTCAGGGATGAGGTGCAGCGGAATGATCATGAGGCGGCCTCGGCAGAGAAGCGTGGAATGGCCTCATGATGCCGGGCTCGCGCCAAACTTAAATCGCAAAAAGCCGGTGATTCACCGGCTGATTCCATTCAAGTTTTCGGCAAGGTCACGCCGGTCTGGCCCTGGTACTTGCCGCCGCGGTCTTTGTAGCTGGTCTCGCAGACCTCGTCGCTCTCGAAGAACAGCACTTGCGCGCAGCCTTCGCCAGCGTAAATCTTGGCCGGCAGCGGCGTGGTGTTGCTGAACTCCAGCGTCACATAGCCTTCCCACTCGGGCTCGAAGGGGGTGACGTTGACGATGATGCCGCAGCGCGCATAGGTGCTCTTGCCCAAGCAAATGGTCAGCACATTGCGTGGGATGCGGAAGTACTCCATCGTGCGCGCCAAGGCAAAGCTATTGGGCGGGATGATGCAGTGGTCGCCCTCCATATCGACAAAGCTTTTTTCGTCGAAGTTCTTGGGGTCGACCACGCTGCTGTAGACATTGGTGAAGACCTTGAACTCGGGCGCGCAGCGGATGTCATAGCCATAGCTGGAGGTGCCGTAGCTGACGATCTTCTCGCCGGCGGCGTTGGCGCGGATCTGGCCGGGCTCGAAGGGCTCGATCATGCCGTGCTGCTCGGCCATGCGGCGTATCCATTTGTCGCTCTTGATGCTCATCGGGGGCTTCTCTCTGGTCTGCTGTGCTGGCGCGGATTTTACGGGCAGGCCGCGGGCCTCAGCGAAGGGTCACGCCATCAAAGCGGATGGTGCCGTCCACACCGAGTTTGAAGCCCACCACGTTCTTGCGCAGAGCCACACTCATGGCCCCATTGGCAATCGGACTCCAGGGCAGCTGCTTCATCGCGATCTGCTGGCCCTTGGCGTAGAGCTTTTTGCGCTCAGTCACATCCAGGGTCTGCTTGGCCGCAGCAATGGTGGCGTCGTAATCTTTGTCGCAGAAGAAGCTGGCGCTCGCCGCGCCGCAACTCAGTTGTCCAGCCGTGCCGGCGGGTTCGGCCTCGCCGTTCCAACCCAGCAAGGCGGTGTCATGCTCGCCGGCATCGATGCGTTTGAGGTATTCGCCCCACTCGTAGGTGACGATCTTGGCCTGCACGCCCACCTTGGCCCAGTCGCTTTGAATCATCTGCGCCATCAGCTGGGCATTGGGGTTGTAAAAGCGTTGCACCGGCATGGCCCAGAGCGTGATGCTCAGTTCTTTGACCCCGGCTTTTTGCAGCAGCGCCCGCGCCTGCTCCGGCGCATAGGGCTGCGCCTTGAGCGAGCCGTCATGCGCCCAATTGATCATGGGCAACACTGAATCGGCCACCACCCCACCCTTGCCGAACACCGTTTTGATGATGGCCGGCTTGTCGATGGCCATGTCCAGGGCCTGGCGCACGGCCAGTTTGTCGAGCGGTGGCTTCTTCAGATTGAAAGCCAGAAAGCCAATATTCATGCCAGGGGCGGACTGAATGGTGACGCCGGGGTCTTGCTGCAACTCGGCCAGATCCACCGAGCCGGTGATGGGCGCGATATCGCACTCATTGCGCTTGAGCCGCTGGGTTCTGACGTTACGGTCCACGGTGATGGCGTAGACCAGGTTGTCGCTCAGCGGCACATCCTTCAGAAAGTAGCTGGGATTGCGGCTGTAGCGAATCACGCTATCAGGCTGAAAGCTCTTGAACACAAAGGGGCCGGTGCCCACCGGCTGGGTGGCGATCTGGCCGGGCTTGCCGCTGCGCAGCAGCTGGGCCGCATATTCGGCCGACTGGATGCTGGCAAAGGGATAGGTCAAGCTCCCCAGAAAGGAGGCATCCACGCCGCTGAGCTTGATCTGCACCTCGTCCTCGGCCAGCTTGTCGACGCTGAGGATCAGCTTGTCCCAGCCCAGCGAGGGCACATAGGGCGAGATGGTGGGATAGGCCTTCTGGTAACTGCTCTTGGGGTCCAGCAAGCGCGCGAAGGTGAACAGCACATCGTCGGCATTGAAGTCACGCGTCGGCTTGAACCAGGCCGTGGAGTGGAACTTCACGCCCTGGCGCAGCTTGAAGCGGTAGGTCTTGCCGTCCGGGCTGATGCTCCAGCTCTCGGCCAGCGAGGGCAGGATCTTGTCGCTGGCCAAATCGCTATCCACCAGGCCCGAGTAGATGGGCAAGGTGGCGATGTGATCGACGCCTGAGTCCGTGTTGGCCGGGTCAAAAGTCTTGGGGCTGCCTTGCGCGCAAAAGCGCAAGGTGCCAGGCGCGGCCTGGGCCGTCTTGGCTGACATCACCGTGCCCGCCAGCCCAGCCAGCACAACAGCCATGGCAAGAAGCAAAGGGGACGAGCGGCGGCAAGCGAGTTTCACGGCAGATTCCCGAAGTGGCAGGCGCTGCATATTCGCATGCGCCGCCAGCGCTGGCCCCGCCGTGAATACCCTTGATTCAGCGGCGCTTAGTCCACGCCCTCCACCGCCGGCGTCATGATGGCGCCGGGTGTGCTCTTGCGCGCAAACAAGCTGTACATGGTGGGCACAACAAACAGCGTGAGCAAGGTGCCCAAACTCATGCCGCCCACAATGACCCAGCCGATTTGCTGGCGGCTCTCAGCCCCCGCACCGCTGGCCAGCGCCAAAGGCAAGGCACCCAGCACCATGGCGCCGGTAGTCATCAAAATGGGGCGCAGGCGCAGGGCCGAGGCTTCCACCACCGCCTCCATCACCGAGCGGCCTTGCTGGCGCAGCTGATTGCTGAACTCGACGATCAAGATGCCATGCTTGGTGATCAGGCCCACCAGCGTGATCAAGCCGATTTGCGAATAGACATTGAGCGTGCCGCCCGACCACTTCAGCGCCAGCAGCGCGCCCACCATGGACAGCGGCACCGACAGCATGATGACGAAGGGATCGATGAAGCTCTCAAACTGCGCCGCCAGCACCAGAAAGATGAAGAGCAGCGCCAGCACAAACACCAGGCCCAGCGCGCCGCTGCTGCTCTTGAACTCGCGCGACACGCCGTTCAACTCGGTGGCATAGCCCAAGGGCAAGAGCTTCTTGGCCGTGGCATCCATGAAAGCCAGGCCCTCGCCGAGCGAATAGCCCGGTGCCAGATTGGCGGTGAAGGCGACCGAGCGGCGTTGGTTGAAGTGGTTCAACTCGCGCGGGCTGACCGCCTCGCGCACCTTGACCAGGCTGCTCAGCGGCACCATCACATCGCCACGGCCGCGCACAAACAAGCGCTCAATCTGCTCGGGCGTGGCGCGGCCGGCGGCCTCGGTTTGCACCATCACATCGTATTGATCGGCGCCGCGCTTGTAGCGCGTGACCGCGCGGCTGCCCAACATGGTCTCGACCGTGCGCGCAATCGCGTCCACCGACACGCCCAGATCGGCCGCACGCTCGCGATCCACATCCATGAACAGCTCGGGCTTATTCAGGCGCAGGTCGTTGTCGGGCTGGATCAAGCCCGGGTTCTTGGCCATCTCGGCCATGAAACTTTGCGTCAGCGTGGCCAGGTTCGCATAGCTGTCGCTCGTGACCACCACAAAGTTGATCGGCCGCTCACGGAAGCCCTGGCCCAAGCTGGCAGGCGTGATGGGGAAGGCTTGCACGCCCGGCAGCATGCTCACTTGCGGCAGCATGCTGCGAGCAATCTCTTGCGTGCTGCGCGTGCGGTCGCCCCAATCCACGGTGCGCAGAATGGCCGTGCCTGAGTTCACCGTGGCGCCGCCCGCAAAGAGAAACACGCGGTCGAATTCAGGATAGCTGGCGGCGATGCGGTCCACCGCGTCCAGATAGCGGGCGGTGAATTCCATGGTCGCGCCATCCGGCCCGGTGACAGGCATGAAGACCACGCCACGGTCTTCCACCGGGGCCAGCTCGGACTTGGCTGTGCTGAACAAATACCAGCTGCCCGCGCCCGACACCAACATCAAAGCCACCACCGCCCTGCGCACGCCTAAGGCCCGGCGCAAAGCCCGGGCATAGCTATCGCTGATGGCCACCAGCACACGCTCCATGCCCTGGTCAAACCGTGTTGGTTTGGGGTTATGGCGCAGCAGCTTGCTGCACATCATGGGCGTGAGCGTCAGCGCCACAAAGCCCGACACCACCACGGCACCGGCCAAGGTCAGCGCGAACTCGACGAACAGCCGCCCGGTGCGGCCGGGCGTGAAAGCCAGGGGCGCGAACACCGCGGCCAGGGTCATGGTCATGGCCAGCACGGCGAAGGCGATCTCTTTCGCGCCTTTGAGTGCAGCCTGAAAAGGCTCCAAGCCCTCTTCGATGTGACGGAAGATGTTTTCCAGCACCACGATGGCATCGTCCACCACCAGGCCGATGGCCAGCACCAAGGCCAACAAGGTCAGGGTGTTGACGGTGAAACCGGCGGCGGCCATCAGCGCAAAGCTGCCGATCAAGCTGATCGGAATCGTCACCAAGGGGATGATGGAGGCGCGCAAGGTGCGCAGGAATACAAACACCACCAAGGCCACCAGCACCACCGCTTCGGCGATGGTGTGATAGACCGACTTGATCGAACGGTCGATGAAGATGGAGTTGTCATTGGCCAGTTGCACCTTGATGCTGTCCGGCAAATCGAGCTGCAATTTGGGCAGCATCTCGCGCACCCCGGCCGAGACCTCCAGCGGGTTCGCTGTCGCCTGGCGCACCACGCCCAGGCTGACCGCTGGTACACCGTTCAGGCGCACCCGCGAGCGCTCGCTGGCCGCAGCCTCCTCGATCCGCGCCACATCCTTCAAGCGCACCGGCGCACCGCTGCTTTGCTTGACGATGACTTCGGCGAACTCGGCCACCGTGTTGATGTCGGTGCGCGCCGTCACACTGAATTCGCGCTGCTGGCTCTCGATGCGGCCGGCCGGCACTTCCAGGTTCTGGCGGCGCAGAGCGTCTTCCACATCCTGCACGGTCAGCTTGTAGGCGGCCAGGCGGTCGGCATCGAGCCAGATGCGCATGGCGTATTTGCGGTCGCCGCCGGTCTGCACATCGGCCACGCCGGTGATGGTTTGCAAGCGCGGCTTGACAACGCGCTCCACCAAATCGGTGATCTGCAGCGGGTTCAGCGTTTCGCTGGAAAACGCAATCCAGATGGTGGGCTGCGCATCGGCTTCCACCTTGGCCACCACCGGCTCATCGGCCGCATCAGGCAAGCGCCCGCGCACCCGGGCAACCCGGTCGCGCACATCGGCGGCGGCCACATCGGGGTTCTTCTCGAGCTTGAAGCGCGCGGTGATCTGGCTGTTTTCGGTGCGCGAGCTGGAGGTGAGGATCTCCACCCCGTCGATGCCGGCGATGGAGTCTTCCAGCGGCTTGGTGATCTGCCCTTCGATTACCTCACTCGATGCGCCCACCAAGCGGGTGCTGACCGTCACCACCGGCTCGTCGATGCGCGGGTACTCGCGCAGCGACAAGCGGCCAAAGGACACCAGCCCCACCAGCAAGAGCAGCAGCGACATCACCGTCGCGAAGACGGGGCGGCGGATGGAGAGTTCAGAGATCTTCATGCGCGGCTCACTTGCTGGCTGCGCTGGCGGGTGGCTTGGCAGCAGCGCTGCCCGAGGCTGCCGCAGCAGAAGCTTGGCTCGCCCCGCGGGCCTTGCCCTGCTTGTCCACATCCACCACGGTCAAGGCCTGACCCTCACCCTTGAGCAATTTGCTCTGCCCGGCCGTCACCACCCGGTCGCCGGCTTGCACGCCTTCAAGCAATTCCACCTTGCCGGGCATACGCAGGCCCAGCTTGGCTTCGATGCGCTGGGCCTTGAAGCCACCTGCGCCATCGGACACCAGCTTGATGATGTACTGCTTGCCGCCCTGAGGCACCAAGGCCTCTTCCGGCACCAGCAAGGCGTTTTGATGTTTGGAGAACTCCACCCGCACGCGTGCAAACAGGCCGCTGCGCAATTCGGCATGGGCGCCGGCCAGCTTGGCGCGCACCAGCAGGCTGCGGCCATTGGCCTCCAGCGTGGTGTCCAGCGCTTCGACCAAGGCGGTAAACGTGCGGCCCGGCAAGGCATCCAGGCTCAAGCCCACGGCTTGGCCGAGTTTGAGTTGCGGCACAAAACGCTCGGGCAGGCGGAAGTCCACCCACATGGTGGAGGCGTCTTCCACCGCGATCAAATCGCTGCCATCTTTGACGTAATCGCCCAGATTGACGGCACGAATGCCCGCCACGCCATCAAAAGGCGCGCGCACCTGCATGCGGCCCAGTTGGGCGCGGCTCAGGGCGACTTGCGCCTCGGCCACTTGCAAGGTCGCCAAGGCCTGATCCACCACGCTGGCACTGACAAAGCTTTGCGCCAGCAACTCGCGGTTACGGGCCAGATTGGTTCGCGCGATGCTGGCTTGCGCCTCGGCTTGCTGCAGCTGCGCGGCTTGCAGGCTGTCGTCCAACTGCACCAGCACCTGGCCCTGGCGCACCCGCTGACCATCCACAAAGCCCAGCTTGGTGATGCGACCACTGACCTCAGGCTTGAGCGTCACCGACTGGCGCGCCCGCAGCGTACCCACGGCTTGCGCGTCCACCGACAAGTCCAGCGCCTCGACCCGGCCAGCTTCGACCGCGATGGCGCTAGCGGCACCCTTTTTCTGCGCGGCCCCGCCATTGGCGTCCGGCTTGCCATTGGCACCGCCCAGCGCGCTTGGCGCCCCGTTCTGCCAAAAATAGGCGCCACCCGCCAAAAGCACCAGCGCGAGCACGGCAACGGGTTTGACCCAGGACTTTGGCTTCATATTCTTTTCGTTCAGCGTCATGCGTGAGGTTCTCCGAGCGCGGACTCTACGGGCTTTGGCAGGGAATGGCAGCCAACAGGGGCATGAAAGACCGGATGCTGGCCATGAATGGCGGTGATGGCACAGTCTCAGCCAGGCGCGGCTGAGATCAATCAGCCAGCATCGACGATTGAATTAACGCCCAGCGAGGCTCACACCCCGATTGGCCAGACCGTCGGCGCGTTCATTGCCCGGGTCGCCGGCATGACCTTTGACCCAGCGCCACTCGACTTGATGCAGCTTGCGCAAGGCGTCCAGGCGCTGCCAGAGGTCGGCGTTCTTGACCGGCTTGTTGTCGGCCGTCTTCCAGCCACGGCGCTGCCAGCCCGAGATCCATTCGGTCATGCCTTTGCGCACATATTCGCTGTCGGTGAACACGGTGACCTGGCAGGTCCGCTTGAGCGAGGCGAGCGCCTCGATCACGGCCGTCAACTCCATGCGGTTATTGGTGGTGTTGGCTTCGCCGCCGAACAGCTCTTTCTCATGCCCACCGGCACTCAGCCAAGCGCCCCAGCCGCCAGGGCCGGGGTTGCCTTTGCAAGCACCGTCGGTGTAGATCACAACCACGGGCTTGGGCATGGCGGGCGCTGCGGCGCCGGGGGTACTAGGAGCTTGATTCATGGATTCTCGAAAATGGACTTCTTGTGATGCTGCCTGGCCACCACCGGCGCGGCCGCGACCCGGTGCTGCTTTTTGCGTTGACGCTCCAGCCCGACCAAGCGCATGCCGCGCACCCGCTTGACCGCCACCAGAAAATAAACCGCGCCCAACACCGGCCACCAGCGTGAGCCTATGCCCTCCACCCAGGACCAGCGTTGCAGCCAGCGCGTGCTGCGCAAAGGCGGCGCGTAAGCACCAAACTGCGCGGCATCAACCTCAAAATTCAGCAAGCGCAACCAGTCGCGCAAGCGCCAGTAGCCGATGAACTCACCCTCCTGGGGCAAGAACATGGGGCCTTGGCCCGGCAGCACGGAGCCGAGATTCTGCCTCAGCCCCCACAAGCTGGCCGGATTCAAACCCGAAATCAAGAGCCGCCCTTCGGGCCGCAAGACCCGCTCGGCCTCACGCAGCGCCTGGTGCGGGTCATGCGCAAGCTCAAGCGCGTGCGGCAGCAATAGCAAGTCCAGGCTATTGCTGTCAAAAGGCAGTGCATCGAAGTCGCAAAGCAGCGTCGCTTGTGCGCACTGCGGGCCGTCGCTGGCCAACCAGCGGTGCGGCATGCGGTTGCTGCGCAGACCGGCCAATTCGGGCAGGCCCAGCTGCAGCGCGTGAAAGCCAAAAATATCGGCCACAGCCTCATCGAAGCGCGACTGCTCCCAGCTCAGCAGATACTGGCCGGGAGGGGTCTGTAACCAGTCGGTCAACTCTATAATCGAATCTTCGCGTGTCATGGATCTCGCCGCATGAACAAGGCAGTATGGAATTAGTTGCAGGCCGCCCATTCACTGGCACGGTTGTGGCGATCAAAGCCTTCAGCGACAACTACATCTGGATGCTTCACGACGGCCAACAAGCCATCGTCGTCGATCCGGGTGACGCGAGCCCGGTTCTGCAAGCCTTGTCGGCCCTTTCCCTGCGTCTGGCAGGCATTCTAGTGACGCACCACCACGGCGATCATGTGGGCGGGATTGAAGCTTTGCGCCCGCATCTGCACGGCCCCGTTTACGGCCCCGCCAGCGAAGTGATTCCTCAGCCTTGCATTGGCCTGCACGGTGGCGATACCGTGGACTTGCTGGGTTTGCGCTTTCAGGTCATCGACGTGCCCGGCCACACCGCCGGCCACATCGCCTACTTCCTGGAACACGCCGCCGATGCGGACGCCCCCGCGCTGTTCTGCGGCGACACCTTGTTCTCGGCCGGCTGCGGCCGCCTGTTCGAAGGCACGGCGGCGCAGATGCACGCCTCTTTGCAATCGCTGGCCGCCCTGCCCGCCGCCACCCGGGTGTTCTGCACCCACGAATACACCTTGTCGAATCTGCGCTTCGCCCGCGCGGTGGAACCCGCCAATCAGGCCCTGGCCGAGCATGAAGCCTGGGCCATCGCCCAGCGCGAGCAAGACTTATCCACCCTGCCCTCCAGCTTGGCGCTGGAGCTGCAGATCAACCCATTCCTGCGCTGCAGCGAGCCCGCCGTGATTGCCGCGGCCGCCAGCATCCATCCATCGGTGACGCCCGCTGAACTCAGGCCCGACACCACTTTCGCCCGTTTGCGGGCATGGAAGAACGAATTCCGATGACCAAAAACAGCCACCCAAGCTCTGCCACCCTGCCCCTAGTGGCGCTGATCAGCCTGCTCTTGAGCGCCTGCGCCAGCACCAGCACCGACACAGCGGGCAATGGCGCCACCACCCCCAGTGATCGCCATCTGCAAGCGCGTACCTGGAGCCCCTCCAGCAGCACCAGCGCCAAGACCGGCCTGCCGGCAGCCGCCAACAGCGAGGCCGCTGGCGCTTTGCTGGAAGACAGCCTGAACCCCGGCATGGTGATCGATCTGGACGCCCTGCAGGCCCGCGAAGACTTGTGGGTGCGGGTGCGCAGCGGTTTCGCCATGCCTGAGCTGGACAACGATCTCGTGCGCAAGGCCGAGAACTACTACAGCAGCCGGCCCGACTACGTGGCCCGCATGACCGAGCGCGGCAGCCGCTATATGTTCCACATCATCGAAGAAGTGGAAAAGCGCGGCATGCCCACCGAGTTGGCCCTGCTGCCCTTCATCGAGAGCGCCTTCAACCCGCAAGCCATGTCCACCGCCAAGGCCTCGGGCATGTGGCAGTTCGTGCCGGCCACCGGCCGTGACTTCGACCTCAAGCAAAACATCTTCCGCGATGACCGCCGCGATGTGCTGGCCAGCACCCGCGCCGCGCTGGACTACTTAAGCCGCCTGAACAAGAAGTTCGGCGGCGACTGGCAACTCGCGCTGGCCGCCTACAACTGGGGCCAGGGCAATGTGCAGCGCGCCATCGAGCGCAATCAAAAAGCCGGCCTGCCGACCGACTACGACAACCTGCGCATGCCCGATGAAACGCGCTACTACATCCCCAAGCTGCAGGCGGTCAAGAACATCGTCTTGAACCCGCAGAAGTTCGCCCTGACCCTGCCGCCCATGGCCAACCACCCCTATTTCCTGAGCGTCAATATTGACCGCGATATGGACTTGGCCGTGGCTGCCCGCCTGGCCGGCATGAGCGTGGATGAGTTCAAACAATTCAACCCGCAGATGAACAAGCCGGTGATGCTGGCGGCCAAGACCACGCAAGTGCTCTTGCCCTACGACAACGCGAGCGCCTTCGCGGTCAATCTGGCCGCCCACCGCGGCCCGCTGGCCAGTTGGACGGCCTGGGTCGTGCCGCGCACGATGAAGTCGGCCGAGGCCGCGCGCCAGGTCGGCATGGCCGAGTCGGAACTGCTGGACGTCAACAAGATCCCGCCTCGCATGCTGGTCAAACAGGGTTCCACCTTGCTGGTGCCGCGCTCCGCGCAGCGCCAAGAGGATGTGTCTGAACACCTGGCCGATAACGCCAGCCTGGCCCTGGCCCCCGATGTGCCGCCGCTGCAAAAGCGCAGCCTCAAGGCCGGCAAAGCCGACACCGTGGCCTCGCTGGCGGCCCGCTACAACATCAGCGCCTCGCAGGTCGCGCAGTGGAATAAGGTGGATGCCAAAGCGCGCTTCAAGCCCGGCCAGACCGTGGTGATCTACACCGCCACAGGTCGCAGCAGCGAGAAGCTCGCGCAGCAAAAACCGGCCAAGAGCCGCAATGTGCAAACCGCCAGCAAGGCCAGCAGCAAG
This sequence comes from Roseateles sp. PN1, assembly GCF_038419725.1. Classification (NCBI taxonomy): domain Bacteria; kingdom Pseudomonadati; phylum Pseudomonadota; class Betaproteobacteria; order Burkholderiales; family Sphaerotilaceae; genus Roseateles; species Roseateles sp. PN1. Next base: position 88,448 of record NZ_JBCARA010000004.1, on the reverse strand, counting down.
CCCGCTCGCAGCAACGCCAAGCCCAACGGCCGCTCCATCACCGCCTCGGCCGACACCGGCTTTCGCCAAGTCTCACATCGCTGAACTTGCCGGCCCGGCGATTGCGCTGCAGTCCCGGGCCGCCGCTTGTTTCAGGCTTTGATTCAGGCGATGAAGAACAGGGCAACGCTGCATGCCAGGCCTGCGCCCCACACCAGCGAGCGCAGCGTGGCCAGATTGGCAACGTAAAGGCCGATATAGACCACACGCGCTGCCACAAAGCCCAGCGCCAGGTTGTTCACCAACTCTTGCGGTGCATGCATTTGCTGGGCCACCAGCACGCCAGCAATGAATAGAGGCAAGGCCTCAAAGCTATTGGCCTGGGCGGCATTGGCGCGCGCCTGCCAACCGCTTTGCTTGGCCAACCAGGCACGCGGGTTGTTGTTGTCGTAGCCGTCACTGCGGCCCATGCGCGAAAAGCCCTTGGCCTTGGCCAGCAAGGCGCAAACGATGGGCAGCAAACAGGCGATCAGGATGGCGGTGTTGGCGAGGGTCATGTCGGCTCTTCAGATGGAGGGAAGGAATGACGCCTTGAAATGGCGCCCGGATTGAAGGCGGCGCCCTAACGGCGATCCACCAGGGCATGGGCGATGGTGCCCAGGTCCACATATTCCAGCTCGCTGCCCACCGGCACACCGCGCGCCAGGCGCGTGGCACGAATGCCGCGTGAACGCAGCGCCTCGGCCAACACATGGGCCGTGGCTTCGCCCTCAGCCGTGAAGCTGGTGGCCAAAATGACTTCGGTAACGCCGGCCTCCGCCGCACGCGCCAGCAACTCCGCCGCGCCGATCTGGCGCACGCCCACGCCGTCCAGCGGGCTGACACGGCCCAGCAAGACGAAGTAATAGCCTTTGTAGGAATTGCTGCGCTCCAGCGCTGCCTGATCGGCCGGCGATTCGACCACGCACAGCAAGCTGGCGTCGCGACCGGTATCGGCGCAGATATTGCACAGCGCCGTTTCACTGAAGGTGTGGCAGCGCTGGCAGTGGCCGATTTGCTCGGCCGCCGCCTGCAAGGCCAAAGCCATGCTGCGCGCACCATCGCGGTCATGCTGCAGCAGGTGGTAAGCCATGCGCTGGGCCGACTTCTGGCCCACGCCGGGCAGGCGCTTGAGCGCCTCGATCAGCTGATCAAGAACCGTCATGCGCGCCGCAACACCGCAGCGCGCTCGCAAGCACTTGCGAAGAGCCCGGTGCAACCGAAACTAGCGTCGTGGCGGCGTGGCCACGCAAGCAAGTACGCCCCATTGGCGGGGCGGCGCAGAGCGCATGAAGGCAAGGTCATCAGAAGGGGAACTTCATGCCCGGAGGCATAGGCATGCCGGCGGTCAGCTTGCCCATCTTTTGGGCGCTGACTTCTTCGGCACGGCGCACCGCATCGTTGAAAGCGGCGGCCACCAAGTCTTCCAGCATGTCTTTGTCGTCCGCCAGCAGGCTGGGGTCGATGGTGACGCGCTTGACGTCATTCTTGCAAGTCATCAAGACCTTGACCAAGCCGGCGCCGGACTGACCTTCCACCTCAACAAAAGCCAGCTCCTCCTGCGCCTTCTTAAGGTTGTCTTGCATGGCCTGGGCTTGTTTCATCAAGCCGGCGAGTTGACCCTTCATCATTTTCAATACTCCTCTAAATTCAAAAAATATGGCTCAGCAACACCCGAGGGTGTCAGTGCGCCTTGATTGAGCCCGGCACGATGCGTGCGGTCTTGAACTGAGCTAGCAACTGCTGGGCCAGCGGGTCTTTGATGACGATTTGCTCCACCGCACGCTGCTTGGCCTGGGCGGCAGCCGCATCGCGCAAGGCGGGCGAATCATGGGCCTGACCGGCCTCCATCTCGATTTGCACGCTTTGCTGCAGGCCGGCTTCCAGCGCGGCTTGCAATTTGTCGCGCAGCGCGGGTTGGCGCAGCGATTCTCGCTCGACCCGCAGGCGCCAGATCTGCATTTCACCCTGCTGCTCGAAACCCACGCACTCCGAGCGCACGGCCAGTTCACGCGTGAGGGCGGTCAAGCCCAGCGGGCGGATCAGCTCAGCCCAGCGCTCGCCCAGCGCCGTGGGCCGCAAGGGCACGTCCGCGCCTGCGGTTGACAGATAAGCATTGCGCTCGGCCGAAGAAGGCCGGACACGATCGCTGGGCGACCAGTCTTCGCCTGCAGCCTGAGCTTCGCCGTCATCATTCAAGTCCGAAGGGCCGTAGGGCCGGCTTCCGCCGCCTTCATCGTCAGCCGCCGGCGCGGCATCCAACCAGGGCGGCACATCATCCTCGGGCTCAGGCTCGGGTTTGTGCACCACCGGACGCGGACGCAGGCGTGCGCTGTGGCTGGCGTCCGCCTCGGGCGCTCGGGCGCGAAAGGCGGGCGCAGCTGGGGCTGAGGCTGAGGGCTGCTCGGGCGCCGAGACCGCAGCAGGAGCTACAGGCGCAGTAGAAGCAATAGGCGCTGCCGAGGCAATGAACGGCGGCGCAGCCGGCTCAGCCGCTTGCAAGCCGGCCGCCATCGCAACCGGCGGCAGTGCCGCTGCGGATGAGAGCGCAGTCGAAGGTGTTGGTGCCGGTTCTGAAGCAGGCTCTGGTTCGGGTTCTGGCTCAGCCTCTGGCGACGCGGCGGCAGGGGCGGTCGCGGACGTCGCGGCTGCTTGCAGCGGTGCCGCCTGCACGGACTGTGCCGACGCGTCAGCGCGTGGCGCCGGGGCATGGGCAGCGGCCGCTGAATTGCCTGCAAACGAAGCTGCGGGCGCAGCCGTTGTCGCGGCAGCTGATGCCGCAATCGGCCGAGCCACCGGACGCGCCACTGGCTTCACAAGCGACTGACCACCTGCACCAGAAGCACCCGAACCTCCCGCAGGGCGGAAGCTGAGCATGCGCAGCAAGACCATCAGCATGCCGGCATATTCGTCCGGTGCGAGGGCCAGCTCTTGTCGGCCATGCAAGGCCATGCTGTACATCAGCTGAATTTCATCGGCCGGCAGCATGGCCGACAGTCGCATGGCTTCGGCGGTATCAGGGTCGGATTCGATCAAGGCACCAGGTGCGGCCTGAGCCACAGCCATTTGCTGCAACAAGCCCGCCAAGTCCTCCAGCGTGCCGGCCGCAGACAAACCCAGGCTGCGCAGACCATCGGCCTGCGCCACCACGGCGGCGCCGTCAGCCGCAATCAAGGCGTCCAGAATCGCCACCACATGGCCGCGATCCACCGTGCCCAACATCTGGCGCACGCCCTCTTCCACCAAGCTGCCTGCACCAAAGGCAATCGCCTGATCGGTCAGCGACAGTGCATCGCGCATCGAACCGCGCGCGGCGCGGGAAATCAAGCGCAAAGAGCCCGCATCGGCCGCCACATTCTCGGCCTGCAAGACTTGCGTGAGATGACTCAGCACCGTCTGCGGCGCCATCGGCCGCAGATTGAACTGCAAGCAGCGCGACAGCACGGTGACCGGCACTTTTTGCGGGTCGGTGGTGGCGAGCACAAATTTCAAATAGTCCGGCGGCTCCTCCAGCGTCTTCAACATCGCATTGAAGGCGGTGTTCGAGAGCATGTGAACTTCGTCGATCATGTAGACCTTGAAGCGACCCATCACCGGCTTGTAGACCGACTGATCGAGCAGCTGCGAGATCTCCTCGACACCGCGATTGGAGGCCGCATCCAGCTCAACATAATCCACAAAGCGGCCGGCATCGATGTCACGGCAAGCGTCGCAAACGCCGCAAGGCGTGGCGGTGATGCCGCCCTGACCATCCGGCCCGGTGCAATTGAGGCTCTTGGCAAGGATGCGCGAGACCGTGGTCTTGCCCACGCCCCGCGTGCCGGTGAACAGATAGGCGTGATGCAGACGCTGCTGCGTCAATGCATTGGCCAAGGCCTGCACCACATGCTCCTGACCCACCAACTCTTCAAAGCTGTGGGGACGGTACTTTCGCGCGAGAACCTGGTAACTCATGCGCTGGATTCTAAAGGCTCGGACCTGACCGATAATCCAACCCCATGAGCACGCACGCCCCCTCCTCCCCCTCCTCCGCGAATGACACCCTCAGCTACGAACAAGCCGGTGTCAATTACGACCTGATCGACCCGCTGAAGATCAGCGCCCAACGCGCCGCTGCGGCCACCGGAGCCCATCTGGCCGGCCATGGTTTCAGCGAGGTGCTGGCCTCGCGCGGTGAGTCGGCCTATGTGGTTGACGTCGGCCCCTTCTACATCGCCTCTATCGTCGAGTGCCTGGGCACCAAGACCTTGGTGGCTGACGAAATGCGTCAGCTGACCGGCAAGAGCTATTACGACGGCATCGCCCAAGACACCATCGCCATGGCCGTCAACGACCTGATCACGGTCGGCGCCACACCTCTGGTTGTGCAAGCCTACTGGGCCGCCGGCGGCTCCGACTGGTTCGGCGACAAGCAGCGCGCCCAAAGCCTGGTGGAAGGCTGGAAGCGCGCCTGCGACGTTTGCCAAGTGGCTTGGGGCGGCGGCGAAACGCCCGCTCTAGCAGGCATCGTCGAAGCCGGTCGCATCGACCTGGCAGCCTCGTGCACCGGCTTGATCAACCCCAAGGAGCGCCTGTCGGTGGGTGACAAGCTGGGCGCCGGCGACGCCATCGTGCTGCTTGCCTCCAGCGGCATCCACGCCAACGGCCTGAGCTTGGCTCGCAAGCTGGTGGAGCGCCTGCCCCAAGGCTATCTGACCGAAATCGAACCCGGCCTGAGCTATGGCGATGCCCTGCTGGCGCCCACAACGCTTTACTCGCCGGTCACTGAGGCCCTGTTCAAGGCTGGCATCCAGCCCCATTACTGCGCCAACATCACCGGCCACGGCTGGCGCAAGCTGCTGCGCCACCAAGGCAAGTTCACCTACCGCATTCACACCGTGCCGCCCGTCACGCCGGTGCTGAAGTTCATGCAAGAACACGCCAAGCAGGACGACCGCGAGGCCTATTCCACGCTGAATATGGGTGCGGGCTTCGCCATCTTCGTGCCCGCAGCGGACGCTGCTCGCACGGTTGAAATTTCCAAGGCCTGTGGCATTGATGCCTGGGTGGCGGGCCAGCTGGAAGAAGGCGAAAAACAGCTGCTGATCGAGCCGCTGAACATTCGCTTCAGCGACGACGATTTGCAACTTCGCTGAAATGAACTAAGGCAATTGGCCGAGGCCGCCCTGCGCCTCGGCTACAATGTTCCTTGACGGGCCTCCTCGCATGGAAGCGCGGCCAACCGGGTCAGATGGGGAACCAAGCAGCCCTAACCGTTGTGACCAGTGCCGGGGCAAGGCTCGTCAACCCCACTTTCCCATACCCTCCCGATGGGACCAGCAGCGACTCAGCTGCTGCAACTTGGCGACATCTTTTGCGATGAATCGCCGGTGGACATTGATCTACCCCATCCAAATAGCCCCACATTACTTGCGATGCGCCAACACGGCACAGCCAGCAAGCATTCGCCAATCGGCCGCTTGGCAATTTTCCTGCCAGCCCGCACCTCGCCATCAAGCGAACCATCAAGCCCGGCACCTCAACAAAGGGGCAGGCACGGCACCGCGCTAGTTTCGGGGGCTTTCTGATGCCGCAGCCGGCTTCAATCGCTCGCGCGCCTCCCCCAAGCCGCCGTAATTCTCAAGCCTCGAATAACCGAGTTGCTTGAGTGATTCCAGAGCAATGGCAGAACGCCGCCCGGATCGGCAATACAAGACAATCTTGTCGTCCTTGGCAATATTGGACTTTGAAATCTCTTTGGCGATTTCACCGTGCTCGATATTGAGCGCACCGCTGACATGGCCCTCGGCATACTCCGCTGGGCTTCGCACATCAATAACAACATCCTTCGCCTGCGCGACAAGCGCACTGAATACAAGCGAAGCCAGCAGGACGATCTTTTTCTTAGGGCCAAGCCTCAGGCAGGACAAAGAACCAGAGCCGAACTTTAAGAGTAGAACGGCAGTAAGAGAAGAAGATGCGAAACCCAGACTCAAAATCAAATGCGCAATGAAAAAAGCACCGAGTGCTTACGCATTCGGTGCTTTGTCCATTCTTAATTTTGGTGGGCCCTGAGTGACTCGAACACTCGACCTACGGATTAAGAGTCCGCTGCTCTACCAACTGAGCTAAGAGCCCTACATTCGAATTCGTTAATTCCTTAACGTTTTCGAGCTTCACATTCTAGCATGAATTTTTTAGTATTACATACTAATTTCACACTAAATTCTGGTGGGTCGTGCGGGACTCGAACCTGCGACCTACGGATTAAAAGTCCGCTGCTCTACCAACTGAGCTAACGACCCGAACCTTGCGAAGCCTATGATTCTAATACCGAATTCATGTCGAGTGCAAGAACTTATTCAAAATTTCTTTCAAGAATCTTTTTGACCAGCTCAGCGGCCGCCGCCATGCCGAAGCTGGCGGTCACCATCACGCTGGAACCGTAGCCATGGCAGTTGAGGCTGCCGTCCACATCGCAGGCCTCGCCCTCCTCTTGCTGCGGCAGATGCACGGCCTCACGCGAGAACACGCAGGACACGCCAAGCTTGCCCTTGCGGGGCGCGGCGTATTGCTGACGCAAGCGCTGGCGCAGTGATGCAGACAAGGGGCAATGCGTCACATCCGCTAGGTCAGCCACGCTCAACAAGCTCGGCTCACGCTTACCACCAGCCGCGCCAACAGTCACATAGGGCAAGCCTTGGCTTCGCGCCCAGGCAGCCATCACCGCTTTGGCGCGCACTTGGTCACAAGCGTCGATGACGCCATCCAAACCAGCCGCCTCACCCAAGAGCCCGGGCCAGTTCGCTTCATCAACAAACTCCTCGATCACCCGCACTTGGCAGCCGGGATGAATATCGGCCACACGCAGGCGCAAGGCCTCGGCCTTGGCCATGCCAACGGTGCTTCCCAGCGCTTGCACCTGGCGATTGATATTGGACTCAGCCACCTGATCCAAGTCGATCAGCGTCAGCGAGGCAACACCGGAGCGCGCCAAGGCCTCCACCGCCCATGAACCCACGCCACCCAAGCCCACCACGACCACGTTCGCATTGCGAAGCCGGGTATAGGCCGAAGCGCCATAGAGCCGGCGCAAGCCGCCGAAGCGGCGTTCCGCGTCGGCGGCATCAAGAGGATCCTGGTCCAGGCTGGCGGCGGTCATCACATGAGATTCAAGCATGGCTGGATTTTAGTGGCGCACAAAAGAAAGGGCCCTGCATGCAGGGCCCTTGAAAGCATTTTTGACGCTGGCGAGCAGCGCTTGATCAACGCAGAGAAGCCATGCGCTCCTTGGCAGCCTTGGCAGCCTCGCTACCGGGATAGGCCTTGATCAGGTCCTCCAGGCTGCGGCGGGCTGCCTTGGCGTCCTTCAGCTCGATCTGGCAGTTCGCCAGAGCCAACAAGGCTTCAGCGGCACGCGGATGCTCGGGGTTACCGGAGATGAAGGCCTTGAAGGTGGCAATCGCCTCTTTGTAGTCGCGCTTGCCATACAGGGCATTGCCCAGCCAGAAACGCACCGAATCGCTGTAGCCGCTGGCCGGGAAGCGCTTGCCGAAGCTGGCGAAGGCGTTGGCAGCCTCGGCGAAATCGCCGCGTCGCACCAAGCCCATGGCCGCGTCGTACTGGCGGCGCTCTTCCGGATCGACCTGAAACTCGCGGCCATCCAGGCTGACCTTTTGCGGCTCCAGCGGTTTCAAGCGCGAGTCCAGGGCCTGCGCCTGGTCGTTCAGCTTGCGCTGCGTTTCCGACAGGTCACGCGCCAGCTGTTCGTTCTGGCCGCGCAGCTTGGCAATCTCGCTGCGCAAGACATCGATCTGCGCATTCAGATCCAGCACGCTGCGCCGCAGAGGCTCCACCTGGTTTTGCAACTGGGTGTTCATCTGACGCTGCGCATCCTCGCTCTGCTGAGCACGGGTACGCAACTCGATGATGGCCTTGCGAGCATCCTCGTCTTCAAACAAGCCGGCATTGGCCGGCAAGCTCAGCGAGCAAGCCGCCGCCAGCGCCAGCATCAATGCCAATGACCCGCGCGAACGCAGCAAGCTCATTTCACTTGTCCTTCAGCTCAACGCGGCGATTCTTCGCCCATGCGGCTTCGTCGTGGCCGGCGTCAGCAGCACGCTCTTTGCCGAAGCTGACGGCTTCAACCTGGTTGGCATTCACGCCCAGCAGAGTCAGCGACTTGGCCACGGCCTCGGCGCGCTTCTGGCCCAGGGCCAGGTTGTACTCACGGCCGCCGCGCTCGTCGGTGTGACCTTCCAGGTTCAAAGCCAGCTTGCGGTCGTTGTTCAGGCGCTTGGCGTGCGCGTCGATCAGGCCGCGGTTGTCTTCCTTGACGGTGTAGCTGTCAAAGTCGAAATACACCACACGTTGATTGGCCACGGCAGCGGTCAGCTGGGCGCCCAGGTCCACGGTCTTCACGGTGGACTCAGCCATGGGCTGGGTGTTGGCTGTATTGCTAGTGGCAGCCGTAACGGGGCGGGTCTCGACGGGTGCCGGCTCATCCAGCTTGACGGCGGAACCGCAGCCAACCAGCGCAGCGGCGGCCAGCAGAGACAGGGCATAGCGACTCAGATTCGCGTTCAGTTTCATTGAAAACACTCCTTTTTATATTCGCAAGCAATTGCGGTCAGTGATTAAGCGCCCCAAACAGGGCTGAAAAAAATGGAACAGGTGATGGATGCACCATCAACGCGTGAACGGACCCCACACAGGCTCGCGCACATCGGCCAAGCTGGAAATCAGCTTGGCCTTGATTTTGCCGTCGAGCGTGCTGGTCATCAGCACATCGCGACCGGCCGCGCGGGTCGCGTAAACCAGCAAGCGGCCGTTGGGTGAGAAGCTGGGGCTCTCATCATCATTGCTGTCGCTGATCTGCTGCACCACGCCGCTAGCCAGATCCATCACGCAAAGGCGGAACGCACCGCCACCCAAACGAGTGATATAGGCCATACTGCGGCCGTCCGGGCTGATGGCGGGGCTGATGTTATAGGCACCGCTGAAGGTCACGCGCTCGGCGCCACCACCGGCCAAGGCCATGCGGTAGATCTGCGGGCTGCCACCACGGTCACTGACGAAGTAGAGCGAGCGGCCATCGGGCGAGAACGCTGCCTCGGTGTCGATGGCCGAGCTTTGCGTCAGGCGACGCAAACCACCGCCGTCGCGATTCATGATGAAGAGTTGTGAGCCGCCCTCGCGCGACAGCGTCAGCACCACCTGCTGACCATCGGGCGAAAAAGTCGGCGCGCTATTGCTGCCACGGAAGTCGGCCAGGACGCGGCGCTTGCCGGTGGACAAGTCTTGAATCCAGACCACGGCCTTGCGAGCCTCGAAGGACACATAAGCCAACTCGCGGCCTGACGGTGACCAGGCCGGTGAGATGATGGGGTCAGGGCTTGCCAAGGCCACTTGGCCACCCTCGCCGTCCGAATCGGTGATGCGCAAGGCGTAGCGGCCGCCGGCCTTGGTGACATAAGCCATGCGGGTGGCGAAGACGCCGCGCTCACCGGTCAGCTTTTGGTAAATGGTGTCGGCAATGCGGTGCGCAGCTAGGCGCACGTCTTCGGGCGTCACCGCATGGGCTTCGCTAGCTATATCCTGGCCCTTGACCACATCCCACAACTTAAAACGCAGGTCGATGCGGCCATCCGCCAAACGGTTGGCCGAGCCGGCCGCCAAGGCGTCCGCATTGCGGCCACGCCATTCGCTCCAGGCGGGCGAGGATGTCTCCGACAGGCCTGCAGGCGCATCAATGATGCGGAACTGGCCACTGCGCTCTAGGTCGGCGCGAATGATGGCCGCCACGGCTTGGCCGCTGCGAGACTCATCGCGGAATTCAGGCAGGGCAATCGGGATTTGGCTGCCGCCAACGCCGGAAATATCGACGCGGAACTGAGCTTGCGCAGGCCGGGCAAAGGTCGCCAATGAAAGCGCTGCGGTACTCGCCAAGCCGCCCAAAGCGGCGCGCCGTGACAAGAAGAAATTTTGAGGAGAACGGAATGTCATGCAGGGATGTTTGCGGGGCCAGGTGAACAATCCGGTTCAAACCACCGGCGGCGACAACACTCGCTATTCTGCACCAGCATGGCAAACACACAGCTTTCGCTTGTATCAGCCTGTGGCCGAGTCGTGTGGCCAGCCCCAGCCCATGCGGCCAGCCTCAACGCTCACCATTATCGCCCCCGTGCGGAAACCAAAGTTACGGGCTTGGTGCCGAATATGTAGGCGCTTTGTACCTAAGCCCAAAAGATGCCGACCAGCGGCAGAGTTTGGAGGACTCGGTTTGTCACCTCGACCGCATCCAGCAACGGCCTGCCTGCCCGGGAAGCGCGGACGGACGGACGGACGCGCGGACGCGCGGCCAACACTACATCAGCACGATGTCGTAATGCTCGGTCTGGTTCGAGGGCTCGGCCGTCAGAGAGATCGGCTTGCCGATGAAGTCCGACAAACCCGCCAGATGCTGGCTCTCTTCATCCAGCAGCATCTCCACCACGTTCGCCGCTGCCACGATGCGGAACTCCTTGGGCGAGAACTGGCGTGCCTCGCGCAGGATCTCGCGCATGATGTCGTAGCAGACGGTGCGGGCTGTTTTGACCTGTCCTCGACCTTCGCAAGTCGGGCAAGGCTCACACAGCATGCGTGACAGCGATTCCCGCGTGCGCTTACGCGTCATCTCTACCAAGCCCAGCTGGGTGAAGCCGCCCAAGGTGACCTTGGTGCGGTCCTTGGCCAACTGCTTGCGGAATTCACTCAGCACGGCTGATTTGTGCTCGTCCCGCGTCATGTCGATGAAGTCGACAATGATGATGCCGCCCAGATTGCGCAGGCGCAGTTGACGCGCGATGGTGCCGGCAGCTTCCAAATTGGTCTTGAAAATGGTGTCGTCAAAATTGCGCGCACCGACGAAGCCACCGGTATTGACGTCAATGGTGGTCATGGCCTCGGTCTGATCAAAGATCAGATAGCCGCCCGACTTCAAGTCCACCCGCCGCGCCATCGCCCGGCCAATCTCGGCATCGATATTGTTGAGGTCGAAGATCGGCCGCTCGCCGCGGTAATGCTCCAGCTTGGCGGTGGCCGCCGGCATGAAGGTTTCGCCAAAACCATGCAAGACATCGAACTGCAGCTTGGAGTCGATGCGGATGGAACCGGTGTGCTCGTTGACCAAATCGCGCAGTACCCGCTCCACCAAGCTCAGGTCTTGATGCAGCAAGCTGGCCGGGGGCGAATTGAAGGCCTTTTCACGGATGCGGCTCCAGGCCCGGCGCAGATAGGCAATGTCGGCACCCAGCTCTTCGTCACTGGCGTCTTCGGCATTGGTGCGCAGAATGAAGCCACCGCCGCCGCCGTCTTCGGGCTTGCCCACCAAGGCCTGCACCCGGCTGCGCAAGGCTTCACGCGCCTCGGGCGAGCCAATCTTTTGCGAGATGCCGATGTGATCGTCCTGCGGCAAAAACACCAGCATGCGACCGGCGATGCTGATTTGCGACGACAGGCGCGCGCCCTTGGTGCCGATGGGGTCCTTGATGACCTGCACGGTCAAGGTCTGACCCTCGAACAAGAGCCGCTCAATCGGCGTGGCCACACCCGCTTCGGCATGGTGATTGCTGCGGTGCTGGCCGGTGGCGCCGGCCACGTAGAGATCGGCCACGTGCAAAAACGCGGCTCGCTCCAGGCCGATGTCAATGAAGGCGGACTGCATGCCGGGCAAAACCCGCGCCACTTTGCCGAGGTAGACATTGCCCACCAGGCCGCGCTCCAGGGTGCGCTCGACATGAAGCTCCTGCACCGCGCCGTTTTCGACCACGGCAACGCGGGTCTCCTGGGGCGTCCAGTTGATCAGAATATCTTCCATGGGCTCTCGAACCTTGAATGCTGTCGTTTGCCCGGCGTCCATGCGATGCGCGGGCAGACGACAAAATTCACTTCATCAAAAATGCAAACAGAATTGCTTGAGCAACTGTGCCGTCTCGAACAGCGGCAAGCCCATGATGCCTGAATAGCTGCCCTCGATGCGAGAAATCCAGGCTGCGGCCTGACTTTGAATCGCGTAAGCACCGGCTTTGCCAAAAGGCTCACCGCTGGCCACATAGCGGCGCAATTGCTCGGAGCCGACCTCGGCAAAGTCCACCGTCGACACGCTCAGGCCAGCCGCCTGCTGCGTCGGCAAGCCCACGGCCACGGCAGTGATGACGCGGTGACGCCGCCCAGCCAGCAGCTCCAGGGTTTGCAAGGCCTCATCGGCGTCCAGCGGCTTGCCCAGGATTTGCCTATCCAGCGCCACCGTCGTGTCCGAGCACAACACCGGCGCCAGCGGCAAGCCGCGTGCTTCCCGGCGCGCCAGCGCCGCCGCCAGCTTGGCCTGCGTCACCCGGGCCACATAGGCCTCGGGGTCTTCGTCAGGCAGCACCAATTCCAGCGCTTCGGCGTCTTCCTCGGGGCCGGGCAGCAGCAGCTCGTAGCGCACACCCAGCTGCTCAAGCAACTGGCGGCGGCGCGGGCTTTGCGATGCCAGGTAGATGAATTCAAACGACATGGCGTGCGCTGACCTTTTCTTATTCGCGGTGATAGGGGTGGCCGGTCATCACCGTCCAGGCCCGGTACAAGCCTTCGGCCAGCAAGACGCGGGCAAAGGCATGGGGCAAGGTCAGGTCAGACAGGCGCAGGGTTTCATCGGCCGAGGCTTTGAGGGCGGGCGCCAGCCCGTCCGGGCCGCCGATGATCAAGGCCACATCGCGGCCATCACCCATCCACAGCTTCATGCGCTCGGCCAGCTGCATGCTGGTGCGGCGCTCGCCGCGTTCATCCAGGATGACGCGGCGCACGCCCTTGGGCAGGGCGGCCTCAATGCGGGCAGCTTCGGCAGTCATCAACTGCTCCGCCGTTTTGCTGCCACGCGTCTCGGCTTTCACCGCTTTCAACTCCAGGCGCATCTCGGGTGGGAAGCGCTTGGCGAAGTCCTCATACGCACTATCGGCCCAGGCCGGCTGACGCTGGCCCACGGCCACCAAATACAAACGCATGAGCTAGACCGTCGATCAGCCGCGCGGCGCTGCCTTCTTGGCTGCCGGCTTCTTGACTGCAGCAGCCTTGGTGGCGGCGGGCTTCTTGGCGGCAGCGGCCTTCACGGCGGGCTTGGCGGCTGCCTTCACAGCCGTTTTGGCTGCAGGCTTGGCGGTCGACTTCGCGGCAGGACGCTTCACCGCTGCCGTTTTGGCGGAAGCGGACTTGACGGCAGCCTTCTTGGTAGCGGGCTTGGGCGCGCCGACCTTGATGACCTTGTCCACCGGGGTCTTGACGCCCACGGTGCGAGTCACACCCTTCTTGGCCACGACCTTCTTGGCCGCAGGCTTGGCTTCAGACGCCGCCGTCTTCTTGGCAGCAGGCTTCTTGACCGGCAATTTCACCGGGCCCTTGAGTGCTTCTTCCTTGGCGCTGGCGCGGACCTTCTTCTTAGGCGCGGCTTCGTCGTCGGAGGCCTTGACCAGCTTGGTCTCGCCATCGTTCAACTTCATGCTGACCAGCTTGCCGCCCCAGATTTCTTCCAGGTGGTAGTAGTCACGGATGGCCGGCTGCATCACGTGCACAACGGCAGCGCCGCAGTCCACGATGATCCATTCGCCATTCTCTTCGCCCTCGCAGCGCAGCACTTGCATGCCGCGTTCCTTGACGGTCACGCGCACGCTGGAGGCCAAGGCCTTGGTCTGGCGATTGCTGGTGCCCGAGGCGATGATGACGCGCTCGAACAGCGGCGACAGGTGCTCGGTGTTGAAGACCAGAATGTTCTGGGCCTTCACATCTTCCAAACCATCGACGATGGCGCGTTGCAACTTACGAATGTCCATTCAGGTATTACTCACTGTAGAGACGGTGCTGGGCAATATACCCCGCGACCGCATTGCCCACCAAGGGGCGGATGTCCTCAGCGCGGGCAGCCATCTCGCGCACTTGGGTTGATGAAATGCACAACTCTGGCATCGCCAGCTTGTGAACTTTTTGCAGCAATGCTGGCTCCTCTGCCAGCATCTCGGCCGAAGCCTGAATTTCTTGACCCGCACGTGCAGCCACCGCCACCGTCACCAGGCCCACCAAGGCGCGCCATTCGCGCCAGGTGTGCAAGCGCGCGAACTGGTCCTGGCCAATCACCAGGAACAACTCATCACCCGGATGCGCCGCCAGCCGCCCGCGCACGGTGTCGATGGTGAAGCTGGCGCCGTCACGCACCAACTCACTGTCGTCCACCGCAAAACGCGGCTCGCCCGCTACCATCAGCTCCACCATGGCTCGCCGGTGTTCGGGCGAGGCCAGGCCGCGCCCGGTTTTCTGCCAGGGCCGCCCGGCGGGCAGCCACAGCAGCTGGTCAAGCTGCAACTGATCCAGCGCGCAATGCGCCAGGCTCAGATGCGCGAGATGAACAGGATCAAAACTGCCACCGAACAAGCCCGTCCGTGTGGCACTCACAACCATAAATGGGTGGCCGGTTCATGCGCCCAGTCGCGCGGCCGCAGGAAGTCGCTATACAGCTTGGACTCTTGCGTGCCGTCTTCGGGCGCCCACTGATAACGCCATTTCACCACGGGTGGCATGGACATCAGAATCGACTCGGTGCGCCCGCCCGATTGCAGGCCGAACAAAGTGCCGCGGTCAAACACCAGATTGAACTCGACATAGCGGCCCCGGCGGTAGGCCTGGAAGTCGCGCTCGCGCTCGGTGTAGGCCAAGCCCTGGCGGCGCTCAACGATGGGCAGATAGGCCGGCACAAAGGCATCACCCACATCGCGCAGCATGGCAAAGGCGGCGTCAAAACCGCCCTCTGCGTAGTCATCAAAAAAGATGCCGCCAATGCCGCGCGGCTCATTGCGATGCTTCAAGAAGAAGTACTCATCACACCAGGTCTTGAAGCGCGGATAGAGCTCCTCGCCATGGGGCTTGAGTGCTTGCTCGCACACGCGGTGGAAGTGTTGGGCATCGCGCTCGAAGCCGTAATACGGCGTCAAGTCCATGCCGCCGCCGAACCACACCACCGGCGGCGCATCCGCCGGCAAGGCCGCAAACATGCGCACATTCATATGCACCGTAGGCACAAAAGGATTGTGCGGATGGATCACCAGCGACACACCCATGGCCTCAAACGGTGCACCCGCCAGCTCCGGCCGATGCTGGGTGGCCGAAGGCGGCAAGACCCGACCCCGCACATGCGAGAAATTGACGCCACCGCGCTCAATCACCGCGCCACCTTCGATCAGGCGCGACAAGCCATCGCCTTCCAGGCGGCCGCCGGGCTCGCGTGTCCAGCCGTCACTGATGAAGTCGCCGCCATCGGCTTTTTGCAAGGCCGCGACGATGTTCGCCTGCAGATCAAGCAGGTACTCGCGCACGAGTTGGGTGTTCATCGTCATGATTTCATCCTTATCGGACTGGCCAGCGCCGGATTAAAGCCGTGCTGGGCGCTGAAAGTCTGCGCCATCAGCGCGAGGTCGGTGGCCGGATCGCCACCCGGCAGCATGAACTGCCGCAGGCAAATGGTTTTGCTGGCGTAGTCGAAATAAGCCAAGCCTGCCGGCACCTGGGCCTGTAGCGCCACCTGATAGGCGCCGGAGCGCCAGCCCTTGGCCAGCGAGCGCGTGCCCTCGGGCGCCATCGCCAGCCAGTACATCTCGCCGCGAGCCTGCGCCGCCAGCATGTCTTGCACGGTGTCGCTCACCAGGCCTTGCGGGCTGTCGCGCCGCACCGCCACACCACCCAGCCAGCGCACCCAGGCGCCGAACAGGGGCAGGCGGAACAAACTGTCCTTGGCCCAGAAACGCAGCTGCAATCCCAAGGCCCATTTGGCCAGAATACCGACCACGAAATCCCAGTTCGAGGTGTGCGGATAGACCAGAATCACGCCCTGTTTGCTCGGCAAGCCGTCAAATTCCAGGCGCCAGCCGGCCAGGCGCAGCAGGCACTGCGCCCAGAGGCTGCCCTGCAAACGCAGTTGCTGGGGGCTGTCGGCCGCCGCGAACAAGCGCGGCTGGGGCAGAGCGTCGCGTCCGCTCAACGTTTCACCGCGCGGTGTCCGATGTCCTGGCGGTACTGCTTGCCTTCGAACTGGATATTGACCAGCGACTCATAAGCCAAGGCCTGCGCCTTGCGCACCGACTCGCCCAGGGCGGTCACGCACAAGACCCGCCCGCCCGAGGTGCGCAGTTGACCGTCCACCTCAGCGGTACCGGCGTGGAAGACCATATGGTCTTCGGCATCGGCCGGCAGGCCGGTGATGGCATCACCCTTGCGCGGTGACAGCGGATAGCCGCCGGCCGCCATCACCACGCCCAAGGCGACGCGGCGATCCCATTGCAGCTCGACTTGATCCAGCGTTCCATCCGTGGCGTGCAGCAGCACTTCCAGCAGATCACTCTTGAGCCGCATCATGATGGGCTGCGTCTCGGGGTCGCCCATGCGGGTATTGAACTCCACCGTGCGCGGCTGACCTTGCGCATCGATCATCAGGCCGGCGTAGAGGAAGCCGGTGAAGGGAATACCGTCACGCGCCATGCCTTGGATGGTGGGCATGATGATTTCATGCATGGCCTTGGCGTGCACATTGGGCGTGACCACCGCGGCGGGCGAGTAAGCGCCCATGCCGCCGGTGTTCGGGCCTTCGTCGCCGTCCAGCAAGCGCTTGTGATCCTGGCTGGTGGCCAGGGACACCACATTCTTGCCGTCGCACAAGACGATGAAGCTGGCTTCCTCGCCTTGCAGGAATTGCTCGATCACAACCCGCGCACCACCTTCGTTGTGCACCACGCCCAGCTTGTTGTCGGCCAGGATCCAGTCGATCGCCTCATGCGCCTCGGCCAGGGTCATGGCCACAACCACGCCCTTGCCGGCTGCCAGGCCGTCGGCCTTGATGACGATGGGCGCGCCCTTGGCGTCAACATAAGCATGGGCCGCGGCCACATCGCTGAAGACCTCGTACTCGGCCGTCGGGATGGCGTGGCGCTTCATAAAGTCTTTGGCGAAGGCCTTGGACGACTCCAGCTGCGCGGCCGCCTTGGTGGGGCCAAAAATGCGCAAGCCACGGGCGCGGAACTCGTCCACCACGCCGGCTGCCAGATAGGCCTCGGGGCCGACCACGGTCAGCGCGATCTTGTTCTCAGTCGCGAAATCGGCCAGCGCCTTCACATCGGTGATGGGCACGTTCTTGAGACGCGGGTCACGCGCCGTGCCGCCGTTGCCGGGGGCCACAAACACCTGGCTGACCCGTTCGGCTTGCGCCAGCTTCCATGCCAGCGCATGTTCGCGCCCGCCATTACCCAGAACCAGAACCTTCATTCGTTGATGCTCGCATTGTGGAAAACGTCTTGCACGTCATCCAGGTCTTCCAGCACGTCGAGCAGCTTTTGCATGCGCGTCGCGTCCTCACCCGTCAGCTCGATGGTGTTCTCGGCTCGCATGGTGACACCGGCGATTTCCGCCGTCAGCCCTGCTGCCTCGAGCGCGTCCTTGACCGCTTCGAATTCAAACGGGGCGGTCAGCACCTCGATGGCGCCGTCGTCGTCGGTGATCACATCCTCGGCGCCGGCTTCCAGCGCCACTTCCATGATCTTGTCCTCATCGCTGCCGGGCGCAAACACCAGTTGGCCGCAATGCTTGAACTGGAAGGACACCGAACCGTCGGTGCCCAGATTGCCACCATGCTTGCTGAAGGCATGACGCACTTCGGCCACGGTGCGAACCTTGTTGTCCGTCATCGTGTCGATGATGATGGCTGCACCACCGATGCCATAGCCTTCGTAGCGGTTTTCTTCGTAGTTCACGCCATCGAGATTGCCGGAGGCCTTGTCGATGTTGTACTTGATGCGATCGGCGGGCATATTGGCGCCCTTGGCCTTGTCCACTGCCAAACGCAGACGCGGGTTGTCCTTGATATCAGGTCCACCGTGGCGTGCCGCCACCGTGATTTCGCGAATGATGCGAGTCCAGATCTTGCCGCGCTTCTCGTCTTGCCGGCCCTTGCGATGCTGAATATTGGCCCATTTGGAATGACCCGCCATATGGCTCCTGCTCCTGCTGCAGAGGCACAAAGGCCCTGCACTTTAGTTGGTTAGACTGCGATTTTAGCTTTGCGCGACGCACCCACCATGTCCGACCCGATTCTGCTGGCCCGCCACGCCACCGTTGAGTGCTTTTTGCTGCCCGCCCTGGCCAACCGCCACGGCCTGATCACCGGCGCCACCGGCACCGGCAAAACCATCAGCCTGCAGACCCTGGCGGAGAGCTTCAGCCGCCTGGGCGTGCCGGTTTTCATGGCCGACGTGAAGGGCGACCTGACCGGCATCTCGCAGACCGGCGCGCCCTCCGCCAAGCTCTTGGCCACGCTGAAAGAGCGCGGCATCGAGCCCCCGACACCGTTGGCCTGTCCCACCACCTTGTGGGATGTGTTTGGCGAGCAGGGCCATCCGGTGCGCGCCACTGTGTCCGACATGGGCCCGCTGCTGCTGGCCCGAATGCTGGACCTGAACGAGACCCAGCAAGGCGTCTTGCAAATGGTGTTCAAGATCGCCGACGACAACGGCTTGCTGCTGCTGGACCTCAAAGACCTGCGCGCCATGCTGCAGTATGTGGGCGACAACGCCAGCCAGTTCACCACCCAGTACGGCAATGTCTCGGCCGCCAGCGTTGGCGCCATTCAGCGCGGCCTGCTGCAGATCGAAACCCAGGGTGGCGACAAATTCTTCGGCGAGCCCATGCTCAATATTGCCGACTTCATGCAGACCGAGCGCAGTGCGGGTGTGATCAACATCCTTGCCGCCGACAAGTTGATGAACGCGCCGCGCCTCTACGCCACCTTTTTGCTGTGGATGCTGAGCGAGCTGTTCGAGCAATTGCCCGAGGTGGGCGACCTGGACAAGCCCAAGCTGGTGTTCTTCTTCGACGAAGCCCATCTGCTGTTCAAGGATGCACCCGCCGCCCTGGTCGAGCGCATTGAGCTGGTCGTGCGCCTGGTCCGCTCCAAGGGCGTGGGCGTCTATTTCGTGACCCAAAACCCGCTGGACATTCCCGACACCGTGCTGGGCCAGCTGGGCAACCGCGTCCAGCACACCCTGCGCGCCTTCACCCCGCGTGACCAAAAAGCCGTCAAGGCGGCGGCCGAAACCATGCGACCCAACCCGGGTCTGGATGTAGCAGCCGCCATCACCGAGCTGGGCGTGGGCGAAGCCCTGGTCAGCCTGCTGGATGAGAAAGGCCGGCCCAGCGTGACCGAGCGGGTGTTTGTGCTGCCACCGGGCAGCCAGATCGGCCCGATCAGCGCCGAGCAGCGCCTGCAGCTGATTCAAGGCTCGCTGGTAGCCGGGGTCTACGAAAAGATGGTGGACCGGGAATCGGCCTTCGAAAAGCTCAAGGGCCGGGTGGATGGCAAGGGCGGCGCGGCCGGCCAAGCAACAGCGCCCGGCGCCCCCGGCACCGCGGCACCCGGCGCCGCAGAAGACGAGGGCTGGCTGGGTGGCTTGAAAGACGTCCTATTCGGCAGCACCGGCCCGCGCGGCGGCAGGCATGAGGGCTTGGCCCAGGCGGCCGCCAAATCGGCCATCCGCTCGATGAGTTCCACGGCGGGGCGCGAGATCATTCGCGGTGTGCTGGGCAGCATTCTGGGTGGTGGCGGTAGCCGTCGCCGCTGAAGGTTGGCGCCCGCTCGCAGCACTTCGCGCCCGCTGAGCGCGCACTGTCGCAAGCGCCTGGTCGGGTGAGCCTCGCTTTCGCATGATGGCGGCACTCACCACTACACAAGCCAACACCAGGCCACGCCATCATGCAAGCATTCAGCACCATCGCCAGTCACGTCCCCGTCTGGGTTTGGACCCTCCTGGCCCTCTTGCTGGCCCTGGGCCTGCGCCAGAGCCGCGACCAGTACCTGCCGCGCGGCCGACTGGTGCTGCTGCCCCTGATCTGGCTGGCTTATGGCCTTTGGGGCGTGCGCAGCAGTTTCGGCCATGAGTTTGCGCTGATGCTGGCCTGGGCCTTAGGCCTGGTGCTGGGCATGCAGCTGATGCGACTGTCTGGCCTTGCTAGCCTTGTAGCAGGCAGCCATTTCGACGCCCAGCGTGGCCACTACTTTGTGCCTGGCAGCTGGCTGCCGATGGTCTTGATGCTGGCCCTGTTCGGTGCCAAGTTCGCCTTGGGCATGAGCCTGGCCATGCACCCGGAGCTGGCGCAAGAAGCCAACGTGGCACTGAGCTTCAGCGCCTTGTTCGGCGCCTTGTCGGGGGCCTTGCTCGGGCGCTCACGTACCATCCTGCGCTCATCCTCCACCGCATCCACAGCCACAAACTCAGCAATCGCAGCAAGCCCACAGGGTCAGGTCTTGCCGGCATAAATTGCCATCAGTTGCCATCACTTGCCATGCCCTTTCACACGCCCTTTCACACGCCACATCTCCTGAGTGCACTGACCCAACTTTCCGGCCACGGTGCCCAGCGCCAGCCCACGCCGCTATGAGCTGGGCCGGCATCGCCATCCCCGCCGACCTGCTCGGCCGCGCCTTGCGCCAGGCCAGGCTGGTGCTGATCATTGCCCTGGTCGCGGCTGGCCTCGTCAGCATGATGTGGCGCCAGCCCTTTTTGCTGTCCTTCATCTTTTGCCTGTGCATCTCAATTTCTTGCTCGGCGCTGATTCAGTCCTTGAGCGCCGGCGCCACTTACCTCATCAACCGCTTGCGGCCAGAGCACCTGCCCCGTGCGACCTGGCCGGGCTGGCCTTTGATGATCATCTGCCTGGTGCTGGGCACCAGCCTGGGCTTCAGCCTGGGCAATCTCATCGGCGAGGCCCTGACCGGCCTACACACCACCGGCCTGTACAGCGGCAACTGGCGACAGGGCCTGATCATGCTGGCGGTGTCGCTGCTGCCCGGCGTGCTGGCCACCAATTTCTTCGTCAACCGCAGCCGCTTGCAAGCGGCCCAGGTGCAGGCGCAAACCGCCCAGCGCTTGGCGGCAGAGAACCAGCTGCGGCTGCTGGAGTCGCAGCTGGAGCCACATATGCTGTTCAACACCCTGGCTACTTTGCGGGTGCTGATTGGCAGCGAGCCGCAGCGTGCCCAAGCCATGTTGGACCAGCTGATTGCTTTTTTGCGCGCCACCCTAACGGCCTCCCGCAGCGGCAGCCATCCCCTGCGTGATGAGTTCGCACGGCTGCAAGACTATCTAGCCCTGATGCAGATCCGCATGGGTGCACGCCTGCAGCCCAGGCTGGAGCTGCCGGCCGAGTTAGCCGATTTGCCCGTACCGCCGCTGCTGCTGCAGCCCCTGGTGGAAAACGCCATCAAACACGGCCTGGAACCCAGCCTGGACGGTGGCGAGTTGCGCATCAGCGCCAGCCTCAGCGGTACCCCAGAAGCCCGGGAATTGCTGCTGCAGGTACAAGACGGTGGCCTGGGCTATCAGCCCAGCGCGTTTCCGCGCCCGAGCGGCAGCGGCTTCGGCCTGCATCAGGTGCGTGAACGCCTGCTCACCCAATTCGGCCCCCAGGCCAGCCTGACCATTGCCGCCCTGCCCGCCCCGGCCAGCGGCACTCTGGCCAGCATCCGCCTGCCTCTGCCAGCAAAAGTTTGATCACCGAACATCACCCGTTAGCACCACCCCTTAGCACCACCCGATGAATCCGCCCACCGCCCTGATCGCCGAAGACGAAACCCTGTTGGCCGAGAATCTGCGCCAGGAGTTGGCCAAGCTCTGGCCCGAACTGAGCATTTGCGCCATGGCCCCGCATGGTCAGGCGGCAGTCGATGCCGCCCTGCGCCTGCGGCCGGACATCTGCTTCCTCGACATCCGCATGCCGGGCATGAGCGGGCTGGAAGCGGCCGCCGCGCTGGCCGATGCTTGGCCGGACGATGAGCAGCCCTTCCCCCTGCTGGTCTTCGTCACCGCCTACGACCAATACGCCTTGCAGGCTTTCGACCTGGCTGCGGTGGACTATGTGCTCAAGCCGGTGCTGCCGGAGCGGCTGGCGCAGACCTGCGGGCGTCTGCAGCAAGCACTGGCGCAGCGGCGCCTGCAAGACAACTCAAGCGAGAACGCCAACGCGCCCAGCATGCAGGCTGCTATGGATCAACTGCGGCAATTGCTGCAGACGCCCGGCCTGGGCGGCAGCCCACCGCTCACGCCCGCCCAGCCGCCCTTGCGATTGCTGCAAGTCGCGGTCGGCAACACGGTGCTGATGGTGCCGGTGGACGAAGTGATCTATTTCGAGGCGGCGGACAAATATGTGCGCGTGCTGACGGCGCAAAAAGAGCATCTGATCCGCATCTCGCTGCGCGAACTGCTGCCGCAACTCGACGGCCAGCGCTTCTGGCAAGTGCATCGCAGCGTGGTGGTTCGCAGCGACGCGATTGCCCGCGCCGTGCGGGACGAAGCCGGCAAGCTGACGCTGCATTTGCACGGCTCGCCGGACAAGCTCGCGGTCAGCCGCATGTATGCCCATCTTTTCAAAGGCCTCTGAGCCTATCGGGTCACCCAAAGCGTAGACAATGCTCGTCATTCCAAACCCACTGAGTCCAACCCTCATGCGCAAGAACAATCGCCCGCTTTTCGCTGCCCTCGCCCTGCTCGCCGGCCTCAGCCTGGGTGGCGCGGCCCAAGCGCAGTCATTCGATGCCTTCCGCAGCTACGGCGCCAAGATCAATGAAGACGGCGGCACCATCGGCCTGGGCGCCATCTACGCCAACAAGTATCGCGGCGCCAAAGATCACAAAGGTCTGGTCGCCCCCATCCTGGACTACCGCTGGGCCAACGGCTTTTTCGCCGGCACGCGCAATGGCCTGGGCTACGATTTCTCGCGCAGCGAAGGCACGGCCTACGGCATCCGCCTGACCGCCGACACCGGCCGTGACCAGGACGATGACGCGCATCTGCGCGGCCTGGGCGACATCAAAATTCGCCCCGAAATCGGCGCCTTCTACAACCTGGCGCTGAGCCACAGCATCTCGTTCACCAGCTCGCTGCGCTACGGCTCGGGCAATAAGCAAAAAGGCTTGGTGGCCGATCTGGGCCTGAGCTACAACATGCCGCTGGCACCGCAATGGGTGCTGGGCTTTGGCGCTGGCCTGAGCATTGTCAACAGCGACTATATGCAGGACTACTTCGGCGTCTCGGCCGAACAAGCCAAGAACAGCGGCCTGGCCGCGTATGAAGCCAAGGCCGGGGTGCGCGATGTGCGGGCCAATGTGCTGCTGAACCATTACCTGAGCAAGAAGGCCGGCGTGTCCGTCGGTATCTCGGCCGGTCAGTTGCAGGGCGACGCCAAAAACAGCCCAGTGACGCAGAAGTCCAGCAGCTACACCGCCATCCTGGGCTATAGCTACCTGTTCTGATCCGCCGGCTTGCAAGCCTGTTTGCAAGCCGCATTGCAAGTCTCTTTGCACGCCGCTGTGCAAGCGCCGGGGCTGATGCCCCGGCCGCACCGATAAAATCCTCCCCCACTCCAATTTTTCTGAGGGCCGCCTGCGCGGCCTCAAGACAGCCGATGTCCCATCCCAACGAAGAAGCAGCCGCCGTCAAGCCCAGCAATTTCCTGCGCGCCATCATTGAACGCGACCTGGAACAAGGCGGGCTGCAGGGGCGCCACTTCGCCGGCACACCGGGCGACGCCGCTCACCACGCGGCAGGCCCCCTGGACGCCGCCAAGATTCGCACCCGTTTCCCGCCCGAGCCCAATGGCTATCTGCACATCGGCCACGCCAAAAGCATCTGCCTGAACTTCGGCCTGGCGCGCGACTACGGCGGCATCTGCCATCTGCGCTTTGACGACACCAATCCCGAAAAAGAAGAGCAGGAATACGTCGACGCGATCAAGGAAATGGTCGCCTGGCTGGGCTGGAAATGGGACGTGACGGACGCTGCGGGCCAGAGCCACTCGCACCTCTTCTACGCCAGCAACTACTTCGACTTCATGTACAGCGCGGCCGAGTATTTGGTCAGCGCAGGCCTGGCCTATGTGGACGAGCAAACGCCCGAAGAAATGCGCGCCAACCGCGGCGACTTCAGCAAGCCCGGCGTCAACAGCCCTTTCCGCGACCGCACGCCCGAGGCCAATTTGCTGCGATTGCAGGAAATGAAAGACGGCCTGCATGCCGACGGCTCGATGATTTTGCGCGCCAAGATCGATATGGCCTCGCCGAACATCAATATGCGGGACCCGGCGCTCTACCGCATCCGCCGCGCCACCCACCACAACACCGGCGACCAGTGGTGCATCTACCCGATGTACACCTTCGCGCACCCGATCGAAGACGCGCTGGAGCGCATCACCCACAGCATCTGCACGCTGGAGTTTGAAGACCAGCGCCCGTTCTACGACTGGTTGCTGGGCAAGCTGGCCGACGGCGGCCTGCTGGCCCACCCGCTGCCCAAGCAGTACGAGTTTGGCCGCCTAAACCTGAGCTATGTGGTCACCAGCAAGCGCAAGCTGCGCCAGTTGGTGGACGAAGGCCATGTCACAGGCTGGGACGACCCGCGCCTGCCGACCCTGGTGGGCATGCGCCGCCGCGGCTACACGCCCGAAAGCATCCGCAATATGGTCGAAGCCACCGGCGTGACCAAGAGCAATGCCTGGCTGGACTACTCGGTGCTGGACGGCTGCTTGCGTACCGACCTCGAAGGCAAGGCCGCTCGCGCCAGTGCGGTGCTGGACCCGCTCAAGCTCAAGCTCAGCAACTGGGCCGAGCTGTTCGGCAGCAAAGAGCACCGTGAGCCCTGCAGCGCCCCCGCCCACCCGCATCACCCGGAGATGGGCACGCGCCAGTTCACCCTGGGCCCTGAGGTCTGGGTTGAGCAAGAAGACTTCATGGAAGTGCCCAGCAAGGGCTACCACCGCCTCTTCCCAGGCAACAAGACCCGCCTGAAGTACGGCTATGTGATTGAGTGCACCGGCTGCGAGAAGGATGCCGATGGCAAGGTCACGGCCGTGCTGGCCAATGTGGTGCCCGACACCAAGAGCGGCACACCGGGCGCGGACAGCGTCAAGGTCAAGGGCGTGATCACCTGGGTCGGCGCGCATGAAGCCGTGGCGGCCGAGCTGCGCCTCTACGACCGCTTGTTCACCGAGGCCCAGCCGGATGCTGGCGAAGGCGACTTCATCGCCGCGCTCAACCCCAATAGCTGCCGCGTGGTGACGGGTTATCTGGAACCTTCACTGGCCGCCTGGCCGGCTGCCCAGCAAGTGCAGTTTGAGCGCCACGGCTACTTCGTCAGCGACCGTGTTGACCACCGCGCCGACAAGCCGGTGTTCAACAAGATCACCGGCCTGCGCGACGGCTGGGGCAAATAAGCCCTGAGGCTGCAAAACAAAAATGCCGAAGCTGAAACTTCGGCATTTTTTTCGTCCGTACTTTGGCGCCGCCTTTTGGCTAGCCCTTTTTACGCGCCCTCTTTGCTCGGCTTCAGCCCACGCAGGCCTGAACCTCGGGCGACGCGTATTCACGCCCCACCACCGCCCGGGCGAAGAGATAGTTCTCCAAAGCCTTGGCGCTGAGGGCATCAAGCTGCACATCGCCGCGTGCATTGCAAGGGAAGGCCAAGGCCTTGCCGGTGTGAAACAGCGACTGAAAACGCAGCTCAAACTGGCTCGCTTGCTGCTCCGGTACGTCTAAAGAATTCATATCCATCATTTACTCCCACGCTGCCGAGATACTCTCCGGCACCGTGATGCAAGACTAGGCCCCAGATAAGGGGGGCACCATGTGCATACGTCTCGAAATAACGTCGGCGAACGCCTACGCGTGCACTAGGAATCGCACCGACACGAATTTGTCACGAATGTCGGTGGTTGGCAGCCGGCCCTATTTGGGCCGGCGCGCTCAGATCAGCTCAGCTCGACCAGATCGGCCATGCGCCGCACCTTGACCTTGCGGCCCTTGAGCTTGCCGTCTGACAGGCGCTTGACCGCCTCGCGGGCAATGCTGCGCTCCACCGCTACATAGCTGTGGAATTCGGTGATATTGATCTTGCCGACCTGCTCGAACTTGAAGCCGGCCTCACCGGTCAGCGCACCCAGGATGTCGCCAGGGCGGATCTTTTCCTTGCGGCCACCGAGGATCTGCAAGGTGTCCATCGGCGGCTGCAAGGCACCACCGGCACTCGGCGTGAGCGTCTCAAGCCCTTGCCAGACAAAGGGATAGCCCTGCATCTGCTCGATGCGGCCGATGCGGCCCATCTCATCCAGGCTGGCCAGGCTGAGCGCCAGGCCTTCAGCACCAGCCCGGCCGGTACGGCCGATGCGGTGGGTGTGCACTTCCATATCGGGCGTCACTTCGACATTGATCACGCACTCCAGCTGGGCGATGTCCAGGCCACGCGCCGCCACATCGGTCGCTACCAGCACCGAGCAGCTACGGTTGGCAAACTGGATCAGCACTTGGTCGCGATCGCGCTGCTCCAAGTCGCCATGCAAGGCCATGGCCACAAAGCCCTGGCCGCTCAGCACCTCGACCAGATCACGGCACTGCGCCTTGGTATTGCAAAACGCAATCGTGCTGGCCGGGCGGAAATGGTTCAGCAGCAAAGACACTGCATGCAGACGCTCGGCCTCGGTGACCTCAAAAGCCAGTTGGCGAATGCTGGTCGGTGCCTGCACGGCGGCCGTGTTCAGCTTGACCTCTTTGGGCTCGCGCATGAACTGCGCGCTCAGCTTGGCAATGCCTTCCGGGTAGGTGGCAGAGAACAGCAAGGTCTGGCGCTTCTTGGGTGCTTGCTTGGCAACGGTGACGATGTCGTCAAAGAAACCCATATCCAACATGCGGTCCGCTTCGTCCAGCACCAAAGTGTTCAGGGCCGACAGGTTCAGGCTGCCGCGCTCCAGATGGTCCATCACCCGGCCGGGTGTGCCCACGGCGATGTGGCAGCCAAAGCCCAGGCTGTCCATCTGCGGCTTCATCGGCGAGCCGCCGCACAGGGTCAGCACCTTGATATTGTCGGCAGCACGCGCCAGGCGACGGATCTCCTGAGTGACCTGGTCCGCCAGCTCGCGGGTCGGGCACAGCACCAGGGCTTGCACATCAAAGCGGGCGGCGTCCAGCTTGTGCAGCAGCGCCAGCGAGAAGGCGGCGGTCTTGCCGCTGCCGGTTTGCGCCTGGGCGATCAAATCCTGGCCGGCCAAGGCCAAGGGCAGGCTAGCGGCCTGGATCGGCGTCATCTGGGTATAGCCCAGCTGCGCTAGGTTGGCCTGCATGGCCGCGCTCAAGGGAAGTTGAGCGAAAGAGAGTTTGTCGGTGGAGGCGTTCATCGACCGATTATCCCTGCTTGGCTGCAGTGGACGCTTTTTTGCGCGTCTTTCCGTTCTTTTGACAGCAAGAACCTTGGCAATAAACGCCAATTTGGCGGCCATTGTCTAGCTATCATCAAGACTCGACGGCATACGGCGCGGATCGACGTGGCGCGCGGTCGTCTTGCCCCAAGCCAGCGCGTCCAGGGTTCAAGCCCAAGGTCGCAGCCACCCAGGGATGCCATGACAGATGCCGATGTCGCCCCGCCGACGCCCTCCACCCTCGAGCTCGATAACCGGGCCGAAGTCCAGGCGCTGCGCCTGCAGCGCCGGGTGATGCTGATTGCCGGGCTGGTCATCTTGCTGGCCTGGATCTCGATCAGCAGCCTGCTCTGGCTGCGCCGCCAAGACGCCATCGACAACCAGTTCCAGCAAAACGCCAATCTGGCCCGTGCTTTTGAGGAGCAGACCGAGCGCGTGCTTGAAGCCAGCAACCAAGCCACCCTACGCGCCCGCGACGTGATCGCCAGCGGCCGGGCAGCACCTGACGATCTGGTGCGCTTTGCCAATGAGACGGGGCTAGCACCCAAGATCTTGGCCCAACTGGCTTGGCTGGATGTAAGCGGGCGCCTGGTGGCCACCAATCTGGACCCCGAAGGCAAGAAGTCGGCCGGCATCGATCTCTCCGGCCGTGATCACGTCAGGATCCACCTGGCCCCGCAATCGACGCCACTACTGGCGCCGCTGGCGCAGCCAGATGAGCTCTACATCAGCCAGCCGGTGCTGGGCAAGGTGTCGAACAAATGGACCATCCAGCTGTCCCGGCGCATCACCGACCCCAGGGGCCGCTTGCTGGGCGTGGTCGTGGCCTCGGTGGACCCCAGCTATTTTGAAGAAGTATTCCGGCGCGTGGACCTGGGGCGCGAGGGCGGCGTGACCTTGATCGGCCACGACTTGGCCATCCGGGCCAGGGTAATCGGCGGCAAGGCGGCCAATCAGAGCGCCGCCTTGCCGCCCACTTCGGCCTTTGCCCGGCAAGCCTTGGGCAAGGAGGAAGCCAGCTTGATTGGCATCGGTTCGGTCGACGGCGTTAAACGGCTGGTCACCTCTCGCCATATCAACCAGTACCCGCTCTATCTGCTGATTTCGGTGGGCCAAGATGAGGCGCTGGCGCACTGGCGCAACGCCGCCATTGCGACCGTGGTGCTGACCTTGCTGCTAAGCCTTCTGATCACGGCAGCCGCCGCCGGCCTGGTGAGCAGCCTGCGGCGGCAAGAACGCAGCACCGCCGCCTTGCGCCGCAGCGAGGCCCAAGCCCACGCGGCCAACCAGGCCAAGAGCGAGTTCCTTGCTGCCATGTCACACGAGTTGCGCACGCCCCTGACCAGTATTCGCGGTTTTGCCGAGTTGATGGAGCAGCGACTGGAGGACCCCAAATTCCGCAAACAGGCCGGCTTGATCCGCAAAGGTGCCGAACACCTCAGCACCCTGCTGACCGAGATTCTTGACCTCGCCAAGGTTGAGGCTGGCGGTATGCGGCTGAATCAGGAAGTGGTGAACCCTCGCGCCCTATTGCAGGGCTGCGCCGATTTCTTTGCCATCTCGGCCGGTAACAAGGGCCTGGACCTGCAGGTTCGCATCGACGAGACGCTGCCGGCCTCCTTGAATTGCGACAGCTTGCGGCTCAAGCAGATCCTCAACAACCTGCTCTCCAACGCGATCAAATTCACCACCGAAGGCAGCGTGACGCTGTCGGCGGAAATGCAGCCCGGCTGCATCGTCTTTCATGTGGACGACACCGGGCCCGGCATTCCTGCGAGCGTGCAGCAGACCATCTTTGAAAAGTTCCGCCAGGCCCATGCGCTGATCAGCACCGAACATGGCGGCACCGGCCTAGGCCTGGCTTTGTCGCGCGGCCTGGCCGAGTTGATGAAGGGTCAGCTGAGCGTGCACTCCAAGCTGGGGCATGGCGCGCGTTTCACATTGAGCCTGCCGATTCAGCCCCGCTGATCGGCGCCGGCTCGAGGCCGGCCTGTGGCCATCAGCCGAGCATGGGCCCAAGGCCTCAGCCGCCGGCTTGCTTGACCGTCCAAGTGCCTTTTTTCTTCAGCAGCTCAATCACCCGCTCGCGGTGGTCGCCCTGCACCTCGATCACGCCGTCTTTGACGGTGCCGCCGGAGCCGCAAGCGGCCTTCAGCTCCTTGCCCAGGGCGATCAATTCGGGCTCGGCCAGCAGCACGCCTTTGACCAGGGTGACGCCCTTACCGGCGCGGCCCTTGGTTTCGCGCGAGACGCGCACGATGCCGTCGCCCTTGGGCAGCACCGGGCGGCCGCAGCGGCAGTCGGCCTTGGCCTGGCGGCATTCCGGGCAGGTGCGACCGGTTTCGGTGGAATAGACCAGGCCGCTGAGCGCGCCCAGGCCAGAGAGAGATTTATTGTTTGACTTGCTCATGCGATGCAGCTTTCTTCCTGTTCCAACTCGCCGGTCGGCTCGCTCACTTCCACCCGCGCTGGCGCCACCGGCTGCAAGGGCGCCGGGCCGAACATCTGCAGCGCCAGCTCCTCGGGTGAATTGAGGGTGCGCAGGCGCAGATAGGCCTCTTCGGCCTCGGGGTAATGGCGGCGCAAATAGTGCAGCCATTGCTTGAGCCGGCCGGCCTGATGGCGATGCGCCACATGGCGCTGCACCTGGGCGAAAAAGACCTGCATCAAGGGCAGCAGCTGCGCCCAGGTCAGCGGCGCCGCGTCGGGGCTGCGAATCGCCAAGGCCAGGCCCGGGTTGGCCACCATGCCGCGGCCCAGCATCAAATCGTCGCAGCCGCTTTGTGCACGGCAATTGGCGGCGTCGGCCGGGGTCCAAATCTCGCCATTGGCGACCACCGGCACACCCACCGCCGCGCGCACCTCGGCGATGCGGTCCCAGTAAGCGGGCGGCTTGTAGCCATCGGCCTTGCTGCGGGCGTGGATCACCAACTCTTCGGCGCCGGCCTCCACCATCGCCAGCGCGCAGTCCAGGGTGCGGGAATAGTCCATATAGCCCAGGCGCATCTTGGCGGACAAGGGCATTTCGGCCGGCATGGCGCGGCGCACGGCGGCAACGATCTGGCCGATCAACTCGGGCTCGTCCAGCAGCACCGCCCCGCCCCGATGCAAATTGACGCATTTGGCCGGGCAGCCGAAATTCAAATCAATGCCGGCCGGCCCCAGGGCCGCCAGCTTGGCCGCGTTCTCGGCCATGCAATTCACGTCCGAGCCCAGCAGCTGCGCCCGAACCGGCACCCCGGCCGCCGTCATGCCGCCGTTGAGCAGCTCCGGCACGATGCGGGTGAAGACGCGGTTAGGCATCAGCATATCGGTGATGCGGATGAACTCGGAGACACAACGGTCCACCCCGCCCACCTGCGTCAGCGCGTCGCGCAGCATGTGGTCGAGCAGGCCTTCCATCGGCGCCAGCAAAATCATGCAGCCCCCCCGGCCTGCAGCTCCAGATGGGTCAGATACAGGCGCAGATGAAACTCCAGCTGGCCGTAATTGGGCTCCATATGCTGACAGAGTTGATAAAAGGCCTTGTTGTGATCCAACTCCTTCAGGTGCGCCAACTCATGCACCACGATCATTTTCAAAAACTCCGCCGGCGCCTCACGGAATAGCGTGGCCACGCGAATCTCGCGCTTGGCTTTGAGCTTGCTGCCCTGCACCCGCGAGGCGCGGGTGTGGGTGCCCAAGGCATGCTGGATGACTTTCAATTTGGCATCAAAGCAAACCTTGGCCAGCGGCTCCGAGCTGCGCAAATAGCGCTGCTTGAGCGCTTGGGTGTAGTCGAACAGCGCCGTGTCGCTGCGCACCTCGTTGACTTCGGGGTAGCGCCGCGCCAGGGTGGCGCCCAGGCGGTCGCTGGCAATCAGCTGATGGACCTGGGCTTGCAGTTCGGGCGAATAGCCACTGAGATATTTGAGAGGCGGGATCACGGCAGGGCTGGAGAGGCGGGAAAGTGCCGCGCCACCCAGCCCTCAAAGGCCGCACACATGGCGTCGTCACCCTGCGTATTGTCGGCGATCAGCTCAGCCCCGTGGATCACGCGGATCTGCGCGTCCAGGGAGGAATGCGCAAGTGCTGCCTGTAGAGGCGATTGAACACGGGCCTCGGCGGCGGCCAAACTGCGCTGTTCGCGCGCCCAAGCGTCGGCCACCGACTCATTGCAGGCCTCGGCCAGATAGCGGGCAGAGAAGCCCTCGCCGGTCAGGCTGCGCAGAGTGGCGTCGTGGTCGATGCTGTTACCGGGCACCCAGAAATGCTCGCGCAAAGCCGGGCCGATGGCCGGGTTGTCGCACAGATAGCCGTGCTGCTTCAAGAAATGCGCGCGGGTCTGATAGACCGCCATATGGGCCAACAAATAGCCCTGGTAAGAGGCCGCCGACTCCTGATTGAGCAGATGCGGTATCGCCAGCATGGGCCGTGGGCTGACCACGCCCAGCACCCGCAACTCGGTGGCGCGGGCCAGGGCCAGCACGGCGTCGGCCGTCAACTCCTCATCCGCCATGGCGTAGAGCGCAGCCTCGAAGTAAGGCACGATGGCAATCGAGCGCTCTTCAAAAGCGCGCATCGGCTGGCTGCTGGCGATGCGGGCGTGGATCAACTCGTCCGGCATGGCCTCGCCGGCCGCATTCTTGGCGTAACGCTTAAGCCAATCGGCATCGTTCAAGAGGCTGTCGCAGAACATCGACTGCGTCTCGGCATAGGCCATCGAGGTCGGCGCGAATTCCTGGGCGAAGCAAGGCGAGTTTTGCGCCACATTCGACATATGCGCCGCATGCCCGCCCTCGTGGAACAAGGTGTTGATGCCGCGCAGGCCGCTGCCCAACTGATCGGGTTTGGCGGTGGCGGTGAAGTTGACGGCGGCAGGCACCCAGCGCCCCTGCGCGTCCAGGTAGCAAGGCACGGGGCTGTGGCAAAAACCGTTTTGGTATTTGCCCGGCCGCTCCAGCAAGTCAAGCTGCAAGGTAGCGCCGCGATAGGCAATGCCCAGGCGCCTGAAGCTCTCCACCCAGCGCCGCAGCGCCGGGCCAAAGGGCATGTAGGCGTCCATGCGGCGGATCACATCGCCGCTACTGTGAAAGCGCAGATTCCAGGGCTGCAAGGCCTGCTCACCAAAGCGAGCGCGCAAGTCGGCCAGGCAGCGCTCATGGGCGGCCTGGGTGCGTTGCACAAAATCATCCAGGATGGCCATCAACGCGGCCGGCGTCATGCGCTCGTTCTTGCGCAGCTTGAGTTCGAAATAATTGCTGAACCCCAGCGCCCGGGCCAGGCGGTTGCGCAGCTTGATGATGTCCAGCAAGCCATTAGCCAGCACCCAGGCCTCGATCTGCTCAAAGCCCTCGAAGGAGCTGCGCCGATAGGCTTCCACCGGGTTGGTGGCGGCATTGGTGGCCAGCATGGACAGCGAAGCCACTTCTGCCTCCCCGCGCTCGTTCAAATGCTTGATTTGCAGCTCGCGCTTGTTGGCGAACAAGGCCGCCTCGGCCTCGATCAAGGCCTGCATCAAGACTCGCCCCTGCTCCTTGTCCACGATATTGGCCTCGAACAAGGCCAGCCAGCCGCGCAAGCCATGCTGCAGGGCGGCAAGCTCGTCGGCTTGCTGCGGTTGCGGCGCTGCTTGTTCTTGCGCCAACCGCTCCAGCTGCGCCAGATGGCTGCGCGTCAGCGCCAGCTGTTCCGGGTCGGAAATGAAGGCCTTGAAGGCCTGCTCTGCCGCGGCGAAGCCGGCTTGATCCGCGGAGGTGGCCATATAGGTGGCCCAGAACAGCTCTTCCTTGGTCTTGTGAACCAAGTTGTAACGCTCGTTCAGCTGATTGAAGTAGTCGCGGGCGGCTTGCAGCATGGTGGGCATGGGCGGAGAGTCGGCAAAGCCGGCAGCTTAGCGCCTGCTGAGCGGTCGGTGGGCAGCAGATGGGCGGAAGGTGGCGCGCTCCAACACACAAATCAACGCCTGGGCAAGAAAGACTCAGCCCGGCTTTCGAATCCGCGCCCTAGCAAGCGGCCTGAGTCGCCTCAGTCCGGATACTGCAACATGCCCAGCGTACGCGCCCGCGTCACCGCATGTTTGCGAGAACAGGCTTCGAGCTTGCTGAACATGCCTTTGAGGTGCCATTTCACCGTTTCAGCCCCGACGCCCATGGCCTGCGCAATCTCCTTGTTCGAGTAATTGCGCGCCAGCAATTGCAAGACTGCTTGCTCCTTGCGGGTCAGCAAGTCCATTTGTTGCGATGGCGCTGACGGAAGCAGCGGCACCGGCGGAGCAGCGCGAGCAGCAGCCACGGCCTGAGCCGCAGGCGGCACCGTGTCCTGCGGCTTGCTGGCCATCTGCACGCCCAGCACGTGCAAGAGCGCCCGCGGGTTTCTGAGTCGCCCGCCCCCGTCCTGCACATGCGCCAGCCGGGCCTGGCGCGAATAGGCATAAGCCTGGCGCATTTGGTCGGCCTCCGCGCACGCGTCCGCCAGATAGTCCAGCAAGGCCGCCGGCGGCCGCCAGCCCCGGATCAACCGGCCCCTGTCCAGCGCCGACTCCGCGTAGTGAATGGTGGCGGTAGGTGCGGTCATGCCTGCGGGCGCCGGCAGGTTCTGCGCGCCGCGGCGGTGCAGCTCCGCCAGGGCGCCGCTGATTTCCACATCCACCAGCGGGCAGCCAAAACGCTCACTCAGCGCCTGCGCTTCTTGCAGCGCCACCATGGTTGCATCGATTTGCCCCAGCTGCGCCAGGGCATGGGCCTGCCGGGCCAAAGACATGGCCAGATTGGCCATCGCGCAGCCGGCACGGAAGAGCTGGATGGCCTCCCACATCACATCGACCGATTCCCGTACCTGACCCAGGGCATGCAAGGTGAAAGCCAGCTCACTGCAGGCAAAAGCTTTACCCAGCCCCTGCGGCAAGCCACGCATTTGCAGCAGCGCCTCGTTCAGCGCCGCCAGGCTTTCCTGGTGCCGACCCAGATGGCGCAAAACCCGGCCGACCTGGGTCTGCGTCATGCCCATCAGCAGCGGCCAGCCGGTCTGACGGGCGCGGTGCGCCGGTGCCTCAAAGCACTGGGCGGACGCCTCCATATCGCCCAGCGCCAGGCAGGCATTGCTGGCGTTCATGCTCATGATGCAATGAAAGCGCAGCAAGCCCATGTCCAGCGCCAGGGCCGCGGAGCGATTGAACAGCTGCGCCGCTTCGGCAGGTTGACGCAAGCACAAAGGGAAGGCCTGGGCGG
The DNA here is from genome assembly GCF_038419725.1 of Roseateles sp. PN1. NCBI lineage: Bacteria > Pseudomonadati > Pseudomonadota > Betaproteobacteria > Burkholderiales > Sphaerotilaceae > Roseateles > Roseateles sp. PN1. The sequence continues at coordinate 53,961 of NZ_JBCARA010000004.1, read as the reverse complement.
CCAGCGCAAAGGCCTGCTCGGCCGCGTTGCACGAGTCCACTTCTTCTTGAGGAACCGGCCCAGGACTCGCGTGCGAGGTGCCACGATCGCAAGCCAGCATGCCCGCGGCAATGCCCCAGCGCTGGCGATCCGATAACTTGGCAAAACAAGTCAAAGCCGACTCCAGCGCATGCAATTCGCGCTCACGATCCCCGCTGAGCTTGGCCAGCAAGGCCTCGGCCAAAAAAGCATCGCCCGCCGCATGCCCGTCAACACTGGGCCGCAGATGATTGCGGGCCTGATCCAACTCGGCTTGAGCATCGGCCATGCGCCCAAAAAGGCAGGCGGTTTCGCAGGCCACCAAGGCCGCACGCGCCATCACGGCATTGGCCTCAGCAAGCGGCAGCCGATGGCGTGGCAGCCAGCGCCTGAACTCTGCCAACAAGGTCTCGGCACGCCGGCTATCGCGTTGCCGCAAATGCCAGGCCAAGCTCAACAAGGCATGCAGGCGCGACACGCCTGCCGCCGCCTCGAGCCCCTGCTCCAGACCTTCCAGAACTTGCTGCCTAACGACGTATTCCATGCAAACAGTCTAGGCCGCACGATTCCCCGCTCACCCCGTCGAATTCCCTAGCCCCCCGCTTTCAAGGGGGTGCGCAGAGCGCGCACCGCCGCTGTGCACACCTGCGCGACGAAGCGCACTAAGCCAAGACACCGGAGCGCGCACAAGCCGCTACCCACCGTCCACAGTGGCTGTGGACAAGTCCGTGCATAGCCTGCGCACGCCGTTGCTAAGTGATTGACACCAAAGCGCAAACCCTGGAATGCCTCATATTGAGGCATTCCATTTTGAGCGCCGACGCGGGCGCGAGATAATCCTCCCCTTCCTAGGGCATACAAGCGCCCTTCTTCGGCCCTTGCGCCTGTTTCGCCCGCTCCGCGGCTCACCATGCACAGAACCATTTTCACCACACCTATCGTCAACACCGTGCTGCGCACCTTGTCGATTGGCTTTCTCAAACTCACCGGCTGGAAGATCGAAGGCGCGCTGACACCCGAGCAACACAAAAGCGTGTTGATCGCCGCCCCCCACACCAGCAACTGGGATCTGCCATACACCTTGATGGTGGCCTTTGCGCTGCGCCTGAACATCTACTGGATGGGCAAGCGGCAAATCTTCCGCTTCCCCTTCGGCGGCGTGATGCGCTGGCTGGGCGGCATCGAGGTCAACCGTGAGCAGTCCAGCAACTTGGTCGCCGCTTCGGCCGCGGCCCTGCGCGCAGCCGATGGCCCGGTGCAACTGATCGTGCCACCCGAGGGCACGCGCAGCAAGACGCGCTACTGGAAGACCGGCTTTTACTGGATTGCGCACGAGGCGCAGGTGCCCATCGTGATGGCTTATATGGACTACGAGCGCAAGCTCAGCGGCCTGGGGCCACAGTTCAAGCCCAGCGGCGACATCGAAGCCGATATGCTGGCCATCAAGGCCTTCTACGCGCAATACAAGGGCAAGAACTGGCAGCAGTTCGATCACAAATGACCTCACCTAACTCGCCAGCATCACCGGCATCACCGGCATCATCCGCCGCCAACAAGCCCAAAGACCCGCTGCACGGCCTGACTCTGGAGGCCATCGTCACCGCGCTGGCCGACTACTTTGGTTGGGATGAGCTGGGCCAGCGCATCGAGATCCGCTGCTTTCAGTTGGACCCCAGCGTGGCATCGAGCCTGAAGTTCCTGCGCAAGACGCCATGGGCCCGCGCCAAGGTGGAAAGCCTGTATCTCTTCATGCTCCGCGAACAGGCCCGGCAGAGTCCTTCAGCAAATCGTTAACCCGCAAGTCGCTGACCCACCGGGCGACTTTCACCCGAACGCCAGCCGCGCGCTTGAGCTGAAGAAAGAACGATCTAGAAAAAGAGGGATTGCCATGCAGAAGTGGATTTCCGCCGGCGTGATTGCCTGCGTCGTGCTGTGGGGCTTGCTGGCACCGCAGGACATGCAGGCCTTCTTCAACGGCGCCTTGGCGCAAGTCACGCGCAACTTCGGCTGGCTGTATTTGTGGATCGTGCTGGGCCTGGTGCTGCTGTGCCTGGTCTTGGCCTTCAGCCGCTATGGCGAGCTCAAGCTGGGCAAGGAAGACGATGAACCGGAGTTCTCCTCCGGCAGCTGGTTCGCCATGCTTTTCTCGGCCGGCATGGGCATAGGCCTGGTGTTCTGGGGGGTGGCCGAGCCGATCTCGCACTTCCTCAACCCACCGCCCGGCGTCGAGGCCGGCACTCCCGAGGCCGCGAATGCGGCCATGCGCTACAGCTTTTTCCACTGGGGCCTGCATCCCTGGGCGGTCTACAGCCTGGTCGGTCTGGCCATTGCCTTCTTCCAGTTTCGTCGCGACAAGCCGGCGCTGATCAGCTCGGCCACCGATGCCCTGCCCTGGCGCCATGCGCGCCGCATCGGGCCCTTGGTCAATATCCTCGCCATCGTGGCCACGGCCTTTGGCGTGGCGGCTTCGCTGGGCGTGGGCGCCTTGCAGATCAATGCCGGGCTGCAGCGCATGCTGGGCCTGCCTATCAGCATCAATTCGCAGTTAGTCATCATTGCCGTCACCACCGCACTCTTCCTCTTATCGGCGCTCAGCGGTGTGGGTCGAGGCGTCAAGTGGTTGTCCAGCGCCAATCTGATTCTGGCGGCCTGCCTGGCCCTGGCGATTTTGCTGCTGGGGCCTACGGTGGCCATCATCGACACCTTCACCAATACCCTGGGCGCCTATTTGTCTGACTTCGTGCGCATGAGCTTGCGCATGACGCCCTTCCGCGCCAGCGAATGGGTGGGCAGCTGGACGGTGTTTTACTGGGCCTGGTGGATTTCATGGTCGCCCTTTGTAGGCGTATTCATCGCCCGCGTCTCGCGCGGCCGCACCATCCGCGAGTTCATTCTGGGCACCGTGTTGGCGCCGACCTTGGCCGCGGCGCTGTGGTTCTCGATCTTCGGCGGCACCGCCTTGCACCTAGAAATCTTCAAGGCCGTGCCCATCGCAACGGCCGTCAAGCTCGATGTCGCCACGGCCATGTTCGCGATGTTTGACGCGTTGCCGCTGGGCGGCTTGATGAGCGCGGTGGCGACCTTGCTGGTAGTGGTGTTCTTTGTCACCTCGGGCGACTCCGCCACCCTGGTGCTGAGCATGATGAGCAGCGGCGGCAAGTCTGAGCCCGACAACAAGACCAAGCTGCTCTGGGGCCTGCTGGTGGCCTTGATCGCGGCCAGCTTGCTCATGGTTGGCGGTGTCAATGCGGTGCAAACCGCCACCATCGTATTCGCCCTACCCTTCTCGGTCGTTCTGGTGCTGATTGCCGCCTCGCTGTGGCGAGCGGTGCGCGAAGACCAACATGAGCAGGACAAGCTGGAAAAGGCCATGCGCAAGCGGCTGCGCCAGGGCTTGACCGAGGCCGATCAAGGCCGCTGACAAACATCAGCACTGCAAAGCAGAACGGGGCCCCAAGGACCCCGTTTTTTTGTGCAGCGTAAATCAGCGCGCCGACTCGGGCAGCTCGATCTTCACTTCCAACACTTCCAGATCACCTTCGTGCTCGACGGTGACCTTGAGGTCATTGGGATTGATATTGACGTACTTCGAAATCACCGCCACCAGCTCGCGCTGCAGCTGCGGCAGGTAATCCGGCTTGGCGTTACGGCCATTGCGCTCGTGCGCAAGAATCAGCTGCAGGCGCTCCTTGGCGACATTGGCCGTGGTCTTCTTCTCGCCGAGAAAGAAACTCAGAAATCCCATCGCAGCGACTCCTTATTTGCCGCCGAACAGGCGCTTGAACAGGCTGGGCTTGACGGCCTCGATGAAGCGCATGGGCTTGTCTTCACCCAGGAAGCGGCTGACCACATCCTTGTAGGCCTCCGACACGTCCGTGCCCTGCATATGAATCGCGGGCGAGCCTTGGTTGGAGGCTTGCAGCACCACTTCCGACTCAGGAATCACACCGATCAGCGGCGTGCGCAGGATCTCATGAATGTCTTCCAGCGACAGCATATGGCCGCCTTCGACCCGGTTCGGGTTGTAGCGGGTGATCAGCAAATGCTCTTTGATGGGCTCTTTGCCGTCGATGGCGCGCTTGGTCTTGCTATTGAGCATGCCCAGGATGCGGTCCGAGTCGCGCACCGAAGACACCTCGGGATTGGTGACCACCAAGGCCTCGTCAGCGAAGTGCATGGCCATCAGGGCACCGGTTTCGATGCCGGCCGGCGAGTCGCAGACGATGAAGTCGAAGTCCATGGCCTTGAGCTCTTCGAGCACACGCTCCACGCCTTCGACCGACAAGGCATCCTTGTCGCGCGTTTGCGAGGCGGCCAGGATGAAGAGCTTGTCCAGCTGCTTGTCCTTGATCAGGGCTTGGCTGAGCTTGATCTCGTCGTTGATGACATTGATCAGGTCATAGACCACGCGACGCTCGCAACCCATGATCAGGTCGAGGTTACGCAGGCCGACGTCAAAGTCGATCACGCAGGTCTTGTGGCCGCGCAGAGCCAGGCCGGTGGCAAAGCTCGCGCTGGTGGTGGTTTTGCCCACGCCGCCTTTGCCGGAAGTCACTACGACTATCTTGGTCATCGAATTCAATCCTTTCAAAATCTCTTGGCAGGACCGGTTCAGCGCCGACCCATCTGGTTCAAATCTGCAATCTCAAAACAAGTTCGGCCGGCCTCAGAGCTTCAGCGGCTCCATCACCAATTTCTCGCCTTCCAGCCGAATCTGCGCAGCCTTGCCCAAGACGGTGTCGGGCAAGGGGTTTTCGGTGGTGCGATAGGTGCCGGCGATGGCGATCAACTCCGCTTCCATGCTCATGGCGAAAATGCGCGCCTCGGTATTGCCCTTGGCGCCGGCAATGGCCTTGCCGCGCAGCGGGGCGTAGACGTGGATGCTGCCATCGGCAATCACCTCGGCTCCGTGGTTGACCAGGGCCAGCACCACCAGATCGCCGCCCTTGGCATAGACCTGCTGACCGCTGCGCAAGGGCTTGTCGATGATCAGGGTCTTGGCGCTGCTGCCTTCGGCTGGCACGGGCACCTCGACGATCACCTCACGAACGACTTCGCGCACCACTTCTCGAATTTGGACCGGGGCCTCGTCGACGCGGGGGCGTGCGGCTTGCACCTCGTCGGCAGGCGCCTCTGCCAAACCCAGGCTCAGCGCCTGAGCCAGCTCATCCGGGCGTGCGCCCATGATGGCCACCGGCTGCAGGCGGTACTGGCGCAGCAAGGCCAGCAAGGCCGCCACGTCGAGCAAAGCGGCCGCATCGGCATCAGCGGGCAATTGGCTCAAGTCCAGCAAGAGCGGGTCTTGGCTGAACAGCTCGGGCGTATCGCCCCATTTGCTGGCCAAGGCGGCGGCCAGTTCGGCCAGATCCGCGGACTTCAGCACCAGCGCCAGCAAACTCAGGCTGGCGCTCTTCAACTCGAAACATTCAGCGTTTCTGGAACCCGTCCGAGCCGCCGCTCCTCCCGTCTGTGCCATCTGTGCCTGAGTCATCGAGTTATTGTGTAAATCGTGTGATTTTAGCTGGACGAATGTGGCAATCCCTCAGGCATTGCCCGCAGGATTCACCTGAGCCCTGCCCAAATTTGAGGCAAGCCAGCAAAGTCTCAAGCCCATCAAGCACTTAGCGAAACTACCGCCAAGCCACCCACAAAGATATCCACAGCGGATGGGGATAGCCCCGGGCATTTCGAGTGACTCGCCCCCAAAAAATCGATCATTTCTGTGTTAGCGCGCTTGACTTATCCCCATTTTTGGCCTGAGTCAAGCCTTTCCAAGCACCAGCCGGGCAAGTCCCTAGCCCTCTCGGCCAGCGACGCTAAGTTGTTGATTCATATTGAATGCCGTCGACTGCTTCGAAATGAGGCAAGCTAAGCTGATGCACGGTGGGACAAGGGTTTGGCGGCCGCTCAGGGGCCTTGTCCACAAAGTTATCCACAGCAGCGGTGGATAGTCTTGCTGCGCTATAAAAATCAGTCACTTAGCTGTCATGTTTGAAGTATTTCTGAGCTTCCTGCGCTAAGTCGCCTAGCGTGATTCCGGGACGCCGAATGGCCTGTTTGATCGCCCATCTTGGCGACTAAGGCCTCGCTGCGGTTACATTGAAGGCAAACCCGCGCATCGCGGACCTCTTGCAGGAGCACGGCATTGGCCACACCCAACTACTCATACGAAAAACGCCAACGCGAGCTGGCCAAGAAACGCAAGACCGAAGAAAAGCGCATGCGCAAGGCCAACAAGCCTGAAGGCGAAGCCGATGCGCCGGCCGATGGCAGCGAGCCGGCCGAAGGGGCTGAGCCCGCAGCCAGCAACGAAACACCTGGCAGCACCGCCTAAGCGGACTCAGCGGGCCGCACAGCGGCCCGAAACTCTGCATCGAGCGCCAGCCCAAGTCCTCAGCGACAGGGCTGCGCCGAGCGAGGCTTGGAGCCCCGAGGCGCACCTTCGGGCTGTGGCCCTAAAATGGTGGACTTCCCGGCGTTGCCCGGGGCAAAAAAAGCCATCATGACCCGCAAGCTCTTCGTCACCACCGCCCTTCCCTACGCCAACGCCAACTTCCACATTGGCCACATCATGGAATACACCCAGGCCGATGTCTGGGTGCGCTTCCAGCGCATGATGGGTCAGGAGGTGCACTTTGTTTGCGCCGACGACGCGCACGGCGCACCCATCATGATTGCGGCCGAAAAGGCCGGCAAAACGCCGCAGCAATTCGTGGCTGACATCGCCTCGGGCCGCAAGCCCTATCTCGACGGCTTCCACATCAGCTTTGACAACTGGCACTCCACCGACGGCGCGGAGAACCACGAGTTGTCCAAAGACGTCTACCGCGCCCTGCGCCGCCAGGAGCTGATCGATGTGAAGGCGATAGAGCAATTCTTCGACCCCGAGAAGTCGATGTTCCTGCCGGACCGCTTCATCAAGGGCGAATGCCCCAAGTGCGGCGCCAAGGATCAGTACGGCGACTCCTGCGAAGTTTGCGGCGCCGTCTACGCGCCGACCGAAGTCAAGAACCCCTACTCGGTGCTGACCGGCGCCACGCCCATCCTCAAGAGCTCGGAGCATTACTTCTTCAAGCTCAGCGACCCACGCTGCATCGCTTTCCTCGAAGAATGGACGCAATCGCCGGGCCGCTTGCAGCCCGAGGTCTTCAACAAGATCAAGGAATGGTTCACCAAGGATGAAGAGGGCAAGGGCGGCCTGGGCGACTGGGACATCAGCCGCGACGCGCCCTACTTCGGCATCGAAATTCCCGACGCGCCGGGCAAGTATTTCTACGTTTGGCTAGACGCGCCGATTGGCTACCTGGCCTCGCTGAAGAACTATTTCGGCAAGATCGGTCGCGACTTCGACGCCTTCCTGGCCGACCCCGAGGTGGAGCAGATCCACTTCATCGGCAAAGACATCACCTATTTCCACACCTTGTTCTGGCCCGCCATGCTGCACTTCAGCGGCCGCAAGACGCCTGACCACGTGTTCGTGCACGGCTTCATGACCGTCAACAACGGCGAAAAGATGAGCAAGAGCCGCGGCACCGGCTTGGACCCGATGAAGTACCTCAGCCTGGGCCTGAACGCCGAGTGCCTGCGCTACTACATCGCCGCCAAGCTCAACGGCCGGGTCGAGGACATCGACTTCAACCCGGAAGACTTTGTCGCCCGCATCAATAGCGACCTGGTTGGCAAGTACATCAACATCGCCTCGCGCGCTGCCGGCTTCCTGAGCAAGCGTTTCGGCGGCCATTTGTCCGGCGATGTCGGCGTGGAAGGCCGAACCTTGCTGGACGGCCTGCGCGCCCATGCCGCAACGATTGCCGAGCTGTACGAAGAACGCGAATTCGGCAAAGCCCTGCGCGAGACCATGCTGCTGGCCGACCGCGTCAACGAGTACGTGGACCAGAACAAGCCCTGGGAGCTGGCCAAGCAAGAAGGCAAGGACGCCGTGCTGCAAGACGTTTGCAGCGTCTGCATCGAAGCCTTCCGCCTGCTGACGATCTACTTGAAGCCGGTGCTGCCCGCGCTGGCCGCCAAGGTGGAAGCCTTCTTGCGCGTTGAGCCGCTGCAGTTCAGCGATGCCGCTCGCGCACTGGGCGCCCATCAGATCGGCAGCTACGAGCATTTGATGCAGCGCATCGACATCAAGGTGGTCGAGGCCTTGTTCGAAGCGCCTCCTGCGCCGAAAGTAATTCCCGGCGGCGAAGACATCGCGCCCGAGATCAAGATCGATGATTTCAGCAAGGTCGATCTGCGCATTGCCAAGATCGTCAAGGCCGAGCATGTGGAAGGCTCTGACAAATTGCTGCGCCTGACCCTGGACGCCGGCGAAGGCCGCTTGCGCAATGTGTTCAGCGGCATCAAGAGCGCCTATCAGCCTGAACAGCTCGAAGGCAAGCTGACCGTGATGGTGGCCAATCTGGCGCCGCGCAAAATGAAGTTCGGCATCAGCGAAGGCATGGTGCTGGCCGCCAGCCATGCGGACGAAAAAGCCAACCCCGGCATCTTCGTGCTGGAGCCCTTCCCCGGTGCGCAGCCGGGCATGCGGGTGCGCTAAGCCACTTCTCTGCTAACGCGCAAGCCTGTCGCAAGCTTGCCTCGCCAGACTCGGGCCGTCCTAGCGACGGCCCGAATTGTTTGTGCCCTCGTCAGGCGCACAATGGCTCAGACATGTTTGACAAGCTGCACCGCTTCCACCCGCGCTCCCTCGACCTGCTCAAGGACTATTCCCGGGCACGCTTTATTGCCGACCTGGGCGCCGGCTTCACCGTCGGCGTGGTGGCCCTGCCACTGGCCTTGGCCTTCGCAATTGCCTCCGGCGTCAAGCCCGAACAAGGCGTTTTCACGGCCATCATCGCGGGCTTTTTGATCTCGGCACTGGGTGGCTCCAGTGTGCAGATCGGCGGGCCGGCGGGCGCCTTCATCGTCATCATTTACGGCATCCAGCAGCGCTACGGCCTAGGCAATCTGCTCATCGCCACCATCCTGGCCGGCGGCCTGCTGCTGGCGATGGGGGCGTTGAAGCTGGGCGTGCTGGTACGCTACATCCCGGTCAGCATCGTCATCGGCTTCACCAATGGCATTGCCATCCTGATCGGCCTGTCGCAGCTCAAAGACTTTCTGGGCCTGCACATCGACAAGATGCCGGCCGACTTTTTCAGCCAGCTGGCCGTGCTGAGCGAGCACTGGCGTGAGGTGCAGCCCTGGGCGCCGCTGGTTGGCAGCGCCTGTGTCTTGATCGTTGTGCTCTGGCCCAAAACCTATGCCATGGACCGCGCCGCGCAAGGCTTCAAGCCCAAACTGCGGCGCTGGATGTCGCAACTGCCCGGCACGGTGATTGCGCTGGCTGCGGCCACCGCCGCGACCTACTTTCTGCATCTGCCGCTGGACACCATCGGCAGCCGCTTCGGCGGTATTCCGCAGGGTTTGCCCAGCTTCGCCCTGCCGGACTTCAGCTGGAGCAGCGCAAAGATGCTGCTCATCCCCACCATCACCATCGCCTTGCTGGGCGCCATCGAATCGCTCTTGTGCGCGCGGGTGGCCGATAACCTGACCGAGCTGAAACGCCACGACCCCAACCAGGAGCTGATGGCCCAAGGCATCGCCAATATCGTCACGCCCTTTTTCGGCGGCATTCCGGCCACCGGCACCATTGCCCGCACCGTCACCAATGTGCGGGCCGGCGCCAGCAGCCCGGTGGCGGGCATCGTGCACGCGCTGTGCTTGCTGATCATCATCCTGGTGGCGGCACCGCTGGCGGCGCATATTCCGCTGGCGGCGCTGGCCGGCATCTTGTTGGTGGTGGCCTGGAATATGGGCGACTGGCATGAGTTCGCCCGCCTGCGCAATTTCAGCCTGCCCTACCGGACGATTCTGCTGGGCACTTTTGTGCTGACCGTGGTGTTCGACCTGACGGTCGCGGTGGAAGTGGGCCTGGTGCTGGCTTGCGTGTTTTTCATCTACCGCATGAGTACCTTGTTCAAGGTCGAGCCGATGGAGCTGCCCTATGTAGCCCCAGCCATCGCCAGCAACAGCAAGATCTACCAGCTCTACGGCTCCCTCTTTTTCGGCGCTGTGGGCAAGGTCGAGAACCTGGCCACCGCGCTGGGTGCCGAAGGGCACACCTTGGTGCTGGACGCACAGATGCTGATCTCCATGGACACCTCCGGCCTGGACGCATTGCAACAGCTGCAACGCACGCTTGAGCGCCAGGGTCAGAAGCTGGTGCTGTGCGGGCTCAACGAGCAGCCCGCCAGCCTGATCCGGCGCGGCGGCCTAGCCGAAGCGCTGGGCCCTAAAGGCATCTACCCCGATCTGTCGGACTGGCTGCTGAGCCAGATGCAGATCGCAACGCCAAAGCCCCTGTAAAATCCACGTTTTTCCCTCACACACTCATCAAAATGCCATTGTTCTGGAAAGCCTACAAGTCCGAAGCCAGCACCTTCATCGATGAGCTGAAGGCCAAGCGCCCGACCCTGGAGCAAGAACAACGCGCCGGCCGTGCCCTGCTGTGGGACAAGAACGTGGATCGCGCCGCCCAGGCCGATTACCGCGCCGCCCGCGTTGAGCAGCAGCCCTACGTCTACCAGACCAAATCCAATTAAGCAGCGCTGCCACGCCGGCCTGTGAGCCAGAACACCGAGCTCAGCCTGCCGCCACTGCCCGAGGCGGATGATGCGCAGGCGCTGCCTACGGCTGCCGCGCTGATGCCGGAGGTGGTGGACAACGTCGCCGTGGCGCGGCTCTATGGTGAGCCGCTGTTCCAGATGCCGCTGGACCTCTACATCCCACCGGATGCGTTGGAGGTTTTTCTCGAAGCCTTTCAAGGCCCGCTGGACCTACTGCTCTATCTGATCCGGCGGCAGAACTTCAATATTCTCGACATCCCGCTGGCGGATGTGACCCGGCAATACCTCAGCTATGTGGACCAGCTGCGCAAGCACAATCTAGAGCTGGCCAGCGAGTACTTGCTGATGGCGGCGATGCTGATCGAGATCAAATCTCGCATGCTCTTGCCGCCCAAGAAAACCGATGACGGCAGCGAGCCCGAAGACCCCCGCGCTGAGCTGGTGCGGCGCTTGCTGGAGTACGAACAAATCAAGCTGGCAGCCGCCAAGCTCGATGCCCTGCCCGTCGTCGGCCGCGATTTTCTGCGAGCCCAGGTGCATATCGAGCAGTCGCTGGAAGTGCGCTTCCCCGACGTCGAAGCGGTCGATCTGCGCGACGCCTGGCTGGACATCCTGCGTCGCGCCCGGCTGGTTCAACACCACCGCATCAGCCGCGAGCATTTGTCGGTGCGCGAGCACATGAGCATCGTGCTGCGCCGCCTGCAGGGCAAGCGCTTTGTCGAGTTTGAGAACTTGTTCGATGTCTCACGCGGCCAGGCCGTGCTGGTGGTGACCTTCATCGCCATGCTGGAGCTGGCCCGCGAGCGCCTGCTCGAAGTCACCCAGGCCGAGGCCTTTGCGCCGATCTACGTGCGCCTGACTTATCAGCCCAGCTGACTAGAACCTGGCCGGCCGAGCCCGAACAATGCCGCTTCGCTAGGCCGCTGAGGCCGATCACACCGAGCAGACCGAGCCCTCAGGGCTGCAATCCGTTCAAGGCTGGCCGTTGCGCCAAGTCGAGAAATGCGCATCGGGCTGCTTTTGCACCAGCTGCCCCACCGCCAGCACGGCTTGCGTGCGCGAACCCACACCCAAGGCCTTGAGCACGGCGGCCACATGGTCCTTGATGGTTTCGACCGACACGCCCAGTTCGCGGGCGATGATTTTGTTGGGCTTGCCTTGCAGCAGCAAGGCCAAGACATCGGTTTGGCGCGGCGTCAGCGACAGGCTTTCCAGCCCGGTGGCGCCCTGGAAGTTAGAGGCCATGGCCTCTTGCTGAATTTGCTGCAGACGGCTGTGCTGGTTTTGCGCCGCCGATGAGGCGCCACTATTGACGGGCGGCGCCGCTTCCGCCCCTAAGCTCATGGGCGGCACATAAATGCCGCCAGCCATCACCAGCTTGAGTGCTTGCGACAGCAGCTCCGTGCTATTGCGCTTGGGCACGAAACCCATCGCGCCCTGGTCGATGGAGCGGATCACATCGCTGGATCGGTCGGAGGCGGAAATCACCACCACTGGCAAGGCCGGATAGTTCTCGCGGAACTCGTCCAGCACATCGAAGCCGCTGGCGTCACCCAACTGCAAGTCCAGCAAGACCAGATTGAAGTCATCGCTGGCCTGCAGCGCCGCGCGCGCTGCCGCCGCGCTGTCGGCACCCACCACATGCACATTGCTGCCCAGACCTTCAATCACCGTTTTCAAGGCCGACAAAATCAATGGATGATCATCGATCAGCAATACCTTCATCTGCCCACTCCCCACGTCCACGCCTCGATCTTCATTTGGAGGCGAATGATAGGTCAGAGGCTGCCCGCTTGGGCATACCCCCTATGGGTGGGTTTCGTCGTGAAGCTGGCCTATTCGAACTGGCGGGTCAGAGATTCGGCCACGCAGACGGGCTTGTCTGATCCTTCGCGCTCCACGCTCACCTCGATGCTGATCTGGGCGCCGCCGCCGGCCAGCGGCTCGCAGCTCTTGAGCGTGAAGCGGCCGCGCAGCCGGCTGCCCACCGGCACAGGCGCGGGGAAGCGTGCCCGCCCCAGGCCATAGTTCAAGCCCATGCGCACCGAGCGGATGCGGAAGGCGGTCTCAAAGAATCGCGGGATCAGGCTGAGGGTCAAAAAGCCATGCGCAATCGTGCAACCAAAGGGGCCGGCAGCGGCGCGCACCGGGTCGGTATGGATCCACTGCTGATCATCGGTGGCATCGGCGAACTGCTGGATGCGCGCTTGATCGATCAAGATCCACTCGCTGACGCCAATCTCTTGCCCTTGCAGGGCGGCCACTTCGGCCAGGTTTGCAAACTCACGCATCGCGATGCTCCAACCAAGTCAACACAGGCTGCCACTGCTGCAGGTCACGCTCGACCCGGCTGGGCGCCACATCCCACAGCGTCAGGCCACGGGCCGCCAGCTGCACATAGTTCTGGGTATCGCGCAAGAAACCCAGAAAGGGCAGCTTCAACTCCGGCACGAACTGCTGCAGCTGCTCGAGCGACAAGGTGCCATCCTTGGCGCGCATGCCCAGCAGAGCGATGTCGGGAGGCTGCTTTTTGTGCGCCAGCTCGCCCAGCAAATCCTGCAGATGCTGAACGAAGTCGAAGGTGGCTTGAATATCAAACAGACTCGGCTGCATCGGAATCAAGATCTTGTCCGCCAGCTTGTACAAGGCCTTGAGCCGTTTGCCCCCCAGACCGGCCGGGGTGTCGATCACCACATGGCTGACGCCCTTGGGCGGCTTGACGGTCAGCTCGCCGTCAAAGTCCCAACCCTGAATGGCCGGCAGCTGCGGCGGACGCAGGCTGAGCCAGCGGCGCGAGGACTGCTGCTTGTCCGCGTCCCCCAGCATCACCTGGTGGCCGCGCCAGGCCAGCGCGCCCGCCACATTGGTGGACAGCGTGCTTTTGCCGACACCCCCCTTGGGGTTGGCAATGAGGATCACGGGCATATTGACTTCCTTGATTTGAGGCGGCGCACCGGGCTCTGGCGGCAAGCAGACTGGGTGCTCGACGCGCCAATGACTGGCGCTCACTTTCCGAGGCATCGATCTGTGACGAATGAAACCTCGTGCGGATTGGCTGCGCGCAATGGTAGCGCCAGAATTTTTCGGGCGAACTGCGGTTAGGCTGTGCGCCATGTGCCCTGTTTCCATCCTTCTGGCCCACCCGGACCTGGCCCAGTCGCGCGTCACGCGCGCCCTGGCGCAGGCCGTTGAGGCCGCTGCCAGCCCCTTGCTGGATTTGCGCGACCTCTACCGCCTCTATCCCGATTACGCCATCGACCTCGCGCAAGAGCGCCACATGCTGGCGCAAAGCCAGATGGTGGTGCTGCTGCACCCCTTTCACTGGTACGGCATGCCCGCCTTGCTCAAGCTCTGGGTCGACGAGGTGCTGAAGTTCGGCTGGGCCTATGGGCCTGGCGGCGAGGCGCTGCGTGGCAAGACGCTTTGGCTGGTCAGCTCCACCGGCGGCCAGGCCGAGTCCTACAGCGCGGATGGCCATCACGGCCACGCCATCGACGCCTTCTTGCTGCCCTACCAACAAATTGCCCGCCTGTGCGGCATGCAATACCGGCCGCCGCTGCTGCTGCACGGCGCGCATCGCGTTGACGAGGCCGAGCTGCACCAACATGCCTTGGGCTTTGTGCAGGCCTTGCTGAATTTTTCCAATCCATCGGCCGCCCAGCCGCCCAGCCTTCCGGAGATCGAGTTGGATGCTCGCCCTGCCCTGTTCAGCCCCCTGGCACAGCCAGGCAGCCGCCGATGATCACGCATTCCTGGCTCGACCTGCCGCTGGTCTTTCTTGCCGCCGCCGTGCTGGCCGTGCCCTTGGCGCGCTGGCTGCGCCTGGGCGCCATCCTGGGCTATCTGGTCGCCGGGGTGCTGATCGGGCCCGCCGTGCTGGGCCTGGTGAGTGCGCCGGAGACGATCCTCGAAGTGGCCGAATTCGGCGTCGTCTTGATGATGTTTCTGGTCGGGCTGGAGCTGGAGCCCAAGCGCTTGTGGGCGCTGCGCCGGCCCATCTTCGGCTGGGGCACGCTGCAGCTGCTGGGTTGCACGGCGCTGCTGTTTGGCCTGGCGCTGCTGCTGGGCCAGCCTTGGCGTTTGAGTCTGGTGGTGAGCCTGGGGCTGGCCATGTCGTCTACAGCAGTGGCCATGGCCGTGCTGGCCGAGCGCAATGTGGGCCGCACCACGGCGGGCGAAGCCATTCTCAGCGTCGCCTTGCTGCAAGACATTGCCGCCATCCCCATCCTGGCCCTGGTGCCGATTCTGGCCGCCAGCGGCGCCAGTGATGGCGGCCACGGCGGCTGGCAGGCGCTCAAGGCCGTCGCGGTGGTGCTGAGCATCATCTTCGGCGGGCGTTTGCTGCTGCGCCCCGCGCTTCGCTGGATCGCCCGCAGCCGCACGCCCGAGATCTTTACCGCCGCCGCCCTGCTGTTGGTGTTGGGCACGGCGGCCTTGATGCATGCAGTGGGCCTGTCGATGGCGCTGGGGGCTTTTCTAGCCGGCGTACTGCTGGCCGACAGCGAATACCGGCGCGAGCTGGAAACCGATCTGGAGCCTTTCAAAGGCCTGCTGCTGGGCCTCTTCTTCATCGCCGTGGGCATGGGGCTGGACTTGCGCGTGTTGCTCACCCAGCCGGGGCTGGTGCTGGTCTTGCTGACGGCCTTGCTGCTGCTCAAAACCCTGCTGCTGGCGGGCATGGCGGCGTGGATGAAGATTCCGCTGCTGGAGCGGCCCTTGTTCGTGATCTTGCTAGCCCAGGGTGGTGAGTTCGGCTTCGTGGTGTTTCAGCTGGCGCAGAGTTCCGGGCTGATCGATGCCTCGCAGAACTCGGCCCTGGTGGCGGCGGTGGCCTTATCACTCGCCTGCACGCCGCTGCTCTTGCTGCTGGCTGACCGCCTGCTGCTGCCCCGTTTGCTGAGCCGCGCCCAACCGAACCAAGCCGAGCAAGAGCCGCTCAAACCCACGCCCATCATCATCGCGGGCTTTGGCCGCTACGGGCAGATCGTGGGGCGCCTGCTCTACGCCAACGGCTTCGAAGCCACGGTGCTGGACCAGGACGCCGAGATGATCGAGCTGATGCGCGAATTCGGCTGGCGGGTGTTTTTCGGCGACGCCACCCGGCTTGATCTGCTACGAACAGCGGGGGCAGCCGAGGCCAAGATTTTGGTCTTGGCGGTGGACGATGTGGCGCAAAGCATCGCCATTGCCGAGTTGGCGCACAGCCATTTCCCGCAGCTCAAAGTGGTGGCCCGGGCGCGCAATGTGCAGCACTACTTCCGTCTGCGCGAGTTGGGCGTGACGCTGATCGAGCGTGAGACTTTCGACGCCGCGTTGATGAGCGGCCGCAGCGCGCTGGAGTTGCTGGGCCTGCAGCCGCACGCGGCGCGCAAGCTGGCCTGGCGCTTCCGGCAGCTCAACCTAGATCAGTTGGAAAAGTCAGTTCCTATTGCCAAGGACCGGGCAGCCTTGATTGCCGTGGCCAAACAGGGACGCGAGCAGTTAGAGCAGCTCTTCGCCGAGGAAAGAGCGGCAGGACGCAGGCCGGGCTCGGATCAGCTGCCCCAGGATTGGACTTAAAACTCAGTCAGCGCATGGCGCCGTCAAAGGCAATGACGGCGCGGGATCAATCCCGCCCGGTTGACCTCCGCAAAATGGAAAAGCACGCAAAGAATGGCCTTGCCTTTCAACTTGGCGCCGGGGCTCGCAGACACGCCGCGCGCCTGCGGCGACAATAGCGCTCTATGTTTGCTCCGTCCCAACTCGAAGTCCGTCGTTTTTTCTGTGCCACCTACCGCAAGCTGCGCGCTGGCGCGCCGCTGATTCCCATGGAGGTGATTGCTGCCGACTGGATCAGCGAGCATCCCGAGTACCACGCCGAGCTTGCCGATGAAGAGGCTGCTTTGGCGGCGGTGTACAGCGTAGAAGAAGGCCGCACCAACCCCTTCTTGCACCTGTCCATGCATCTGACGATCACCGAGCAACATGCCATCGATCAGCCGCATGGCATCCGCCAAGCAGTGGAATTGCTGGCTTCGCGCCGCAACTCGCTGCATGAGGCCCACCACGCGGCGATGGACTGCCTAGGCGAAATGATCTGGGCCTCGCAGCGCAGCGGTCTGCCACCCGATGGCCACGCCTACCTGGACTGTGTCAGCCGAAAAGCAACTAGCTGAAACTCAAGCGCTCAGCCGCAATGCAGCGCTAAGTGGGGTTTTCTTCCAAAAACCCAAGGCTTGACCCTCGGACTGAGGCAGCCACAAACAAGAAAAAAGGCCACGCATGCGTGGCCTTTTGCTGTAGCCCAAAGGGGCTTGGAAGTCGGGTTCAGGCCTGGATAGATCCGCCCAGCGTCTTGCGCTCGTTCTTACCCATGGCCGAGTACAGACCCGTGGCCTCACCAGGCATCAGCACATCGATGGCGCGATCCAGTGCGGCGGTTGCCCGTGCCAGCGACTCACGCTGGGCGGCGACCCGACCACCGGCTTGCACCAAGCGGTTACGCAGATGGGGCGGTACGCTGCCACTGCGGGCGGCTTCACTGAATGAGCTGATGGCCAGCGCCAGCGCTTGATGCAGCTTGGCGGCGTTTTGCTCGATGGCTTGGGTGTCGCGGCGCAGCAGGGCCTCGCCCAGCAGGTTCAGGCAGGACTCAACCTCCATCAAAGGCTGCTCCAACTGCTCACTCAGAGCGGCGTTGTTCGTGTCAGTAGGCGGCAAAACTTGCATGACTATCCCCGCCATTAGGCGTTGAGAAGCGTTCAGTCCGCGCCTTGCTTAAAAAGGCGCGTGGAAGTCGTCTGTCTATCCCTCGCTGGCGGTCTGCGCGTCAAGCGCAGACCACAAGCGTCAATGAGATGACATGCGACCCATCAATTCCTGTGCATTGGCAATCAACTTATCGGCCACCGCCTCGGCGTTGACCGTGAACTTGCCGTCGGTAATGGCTTGCGAGATCCGGCCGACCTTGGCGGTGTCAAAGCTGCCATCGTCCGCCACACCTTGCAAGAGCTTGGTGGCCGTGCTCGACAGCTGAATGGTGGCGCTGGCCTGTGGTGCTTTGCCTGCCGGCGCGCTGCTGCCGGAGGCCGGCGCACGCGCTGGCTGGCTGGCGGCGGAGGACTTCTTCTCCGTGCCAACCGCAGTCGCGGCGATGTCAGGGCTGTTAGCGATCTTCATGATGTTCTCCATAGGTCTGAGCGAACCCAAACCTCGACTACGTTGTCCGGGGTATCGACAGGGGACATGAAACCTTTAGAACTTTCGACAACAAATTTGGGCGAATAGCGGCCTGCGGATGCTTTCACAACAGCACCTCAACGCGTCGTTCTGCAATGGCGCGACCGGTCACAACCCGGCCGTTCTCAAACTTGATCTTGACGTTCTGGCCCTCCAGCCCGACACCCAGCGCCTGCCCTTCGCCGGCCACAGAATAACCCGGCCCCGAGGCCAGCACCGTTACCCTATCACCGGCCGCAAAAACCTGCCGCTGTTTCAACACATTGTTACGCACCGCCTCACCCGCGGCCAAAGGTCGCAGCAAGGTCCTTCCCACCAGCGCTGCGCCATCGATGAAAACGGCGCCAGGCTCGGCAGCTATATCTATTTCGGCCGTTGCCAGCTGAGCTTGAGTCAGCACCACCCCGGAAGCCAGGGGGTCGGCGGCCACAATGGCGCGGGCGTAGACCTTGATCCGCACCGGCAAACTGACATTCCAACGCGACGCGCCCTCCACACAGCGTAGGCCGATGCGGGTGGCGCCCCACATTTGCAAGCCGGCGGGCAGATAGGGTTGAACCTGCGCACATGGCGCCAAGCGCAAGCGCGGATCCAATTTGCCCACGTCTACTTCTACCCGTGCTTGGGCGGGCAAACCGGCCGCAACGCCTTGCGTGGCGATCTGCTGCACACGCTGCAAGACATCGCTGCCCAGGCCGGCCCCCGCTTGCGCGGCCGCAGCCGTCGCAATCAAGGCGAACAAGCCTCCGAGCGCCAGATGGCGGACGGTGCTTGTGGACTGAGGGCGAATTTGGAACATGGCTGAACTTTAGGCCTGAGACCGTCCCGACCTTGGGCCGAAATGCACAGCAAAGGCGCTGCTTATCCCGCTAATGTTTTGCTGCGTCGCCAAACACAATCCGGTCACATCGTCATATGCCCTCTTTGCGCCCCGGACTCTCATGGCCCGGCCCCAGCAAGAAGGGCGACGGGAAGGATGACCATCATGTTGAATCGATTGACCGATAACTTGAACTTCCAGACCCAGGCACTTGCCCTGCGGTCGGAACGCCAGCGCATGCTGGCCAGCAATATCGCCAATGCCGACACACCCGGTTACCAGGCCCGCGACATGAACTTCGCCAAAGCCTTGCGTGACGCCACCGCCGGCGCTCAAGGCCCCGGCAGCTTGGTCAAAACGCAATCGGGCCATATCCCTGCCGCCACCGGCACCCGCAGCGATTCCGAAATGCTCTATTCCACCGCCGCCCAGACCAATCTGGACAGCAACTCGGTCGATATGGATCGCGAGCGCGCCAACTTCGCCGACAACGCCGTCAAGTACGAGGCCACCCTACGCTTCATCAACGGCACGGTGCGCACCACGCTCGACGCGATGAAGTCGCCGAACGCCGGCTAAGCGGACTAGTCCCTGGGAGCAGCTCATCATGTCCATGTTTCAAATCTTCAATGTCTCTGGCAGCGCGGTCAGCGCGCAAAGCCAGCGCCTCAATGTGGTGGCCAGCAATCTGGCCAACGCCGACACGGTGGCTGGACCCGACGGCCAAGCCTACAAGGCCCGGCAAGTGGTGTTCCAGACGGCCTTGGTCGGCGCCGGCAATGACATGGGCGCTGCCGGCGTGCGGGTCAGCAATATCAGCGAAGACCAGACGCCAGGACGCAAGGTGCACGACCCCAAGCATCCGCAAGCCGATGCCGAAGGCTATGTGACCTATAGCAACGTCAACACGGTCGAGGAGATGGTCAACATGATCTCGGCCTCGCGCTCCTATCAAAACAATATTGAAGTCATGAGCACGGCCAAAAGCCTGCTGCTCAAGACCCTGCAGCTCGGCCAGTAACGAGCACTAGCCCGACCCAACCGGAGAGTCTTCCATGGACTTCAGCACCCTCAACACCACCACGAAGGCCGCGGGCAGCAGCGCCAGCACCGTGGCCAGCGCCACCAGCCCCAAGAGTGTGCAGGACACGCAGGACCGTTTCCTCAAGCTGCTGGTCGCGCAGATGCAGAACCAGGACCCGATGAACCCGATGGACAACGCCCAGGTGACCAGCCAGATGGCGCAGATCCAGACGGTCAGCGGCATCAGCACCTTGGACAACACCGTCAAGTCACTCGGCAATCAGTTCAACCAGATGCAGGCACTGCAAAGCGTGTCGCTAGTCGGCCGTTCGGTCAGCTTCGAAGGCAATCAACTCAATATCAGCGGCGGCAAAGGCATTGGCAGCTATCAGCTTCAGTCACCAGCCACCGCAGTCAAGTTGGAAGTGCTCAATAGCGCCGGTGTCGTGATAGACACCCAGCAGCTCGGCGCCCAGGGCACGGCCAAACAGGACATCAGCTGGGCGGCCGACAAGGTCGACCCGAATGGCAAATACACCTTCCGCATCACCGCCACCAAGGGCACGGCCACGGTGGGTAGCACGACTTATGCAGAAGACAAGGTGATGGCCGTCAACACCAGCGGCACTAGCCTCAAGCTGGAATTGCAAAGGCTGGGCCTGGTCGACTACAGCAGCGTCAAAGCAATTGACTGACTGAGTTTTCACAAAATCCTCTCACCGGACGAAACATCATGAGCTTCCAACAAGGCCTCTCTGGTCTCAACGCCTCTAGCAAGAACTTGGACGTGATTGGCAACAACATCGCCAACTCCGCCACCTACGGCGCCAAATCGTCGCGGGCCGAGTTCCAAGACGTCTACGCCGGCGCCCTGAACGGTGCGGGGGCCAACTTGGTGGGCATCGGCACCTCCCTGGCAACCGTGGCCCAGCAATTCACCCAGGGCAATATCACAACCACCGAAAGCCCGATGGATCTGGCCATCAATGGCGGCGGCTTCTTCCAACTCAGCGATGGCCTCAACCCGGTGGAATACAGCCGCAACGGCCAATTCAAGGTCAGCCGCGATGGCTATATCGTCAACAACAACAATCTCAAACTGCTGGGCTATCCGGCCGATGGATCCGGCATCGTTCAACCTGGCTTGGCCCAGCCGCTGAAGCTCCCCACTTCGGGCATTGCGCCTAAGACCACTTCAGAGATCACCACCGAGTTCAACCTCGACTCGCGCGCCAAGGTCACCGCACCCGATGGCGGCGGCATCGACATGAAGAGCCCGAAGACCTATAACAACGCCACCTCGCTGACGGCCTATGACGCCAAGGGCCAGGACGTGGCGGTGACCCTGTATTTCCAAAAGGGCCCCACCGACCCCACCGATGGCAGCACCACCTGGAACGTCTTCGCCACCGCCAATGGCACGCCGTTCGAGACCGACTCGGAAGGCGCCGCTATTGCCCTGGATGACAGCGGCAACCCGACCACGCCCTACACCACGATCACCTTCCCGGCCAACGGTGGCTCGCCGATTGCGCCGACGACCAAGATCAATATGGACATCCCCCCCGGCAAGAATGCGCAAGGGGCCGACACCTTGGGCATCGCCGGCGTGCAATTCGACATGCTGGGCGCCACCGAAAACGGCTCCGGCTTCGCCGTCACCAACCTGACTCAAAACGGCTATGCGCCGGGTCAACTGGCCGGCATCTTGATCGAGAACAGCGGCATCGTGATGGCACGCTACTCCAACGGTCAATCCAAGCCCGCCGGCCAGGTGGAGCTAGCCTCCTTTCGCAATCCGCAAGGCTTGCAGCCCATGGGCGGCAACGTCTGGGCCCGCACCTTTGCCTCCGGTGAGGCCGTGGTCGGCGTGCCGGGTGACGGCAATATGGGCAAGCTGCAATCCGGCGCGCTGGAAGAGAGCAATGTCGACCTGACGGCCGAGCTGGTGAATATGGTGACCGCGCAACGCGCCTACCAAGCCAACGCGCAGACCGTCAAGACACAAGACCAGGTGCTGCAGACCATCGTCAACCTGCGTTGATGAAGTTCGCCTGAGCAGGAGCCGCCATGGACCGGATGATTTACCTCTCGATGGCAGGCGCCAAGGCCTCCATGCAACGGCAAGACACGTTAGCCAACAATCTGGCCAATGTGTCCACCAACGGCTTTCGGGCCGAGTTGCAAGCCTTCCGTGCCGTGCCAGTGCAAGGCAGCGGCGCCAGCACCCGGGCCTACGCCCTGGAAACCACCACCGGCTACAACCCGGAACCGGGTGCCATCATGGGCACCGGGCGCAATCTCGATGTAGCGATGAAGGACAAGGCCTGGTTGGCCGTTCAAAGCCTGGACGGCACCGAGGCCTATACCCGCGCCGGCGCCCTGGATGTCAATTCAGAAGGCCTGCTGGTGATGCGCAACGGCCTACCGGTCGTGGGCGACGGCGGTCCCATCAGCATCCCCCCCGACACCACGGTGGCGATCGGCAGTGACGGCACCATCACCGCCAAGACCGACACCGGCAGGCCGACCACAGTCGGCAAGCTCAAGCTGGTCAGCTCCGAAGCGCCGCTGACACGTGGGCCAGACGGTTTATTCCGCGCCGCCGATGGCGACCTACCCGCCGACGAAACCGCCCGCGTGCAAGACGGCGCACTGGAAGGTTCCAACGTCAGCCCGGTCGAAACCATGGTCAGCATGATTGCCGCGGCACGCCAGTTCGAACAGCAAATGAAACTGCTGCAAATCGCCCAGACCCAGGGCCAGCAATCCGCCAAGCTGCTCGGCACCATTTAAAGGACACCTACCATGATCCGCTCACTCTGGATTGCCAAGACCGGCATGGAGGCCCAGCAGACCCAGCTGGACACCATCTCGAACAACCTCGCCAACGTCGCCACCAATGGCTTCAAACGTTCGCATGCGGTGTTCGAGGATTTGATTTATCAAAACCTGCGTCAAAGCGGCGCCAACACCACCGAGCAAACGCAGCTACCCACCGGCCTGCAACTCGGCCTGGGTGTGCGCCCCGTGGCCACCTCGCGCATCTACAGCCAGGGCAATCTGCAGCAGACCACCAACAACCTGGACCTGGCGATCAAGGGCAATGGCTTCTTCCAGATTCAGCAGCCCGACGGCACCACGGCCTACACCCGTGACGGCTCCTTCCAGCTCGACGCCAACGGCCAGATGGTCACCAATAACGGCTACACCCTGCTGCCGGGCGTCACCATTCCTAACAACGCGCTGAGCGTGTCGATTGGCAATGACGGCACCGTCAGCATCACCGTGCCGGGCACGCCGAACCCGCAAACGGTCGGGCAGATTCAGTTGGCCAACTTCGTCAATCCGGCCGGCCTGGACCCCAAGGGCCAGAACCTGTTCACCGAGACCGCCTCCTCCGGCACGCCCAGCACCGGCGCGCCCAATGCCAACGGCTTGGGCGCCTTGCAGCAGGGCTATGTGGAAACCTCCAACGTCAATGTGGTGGAGGAATTGGTGGCCATGATCCAGACCCAGCGCGCTTACGAGTTGAACTCCAAGGCCGTGCAGACCTCGGATCAGATGCTGCAAAAACTCGCACAAATTTGAGCCAAGCCATGAATAGCCTGTCCAAACTCAGCCTGGCCTTGCTGGCCGCATCCCTGAGCGCCTGCGGCACCATCTACCCCGAGCCCCGCGTGGAGCTGCAGCACATGCCGGTGGTCAATCTGCCGCCATTGCCGGTGGCCGCGCCCAGCAATGGCTCGATCTATCAGGCGGTGAGCTACCGGCCGCTGTTTGAAGACCATCGCGCCCGCCTGGTCGGCGACACCTTGACTGTGCAGATCGTCGAGAAAATCAGCGCCAGCCAAAGCTCCACCAGTGCCATCGACAAGACGGGCAGCATCGCGGGCAATGTGACGGCCATCCCCTTCGTGAGCCCGAGTGCCTTCGCCCGCGCCTCCGCCGCCGGCACCTCGGCCACCAAGTCCGCGGGCAAGGGTAGCAATGAAAACACCAACGATTTTTCCGGCAGCATCACGGCCATCGTGACCGCCGTGCTGCCCAACGGGCACTTGATGATTTCCGGCGAGAAGCAGATTGGAGTGAACCATAACGTCGATGTTTTGCGGTTTTCCGGCCAGGTTGATCCGCGCGCCATCGTGCAAGGCAATACCGTGCCCTCGGCGTCTATCGCCAATGTGCGCATTGAGCAGCGCGGCCGCGGCGCCACGTCGGACGCGCACGGAATAGGCTGGTTGTCGCGCTTCTTTTTGAACCTTTCACCGACTTAAGTTTGCGCAGAATCGGTCGTAGGAGTCCCTCACTTCACGACCATCATGCAAACCACCACAACACGTCTTTTCGGGGTCTTGGCCCTGAGCCTCAGCCTGCTGGGCTGGAGCCCAGCCGCCAGCGCCGCCCGCATCAAGGAAGTGGCGGCCGTGCAAGGCGTGCGCAGCAACTCCCTGACCGGCTACGGCTTGGTCGTGGGCCTTGACGGCACCGGCGACCAAACCACCCAAGCGCCCTACACCGGCCAAAGTTTGACCGCCATGCTGCAGCAGTTTGGCGTCATCCTGCCGCCGGGCGTGACCATGCAGCCCAAGAACGTGGCCGCCGTGATGGTCACCGCCTCCCTGCCCGCCTTCGCCCAGCCTGGCCAGCAGCTGGACATCAACGTATCCTCCGTCGGCAACTCCAAGAGCTTGCGTGGCGGCACCCTGGTGACCACCCCGCTGCGTGGCGCCGATGGTCAGGTTTACGCCATGGCCCAGGGCAATCTGATCGTTGGCGGCGCAGGCGCCTCGGCCGGCGGCTCCAAAGTGCAGATCAATCACCTCTCGGCCGGGCGCATCCCGGCCGGTGCGACGGTGGAGCGCTCGGTCGCGACCCCGCTGCAAAACGGCGAATACATCCAACTCGACCTCAACGCGGCCGACTACAACACCGCCCGCGCCGTGGCCCGCGCCATCAACAAGGCCAAGGGGCCAGGTCTTGCCCAGGCGGTGGACGGCCGCGTGGTGCGCGTGCGCGCACCCAGCAATCCGGATGAGCGGGTCAACTTCCTGGCCGATCTGGAAGTCTTGCCGCTGGAGCTCAGCGAGCCCGCCGCGCGCATCGTCATCAACGCCCGCACCGGCTCAGTGGTGATGAACCAGGCCGTGACGCTGGCCGCTTGCGCGGTGGCACACGGCAGCCTCTCGGTCACCATCAGCTCAACCCCGGTGGTCAGCCAGCCCAATGCGCTGTCTGGCGGGCAAACGGTGGTGAGCGAGAAGACCGATATCTCCATCAAACAAGAGCCCGGCTCGCTGATTCAGCTGCCTGCCGGGGTCAAGCTGGCCGAAGTGGTGAAGGCGCTCAATTCCTTGGGCGCCACACCGCAGGATCTGCTGGCAATCCTGCAAGCGATGAAGAGCGCCGGCGCGCTGAACGCCGAGCTTGAGGTAATTTGACATGGCTCTCTCGGCAAGCAATTTGGCCGGCAGTCTGGGCAGCAGCACCGGCACCGACACCCGCAGCATCGAAGCCCTGCGCTCGGCCGCCGCGCGCGACCCCAAGAACAGCATCCGCGAAACGGCCAAGCAGTTCGAGTCGCTGTTCATGCAAGAGGTGATGAAAAGCATGCGCGCCTCCACCATGGCGACGGGCATGCTGGACAACCCCGGCACGCAGATGGGCACCGAGATGCTGGACACCCAATTCGCCGGCAAGCTGACCGGCCTGCCCGGCGGCCTCTCGGACGCGATTGCACGCCAGTTGCAGCGCCAGATGGGCGTCAGCGACAAGGCCGAGGCCGCCAAGACCTTGCAGCCCTTGCCGGCCATGGCCAAGAAGGGCATCGCCCCGCATGTGCAGAGCTTTATCCAACAGCACGATGGCGCGGCCAAAGCGGCCGAGGCCAGCACCGGCATCCCCGCCAGCTTCATGCTGGCCCAGGCCGCCCATGAGTCGGGCTGGGGCAAGCGCGAAATCAAGGGTGTGGACGGCAGCAACTCCTTCAACGTCTTCGGCATCAAGGCCACACCGGGCTGGACCGGCAAGGTGGCCGAGGTTCAAACCACCGAATACATCGACGGCAAGGCCCAAAAAGTAACGGCCAAGTTCCGCGCCTACGGCAGCTATGACGAAGCCTTCAAGGACTACGCCAAGCTGATCGGCAGCAACGACCGCTACCGCAATGTGGTGGCCCAAGCCCAGGGCGGCAGCGCCGAGGGCTTTGCCCGCGGCTTGCAAAAGGCCGGCTATGCCACCGACCCCGAGTACGCCAGCAAGTTGGCCAGGGTCATCAACACCACGGTGCGCGTGCAGCGCGCCCTGGCCTGATCGATAACAAGGACACAGCCATATGGGCGCACTTCTGGGCATAGGCATACGCGCGATGTTCGCCAACCAGGCGGCCTTGCAGGCCATCGGGCAGAACATTGCAAACGCCAACACGCCCGGCTACTCACGCCAGTCGGTGGTGCTGACGACACCCGAGGGCCAGTTCACCGGTGCGGGCTATTTCGGCAAGGGTGTGTCGGTGCTGACGGTGGAGCGTTCGCACAATGAATTCCTGACCAAGGAGGCGGCCAGCAGCAAGGCGACGGCCTTCATGGATCAAACTCGCGCCGCCTCTTTGGGCCAGCTGGAGAAGCTTTTCCCGCCAGGTGAAAGCGGCATCGGCTACGCAGCCGGCCAGTTTCTCAATGCCATGGTGGATGTGGCGAGCCGCCCATCTGACCCCTCTTCGCGCCAGGTGGTGCTGGGCCGGGCCACCGAGCTGGCCTCGCGCTTTTCTGCCGCCGGCCAGCAATTGGTGGATTTGCAAGCAGGTGTAGTTAGCGACTTGAAGGCCAATGTGGCCGTGGTCAACCAGATCACCAAGCAGATTGCCGTCGCCAATGACCAAGTGGCGCGTGCCAATGGCAACGGCCACGCGCCTAACGACTTGCTCGATCAACGTGATCAGCTTATCTCGCAACTCAGCCAATACATCCAAGTCACCACCCTGCCCGCCTCCGACGGCACCGTGGGCGTCTTCATGGGCGGCGGCCAGCGCTTGGTGTTGGGCGCCAACTCACAAGAGCTCAAGATCACGCCCGACCCCTACGACGGCAAACGCGCCCAGGTCAGCATCGATGAGTCCAACGGACCACGCGCGCTTGATGCCAGCGTGCTGACCGGCGGCTCCATCTCGGCCTTGGTGCAGTACCAAGACATTGATCTGCAAGACGCCCGCAATCTGCTGGGCCAAATGGCCGCCGCCATGGCCACACGGGTCAACGACCAGCAGGCCTTGGGTCTGGATCTCTCCACAACTCCAAGCAAGGGTGGCCCCATCTTCGGCATCGGCAGCCCCCGCAGCCTGCCGGCGGCCACCAATGCACGCAATGCCGACGGCAGCTTCGCCGCCAGCGTCAATCTGAGCATCACGGACGCCAGCCAGTTGCAGGCCAGCTCTTACAAGCTGAGCGTGGATCCCGCTGGCACCGGCGCTTTGCAACTGGTGCGCCTGAGCGACGGGCTGACTCGCACGGTCGCCAACGGCGACACGGTGGACGGCTTCAAGATCGACCTGGCCGGCGCCGAACCCAGCGCGGGCGACTCCTTTTTGCTCGAACCGGTAGCGCAGGCCGCTGTGGACATGAAGCGGGTGCTGGACCGAACCACCGGCATTGCCGCAGCCTCACCGCTAACCGCCAACGCCAGCGTCAACAACAAGGGCACGGCCACGGTGGACTCGATGTACGCCGTCAATAGCAAGGTCGACCCGAGCAAGGCGCCGATGTCCATCGCCTTCGGCACGCCCGCCGCCGGCAGCAGCCAGGTGCCGTACACCCTGACCCTGAGCGATGGCAGCGTCTACACGGGCGATTGGACCTCCGGCCAGCCTATCGGCAACCAGCCAGGTGCCACGCCGCCCATTGACCTGGGCTTTGAGCTCAAACTCAACGGCGTACCCAAGGCTGGCGACACCATCACGGTGGACGCCACCAAGTTCACCACCGCCAACAACGGCAATGCCAAGGCCTTCCTGAACATTCAGACGGAGACCTTTGTCGGCCGCCGCACCCTGCCCGACGGCAGCGTTGCCCTGGGCAGCACCATCAACGATGCCTACTCCACCGCCATGAGTGAGATCGGCTCGCGGGTACAGGGCAGCAACTATTTGGCCACCGTGTCCACCTCGGTGGCCGCCAATGCCGAGGCCACCCGAGCCGGCCAGGCCGGCGTCAATCTTGATGAGGAAGCCTCACGGCTGATGCAGTTCCAGCAAGGCTACCAAGCCGCGGCCAAGGTCTTGCAGGCCGCCCAAACCATTTTTGACGAGCTGCTCAAGCTGGCTGCACGTTGATGGCGATGAATAGCTTCAAAGCCGCTCACACCACGCCGTTTCGCTCAGGCTGTTTGTCACGCAATCCCTAAGGAGCCATGAATCATGCGCCTCGCTACTTCCAATATGTTCGACGCCAGTATTGCCAATTTGCAGCGTCGCCAGCAAAAGCTCCAGGAAACACAGGGCCAACTCACCTCCGGCAAGCGCATCGCACAGGCCAGCGATGACCCGACCGGCGCGGCGCGCGCCGAGCGCGCCTTGGTCAGCATCGGCCGGGTCGATGCCAACCAGCGCGCCTTGGAAGCCAGCCGCAACAGCATGATCCTGAGCGAGTCGGCATTGGGCGATGCCAGCGAGTTGATGCAGCAAATGCGTGAAGCCATGATGGCCGCTGGCAATGCCAGCTACAGCGATTCCGAACGCGCCGGCCTGGCCAACAAGATCGCCGGCCTGCGCGACCAATTGCTCACCATCGCCAACCGCAGCGACGGCGCCGGCGGCTTTCTGTTCGGCGGCCAAGGCTCGGGCACGCCGCCATTTCTGGACCAGAACGGCGGCGTCACCTTCACCGGTGTTGGCGGCAGCATTCAGACTGGCAATATGGACAACTTCGCCCTGACCATCGACGGCGATCAGGCCTGGCAACAAGCCCGCTCGGGCAATGGCAGCTTCGTCACCGGCCCAAATGGCAATACCGCTGGCGCGAGCACGCCACCGAAGGGCTGGATCGACAGCGGCCGGGTCACCAACCCCGGCCTGCTGACCGGCAATAACTACAACATCGTGATCAGCGGCACTGCGCCTGCGCAGACCATCGCGGTCACCAATACCGACACCGGCGCCGCCGTGCCGCTGGACGGCAACCCCACAGGCACGTTCACCCCCGGCAAGGGCATCAGCTTTGATGGCATGGCCATGACCATCTCGGGCAAGCCGGTGGACGGCGACCAGTTCAGCATCAAGCCCTCCAGCAACGACCTCAAGGTCTTCGACGTGCTGGACAAGGCGGTGGCCGAGTTGCGCGCGCCTTTGCGCGGGCAGGCGGAGATCTCGCAGTCAAACTCCAACCGCATCCGCGACCTCGACGCGGTGATGAGCAATCTGCAAAATGTGCGCAGCCAGGTGGGCGAGCGCATGAATAATCTGGACGGCACCGAAACCCGTATGGCCGCCCTCAAGCAATACAACAAGTCCGAGCAATCGGCCGCCGAAGACCTGGACATGACTCAGGGCATCTCCGACTTCCAGAACCAGCAAACCGGTTATGACACCGCACTCAAAACCTATGCGATGGTGCAGCGCATGACCCTCTTCCAATACATCAACGTCTGATCGCAGGCGCGCCGCCCTATGCTGCGGCATGGCTGAGCCACTGCTTGGCCCTTGACCCTAGCCCCGACACCGAATTCGACCCAGGCCACGGCCACTTTTTCTCTTCGAGCACAGGACTCATGAACTACTCACATTTGGGTGCAGTCGCACTCGCTTACGCCCCTCTGATCGACGCCCAGCGCATGGTCACCGCCACCCGCCTGACGGTGGTACCGGTTCGGCCTGATGCCAAGCTCGATGGCGCCGAAGTTCTGGCCTGCCTGAACGAAGTCTGGCCCGCCGGCGGCGGCCAAGTCATCCTGCATGTGCTGAGCGAAAGCCTGCTGCTCGAGTTGCTGGGCACCGAACTTCCGGCCCATGTGCAGCTGGAAGTGCCGGCCTTTATGTGCAGCGACGCGGCAGTGGCCGAGCAATTGCAAACGCTGAAGAAAAAGGGCAATGTCCTGCTGCTCAAGGGCGTGCCATCGCAAGGCCTGGCACCCGAGCTGAATGCTTGTTTCAAGCAGGTGGTCCTAGGCCCGGACGACGAGGCCCGTGGCAGCGCGGAGCTGAAGCTGCCGCGCTTGATCAGCGGCCTGCGCAGCGCTGCCGACATTGATGCCGCCTTCAAGCGCGGCGCACAAGGCGTCATGGGCTGGCCCATGCAAGGCGCGTTCGAGCCCGCCCCCGGCGCGCCACGCAGCGATATTCAGGCCGACCTGCAAGTCATCGTCGAGCTGATGTCGCGGGTCGACCAGGACGAAGACATCGAGCGCCTGGAACAAACCCTCAAGCGTGACCCCAGCCTGGCCTTCAAGCTCTTGCGCTATCTGAACTCGGCCGCCTTCGGCCTGCCGGTTGAGGTGTCATCCTTCCGCCACGCCATCATGCTGCTGGGCTACCCGCGCCTGAAGCGCTGGCTGGCCCTGCTGCTGACGACCGCCAGCAAAGACCACAGCATGCGCCCCATCATGTACGGCGCCCTGCGCCGTGGCCTCTTGATGGAAGAGCTGGCCAAGAGCATGAGCGACAGCGAGCTGCGCGATGAGATGTTCATCTGCGGCCTGTTCTCCCTGCTCGACCATATGCTCAAGCAGCCCTTCGACAAGCTGCTGCAATCGATCCCGATGCCGGAGCGCGTGCGCCAGGCCCTGGTGGACGGCAGCGGCCCCTACCAGCCCTATCTGGCGCTGGTGCAAGCGATCGAGAACGAATCCATCTTCGACATTCGCAGCGCGGCCGAGGGCCTGATGCTGGGTCTGGAAGAAGTCAACCAATGCGTCTTGCGCGCCCTGGCCAAGGCCGCCCAGTTGGAGTGAGCGGCCGACTCCTGCAGCCGCGCGCTCCGGGAGTCGGAGCCGGGGCCGTAAACTCCTCGGCAATGCCTGCCTCCTCTGCCACGCCATCGCCGCTGACCCAGCTCTCGCTGCTGCCCCAGGACTTAGCCGCCCTGCAGGGCTTGCTGGGCTTGGTCAGCGACCCCGTGCTCTTGCTGGGCGAGGCACTCGATGTGCTGGAGGCCAACTCCGCCGCCCAACAGCTGCTGGGCCAAGGCCCAGGACAACAGGCCAAGCCCCTGCACAGCTTGCAAACCAGCCACGGTGGCCGCTTGGGCGACTGGCTGCGCCTGGCCAGCCGCGCCATGCAGGACGGCCGCCGCGGCCCGCCAACGCCGGGCTTGAAGCTGGACCACGGTCAACGTGCCTCGCTCACCTTGGTGCCCCTGCAAGCGCAGGAGGAACATGCGGCGCGCTGGCTGCTGCATGTGCGGGCCGAAGAGAAAAACAAACCAGGTCTGAGCAAACGCCCCGGCCAGCCGGGAAGCGAGAGCCCGCCAAGCGCCGCCGCTGAAAGGAGTGCCGACGGCGCGCCCGAAGCCTTCAACCCTGCAGCCCCCGACGTTCAAGCCGAGCCGCAAGCCCATCAAGCCGCCGCCCCGCTGCAAGGCCGTGAGCAAGTGCTGCGCGAGCAAGCCGAACGCACCCAGGCCGAGCTGGCCCAATGGCTGGCGCTCAGCCCCCTGCCCATGGTTTTGTTCGACGCCACCGGCCTGCTGCTGAAAAGCAACCGCGCTTTTGCCGAGCTTTGCCTGCAAGTCCCGGTGACCTTGCAGCAGGCCGAGCCAGCCATGCAGCAATTGCTGGGCTGGGAAAACAAGCAGGCCAGCGAACTGCTGAGCCAGGCCAGCGAGCGCGTGCAGACGCAGGCCAGCCTGATCGACCCCGCCGGCCGCACCCGCTGGTTCGCCGGCCGCATCCAGCCGCTGGACAGCTCGGCCGCCAGCAGCAGCCTGCCGCGCCGCTATATGGCGGTGCTGGAGGACCGCAGCGCCGATCAAGAACGCGATCTGGCCTATCAACAAATGGACGCGCTGATGGACACCGCCAGCGTTGGCCTGGCCACCTTCGCCCAAGACGCTGGCTGGCTGCGGCCGCGCAGCTCAAGCCGTGGCGCCAAGCAACAAGGGGAAGCCCGCCGCAACACCCTGACCGGCCTGCAAGGCGTGGGGCGCGACATCGTCGAGCCCGGCTCACTGGCCGAGTTCGAGCGCCTGCAACGCGCGCTCAAAAAGGGCGACCGCATCGAGGTGCGTTACGCCGTGCGCCACCCCGAGCTGGGGCGGCGCTGGCTCTTGACCCGTGTGGAGCCGGGCCAGCTCAGCTCCGGCCAACGCACCACTTCGGTCGTGACCTTGGACGTCACCGCCCAAGCCCAGGCCGAGAACCGCAGCGAGCAGTTGCTGCACGAGCTGCGCACCATCATGGATGGCGCCGGCCTGGGCCTGGCCTATTTCCGCGGCGACAAGCTGCAGCGCTGCAATCACGGCTTCGAACACATGCTGGGCCTGCACGAGCCCATGCCCATCGGCACGCCGGTGACGCAGATGTTCGCCGCCTTGCCCGAGTTGTCCGCCCAATTGCAAGAAGCCTTGGCGCAAGCGAGCGACGGGCAAGATTTTGAAGCCGAGTTTTTGCAAGTTGGCAGCGAAGCCTCGCAGCCGCGCTGGCTGTCCCTGACCCTGCGCCGGGTCGCGCCGGACGACGAGGAGGCTGAAGGCACCCAACGCCTCGGCAGCAAGAGCAGCGAAACCATTGCCGTCATCAGCGACATCAGCCGCCTGAAGGCCCAGCAGGCCGAACTCGAAGCTTTGGTGCAAGACCGGGAGATGATGTTCAGCCTCTCGGACGTGGGCATCGCCATTCAGCGCAATGGCCGCATCACTCGCGCCAACGACGCCCTGGCAGCGCTGACCGGCTACCGCATCCACGAACTCAGCGGCCTGGCTCACCGGGACTTGTTCGAAGATCCGCAGGAGGTCGAGCATTACAGCGAGGTGGTGCAGGAAGACCTGCACAAGCATGGCCTGTGGCGCGGCGAGCGACGCGTGCGCCGGCGCGACGGGACTACCTTGTGGATGCAGATCAGCAAACGCGTGATGCGCCCCGGCGCGCCCGACGAAGGCCTGATCGTCACCTTTGTGAACGTGGACGACCGCTGGCGCGCCCAGCAATCGCTGATGCTGCAGACCGAACGGGAACGCGCCGTGCTGGACTCGGTGCTGGTGGGCATCGTCACCGTGGGGCGCGGCGGCATCGAGTGGATGAACCGCTCGGCCCGGCGCATGTTCGGCGGCGACCTGAGCGAGTTCGCGGGCCAGAGCATGAGCATGGTGGCCACGCCGGACGCCAATCACCCCTTCCGCCACACCCACTATCTGGATGAGTTGACGGAAGGCGAAACCGAAGCCTTCGAATGCCGCCTGAAAGCACTGGACGGACGCGAATTCTGGGTCGTGGGCAATGCGGTCGTGACCGGCTCACGCCATAGCGGGCGCCAGCTCACCTACGCCTTGCTCGACATCGACCGACGCCGCCAGGCCGAGGCACAAACTCAGCAGGCACAGGCTTCACTCAGCCGAATCATCGAGGCCGCGCCACTGGCCATCACTTTGCACGATGCCAAGACCCTGGCCGTGGCCCAGATCAACCATGCCGCCGCCACCCTGGCCGGGCGCAGCGAGCAGGACTTGCTCGGCGCCAGCCCCGAGGAATTATTTGGCCGCGAACAAGGCGAGATCATTCGCCGCGACATGCAAGAGGCCTTGGCCGCTGGTGCCGTTACCCAGCGCGAGTACCGCCTCGGCGAAGGCGAGAACATGCGCGTCTGGGACGCCCGCTTCATGCATCTGGCCGGCACCACCGATGGTTCGGAAGCCAACGCGGACGGCTCGCCCGAACAATTGCTGCTGGTGGCCAGCGATGTGACCGAGCACCGTGCGGCCGAAGAGGCCCGCCTGCACGCCGCAATCTCTCAACGCGAATTGCTGGTGCGCGAGGTGCATCACCGCATCAAGAACAATCTGCAAGGTGTGGCCGGACTGCTGCAGCAGATCGCCCAGCGCCGCCCCGAGGTGGCGCCGGTGATCAGCGAGGCCGTCGGCCAGGTGCACGCGATTGCGCAGGTCTACGGCTTGCAAGTGGGCAGCTCCGGCCCGCTGATGGTGCGCCGGGTGATGGAAGCCATCATCGGTTCGGTCCAGCGCATGTCGGGCCGTACCATCAACACTGTGATTGAGGGCGAAACGGCTGACCAGTCCTACGCCTGGGCCTTGCCGGAAGCCGAATCGATTCCGATTGCGCTGACGCTCAACGAATTGCTCACCAACGCTATCAAGCACAGTCCTAACAGCGATGTGCAGTGCACCCTGATCTGTGGCGTCGACCAAGTGGCGGTGGAAATCGTCAACCCCGGCCAGCTGCCGCCCGAGTTCAACCTCACGCAAGTGCCCGGTGGCGTCTCGGGCCTGGGCCTGGTGCGCGCCCTGCTGCCACGCCGCAGCGCGGTGCTGAGCCTGAGCCAACGCGGCGACCACGTGGTCTGCCGCGTCGAGTTGCTGCCCCCGAGCGTGAGCTTAGGCGTGGCAGCACCCTGAGTGCGCGCACCGCTTGTGGTGCCAGGTTTTGCCTCCAGTCTGCAGTGATTGGCACGATTCACCGCCTGCCCGGCCCCAGCGCCACTCAGACGCGGGGGCAAGAGCGCCGCAGCCATCAACGCAAGCTCGGTGTTTCAGCGACAATGGACGCCGTGAGGTCAGCATTTGCTCGACCCGTTTTTCGCACAGGAACACCCGCAGGTGAGTAGCAAGGGCAAGATTCTGGTGGTTGACGATGACCGGCTGGTGCTGGCGACCTTGACCTATGGTCTGGCCCAGGCCGGCTTCGAGATCATCGATGCCGACAACGGTGACGACGCTATTTTGCTGGCGCGCGAACATCGGCCGGAACTGGCCCTGCTGGATATCCGCATGGAAGGCATGAGCGGCTTTGATGTCGCCGCCTATCTTCGCGAGTACCTACAAATCCCCTTCATGTTCTTGTCGGCCTTTGCCGACGAAGAGACGGTGGCCAAGGTGAAAGAGCTGGGCGCCGTGGCCTATCTGGTCAAGCCGCTGGACATTCACCAAATCGTGCCTGCGGTGGAAGCCGCCTTTGCCAAGCGCAGCGCCACGCCTGCCCCGCAGCCGCCCCGCGGTCCGCTGGGCAAGGCCGCAGCGAATGTCGTGCTGGAACAGACGGCGGCGCTGGCGGTGGGCATTTTGATGCACCGCTATTCGCTATCGCGGCAGCAAGCACTGGCGCGGCTGCAAGCCCTCAGCGATGCCGAAGGCCGCAGCCTGGAAGAACAATCGCTGCGCTTGGTCGAAGCCACCGAAATGCTGTCCATGCCCGGGCAAATCAACCCCTAAATCTCCGCTTAGGCACTCCTAGGCAGAGGCCAAGCCCAAGTTTTCAGGGCGCTCCGGGTCAGCGGAGCTTGGCCGTTCAGGCAGGCAATGTGAAGTAAAACTTGGCGCCGGCGCCGACTTCAGATTCCGCCCACACTTCCCCGCCATGGCGGCGCACAATCCGCCGCACCGAGGCCAGGCCCACGCCGGTGCCCTGGAAGTCACTGGCGCTGTGCAGGCGCTGGAACACGCCGAACAAGCGGTCGGCATAGCGCATATCAAAGCCCGCACCGTTGTCGCTGATGCGGAAGATCCACGGGCCCGGGCCATCCCGCTGCGCCTCGAAGCGGATCTCGGCCTGCTCGCATTTGCTGCTGTACTTCCAGGCATTGCCGAGCAAGTTCTCCAGCACCATGCGCAACAAGACAGGGTCGCCCTGCGTCGTCATCAGCGGCTGGATATGAACCGTAACCTTGCGCTGCGGTGCGCTGCGCTGCAACTCATCCAGCACCAAATCCGCCAATTGCGACAGATTGACCGGCTGACGCGCCAAGGGCTGCGAGGACAACTGGCTCAGCGACAGCAACGAATCAATCATGCTGTTCATGCGTGAGGCCGCGCCCATCACCCGGTCGAGATGGTCGTTACCAATACGGTCCAGCAAGCGGCCGTAGTCCTCTTTCAAAATGCGGGCAAAGCCCTCCACCACACGCAGCGGCGCACGCAAATCATGCGAGACGGTGTAGCTGAACGAAGCCTGTTCCTGCGCCTCAAAAGCCTGCGCTTGTAGCTGAGACTGCAGCTGCGATTGCAATAGATTCGCCTGTGCCTGCTCACTCACCTGCTTTTGGGTCTGAGCTTGGGCCAACATCACGGCGGCACCGGCTGCCATGGCCTGCTCATCGATCACCGCCAGCTTCTTGGCCACACCTTGGTAGCCCTGAAACTGCCCTTGCTCGTCCCAACAAGCTAGGCCCAGCAAGTCCCAGTTGCCGCCGTCACCAGCAAGCGCCTGCACCCGGCAGTCGATCTCGGCAGGCTGCTGCTTCAGCAGGACTTGCAGCGCCGCAGCGTCGGCCGAGCCCTCGAGGTTCAGCAAGCCAAAGCGCTCCCAGCATGGCTGGCCGCTAGCCGGCAAGGGTTCGGCGCCATTGACATGCCAGCTCAGCAAACGGTGTTGTGGGTCACTGTGCCAGCGGCCATCGGCCTGCTTGGCCAGCAACTGTTCCCAGCGCTGGTTCTGCGCCCGCAGCACACTCAGGCTGTGGCCGAGGGCCTGCCGCGTTAGCTGCCGGCTCAGGTAAAACGCGGCGCCCGCCACCAGGGCCAAGATCAGCAAGCCGAACCATGCCAGCAACATCACATGCCCGAAACCCACACCCGGCCCTTGGCTCATCGCCAAGCCCAAAGCTAGCGGTCCCGGCAAGAGGCTTGCCAGCGCGAGCAATAGAAAGGAGATTTTGGGCCTCCAGGCCCTGGAGTGCGCGGTGTGGTGAGCATCACGGACACTGTTCATGAGCGGCATTGTAAGGATCATGTGCAGCCCGAAACCAAGCTCAAGCGCGACCCGCGCCGCCCCGTGAGGCCGGTTGGCACAAGAGCTTGGCGTCAAAGCGCAAAGAAAGGCACGGAAACACCCCAAATTCCCTGGGCTGACAGGCCGATATCGCTATGACTATCAAGCTACATTGCAGCTTGCAGTTCTGTTTTCAAAAAATAACTCGCATGGCTTGTGGCTGCGCGCAACTCCCCGGTGTTTTTGGCACCGGACCTCAAGAGCCCAGCCCCAGCCCATGCAAACCTCACTAACGCTCAGCACGCCTTTTGAACATGCAGCCGCGTCCCTTGCCAGAATCTTCGTCACCTGACCGTAGCAGCGAATGGACCGTTCCCGAAGGTCTCGACGCGCAAGCGCTTGAGCGCCTGTTTGAACTCGACCCGGATGGCAGCAACAAACTGGTGGAGCGGGTGATCGAAGCCTATGTGAAGTCCCTGGATCGGCTGCTGCCGGACCTGCAGCAGGCCCGCGCGCCCGAAATTGACCTCAATGTGGTGCGCCACGTCAGCCATACCCTTAAGTCTTCCTCAGCCAGTTTGGGCGCGCTGAAGGCCTCCGCGATTTGCGCCGAGGTGGAATTGATGGCTCGTAATGGTGAAACTGGCGGCCTAGCAGCGAAACTAGACGATATGCTTGCAGAGCTTGCTCAGGTGAAGCAGGCCTTGTCGACGATGCGCATGCCGGGGCCCCAATGAATTCAGTTGGCACATTGCACGATGACGGTGATCCGAAGCAACCCAAGGTGCTCTTGGTTGATGACGATGAAGTCAATCTGCTGCTGACCGCCTCGGCCCTGCGCAGCCGCGACTTTGAAGTCAGCGTGGCTCACGGTGGCCAGCAAGCCCTGGACATGATGGCGCAGAGCGCGCCGGACATCATCGTGCTGGACGCCATGATGCCGGAGATGGACGGTTTCGAAACTTGCCGCCGCCTGCGCGAGTTACCCGGTTTCGAATCCACCCCGGTGCTGATGTTGACCGGCCTGGACGATGAGGCCTCCATCAATCTGGCCTACCAAGTTGGCGCCACCGATTTCTTCGTCAAGTCGCCGCAATGGAGTCTGCTCTCAGGGCGGCTGCGTTACTTGTTGCGCTCTTCGCGCACCCGCATCGAGTTGGAGCGCAGCAAGGCCAAGCTGGCGCGCGCTCAAGACCTGGCCCGCATGGGCAGCTTCGAGTGGCAACAGCGACGGGGCTTCCATCTGGCGGCCGAGGCTTTGCGCGTGTTTGGCCGCGGCCCGGCTGAGCGACTAGATTTCATCGGCGTGATGCGCATGGTGCCGCATGAGGAGCGGGTCTTGTTCCTGCGCCTGCTGCGCGATGTGCTGGCGCATAACTCGGTGTTGGTCACCGACTTGGCCGTGACCTTGCAGGACGGCCGCCAGCGCGTTGTGCACATCGAAGCCGAGCCCGAGTTCAACGAGCAAGGCAATGCCTTCGGCTACACCGGCGTGATGCAGGATGTGACCGACCGCCGCCAGGCCGAGGACCGCATCCGCCAGTTGGCGCATTTCGACGCCCTCACCGGCCTGCCGAACCGGCGCCAGCTGATCTGGCGGGTAGAACGCGCCATCGAGCAGGCCCGCCGCGGCAGCCACGAAGTGGGCTTGCTGCTGATTGACCTGGACCGTTTCAAGATCATCAACGATACCCTGGGCCACCAAGCCGGTGACGAGCTACTGGTGGAAGTGGGTCGCCGCCTGCGCGCCTGCGTGCGCCACTCCGATCAGGTCATGGAGGGCATGCTGGAAACCGTCGGCGGGCGCTCGCATCGCACGCTCGAAGCCGTCGGCCGTCTGGGTGGCGATGAGTTCGTCGCCCTGCTGCCCGAGATCGCTGACGAACGCGATGCCGAGCGGGTTGCGGGACGGGTGCTCGAAGCCCTGCGTGAGCCCATCTTCATCTCCGGCCAAGAATGTTTTGTCACCGCCAGCGTCGGCATTGCGATCTACCCGCGTGACGGCCTGACCATGGCGGACCTGCTGCGCAACTCCGACGTGGCCATGTACGCAGTGAAGTCGCAGGGGCGCAATGCGGCGGCGCTATACACGCCGCAGTTGGCCGGCCAGGGGCGCGAGAAGCTGGAGCTGGAAAGCGCCCTGCACAAGGCGCTGGAACGTGGCGAGATCGTGCTGCATTACCAGCCCAAGGTCGATGTGCGCGCCGGTTGCATGGTGGGCGTTGAGGCCTTGATGCGATGGAAACGCGGCGACAAGCTCGTCTCCCCCGCCGACTTCATTCCGCTGGCCGAAGAAACCGGCCTGATCGTGCCGCTGTCGGAATGGGCAATCAAAGAGGCCGCCCGCCAGGCCAAGATCTGGCAGCTCAACTTCGGCTTTGCTGACTCCATCGCGGTCAATCTGCCCAGCCGCATGTTCGAACGCTCCGACCTGGTCGAGCACATCCACCAATGCGTCAGTGCCTACGGTGTGCCGCACCGCTCGATCCAGCTGGAGATCACCGAAAACAATCTGATGAAGGATTTGCAGAAGGTCATTCCGGCCCTGCACCGCCTCAATGAAGTCGGGGTCGAGATTTCCATCGATGACTTCGGCACCGGCTATTCCTCGCTGGCCTATCTGACCACCCTGCCGATCTCGGAGGTCAAGATCGACCGCACCTTTGTGCGCGATTTGGGCATCACGCCGCAGAGCTCGGCCGTTGTCACCGCCATCATCGCCCTGGCCCGCGCCATGGGCCTGCGGGTGATCGCCGAAGGCGTGGAGACCCTGCGCCAGATGGATGTCCTGCACCGCCTGGGCTGCAGCCTGATGCAGGGCTTTTTGTTCAGCAAGCCGCTGCCCCCAGAGGAGCTGGAGCTATGGCGGGACCAAATCGTACTGCCGCGCAAAGCACCCTGGATCGGGCGCGCCGACGCTGAGGCGCAAGAACTGCGAGACACTGAACCTGGCAATGGCACGCAGCGCCCGCACGGCGGCCGCCGTTGAACAAAGAAGTTAGATTAAAAGGTCCTAGTCATGGATGAGCGACGCAGCCCCCGCGCGCCCGCCGGCGCCACCAGCGCCCAGATCGCCAAGGCCGCTTTCTTGCGCCTGGCCCAAGCGCAATTGGAGCCCACGCCGGAGAATTACGCCCGCGCCTATGCCGTGGAGTCTGGCACCGAGGCCGCACCAGCCGCTTTGCCTGAGCGCGCCCAGACCCTGCTGACCAAGCTGCTCGCACTGGGTGTGAGCGGCAGCCAGGCCCGCCTTGACCTGCAGGTGTGCGTGCGCGAATCGCGCTGGGACGAGGCGCTGCGCCAAGTCGAGCGCCTGCAGCAAACGGTCGGCCCCATCGCGCAAGCCGAGGCCCTGGCCCAGGTGCTGGAGCGCCTGATCCGCGGGCTGGAGCGCGGCGGCCGCCAGTGGACCGTGGCACGCAAGAAAGACGGCTTGCAGCGCGTGCTGGAAGGCAATCGCAGCGACAGCCAGCGCCTGATCAAGCGCCTGCAACAGCTGGTCGCCAGCTGGGACTCGGACGTGGCCGACAGCAGCATCGCCACCTCGGACGATGCCGGCGGCACGCCAAGCCAGTTCTTCATGGACGAAGATGCCGGCCTGTCCAATTTCGGCGCCGAGGCCGATGAGCCCTTTGAGCCAGCCTCTCCGTCCAGCGCGACCAACCCGGCGGCAGACGCCGCCCAGTGGCCGCAAATTGAATCCAGCTTGCACGCCACCGTGCAGCACGCCCTACAAAGCCCCGAGGGCTATGCCGACGAGTTGATGGGCGAGCTCAGGGCCGCGCAGCTGCAATTGCAGGTGCAAGGCGTCAGCCCGCAAGCCGCAGCCCAGATGGAGCAGCTGTGTCAACGCGCCCGCCATCTGCTAGATCACCGCCAGCATATGTTCACCGAGCTGGGCCAGCTGTGCCGCGAATTGAGCGCCAGCTTGGTTGATTTGGCAGAAGACGACTCCTGGGCGCGCGGCCAATGCGAGGCCATGAACAACACGCTGGAGCAAGGCCTGAGCGGCCGCGGCGTGCGCTCCGTCACCGAGATGCTGGGCGGCACGCGCGAGCGCCAGCGCGCCCTGCGGGAGGATCGCAAGAAGGCGCGCGAATCGCTCAAGTCCATGATTCACCAGATGCTGGCCGAACTGGGTGAGTTGGGCCAGCACACCGACCGCTTTCAGAGCAGCGTGGGCCGTTACGCCGAGGTGATCGAAAAGGCGGACAGCCTGGAAAGCCTGGCCGGCGTGGTGCGCGAGATGGTGGAAGAAAGCCGCAGCGTGCAGTCCCTGGTGCAGCAAACCCAGGCCCGCTTGAGCAGCGAACATGACAAGGCCAATAGCCTGAGCCAGCGGGTCGAAGCGCTGGAAGGCGAGTTGCAACGCCTCTCCAACGAGGTTCAGACCGATCAACTGACCCAGATCGCCAACCGCCGCGGCCTGCTCGCCGCCTTCGCGACCGAGCAAGCCAAGCTCGAACGCGACAGTGGTGACGCCACCAGCGAAGGCGATACCCAGCGCATCGCCCTGGCCTTGCTGGACATCGACAACTTCAAAAAGCTCAATGACAGCTTGGGCCATGGCGCCGGCGATGTGGCGCTGAAGTCTTTGGCCGAGCGGGTGCAGGCTTCCCTGCGCCCCGGTGACTTGGTGGCGCGTTACGGCGGCGAAGAGTTCGTATTGATGCTGCCGCGCACCCCCATCGAGGAAGCCCAGGCCGTGCTGCAACGCCTGCAGCGCGCGCTCTCGGCCAGCTTATTCATGCACGAGGGTCGGGATGTATTCGTCACCTTTTCGGCCGGCGTGACGCTGTACCGAGCCGGGGAAACGCTGGAGGCCGCCCTGGACCGCGCCGATGTGGCGCTGTACGAGGCAAAGCACACGGGCAAGAACAGAGCTTGCGTGGCGCCTTAAGGGGCTGCCCGAGCGGCAGCTCATTGACGCGAGGCCGCTGCAACAGCGGCGTCGGCCATTAGCGCATCAGCGCATCAGCGCCTTGGTACAACAGCGGCGCGCCGACCTTAGAAGTTGAACGCCAGGCGCAGCCCGCCCCAGTGCCTTCCGCCCACCACGATGGGGGCCGACACTTCCTTCAAGAGCACGAACTTGCCCCCGCCCATATCGCGGCGATAGGTCTGCAAAAGGAATGGCCGCTGGTTGCGGGCCGAAGCCAGGCCGGTGCGGTCATTGAAGATGCGCCGGTAGCGGCTGTTTGCAGTGTTCCACACCACATCGCCGGCGCGCTGCGGCTGGCAATACCTCTTGTTGTGGGCCGCCACATAACCGTTTCGGTCCACGGCAATGCAGTACACCACCTTGTCGCTGAAATCGAGCATGCGCTCTTGAACCGCCGGAAACAGCCGGTCGGCCAGCGCAACGAACTGGGTCAGATGCTGAGCCGGATTGCTGCCCGGTATGGCTTGATAGCGCTCATCAAACAGCTGGGCCTGCTGAATGTCGCCGCGCTGCAGGGCCTGGGCCAACAAGCTGGCGATTTCTGCCGCGGCTTGCTGTGCGGCCTGGATAAAGGGCGCGTCCTCGACCTCCACGCCGGAGTCGGCAATCTGCTCGATCACCTGCTCCGAGAGCCTCAAGAAACGGTCGCTGCATGAAAACGCGGCATCCAGCTTGACCATGGCCTGCTGAATCTCGCGCTCCAAGTCCGCCACCCGGCCACCCAGGGCGCCGATGGTCCGCTCACTTTGCTCGGCCGAAGTATTGATCTGCCCCACATCCGCCTGAACTTGTGCAAACGCTTGATGAATGGCACTGCGGCTGGCGTGGCCGGGGTCATTGCGC
The DNA here is from genome assembly GCF_038419725.1 of Roseateles sp. PN1. Taxonomy (NCBI): domain Bacteria; kingdom Pseudomonadati; phylum Pseudomonadota; class Betaproteobacteria; order Burkholderiales; family Sphaerotilaceae; genus Roseateles; species Roseateles sp. PN1. The sequence continues at coordinate 11,618 of NZ_JBCARA010000004.1, read as the reverse complement.
AACTCGCGGCTGAAAGCCTCGATGCGCGTGTCCAATGCGGACACCGTGCCCATGATGGCCTTGGATGAGTTTTCCACTTGCCCGGCCAAAGCCTTGACGGCATCGGCCACGACACCAAAACCACGCCCGGCCTCGCCGGCACGCCGCGCCTCAACCGAGGCATTGAAGGCCACTAGTCGCGTCTGCAAGGCAATTTTTGTGATCTCGGATGCCGCGTCCGAGACCTGGTGCAAGGTTTGAACAATGCCGCCAACCTCGTTGCCAACACCGTCCAGCGCCTGGCTGGCTCGCACCACAGCGGCGCCGGATTGGGCGGTTGAGCGACTGATGGCAGATTGCGCCTCGCGCACTGAAGCCAAATCCTGCGACAAGGCGCCCATGGCCTCGGCTTGGGCAAGCACGACTTTTTGGGTGTCTTCCAACAGCCCGCGCACCTCGGCGGCGTCTTTACCAACATTGGAAATGGCGCGGGAGATTTGCTGAACCACCTGCTTCATGGCCGCAGCCGTGCTGTTCGCAGAGGCGTTCAATTCAGAGGGGGCTTGTGCGGCCGACTGGGCTGCGGCTGGGCCATTCGGCCGGGGTGTCCACCAGAACCGCATCAATCTGCCCTCTCTTGATTGCTTGCTTGCACAAACCGCTGGCGGTGGCTCTCGGGCGACGCTGCCAGCCTTAGTTTCAGACCTTGTTCGCCGAACTCACCAATCGCGCAACTTCACCCGCAGGCGGGCAATGGCTTGGCTATGCAGCTGGCAGACCCGCGATTCAGTGACCTTCAAGACTACCGCAATCTCTTTCAGATTCATATCGTGCTCGTAGTACATGCTCATCATGAACTGCTCGCGTTCGGGCAGGTTCTTGATGGCCGCCACCAGGGCCTCGCGCATGCGATGGTCCTGCAGCTTGAGCATCGGGTTGTTGCTGTGATCGGCCACGTGGCGATCCAAGAAGTCTTCATCACCCTCGTCACCGGACATATCTTCCAGGTAGACCAGCTGGGTGCCACGCACCTTGCCGAGCAACTCCTGATAGTCGGCCAGGCTGACACCCATCTCGGCGGCGATCTCGCTTTCGGCCGGGGCGCGGCCGAGCTTTTGCTCCAGCTTGCGCACGGCGCCTTCGATATCGCGTTGCTGGCGGCGGGTGCCTCGGCTCATCCAGTCACCACCGCGCAGCTCATCGAGCATGGCGCCGCGAATGCGCTGAGTGGCGAAGGTTTCGAACTGCACGCCCTGGCCCACGTCGAAGCGCGAGAGCGCATCGGTCAGGCCGATCAGGCCGACCTGGATCAGGTCATCGATTTCGATATTGGCGGGCAGCTTGGCAATCATCTGGTGGGCCAGGCGGCGCACCAGCGGGCTGTACTGTTTGATGAGGGAGGAGTTATCGAGGCGGCCTTTGGCGGTATACATCTTCAGCTCCAGCTGCAATCAGTAAATGGCGGCGACGGCCGGGCGAGCGACAGTGCGGGCAGGCTGCGGCGCCGAGGGGCGCATCAGCGAGCGGGCCACGGGCCGCAAGGGGCTGGCATCGACCGAAGCCTCCAGCGCCGCTCCCGGAGGGGCGGCCATCAACAACTCACGCGCCAGATGGCGCACTTCGGTCGAAATCGGGGCACTGCTCGGTGTGCGTGGGTCCAGGCAAGCCCAGTCACGCAGCACCGCGCCAAGGAAACCATCGGCACAACTGCTCAGTTGTTCGGCAATCCGCTCCGACATGCGCAGCTGCGGCGAGCAAGCCATCAGTAGGCTGTAAACCATCAGCCCGGCGCGGCCCGCCAACCATTTCATGCCAGCATAAGCGTGGGTGACGCTATTGGCATCGGTATCGGCCAGCAAAACCGGGCGCACTTCACGCAGCGCGACCACACGGGCCAACTCCGCCGCACTGGCGTGCAGCAGCACCACATCGGCTTGCGGCGCGGCTTCGGTCACCACTTCAAGAAACTGTGCGGCCGAGCCCTTGGCATTGATGTAGCGCATCGGCAGGCCACGGGCGGCCAGGTAGGAGACGTCTTTGGACAAGCTCTCCACACAAGCGCCCAGATCCACCGAGGCCAGCTCGGACGGCGTAGGCGCGGACTCGGCGGCATCCACCACCAGGGTATGCAAACCCAGTTCGGCAAAAGCCGCGCAAAGACCTTCCAACAGCACGCCTGCACCCATGACATGCGGATTGCTGACCACTGGAATGAAGCGCACCCGCGAGCTGGCGAACAGCCGGCGCAGGCCATGGGCCTGGTCTTGCGGGGCAAGGGTATGAGGATTCACGTCGCGCATCATGATGGCTGGGGTCCCAGGTTTGGTCTAGTGCGTGCCCATAGCGGCGGCACTGCGGGGGCTGAGCGCTGGCCCACCGGCAAAAATCAGATTCACATCGGCACTGTCCATGCGCCAGGCACCGGCGGCTTGGCTGCGCAAGGCGCGCTGCACCAGAGCCTGAGCCGACAGGCGATGCCAGTCTTCCGGCACGCGCTGGCCATTGGTCACGCCCAGCACGCGCAGCTTGTGGCGGATCAGGGTGTCCAGGGCGGGCGCGAGCTTGACGGCTTCGTCGATCTTGGAGAGCACCACGCCTTGGCACTCATGCGCGCGCCAAGCGGTCACCACATCTTCAATCGTCTCGCCCTGCTGTGCGGCGTTGACGACCAGGATCTTGGTGATGCTGCGGTGCGCCAGCATGTCAAGCAATTCATTGGTGCGGCTGTCGCGCTGGGCCATGCCGGCGGTGTCGATCAAGACCATCTTCTTGGCCGACAGCAGGTCGAGCAAATCTTCCAGCGAGCTGCGGTCGTGGGCGGTATGCACCGGCACGCCGAGGATGCGGCCGTAGGCGCGCAGTTGCTCGTGGGCGCCGACCCGGTAGGCGTCCAGCGTGATCAGGCCCAGCTGAGCCGCACCGTGGCGGGTGGCAAAGGCGGCAGCCAGCTTGGCGGTGGTGGTGGTCTTGCCCACGCCGGTAGAGCCGATCAGGGCGAACACACCGCCCTGCTCTTCCAGTGCCGGCATGGCCTCACCGGTGAGCAAATTGCGTGACAACACGTTGGCGGCCCAGCTGGTTTCATCGGCGGTTTCGCCGTGGGCACCGGGCTTGAATTCGTTCGGGCAACCTTCCACCAGCTTGCGCACCAGGGCGGGCGAGAAACCCACTTCCAGCATCTTCTGGGTCAGACGAGCCTGGGTCGGTTGGCGTTGCAGCTTTTCCATGAAGGCCAGGGCGCCGAAGCGCTCTTCGATCAAGCCCTTCATGCTGCGCAGCTCGTTCATCATGTCTTGCTGGTCGCGGCGGCCACGGCCGGGCAGATCAGGCAGCTCGGTGCCCATGGCGGCCAAACCGCTGAGTTCTTGCGCGGCGGCCGGCATGCGGATTTCATCGCGCAGCACCGGCGGTGTGCGGCGGGCGGCGGGCGCGGCAGCGGCCGGGGCGGTTTCCACCGGACGGCGCGGCTGCATGGCTTGTAAAGCTGCCTGAGCGCGCTGCTGACGCGCGGCGGCCAGATTGCTGACGCCGGGCTGCTCGACGGCCGGCTCGGGCTGCAGGGCCAAGGGGTCGGGCAGGCCATCAATCTCGGCCTGGCGGCGCTTGAGTACGCGCTCGCGCACATAGTCCTGGAAGGACAAGGTGCTCATCGCCAGGGTTTCAACATCCTGGCCCACTTCATCGGCAGGGTCGTTGTAGCCAAAGCTGGGTTCGCTGCGCTGCTGCAGCTGGCTGCCTTGCTGACCGGCACGCGCTGCAAAGCTCTTGCCAGCGGGGGCCGAAGACATAGGCGCCGGCTGGGCGGTATTGGGCGCACCGGCCGGGCGGGCTTGCACGCGGCCGGGCGAGCTGATGCGGGGCGCTGTGGCGGCCACACGCTCGATCTGCGACATACCTTCGGGCGCCATGGCCAGCACTTCCACGCCTTCGGCGCAGGGCTTGTTGGACAGCACCACCGCATCATCGCCAAAAGCCTTGCGCACCAGGGCCATGGCTTCGCGGGAATTGCGGGCAGTAAAGCGTTTCACGTTCATAAGGCCTCCTGCCGAGCCACCTCAGCGGCGGCACGCGCCACCTCGAGGGGCAGCGAACGGATGTGAGTGTGGAAGCCGCTCATGCGGTGCCTCCGATGATCGATCCGATACGGATGGAATGAGTTTCAGGAATCTCGCTATGGCCCAGCACCTTCAGGCGCGGGGCGGCACGCTTCAGCAAACGGGCCATGGGGGCGCGGATCAGGTCGGGCACCAGCAAGCAGGCCGGCACACCGCGATCTTCTTGCGACTGGGCGGTTTCGGCAGCACTGCGGGCCAAGGTGTCGGCGACACCGGGGTCCAGGGCAGCGCCATGGGGGGAATTCAGGGCTTGGGTGACCAGGCGTTCCAGCTCGGGCTCCAGGGCGATCACGTCCAGCTCTTTCACCGGGCCGTAGATCTGCTGAACGATGGCCGGCGCGATGTGCACACGAATGCGGCGGGCCAGCTCGGCCGGATCGGTGATGTTTGCGTTCTCGGCCACGCTCTCGACGATGGAGCGCATGTCGCGGATGTGCACGCCCTCTTCCAGCAAGAGCTGTAAAACTTTTTGCAGTGAAGCGATGCCGAGCATTTTGGGTATCACGTCTTCGATCAGTTGAGGCGCTTGTTTGGTCAGGTGTTCCACTAGCGCCTGGGTCTCCACACGGCCCAGCAACTTAGCTGCGTGGACTTGCATCAAGTGTGAAAGATGGGTGGCAATCACGGTCGAGCAATCAACAACGGTAAATCCGGCCATTTGCGCCATATCACGCTGCCGGTCTTCGATCCACACCGCCGGAAGCCCAAAAGCGGGATCGGTGGTGGCCTGACCGATCAGTTTCTGGGTCGCGTGTCCCGGATTGATGGCCAGCCACATGCCGGGGAAGGCCTCCGCCTCGCCAATCACCGCGCCGCGCAGGGACAAGCGGTATTGGCTGGGCCGCAGTTCCAGGTTGTCGCGGATGTGGACCGAGGGTGGCAAAAAGCCCACTTCTTGCGCGAACTTGCGCCGCACGCCCTTGATGCGGCTGAGCAGATCGCCTTCGCGAGATTTGTCCACCAAGGCAATCAGGCGGTAGCCCACTTCCAACCCCAGGGTGTCCACCGGCACCAGGTCATCCCAGCTGGCTTCAGCATTGGGCTCGGGCGTGGTGGCGGCGGAGGTGGCTTGGCCAAGCAGCGCCTCGGCATCCGTCGCCTGTTGCTTGGTGCGCAGCCACCAAGCCAGATAGCCCGTACCCCCGGCGACCAGCAGGAACACCACATGCGGCATGCCAGGAATCAGGCCCAGCAGGGCGATCACACCGGCCGTGATGGCCAGGGACTTGGCCGAGCCGAAGACCTGCTTGCCGATCTGGCTACCGATGTCTTTGTCGGTGCCCACACGGGACACCACCATGGCCGCAGCGACCGAGATCAGCAGCGCCGGCACCTGGGCGACCAGGGCATCGCCCACCGCCAACAAGATGTAGGAATTGGCCGCCTGGCTGGCCGACAAGTCATGCTGCGCCACGCCGATGATGAAGCCACCAACGATATTGATCACCAGAATCAAAATGCCAGCCACCGCGTCGCCGCGCACGAACTTGCTGGCACCGTCCATGGAGCCGAAGAAGTCAGCCTCGTCGCCCAGCTCGGCACGGCGGCGTTTGGCCTCTTTCTCGTCAATCAGGCCGGCATTCAGGTCGGCGTCCACCGCCATCTGTTTGCCAGGCATGGCATCCAAGGTGAAGCGCGCGCCGACCTCGGCGATACGCTCCGCACCCTTGGTGACCACGATGAAGTTGATCACCACCAGAATGGCAAACACGATCAAACCGACCGCGAAGTTGCCGCCGATCAGGAAATGCCCGAAGGCCTCGATCACCTTGCCCGCGGCACCTGTGCCGGTATGGCCCTCGAGCAGCACCACGCGGGTGGAGGCGACGTTGAGCGACAAGCGCAGCAAAGTGGTCAGCAGCAGCACGGTCGGGAAGGCCGCAAAGTCCAGCGGCCGCACCATGCTCGAGGCCACCATCATCACCATCACCGCCATGGCGATATTGAAGGTGAACATCAGGTCCAAGGCGAAGGGCGGCAAAGGCAGCACCATCATGCCCAGCACCAGAATCACGGCCACGGGCGCGCCCAGCGCGCTCAACACGGCGGCACGCGGGCCCAGCAAGGCTTGCAGCTTGGCAATCAGCGGGTTCATGTGGCCTCAGCTCCAAAATCGTCGTCATTCGCCGGGTCTTCAGGGCGGAAGCCCGGCTTGTTGTGCGGATCCAGCTCCGGCGGCACTTGCGGGTCGGGCTGATCGGGGGCAGCCGTGCGCGTCGCCATGGCTTGCTTGAGCTGATACACATAGGCCAGCACCTGCGCCACGGCGCCGAACAGCACGGCCGGAATTTCACGGTCCACCTGCGCGTGGGCATAGAGCGCACGCGCCAGTACCGGCGACTGCAGCACCGGCACCTTGTTGTCCTTGGCCAGATCACGGATCTTCATGGCCAGCAAATCAGCACCCTTGGCCACCACTTTGGGCGCGGCCATGCTTTTGTCGTCGTACTTCAAGGCCACGGCATAGTGGGTGGGGTTCATCACCACCAGGTCCGCGCTGGGCACAGCGGCCAACATGCGACGCTTGGCCATCTCGCGCATCTTTGCGCGCATGCGACCCTTCATCTCCATATTGCCTTCGTTTTCCTTCATCTCCTGCTTGACCTCTTCACGGGTCATGCGCATGCGGCGCATGTAGAGCTGGCGCTGCATCGGCACGTCGATGACGGCAAACAAGGCCAGCGCGATGCCCAGCAGAATCAGCCCACCCATCAGCTGCTGGCCGGCATAGGCCAACGCGGCTGGCAGCGGCACGGACATGATGCCCACATAGGCCGCCAGGCGGTCTTTCAGCACCATCGCGCCGATGATGCCCAGCACCAGGGCCAGTGCCACCGCCTTGGCCGCTTGGCCCAGACCATGGCCGCTGAACATGCGGCCCAGGCCAGCCAGCGGATTGAGGTGGGAGAACTTGGGCGCCAGCGGCTTCATGGTCCAGTTCCAGCCACCTGAAGCGATATTGCTGGCGATTCCAACCACCACCAAAATGGCCGCGATAGGACCCACAACGGCAATGAAATAGAGCGTCAACTCACCCAGGCGCTCAGCCATCAAGGCAGGCCGCGCGAGCATCTGCGCATCAAAATGCAAGGCGCGGGTGAGCATTTTTTGCAGGCTGTCGACCACGCTCGGCCCACCGACGCTGAGAATGGCGCCGCCCGCCACCATCATGGCGAAGTGAGGCAGATCACGCGAACGCGGCAGCTGACCCTCGGCCCGAGATCTTTCGATCTTCTTGGGCGAGGCCGGTAAATTTCTGTCTTGTGCGTCTTGGTCGGCCATGGCAATTGGGGGTGGGCGAGCTTAGATAAGCTCGCCCTGCCATTGTTTGCCGGGCGACGAAAAACTTAAGCCGAAAAAGGCCGGGGAAAGCGGCGGTGATCCGGCGTCAGTTTGCTGACACTTGAGCCCCTAGGGCTACACCGCCACGCAGGCTAGGCAGGCGGCCAGCTACAGGCGCAAAAAAACCCGCCTCAGCGGGTTTCATCCAATCAAAGGCCTGGCTCGCGCTTCAGAAGCCCAAGCTGGCCAGCAAATCATCCACTTCACCCTGATTGGCCACCACATCGGTGCGACCTTCGGGGTTCACCACGGGGCCTTGCAGAATGCTGGGGTCCACCTTCTCACGCTGCTCGGGCGGCACCACGGACACCAGCAGCTTGACCAAGCTGTCTTCCAGGTCGTTCGCCAGAGTCACCACCTTGGCCACCACTTGGCCGGTCAGGTCATGGAAGTCTTGCGACATCATGATGTCGGTCAGATGGCCGTCGATATTGGCCGTGCGGGCCTCGACTTCTTTGACGAAGTTCAAAATAGCGCCGCTAGCCACGGCCTTGACCGGGTCAGCCACGATGGCCGCGGCCATCGCATTGGTGGCGGCCGTGATGTAGGCGTGATCGGCCTTGGCCTGATCCACCGAGTTCAGCACCTTGTTGGCAGCCTCGGCCGTCTTGGTGGCGATATAGCTCAGGCGGCTGCGCGCGTCGGGCAAGCCGTCGGTTGCAATTTGCAACTTGGGCATCACGCCCAGTTGCTGCATGGTGTCGTGCAGAACGCGGGTGATGGAACCGATCTGCTGAAACACCTCAGGCGAGACGGTCAGCGGATCGGTGCCCTGATGCAGTTTGCTCAATTCATCTAATTGAATTTGCATGGCCAACTCCCGGTTCAGGCCGCAGCGGCCAGTTTTTGCATGATCTTCATGACCTTCTCTTCCAAGGTGGCCTTGGTGAAGGGCTTGACGATGTAACCGGCAGCGCCTGACTGGGCGGCCAAGACGATGTCTTCCTTGCGGGCTTCGGCCGTCACCATCAGCACCGGCAGATGCTTCAGATTGGCGTCGGCCTTGATGGCGTTGAGCAATTCGAAGCCCGTCATATTGGGCATATTGATGTCGCTGACCACGAAGTCAAACTTGGTCTGCTTGAGCATATTCAGGGCTTCTACCCCGTCTTCGGCTTCTTCGCAGTTGTTGTAGCCGATCTCCTTCAACAGGCCGCGCACAATGCGCCGCATGGTGGAAAAGTCATCGACGACCAAAAATTTCATGTCTGCACTCATGGCATTCCTCGCTGGGGCTAAGTGGTTTTATCGGGGCGTGGCTTTGGAACTTGAGGAAATATTTTTCCCGACTTCAGGCTCGGCGGCTTTGGCTTCTGCTTCAGGCTCAGCGTCTTCATCTGGCACATTCTTCAATACTGCATCTTCAGCGTCGCGGTTCATCACAATGATGCTGATGCGGCGGTTGATCGCACTCTGCGGCTGCTTGCTATCGAGCAGCTTGCTGGACGCCAAACCTTGCACGCGCAAGGTACGGGCCTCCGGCAAGCCACCCAAAATCAATTCGCGTCGGGAGGCATTGGCGCGGTCCGCCGATAACTCCCAGTTACTGTAGCCGCGGTCGCCTCCCGGAAAGGGCTGAGCGTCAGTATGCCCTTCCAAGGTCAGCCGGTTTGGCACTTCAGACAAGACACTGCCGAGTTCCTGCAGCAACTCACGCATATAGGGTTTCACAACTGCACTGCCGCTGTCAAACATCGGCCGGTTGCCTTCGTCAACAATTTGTATGCGCAGGCCTTCTTTGGTCATGTCCAAGCGGATTTGACCACCCAGATTGGCGAGCTTGGCATTGCTGGCCAGCACATCTTCCACCTTGGTCTTGAGTTGCTCCAGCCTGGCCTTCTCAGCCTTGCGCTGCTCTTCCTTGAGGGCGCGCAGATTGAAAGTGCGCTTGGGCGCCTCGACATCGCCTGACTTGACTTGGCCGGTTTCGCGGCTAAGGTCTTTGCCGCCGCCCTTGACTACGCTGGAGGAGTCACCTGCACCCGAGCCCCCCGCCATGGCAATCTTTAGCGGCGACCCGAAGTAATCGGCAATGCCCTTCTTATCGCCCTCGGTGGTGGAACCCAGCAGCCACATCAACAAGAAGAAAGCCATCATGGCCGTCACGAAGTCGGCATAAGCGATCTTCCAGGCCCCGCCATGCGCTGCATGACCGCCCTTCTTGACCTTTTTGATGATGATGGGCTGGAGCTTTTTGGCGTCACCAGCCATAGCGCAACTCCGATCGTGTTGAATTCAGGAGCAGGCGAATGAAATGTTTGCGCATCACCCTCCCCCTTCTATTTCTTCTTCACGTGGGCTTCCAACTCGGTGAAGGTTGGCCGGTCACCCGAAAAGAGCACCTTGCGACCAAACTCAATCGCGACTTGCGGCGCGTAGCCTTGCATGCTTGCCAGCAAAGTGGTCTTGATGCACTGCAATTCCTTGCCCGCATCTTCAACCTTTTGCTCCAGCAGGCCGCCCAGCGGCTCAACAAAGCCGTAGGCCAACAAAATCCCCAGGAATGTACCGACCAGGGCGGAACCGATCATGCCGCCCAGCACAGCTGGCGGCTGGCCCACCGAGCCCATGGTGTTCACCACACCCAGCACGGCCGCAACGATACCGAAGGCCGGCAAGCCACCGGCCAAACGAGCAATCGCGGCAACAGCAGCATGTTCTTCAGCGTGGTGAGTGTCGATCTCGGCGTCCATCAAAGACTCGATCTCGTGGGCATTCAAATTACCCGAGACCATCATGCGCAGATAGTCGGTGATGAACTCGGTGACATGGTGGTCATTGCCCACCGTCGGGTATTTCTGGAACAAGGCCGAAGAGTGCGGATCTTCCACGTCCTTTTCGATCGACATCAGGCCCTCTTTACGGGCCTTTTGCAAGATGTCGTACATCAGGGCCAGCAGCTCCATATAGCGTGCTTTGCTGAACTTGCTGCCTTTGAAACAGGCGCCCAAGCCCTTCATTGAGGCCTTGACCACCTTCATCTGGTTGTTCGCCAAAAAGGCGCCCGCAGCTGCGCCGAAGATGGTGATCATCTCGAAGGGCAAGGCTTTCAAAATGACGCCAATATTGCCGCCGTGGACAATATAGACACCGAAGATGCAGCCCAGCGCGATTAGCCAACCGATGATGACAAACATGTTGATTTCTGTATGAACTAGCCAGCGATATCGGCAAAAACCTGTTGCGCTTGAGTGTGCCCGAGCGCCGGGCGGGGCAATCCGCGCAAGTGGCGGGTCTTGCCCCTGTAATCAAATTGGCCTTCGATACAACCACAGGCAATGCCCGCGCGGCAAATCCACCTGAGCCAAGGGCGCCTCACCCGCTACCGCGAAATCCAGGCTGACCAAATAAGCGCCGGGAGCCAGTTCCGCAACGGCCTTAGCCCAGACTCGTGGCATGGACTCGGGCCGCTGAAAAACGTAAATCATCTGGAAGCCTTGCCAGCTCTGGCTCCACATATCACCACGCTGGATCTCAGCCCAGGGGCAAAGCAAGCGAGCCAGCAGCGCCAGCAAGCCGCTCCACTCCACTCCGGAAAGGTGTGCCTGCGGGTAGCAGCGCCGCAGTTCACGCAAGCCATGACCCAGGCCGCAGCCGGCATCAAGCACTCGCGCACCTGCAGACAAGGGCGCCAAAGTGGCCAAGTCTTGCAAGGCATTGCGCGGCGTCGGGAAAAGCGGAGCATCGCCCCAGCTGCGGCGCGGGTAGGCCAGCGCCAGCAGCGCAAACGGCAGCAGCCAGGCCCAGCCGGGCAGATCACGCGCGCCGGCCGTGATCAACAAGGACAGCGGAAAGCCCCCCGCAACCATCAGGCGGCGCCAGCGCGGCACCTGCAGCATGGCCGAGGCCAGACCCAACAGCGCGGCAGCCAGCATGGCCACCACCGCCTGCAACTCGGCCTGACGCAGCAGGACAAATAGTGCCCAGGCCAGCGCCCAAGTCAACAAGGCCGGCAGGGGCCAGGGCAGCACGAACATCGTCAGGCAGACTTGGTTTTATCTGGGTTCAGTGCATCTGAATCGCGCCCTGCGCGCGGCCCTTGCCGGCGCGGGCCGGCGGGTTGCACATGCCGCAAACATAGTGGCGGGCAATCTCGTGCGGATGGGTCACGAATTGACCGCCGCAGGTGCTGCACTTGGTCATCGTCAACATGCCGTTGTCGATGAACTTCACCAGGCGCCA